>NZ_JBIWPG010000009.1:0-398127 GCF_044768135.1 Streptomyces sp. NPDC101165 | reverse complement strand
GCGTTGATTTTTGGCACGCTGTTGAGTTCTCAAGGAACGGTCGCTTCCTTTGTACTCACCCTCTCGGGCTTTCCTCCGGGCTTCCCTTCGGTGTTTCCGACTCTATCAGATCTTTTCTCGATCCGATTTCCTCGGCGCTTTCCAGGTTTCCGCTCTCGCGTTTCCCTTTCCGGCGGTTCCGACTCTATCAGATCCTTTCGGCGTCCGATTCCCGGTCGGCGGGATTGTCTTGGGCCTTTCGGGCTTTCGCTCGTCGGCCTTTCGACATTCACTACGTTAGCCGATTCCCTCGGCGCCTCATAATCGAGTCTCGCGGGTTCGAATTCAGGCACGCGGGCGCGCAGGAATCGACCCCGGTGAGGGGTTGTAGCTAGGTAGTGGGTTGGCCGCTCCGGCTGCAGGCGATCGCCGTACCCGGTTCAGCGGCTCGGGCCACATTACGCACCTCGCAGGGGCGCGTCAACTTGAGCGGCGCCTCGGCGCATGGGCCCGATAGGGGCTCACGGTCGGGTCGTTGGCCACCCAGAAGCGCCAGGGATGGACGTCGCCGTTGCCGCCTTCGCCGGCGACTCCGGTGCGTGGACCGCTGCGCACCTGGTCAGGAGGTACAGGAGTACCGGTCAGCATCCTCAGTGGTGTCTCGCCGGAGGCGCACGCGTCCGTGCCGTCCAGGGCGCGATCGACCTCGAGGGCGGTGGCCAGGCGCGCCGGGCCCTTGGCCAGTTCCTTGTCACTCCGGGCCGAAAGTCGACGTTTGCGAGCCAGCTCGGTGCCCTCGACGACTTCACCGGCTCGGAGCAGTACGGCGCTCGCCCTGCCCTCGGGTCCGCAGACCAGGTTCATGCAGTGCCACATGCCGTAGGTGAAGTAGACGTACACGTGTCCGGGCGGACCGAACATCACTTCGTTGCGGGCGGTGCGGCCACGGTAGGCGTGTGAGCCCGGGTCGTTCGGGCCGTCGTACGCCTCCACCTCCGTGAGGCGCACGGCGATCGGACCGTCGGGGGTCGTGCGCACCAGGATGCGGCCGAGGAGATCGGGGGCGACGTCCAGAACAGGGCGGTCGAAGAACTCTCGGCGCAGTGGCGTACGGTCCGGGGACGCGATCATGCCGTCCGAGCGTAGTCCAGAGGGTTCCGGACCAAGGGGTGGTCAAGGTTCGCTCCCCTTGCCAGGGTGTGGACCCGGAACCGGTCGTGACCGGATCGCGTTTGTACGGGTCGAGGGTCCATTCGTAAAGGGAGAGTCATGGCGTTCAAGAAGCTGCTCGCGAGCCTCGGGGCCGGCGGGGCCTCGGTCGAGACGGTGCTGACCGAGACCAATGCCGTACCGGGCGGCGTGGTCCAGGGCGAGGTGCGGATCCAGGGCGGGTCCGTGAACCAGGACATCGAGGGTCTGTCCGTCGGCCTGCAGGCGCGGGTCGAGGTCGAGAGCGGCGACCAGGAGTACAAGCAGGACATCGAGTTCACCAAGGTGCGGCTCGGCGGTGCCTTCGAGCTGCAGGCGGGGGCCGTGCACGCGGTGCCGTTCGGCCTGGAGATCCCCTGGGAGACGCCGGTCACGATGATCGACGGGCAGGCGCTGCGCGGGATGCACATCGGGGTGACCACCGAGCTGGCGATCGCCCGCGCCGTGGACTCCTCCGACCTGGACCCGATCAACGTGCACCCGCTG
The DNA here is from genome assembly GCF_044768135.1 of Streptomyces sp. NPDC101165. NCBI lineage: Bacteria > Bacillati > Actinomycetota > Actinomycetes > Kitasatosporales > Streptomycetaceae > Streptomyces > Streptomyces sp. NPDC101165. Next base: position 396,453 of record NZ_JBIWPG010000009.1, on the reverse strand, counting down.
CCGGCGCAGAAGGCGATCCTGGACGCCTTCATCCAGCTGGGCTTCCGCTTCAAGAACGCGGACATGGAGCGCGGTCACATCCGGGGTACCCGGCAGCGGCTGCCGTTCTACCAGGAGATCGAGTTCTACCCGCCGTCGCAGTACCGCGGCCTGAACCAGGTCGAGCTGAGCTTCGTGGCCGACGAGCACGCCATGGACGTCGTCCTGGAGATGGACAAGAAGCCGGGTCTGTTCAGCGAGGGCTCGGACACCTTCCGCTCCTTCCAGGTGGGTCTGAACGACTTCCACGGGACCGACTGGGCGGCTTACCTCAACCAGTGGCTGTCCGAGGTCGGCAGCAAGCGCAACTGGTTCTAGGCTCTGACCTACTGAACAAGATCGATCAGGAGGTACCGAGGTGACCGAGCTCAAGCGGCGGCCGCTCCCCCACGACTTCCATCCGCCCGTGCCGTCGTTCACGGTGACGAGTGAGGACATCGAGGAGGGCGCGACGCTGGGGAGCGCTCAGGTCTACGCCGAGGGGAACACCTCGCCGCAGCTGCGGTGGGAGGGCTTCCCCGCGGAGACCAAGAGCTTCGCCGTGACCTGCTACGACCCCGACGCGCCGACCGGCAGCGGGTTCTGGCACTGGGTCCTGTTCGACATCCCCGCCTCGGTGACGGAGCTGCCGGCCGGTGCCGGCGGCGGCAAGTTCGAGGGCCTGCCCGAGGGCGCGGTGCACGTGCGCAACGACTACGGGTCGAAGGACTTCGGCGGTGCCGCTCCGCCGCCCGGGGACGGCCCGCACCGGTACGTCTTCACGGTGTACGCGGTGGACCAGGAGAAGCTCGGCCCGAACGCGGACGTCTCTCCGGCCGTCGTCGGCTTCAATCTGCGTTTCCACGCGCTCGCGCGTGCCCAGCTCATCGGCGAGTACGAGAACGCCGCCCAGGGCTGACGCAGCGCACGATTCAGCCAAGCGTTCATTGAACGTTTGCCCGCCTCCGGTCTTGGAAGTGATCGGAGGCGGGCATTTTTTATTGCGTTGTCCATCTCGGCGCGCCCGTACAGAGTTGATCCAAGCCCGCCGGGGGGTGGGCAGGTGCACACGGGAGGTGGGCTGGATGCGTGACACGTTGGTCCTGAACGCGAGCTTCGAGCCGCTGTCGACGGTGACTCTGAACCGAGCGGTCGTCCTGGTCCTGCAGGACAAGGCCGTCGTCGAGCAGGCCCATCCCGAACTGCGCATGCGCGGTGCCGATGTGGACATACCCGCGCCTCGGGTGATCAGGCTGTGCAGGTACGTACGGGTGCCGTTCCGAAGACAAGCTCCGTGGTCGAGGCGGGGGGTGCTGGTCCGGGACCAGCACCGGTGCGCGTACTGCGGGCGCAGGGCGATGACCGTGGACCATGTGCTGCCGCGGTCGCAGGGTGGGCAGGACACGTGGCTGAACACGGTCGCCGCGTGTGCGGAGGACAATCACCGGAAGGCCAATCGGACTCCGGAGGAGGCCGGGATGGCCTTGCTTCGGGAGCCGTTCGAGCCGACTCCCGCGGATGCGATGCTCTTGGCTCTGGGCCAGGAGGACCTTGCGGCTCTGCCTGACTGGCTGGCTCTGGACGCTGCCTGACCTGGCCCCGCGCCCCTGAAGGGGCGCGGCAGGCACCGGCGTTGTGAAGAACCGTCAGTCGATGCTCGGCTTTTCGCGGCGTTCCGTGCTGGGCCCGTTGTTCTGGGGCGGGACGGAGGCCCCGCCGCCCAGGGAGCCGAAGTTGCCCATGGCGCCGGACAGGCCCTTGAGGGCGTCGCCGATCTCGCTGGGGACGATCCAGAGCTTGTTGGCGTCGCCCTCGGCGATCTTCGGGAGCATCTGCAGGTACTGGTAGCTGAGCAGCTTCTGGTCCGGGTCGCCGGCGTGGATCGCCTCGAAGACCGTACGGACGGCCTGGGCCTCGCCCTCGGCGCGCAGGGCGGCGGCCTTGGCCTCACCCTCGGCGCGCAGGATCTGGGACTGCTTCTCACCCTCGGCGGTGAGGATGGCCGCCTGGCGCGTACCTTCCGCGGTGAGGATCGCCGCGCGCTTGTCACGGTCGGCGCGCATCTGCTTCTCCATCGAGTCCTGGATGGAGGTGGGCGGCTCGATGGCCTTCAGCTCGACGCGGTTGACGCGGATGCCCCACTTGCCGGTGGCTTCGTCGAGGACGCCGCGCAGGGCCGCGTTGATCTCCTCGCGGGAGGTCAGGGTGCGTTCGAGGTCCATGCCACCGATGATGTTGCGGAGCGTGGTGACCGTGAGCTGCTCGATGGCCTGGATGTAGCTGGCGACCTCGTAGGTGGCCGCCCGCGCGTCCGTGACCTGGTAGTAGATGACCGTGTCGATGTTCACGACCAGGTTGTCCTGGGTGATCACCGGCTGGGGCGGGAACGGTACGACCTGTTCGCGCAGGTCGATGCGGTTGCGGATGGTGTCGATGAACGGGACCACGATGTTGAGGCCCGCGTTGAGTGTCCGCGTGTAGCGGCCGAAGCGCTCCACGATTGCAGCGCTGGCCTGTGGGATGACCTGGATCGTCTTGATCAGGGCGATGAAGACCAACACCACCAGAATGATCAGGACGATGATGATCGCGTCCATCGTTCCCCGTACCCTTCTCCGCCTCGGCGCCTTCGGCAGATCTTATGGCTGTTGAAGATCTTGCTGGTCGAGTCTGTCAGACCGTCGCCCAACTCGCAGGGAGGATGGCTCAGATGACGATCGCGGTGGCTCCCTCGATGTCCACGACGTCCACCTCCTGGCCGACTTCGTAGGCACGACCGGTGTCCAGGGCGCGGGCCGACCAGATCTCACCGGCGAGCTTGATGCGGCCGCCGGAGCCGTCGACGCGCTCCAGGACGACGGCCTGCTTGCCTTTCAAGGCGTCGATGCCGGTGGCGAATTGAGGCCGCTGTCTGCTGTGCCGGGCTGCGATGGGGCGGACCACGGCGATGAGGGCGACCGAGACGACGACGAAGGCGAGCACCTGGATCACGACGTCGAAGCCCAGGCCGGCGACGACCGCGGCCGCGACGGCTCCCACCGCGAACATGCCGAACTCCGGCATCGCGGTGACCACGAGCGGGATTCCGAGCGCCGCCGCGCCGACGAGCCACCACACCCATGCGGAGATGTCGTTCACATGGTCATGGTAGGACCGCGTTCGGGCGACGGACAGGGCGCGAACGGGGAGCGGGGCGGCGTCAGGACAGGGGCAGGCCCTGCGCGGTCCAGCGGTCGCCGACCTGCTCGACGACGAGCGGCAGGCCGAAGCAGAGGGAGAGGTTACGGGACGTCAGTTCCAGCTCGATCGGGCCGGCGGCGAGAACCTTGCCCTGACGGATCATCAGGACGTGGGTGAAGCCGGGGGCGATCTCCTCGACGTGGTGGGTGACCATGATCATCGAGGGGGCGATGGGGTCGCGGGCCAGCCGACCCAGGCGGCGGACCAGGTCCTCGCGGCCGCCGAGGTCGAGGCCGGCGGCGGGCTCGTCGAGCAGGAGCAGCTCGGGGTCGGTCATCAGGGCGCGGGCGATCAGGGTGCGCTTGCGCTCGCCCTCGGAGAGGGTGCCGAAGCGGCGCTCGACGTAGTCGCTCATGCCGAGGCGGTCGAGGAAGGCGCGGGCGCGCTGCTCGTCGACCTCGTCGTACTCCTCCTGCCAGTGGGCCGTCATGCCGTACGCGGCCGTCAGCACGGTCTCCAGGACGGTCTGGCGCTTGGGGAGCTTGTCGGCCATGGCGATGCCGGCCACGCCGATGCGCGGGCGCAGGTCGAAGACATCGACCTTGCCGAGGGTGTCGCCGAGGATGGTGGCGGTGCCCTTGCTGGGGTAGAGGTAGCTGGAGGCGACGTTCAGGAGGGTGGTCTTGCCGGCGCCGTTGGGGCCGAGGATGACCCAGCGCTCTCCCTCCTTGACCGACCAGGAGACCTGGTCCACCAGAGCCCGGCCCTCGCGGACCACGGATACGTCCTGAAGCTCCAGAACATCGCTCATGAGCGCGTTGTCTCCCCTTGCAGTGTGCCGGTCTCGGCTGTCGCGTACGCCTGTGGGCTCGGTCCGCCGCGCCGGTGGGCGCAGCCCCCCATGAAATCTACGCCACGAGTGCGCCGCTCCATTCCATCGGTCCGGTCCTTAGGGTGGGGGCATGCTCTCGGAACCGCGTTCAGGACGCCTTGCCGCTTGGGGAAATGCCCTTTTGGCCGGAGATATCTCTCCGGACGACGCCGCACTCGCCATCGTGGGCGAGGACGCGGTGCACCGGGTCCAGGGGCTGCCGGGTGAGCCGGCGCCGGTCGGGCTCACGCTCGCGCTCGGGCGGCTGCGGACGCTGGGGGTGACCGGCCTGCGGGTCGCGCTGCCCGCGCCCGGTCATCCGCTGGGGCTGAGCGGTCCGCCGGAGTTCAATGCGCGGGCGCTGGAGGCCGAGGAGGCGGTGGTCTGCTTCGGCGCCGCGTTCGGGCTGGTTCCGGAGGTGTACGCGGCCGGGCCCGACGGTGATCTGCATATCGAGGTCGCCTGGCATGTGCTGCCGGTGCGGGAGGCGCCGCCCGCCGATGTGCCGTCGCTGGGCGAGGCGGAGCGGGAGCTGGCGGAGGCCCTGCGGGAGGCGACGGAGGTGCTGTCGAAGCTGGATGTCGCCGGGTCGGGTCCGGTGGCGGAGGCGGCGATCGACGCTTACCGGGCGCGGGCCGAGCGGGGGCGGCAGGTGCTGGCGCCCGGCTACCCGCCTCGTGCGGTGCGGGTGCTGGAGCTGGCGCAGCGGGTGGGGATGCTGGTGTCCCTGGCCTACGGCAACGGGCACGGGGGTGCGGTCAGCTCCGCCGAGATGGCGGCGCGGTCCGCGGCGCTGCGGCCGGTCGAGCGGACGGCCCGGCGGGCGCAGGTGGCGGCGTACAACTCCGTCGTGGAGGAGCGGGAGCGCGGTCGCTGAGCCGGCAGGGGCTCCCCGAGGCGGTCGAGGAGCCCTCTCGGCTGCTTGCCGCCTCAGCCGTTGGCCGTCGTGTTGCCGAAGGCCGGGTTCAGGGCGCCGATCACGTTCACGCTGTCGCCGGTCACGTTCACCGGGACGTGGACCGGGGCCTGGACGACGTTGCCCGAAGCGACACCCGGGGAGGTCGTGGCCGCGCCGTTCGCGGTCGAGTCGGCGATGGCGGCTCCGGCGGAGGCGCCTGCGGCGATGCCGGCGACGGTCAGGGCGAGGGCGGCCTTCTTGGCGATGTTCATGGAACGGGTACCTCCTGCGTGTGCGGGTCCGACCCGGCCGTGGGTCGTGCGCTGATCAACGCCGGAGTCCTCGCCGGGGTGCGGGGTGCGCCCGCCGAGCCCCCGTTCAGGCCACTCGGATGAAAACCGGACAGGCCTCCCGGTGGGCCCGGGAGGCCTGAGGTCGTCAGTGGCCGTGCCTCACTGGTTGAGGCCGAGGTTGCCGAAGGCCGGGTTCAGCACGCCGATGACGTTCACGCTGTTGCCGGACACGTTCACCGGGACGTGCACCGGGGCCTGGACGACGTTGCCCGAGCCGACACCCGGAGAGCCGTGGGCGGCACCGCCGGCCCAGGCCCCGTCCGTGGCGGAGGCCATCCCCGCGCCGGCGGCCACCAGACCACCGGCCACCATCGTCACGGCCGCTGCCTTCTTCAGGTTCTTCACTGTCTGAGCCCTCCTTGGCGTTCGCCGCGACGGTTCACCGCGGCACGCACTGGAGAACGGCGGAGATCACCGGAGGATGCGCCATCCGGGTGACATTCCCACGACGGTATGAATCTCAGCCCGGAACGGAACCTTCCGAGTTGCCGTCCGTGAGGCGTTGGGGAGGGCGTTTCAGCCGGTCACGCCATGGCGTACGGCCCACAGGGCGGCCTGGGTGCGATCGGCGAGGTCCAGCTTCATCAGGATGTTGGAGACGTGCGTCTTGACGGTCTTCTCGGACAGCACGAGAGCACGGGCGATCTCCCGGTTGGACCGGCCGTCGGCGATCAGGCCGAGCACCTCGCGCTCCCGTTCGGTGAGCGAGCCCCCTCGTCCCTGTCCCGAGTTGGCCTCCTCCTGGGAGAGCAGGGCACCGGCGACCTCGGGCTGCAGCAGGATGTGCCCCGCGTGCACGGAGCGGATGGCGCCGGCCAGCGCGTCGGGGTCCACGTCCTTGTAGACGTACCCGGCGGCGCCCGCGCGCAGGGCCGGGACGACCGTGCGCTGCTCGGTGAAGCTGGTGACGATCAGCACGCGCGCGGGGTTGTCCAGTTCGCGAAGTCTGCGCAGGGCGTCGATGCCGTCCATGCCCGGCATCTTGACGTCCATGAGGACGACGTCGGGCCGCAGTTCCTCGGCACGGGCGACTCCCTCGGCGCCGTCGGCGGCCTCGCCGACGACCTCGATGTCGTCCTGCACCTCCAGGAACGTGCGCAGGCCCCGGCGGACGACCTGGTGGTCGTCGACCAGCAGCACCTTGATTGCGTCAGCCACCGGGGACCTCCATCTCGATCGTGGTGCCCTTGCCGGGCGCCGATTCCACGGTCAGTGTGCCGCCGACACCGCTCGCCCGGTCCCGCATCGAGACCAGGCCCAGGTGCCGTCCGGCGCTGCGGACCGACCGGGGGTCGAAGCCGCTGCCGTCGTCGCTGACGCGCAGCACGGCTCCGCCGCCGCGCCGGTCCACGCTCACGCCGACGTGCCCGGCGCCGGAGTGCCGCAGGGCGTTGTGCAGGGCTTCCTGGGCGACCCTGAGCAGGGCCTCCTCCTGGGCGGCCGGCAGGGCGCGGAAGCCGTTGCCGGCGAAGGTGACGTGCGCGGTGTGGGCGCGGTCGAGGACCTGTATCTGGGTGCGCAGGGTGGCGATCAGGCCGTCCTCGTCCAGGGCGGCGGGGCGCAGCTCCACCACGGCGGCGCGCAGTTCGTCGACGGCCTCGGCGGCGAGCGCGGCGACCTGGTGCAGCTCGCCCTTGGCGCGGGTGGGGTCGCGGTCGATCAGCGCGGCCGCGGCCTGGGCGGTCAGGCGCAGGGAGAAGAGCTTCTGGCTGACGGCGTCGTGCAGCTCGTGGGCGAGGCGGGAGCGCTCCTCGGCGATGGTCAGCTCGCGGCTGCGCTCGTAGAGGCGGGCGTTGGTGAGGGCGATCGCGGCGTGCTGGGCGAGGATGGCGAGCAGTTCCTCGTCCTCCTCGGTGAAGCCGCAGGTGCCTTCCGGTTTGGGACAGTTCTTGTTGGCCAGGAACAGGGCGCCGATGACCTCGTCGCCGTCCCTGATCGGCAGGCCCAGGAAGTCGGACATCTCCGGGTGGGCGGACGGCCAGCCCTCGAAGCGCGGGTCTTTGCGCACGTCGGCGAGGCGCTCGAACCGGGCCTCCTGCAGCATCGCGGCGAGGATGCCGTGCTGGCGGGGCAGCGGGCCGATCGCCTTCCACTGGGCGTCGCTGACGCCATCGACGACGAACTGGGCGAAGCCGCCGTGGTCGTCGGGGACGCCGAGGGCGGCGTACTGCGCGTCGAGCAGCTCGCGGGCGGAGGCGACGATCGTCTTGAGGACGTCGCGCACCTCCAGATGCCTGCTCATGGCCAGCAGCGCGGAACTCACCGCGGCCAGACCGGACCGGGGGCCTTGACTCATGTCCTCACGGTACCGGCGGGGTGTGACGGTGCGGATCGGACCGGTGACCGCCGGGTCCGGTCCGATGGACCTAGGACCGGTGAGGTAGGTCTCCGGCCCCGCGACGTGCGGCGTACGTCGAAGGACCCCACCGTATTGAGGCCCGCGTCCGAGGCGGCGCGGGGGGTGCCGTTCCTACGTTGTGGTCACCGCTCCGACGAGGGCGGCAAGCGACGAGGGGACGGTTGTCATGCCGGTAGCGATCATCACGGGGGCCTCCAAGGGCCTGGGGCGGGCGCTCGCCGAGGCGCTGGCCGCGCGGGGCTGGGACCTGGTGCTCGACGCCCGTGGCGCGGGGCCCCTGGACGAGGCCGCGGAGGCGGTCGCCGGGCACGGTACGCGGGTGGAGGCGCTGCCCGGGGACGTCACGGACGCGGGGCACCGGGCCGAGCTGGTGGCCGCCGCGCGGAAGCTGGGCGGTGTCGACCTGGTGGTGAGCAACGCCAGCGCGCTGGGTGCCGAGCCACTGGTGCGGCTGGCGGAGCTGCCCCTCACGGGGCTGCGGCGGGCGCTGGAGGTGAACGTGGTGGCGGCGCTGGGCCTGGTCCAGGAGGCGCTGCCGCTGTTGCGGGAGTCGCCGGCGGGCGCGGTCGTCGCGGTCAGCTCGGACGCGGCGGCGGAGGCGTACGAGACGTGGGGCGGCTACGGCGCCTCGAAGGCGGCCCTGGACCAGCTCGCCGCGGTGCTCGGCGCGGAGGAGCCGGGGCTGCGGGTGTGGGCGGTGGATCCCGGGGACATGGCCACGGACCTGTACGCGGCGGCCGTACCGGACGACGACGATCCGCGTCCGGCGCCCGGCAGTGTCGTACCGGCGTTCCTGCGGCTGCTGGACGAGCGGCCGGCGAGCGGGCGGTATGCGGCGCCGGCCCTGGCGGAGGGGCGATGACCATCGCGGTGAAGGTGCCGGAGGAGCTGTCGGCGCGGGTGCCGGCCGAGCAGCGCGGGCCCGGTCTTGACCGGGACGACGTACGGCTGCTGGTGTCGCGCGGCACCGAGGTGACCCACCACGAGTTCGCCGAGCTGCCGCGGCTGCTGCGGGCGGGGGACCTGCTGGTGGTGAACACCTCGCCCACACTGGCCGCCGCGGTGGACGGGCGGATCGGGCACGCGCGCGTGGTGGTGCACTTCTCCACGCGCGGGGACGACGGGCGGTGGGCGGTCGAGCTGCGGGATCCGGACGGGAGGGGTACTACGCGCGCGCGTAAAGAAAACAGGGCGGGAGGGCCCGCGCGGAGAGAGGTGTGGCTGCCGGGCGGGGCCCGGCTGGTGCTGGAGGAGCCGCTGAGCGAGCGGGGTGAGCGACTCTGGTGGGCGCGGGTGTCCGGGGCGGAGGTCCATCGGCTGCTGCGGGAGCACGGGCGGCCCATCCGCTACTCCTATACGGAGCGGGACCAGCCGCTGTCCGTCTATCAGACGGTGTTCGCGCTGCCCTCGCCGGACGGGGCGGGCAGCGCGGAGATGCCGAGTGCGGCGCGGCCCTTCACCGCGCGGCTGGTGGCGGAGCTGGTGAGCCGTGGGGTGCAGTTCGCGCCGATCACTCTGCACACGGGGGTGGCGTCGGCGGAGGCGCACGAGCCGCCGTACCCGGAGCGGTTCGCGGTGCCGGCGGCGTCGGCGCGGCTGATCAACGCCGTGAGGGCGAAGCAAGCAGGGCGCGAGGCGCTTCCTTGGAAGGGTGGTGGTGGGAAACGGCTGGGCGGGCGGGTGATCGCGGTGGGGACGACGGCCGTGCGGGCCGTGGAGTCGGCGACCGGGCCGGACGGGGTGGTGCGGGCGGCCGAGGGGTGGACCGATCTGGTGGTCACGCCCGAGCGGGGGGTACGCGTGGTCGACGGGCTGCTGACCGGGCTGCACGAGCCGGAGGCCTCGCATCTGCTGATGCTGCAGGCGGTCGCGGGGCGGGCCGCGGTCGACCGCGCGTACGAGGAGGCGCTGCGCGGGCTCTACCTGTGGCACGAGTTCGGCGACGTCCACCTCATCCTCCCGCAGGAGACCCCTCACGCAGAGCGTTGCGACGGCAACTCCTGGTGAGACCGTCACGCCTCCGATGTGAGCCCGCGCATAGGGCACACATCACGTACGAACGGACATAGGAGATATAGCCTCCCGGCACGAACGGGGCAGACGTTCCAGTCTGTCCCGTTTTGCCCTTCCCCGATCCACTACCGGGGATCGTACGTCACACCTTTGCCACGGGATTTTGCGGCCGCTAAGAATTGCTCCCGTCGCTCAGCGCTGCGGGGTTCCCCCCGCGGCGTTCGTGCAGGAGGACCGGATTCCTCCGGCGTGACGCAGAGCGACCTCCGCGCTATCCGAAGAGGTCCATCAGCATGCCCAAGAACATCCTCACCCGTGGCCATAGTCGCTCGCTGACCAAGCACCACAAGATCGCGATCGCCGGTGTCGGCGTCCTCGGCGCCGCCGCTCTCGCCTTCTCGGCCGTGCCCAGCAGCGCCGAGACCATCTCCGCCGGTGCCCCGGCCGAGGCGCCGCAGGTGGCCGCCCAGCCGGTCAAGGACGTCAAGGGCACGCTCACCAGCCAGCTCGCCACGGAGACCGTCAAGCTCGACGCCTTCGCCGCCAAGCAGAAGGCCGCGGTCGACGCCGCCGTCAAGGCGAAGGCCGAGACCGCGGCGAAGCAGAAGGCCGCCGCCGAGGCCGTCAAGAAGGCCGCCCAGGAGCGCGCAGCCAAGGAGGCCGCGAGCCGTTCCGCGCAGCGCCCCCAGATCCAGCTGGTCGCCGCGAAGACCTACGCGAACAACCTCGACGGCTGGATCCGCCAGGCCCTGGACATCATGAAGGCCAAGGGCATCCCGGGCAGCTACAACGGCCTGCACAAGAACATCATGCGCGAGTCGTCCGGCAACCCCATGGCCATCAACAACTGGGACATCAACGCGATCAACGGCATCCCGTCGAAGGGCCTGCTGCAGGTCATCCCGCCGACCTTCAACGCGTACCACGTCGGCGGCACCTCGTGGAACATCTACAACCCGGTCGCCAACATCACCGCCGCGGCCAACTACGCGGCCGACAAGTACGGCTCGATCGACAACGTCAACAGCGCGTACTGAGGCAGCGCGGACCTCTGACGACGCAACGCCGAAGGGCGGCACCCTGTGAGGGGGTGCCGCCCTTCGCGTCGTACGGGCGCGGTTACTTCCGCATGACCTCCGGCTCGTGCCGGCGCAGGAAGCGGGCGACGAAGAAGCCGCAGACCACACCGAGAACGATCAGCGCGAACATGTCCAGACCCCAGGCCGAGGCCTCGTGGTTCCACAGCGGGTCCGTGCTGCTCGGGTCGTCGGTGTTCGGCGCGATGTTGTTGAAGTCCAGCGTGGCGCCCGCGGCGGCCACCGCCCAGCGCGACGGCATCAGGTACGAGAACTCGTTGACGCCGAGGGTGCCGTGCAGGGTGAAGAGGCAGCCGGTGAAGACGACCTGGATGATCGCGAACATCACCAGCAGCGGCATGGTCTTCTCGGCGGTCTTCACCAGCGAGGAGATCACCAGGCCGAACATCATCGAGGTGAAGCCGAGCGCCATGATCGGCAGGCACAGCTCGAACAGTGTCGAGCTGCCGAGGACGAGCCCCTTGTCCGGGATCTCACGGCTGGAGAAGCCGATCACGCCGACCATCAGGCCCTGGAGCACGGTGACCGCACCCAGGACGACCACCTTCGACATCAGGTAGGCCGACCGGGACAGGCCGGTCGCGCGCTCCCGCTCGTAGATGACCCGTTCCTTGATCAGCTCACGCACCGAGTTGGCCGCACCGGCGAAGCACGCGCCGACCGCGAGAATCAGCAGCACCGTGGTGGCCGTGCCGTTCGGGACGTGCGCGCCGGTGCGCGGATTGACCGCCTCGTTGACCAGCAGGCCCCGGTTGTGGTCGATCAGCAGGCTGACCGCGCCGAGCACCGCCGGCAGGATCACCGTCAGCGCCAGGAATCCCTTGTCGGAGGCTATGACCGCCACGTACCGCCGGATCAGGGTCATCAGCTGCGAACCCCAGCCCTGCGGCTTGGGCGGCTTCATCGCCTGCGGCGGAGGCATGTGTACGGACTGCGGGGCGACGGCGTCGATGTCCGCGGCGTACATCTGGTAGTGCTGCGAGCCCTTCCAGCGGCCCGCCCAGTCGTAGTCGCGGTAGTTCTCGAAGGCGGAGAAGACGTCGGCCCAGGTGTCGTAGCCGAAGAAGTTCAGCGCCTCCTCCGGCGGGCCGAAGTAGGCCACCGAACCGCCGGGCGCCATCACCAGGAGCTTGTCGCAGATCGCCAGCTCCGCCACGGAGTGGGTGACCACGAGGACCGTGCGGCCGTCGTCGGCCAAGCCCCGCAGCAGCTGCATGACGTCGCGGTCCATGCCCGGGTCGAGGCCCGAGGTCGGCTCGTCCAGGAAGATCAGCGACGGCTTGGTGAGCAGCTCCAGGGCCACCGACACACGCTTGCGCTGACCACCGGAGAGGGACGTGACCTTCTTGTCCTTGTGGATGTCGAGCTTCAGCTCGCGCAGCACCTCGTCGATACGGGCGTCGCGCTCCTGGGCCGTGGTGTCGGCGGGGAAGCGCAGCTTGGCCGCGTACTTGAGGGCCTTCTTGACGGTCAGCTCCTTGTGCAGGATGTCGTCCTGCGGGACCAGACCGATGCGCTGGCGCAGCTCGGCGAACTGCTTGTACAGGTTGCGGTTGTCGTACAGCACCTCGCCCTGGTTGGCGGGCCGGTAGCCGGTCAGCGCCTTCAGCAGGGTCGACTTGCCGGAACCGGACGGGCCGATGACCGCGATCAGCGACTTCTCCGGGACGCCGAAGGAGACGTCCTTCAGGATCTGCTTGCCGCCGTCGACCGTGACGGTCAGGTGGCGCGCGGAGAAGGAGACCTCACCGGTGTCGACGAACTCCTCGAGGCGGTCGCCGACGATACGGAAGGTGGAGTGGCCGACGCCGACGATGTCGTTCGGGCCGAGCTGTACCGAGCCGCCCTTGGCGATCGGCTGGCCGTTGACGTAGGTGCCGTTGTGCGAGCCCAGGTCACGGATCTCGAAGCGGCCGCCGGGCATCGAGTGGAACTCGGCGTGGTGCCGGGAGACCTGCAGGTCGGAGACGACCAGCTCGTTCTCCAGGGCACGGCCGATGCGCATCACGTTGCCTATGGCGAACTGGTGGAAGGTCGTGGGGCTGCGGTCGCCGTAGACCGGCGGCGCCCCCGCGCCACCACCGGGCACCTTCTGTGCGTACTGCTCGGCCGGTGCGCCCTGCTGCTGCGGGATCGGCGCGCCCTGCTGCGGCTGCTGCCAACCCCCCTGAGGGGCCTGCTGTTGAGCCTGCTGCGGCGGAGCCTGCTGCGCCCAGCCGGCCCCCGCGCCCTGGGCGGCGTACGGCGCGGCCTGCTGCTGAGGCTGAGCTGCCGCGGCGGCGCCGGACAGGTTCAGGCGCGGTCCGTCGGTCGCGTTGCCGAGGTGCACCGCCGAGCCCGGGCCGATCTCGGTCTGACTTATCCGCTGGCCCTGCACGAAGGTGCCGTTGGTGCTGCCGTGGTCCTCAATGACCCAACTGCGGCCGTTGAAGCTGACCGTGGCGTGACGCCAGGAGACCCTGGCGTCGTCGAAGACGATGTCACCCTGCGGATCGCGTCCGAGGGTGTAAGACCTGGACGAATCGAGCGTCCAGGTCTGTCCGTTTGTTTCCAGTACGAGTTCCGGCACTCCATGCCCCACTGAGTTGTCCCCCGAGTTACCCCCATCACAGGGAGTCTAGGGATGTCGAACATCGTGGGGAACTATTTCAGGCGGGGCCCCGTGACCGAAAGTCGGGCCTTGTCGAGGGCGCCCGTACGCGCTTCAACTCGCCCCGTTGACGGGGTTGAAACCGGGCCGGAGAGTGGTAATCCCCCGCGAGGGGGACAAGCGCGGCTCCGGTGCCGCGCCGCGGATCGGGGGCTCTGCCATGAGTGCTGCCACGGGCGTCGAGACCGCACGGCACGGCACCTCGCTGCCGTGGACGGACATCCTGCTGTCCGCGATCGCCGCCGTCAGCTGGGCGTTGATAGGGATGGCGGGCACGGCCGCGCTCGGTCTGCATCTGCTGCAGGCGGACGCGGCGGGCTCACTGGGCCCCATGACGGCGGCTGTTGTGGCGCTCGGGGCGGGTGGTTCGGTCTCACCGTCGGGCGATGTGTCCGCTTTCGGGCTGAAGGGCGCCGAGGCCCACACGGCCGTCGAGATCACGCCACTGGGGGTGAGCCTGGTCGGTGCCCTGCTGCTGTCGTGGTTCTTCCTACGGTCCCTGCGTACGGCCGGAGTTGTGATCGCGCCGTCCGAACTCCTCGCGCGCGCAGGCGCGGTGGTCGCCCTCTTCGTGGCCACGCTGGGCGGGCTGGCGTGGGCCGGACACGACGTCATCACGATCGACGGCGGCTCGCTCGGTCTGGACAAGTTGCCAGGCGGGGGCGGCAAGGGGGGCGGCCTGCGCATCCCCGGCCTGGGGGACATCGGCGGGCTGCTGCCGGACCGGATCGGCGATCTGATCCACGCGAAGGCCGCCGTCGGGTTCACCGTGGACACCGCGCCCACCCTCCTCGGCGGCCTCTGCTGGTCCGCCGGAATCCTGCTGATCGCCCTGCTCGCCTCCCGGCGCACTCCCCTGCCGCCCGGCTGGGACGCCGTGCACCGGGTCGTGCGGCCGGCCGTGTCGGCGCTCGTCACCGTGCTGCTGACGGCCGTGGCCGCCGGGCTCGCGGCGGCGGCGTACGCGGCGATCGGCGACGACCATCCGCGCCGGATCGCGGGCGCGGCCCTGCTGGGCGCCCCGAACGGGGTGTGGCTGGGCGTCCCGATCGGCCTGTTCGTCCCGTGGGACGGCAAGGCCACCGGCGCACTGGGCACCGTGCTGCCCCACCCGCTCGACCAGCTTCTGAGCGCACACTCGGACCAGCCCGTCACGGTGGGCCGGCTGGCCGAGCTGGACGGGCGGGTGTGGCTGCTCGTGGTCGCGACGGCGCTGATGATGCTGCTGGCCGGGGTACTGACGGCGGTACGGACGCCGCTGCCCGGGCCGGTCGGTACGGCGGGGTTCGCCGGCCGCTGCGCTCTGCGGCTCGGGATCGCGACCGCGCTCGCTCTGCCCTTCCTCGCCTGGCTGGCCGATGTCTCGGTGGACGCCTCGCTGTCCGTGCTGGGCTTCGACGCCTTCGGCGCGGGCATCGAGCTGCACGGTCACCTGGGCATGGCGCTGCTTCTGGGGGCCCTGTGGGGTGCGGGGGCCGGGGCGGCGGGAGCGCTGCTCGCCCGGGTGGCGGGGGCCGCGGGGGCGCGCGCGGTGGGGCCGGGGCGGGGTGGGGTGCGGGGCGCGGATCCGGGGTACGGCGGTGCGTCCGGGCGCTCTGCGTACGGCCGTGGCGACGGGGCCGGACCGTACGCGCCGGGCAGGCCGTACCGGCCCCCGAACCCGGACACGAACCCCTATCTCCAGGTGCCGGAGCGGTTCCGGAAGGAGCCCGAGGACGCGCGGCCGCCGTCGAGCGGGAACGACGTGTACGGCGCCCCCACCGTGGCCCGGCCTCTCGGCCCGCTCCCTCCCGCACCCCGGGGCCGTCCCGGCGCGCGCCCGCGTGATCGCGCGCCGGACCCGCCGGACGAGGGGCCGCCGCCCCCTCCGCCGGTGCCTCCGTCTCCGCCCGGCAGGCCCAGGAGGTGACCCCGTGGGGGCCGCGTGGAGCGGACGACCCGGTGCCGCCCGTCGCGAGCGCGGGCGTGTCACAGTCGTGGTAGAGCCCGAGCCGTAGACCGGTGGCGCAGCGGGCGCGCCGTCGTCCAGCGGCAAGATCCTCTACATCGGCCCGACACCCATTGTTCCGTGTCCGTCAGGCGGACCTCACGGGCGGAAGGCACTGGGTGCCGGATACGGTGGTGACACCATGAGCGCTTCGCAGACCTCCGAGGTCCCCACTCTCCTCGTCAAGATCTTCGGCAAGGACAGGCCGGGCATCACGGCCGGCCTCTTCGACACCCTTGCCGCCTACCTCGTCGACGTGGTCGACATCGAGCAGGTCGTCACCCGGGGCCGCTTGGTGCTGTGCGTGCTGGTCACCCAGCCGCCGGCGGGCCTGGAGGGCGATCTGAGGGCCACCGTGCACAGCTGGGCCGAGTCGATGAAGATGCAGGCGGAGATCATCTCGGGGCACGGCGACAACCGTCCCCGTGGTCACGGGCGCTCCCTGGTGACGGTCCTCGGTCACCCGCTCACCGCCGAGTCGACGGCTGCCATCGCCGCCCGGATCGCCAAGGCCGGCGGCAACATCGACCGTATCTTCCGCCTCGCCAAGTACCCGGTGACCGCGGTGGAGTTCGCCGTCTCCGGGGTGGAGACCGAGCCGCTGCGCACGGCCCTGGCGTCCGACGCGGCGGCACTGGGTGTCGACATCGCCGTCGTCTCGGCGGGCCTGCACCGGCGCGCCCAGCGGCTGGTGGTCATGGACGTGGACTCCACGCTCATCCAGGACGAGGTCATCGAGCTGTTCGCCGCGCACGCCGGCTGCGAGGACCAGGTCGCCGAGGTGACGGCCGCGGCGATGCGCGGGGAGCTGGACTTCGAGCAGTCGCTGCACGCGCGCGTCGCCCTGCTGAAGGGGCTGGACGCCTCGGTGGTGGAGAAGGTGCGCAACGAGGTACGGCTGACGCCGGGCGCGCGCACGCTCATCCGCACCCTGAAGCGCCTCGGCTACCAAGTCGGGGTCGTCTCCGGTGGGTTCACTCAGGTCACGGACGACCTGAAGGAACGGCTGGGGCTGGACTTCGCGCAGGCCAACACGCTGGAGATCGTCGACGGGAAGCTGACCGGGCGGGTCACCGGCGAGATCGTGGACCGCGCGGGCAAGGCGCGGCTGCTGCGCCGCTTCGCGGCGGAGGCCGGGGTGCCGCTGTCGCAGACGGTGGCGATCGGTGACGGTGCCAACGACCTGGACATGCTGAACGCGGCCGGTCTCGGGGTCGCCTTCAACGCCAAGCCGGTGGTCCGCGAGGCCGCGCACACGGCGGTGAACTTCCCCTTCCTCGACACGGTCCTCTATCTGCTGGGCATCACCCGCGAAGAGGTCGAGGCAGCCGACACGCACGACGAGGGCTGAGCCGCCCCGGACGGAGCGCGCAGCGGATGTGAGGAGGGCCCGGCACCGCCACGATGCCGGGCCCTCCTGCCGTGGGTGCCGTCACTCGGAGGGTGCCCAGTAGTCCGTCAGCGTGGCGGCGGCCGGCTCCAGGCTCTTCCAGGCACCGTCGTAGGAGAGAACCGCGAAGCACGCGGCGGGGAAGCCGCGGCGGTTCATCCGCTCGCGGGCGTCACCCTCGGAGTCGCCCGCGAGGATGTCTGCCAGGCCGTGCACGCCCGGGTTGTGACCGATCAGGATCACGTTCTGCACGTCGTCCGGGATCTCGTTGAGCACGGCGATCAGCTCGCCGGGCGAGGCCTCGTAGACCCGCTCCTCATAGGTGGTTTTCGGCCGGTGCGCGAGTTCGTGGACGGCGAGCTTCCAGGTCTCGCGGGTCCTGACCGCGGTGGAGCACAGGGCCAGGTCGAAGGTGATGCCGGTGTCGGCCAGCCTGCGCCCGGCGACTGCGGCGTCCATGCGGCCCCGCTCGGCGAGCGGGCGGTCGTGGTCGGACACCTGGGGCCAGTCGGCTTTCGCATGCCGGAAGAGGACGATCCTGCGGGGTTCTGCGACGCTCATGGGACCCAGCTTCGCATGAAACAGGCCATGCGGCGCAGGGAGTTGACATGCGGATTCACCGGGTACGGAGGCCCCGCGTCAGCGCGTGAGGAGCTGCTGCACGCGCTCGAGGAGCTGCGTGATCGCCGGATCGCCGGTCGCGGCGTGGGCGTCCGACGGGTTCAGTATCAGCGTCAGCAGCGCGACGAAGGCGAGCGCGGGCAGGGCGAGCGCCCACCAGGGCAGCCGGATGTCGACGCTGCCCGGGGTCGCCGGGCGTGGCCGGGTGTGCGTGCGGGCCGGCATGGTCGCCTCCGTGGGTCCTCGAGTGCTCCTGGCCGCCTGCTGCGGTCACCTCTCGAAGCTACGGAGTCCGGGGCCCTCAACCCATCCGGTGACCCACCCACTTGACCCTGACACTGGCCCCCTAGGGGATGGGGGGCCAGCCCCACCATCAGGGCGGGTCACGGGTCGTGCGGGGGGCCTGATCAGGGTGAGGCGATCGTCGCGATGACGGCGATGATCGCGAAGATGGCGAAGAACGCGCCGAAGATGATCAGCATCTTCTTCTGGCCGTTCTGCGGGTTCGGGTCGAGCACTGGCATGCCGCCAGTCTCGCACCCTGGGTGCGCGTCCCGTGCGCCGGGGTCGTCAGCGCGCCGCCGCCTCGTCCTCCACGGTGCGGTCGCGGCCCGCCAGGAAGCCCACCGCCATCTGGGGCAGCATCAGTCCCGCCATGAGGGCGATCGGCACCCCCCAGCCGCCGCTCTGCTGGTAGAGCACACCGACCAGCAGCGGGCCGGGGATGGAGATCAGGTATCCGGTGCTCTGGGCGAACGCGGACAGCTGGACCACGCCCGGGCCGGTCCTGGCCCGCATGCCGACCATGGTCAGCGCCAGCGGGAAGGCACAGTTGGAGATGCCGAGCAGCACGGCCCAGGCCCAGGCGCCGGCGGCCGGCGCGAAGTACAGGCCGGCGTATCCGGCGAGGCCGCAGACGCCCAGGAGCAGCGCGATCGGCCCCTGGTGGGGCAGCCGGGTGGCCACCCGCGGGATGACGAAGGCCAGGGGCACGCCCATCACCATGGTGACGGCGAGGAGCAGGCCCGCCGTGCCCGCGGGGACGCCGGAGTCGCGGAAGATCTGGGCCATCCAGCCCATCGTGATGTACGCGGCGGTGGCCTGGAGCCCGAAGAAGACGGCGAGCGCCCAGGCGGTACGGCTGCGGGTGATGCGCAGCAAGGCCTGCTGGTCCCGCGTCGCGCGCACCGGCTCGGGGGCGGGCTCGGCGCCCCGCCCCCGTACCAGCGGCAGCCAGGGCAGTACGGCGGCTGCCGCGAGCGCCGCCCACACGGCGAGTCCGGACTGCCAGCTGCCGCCCAGGGCGCCGGTCAGGGGCACGGTCACCGCGGCGGCGACGGAGGTGCCGAGGGCGAGGGCCATGGAGTACAGGCCGGTCATGGAGCCGACCCGGTCGGGGAACCAGCGCTTGACGATGACGGGCATCAGCACGTTGCTGACGGCGATGCCCATGAGGGTGAGTGCGCTGGCGGCCAGGAAGCCGGCCGTGCCGCCGGCGTAGGGCCGTATCAGCAGGCCCGCTGTGATGGCGGCCATGCCCGCGCACACCACGGCGGCCGGCCCGAAGCGGCGGGCCAGCCGGGGGGCGGTGACGCCGAAGACGGCGAAGCAGAGCGGGGGCACGGAGGTGAGCAGCCCGGCCACGCTGCCGCTCATGCCGAGGCCGTCGCGGACCTCCTCCAGGAGTGCGCCGAGGCTCGTGATGGCCGGCCGGAGGTTCAGCGCGGACAGCACGATGCCGACGACGACCAGCCGGGTCGCCCACGCGCGCGTGGGGGGCGTGCGACGGGTGGCCGCCGCGGTGGTCGCACCGCGGTCGGCCGACGACGGCTCCGTACGGGTTGCCGCGGTCGGGTTCTCCGCGGTCCGGGTTTCCTCACTAGCCATGTCACCCATCATAGAATCATGGGATGATTGGTTGTCCATCCCCGGGACACAGTCGCCCGGGCCTCGCGTGCGAAGGTGTGCCATGCCCCTGAGCCACCCACGTCGTTCGGCGCTGTCCGAGCAGGTCATCGCCGAGCTGCGCAACCAGATCGCCTCCGGCGAGTGGCCGGTCGGCTCGCGCATCCCGACCGAGCCCGAGCTGGTCGAGCAGCTCGGCGTCGCCCGCAACACCGTCCGCGAGGCCGTCCGCGCGCTCGCGCACAACGGCCTGCTGGACATCCGCCAGGGCTCGGGCACGTACGTCGCGGCGACCAGCGAGCTGGCCGGCGTGATGCACCGCCGGTTCGCGGACGCCGACCCCCGGCACATCGCCGAGCTGCGCTCCACGCTGGAGTCGGCGGCGGCCAAGCTGGCGGCCGAGCGGCGCACTGAGAAGGACCTCAAGCAGCTGGACGCGCTCCTGGCCCGGCGCGAGGAGGCCTGGGAGACCGGCGAGGCCGAGGCGTTCGTGACCGCCGACGCCACCTTCCACCTCGCCGTGGTGGCCGCCTCCCACAACGACGTCATGACCGCGATGTACGCCGACCTGGGAGAGGTGCTGCGGGACTGGCTGCGCGCCGACGTCGGCGCCGAGCTGACGCCCGAGACGTACATGGACCACACCCGGCTGGTGGACGCGATCCGGACGGGCGACGCGGAGGCCGCCGCCGCGGAGGCGGCGAGCTATCCGTTCCTGTGCCGTCCGGGGAGGTTCAGCGCGCCTTCTGGTGGCTGATCCACACCGAGCGGACTTCCTTCCAGCACCGGCCGGTCAGCCGTACGGTCATGGCGGCCGCGGTGTCCACCGGGGCGCTGTCGGTGTCGATGTCCCACCAGCGGGCGCATTCGACGTGCAGCCGCACCCGGTCGGTGTCGACGTAGGGGTTGTGGCAGTACGCCACCACGTGCGAGCCGGTGACGGTCGTACGGCACGCGGCGCCGAACAGGCTCGGCGCGGGCGGTTCGCCGTGGCCCGCGCGCGCGTGGGGCAGCGCGTCGTACGGCAGGGAGAGCACGAGGGCTACGGCCACGGTCAGCGGGGCCAGGCTGCGGGACAGGCGCACAAGGGGACCTCCTCGGCCGGGCTGCGGAGGATGCGCGGGGTGAACCCGTAATCCAGAGTGCGCCGTTGGCCCCGGGCCCCGCCCGGCCGGGTACGCCGAACGAGTGACGCCCCGCCCCCGCGGACCGCGGAGAACGGGGCGTCGACGTCAGGCGAGGGTCACGCGCCGATGGCGTGCAGACCGCCGTCCACGTGGATGATCTCGCCGGTGGTCTTCGGGAACCAGTCGCTCAGCAGCGCGACGACACCCTTGCCGGCCGGCTCCGGGTCCTTGAGGTCCCACTCCAGCGGGGAGCGGCTGTCCCACACGGAGGCCAGCTCGCTGAAGCCCGGGATGGACTTGGCGGCCATGGAGCCGATCGGACCGGCCGAGACGAGGTTGCAGCGGATGTTCTGCTTGCCCAGGTCGCGCGCCATGTAGCGGCTGGTGGCCTCGAGGGCGGCCTTGGCCGGGCCCATCCAGTCGTACTGCGGCCAGGCGAAGGAGGCGTCGAAGGTGAGGCCGACGACCGAGCCGCCGTTCTGCATCAGCGGCAGGCAGGCCATGGTCAGCGACTTCAGGGAGAACGCCGAGACGTGCATGGCGGTGGAGACCGACTCGAACGGCGTGTTGAGGAAGTTGCCGCCGAGCGCGTCCTGCGGGGCGAAGCCGATGGAGTGGACGATGCCGTCGAGGCCGCCCAGCTCCTCGCCGACCACGTCGGCCAGGCGGGCGAGGTGCTCGTCGTTGGTGACGTCCAGCTCGATGACCTTGGTCGGCTTCGGCAGCTTCCTGGCGATGCGCTCGGTCAGCGTGGGCCGCGGGAAGGCGGTCAGGATGATCTCGGCGCCCTGCTCCTGGGCGAGCTTGGCGACGTGGAAGGCGATGGAGGATTCCATCAGCACACCCGTGATCAGGATGCGCTTGCCCTCGAGGATTCCGCTCATGGTGATCAGTGACCCATTCCCAGTCCGCCGTCAACGGGGATGACGGCTCCAGTGATGTACGAAGCGTCGTCCGAGGCGAGGAACCGCACCGTCGCGGCGATCTCCTGCGGCTGCGCGTAACGGCCGAGCGGCACCTGCGACACGATGCTCTCGCGCTGCTGCTCGGTGAGCGCCTTGGTCATGTCGGTGTCGACGAAGCCGGGCGCGACGACGTTGAAGGTGATGTTGCGCGAGCCCAGCTCACGGGCGAGGGAACGCGCGAAGCCGACCATGGCGGCCTTGGAGGCGGCGTAGTTCGCCTGTCCCGCCTGGCCGAGCAGGCCGACCACGGAGGAGATCAGTATGACGCGGCCCTTCTTGGCGCGAAGCATGCCGCGGTTGGCTCGCTTGACGACGCGGAAGGTGCCGGTGAGGTTGGTGTCGATGACCGAGGTGAAGTCCTCCTCGGACATGCGCATCAGGAGCTGGTCCTTGGTGACGCCGGCGTTGGCGACGAGGACCTCGACCGAACCGTGCTGCTCCTCGATCTCCTTGTAGGCCTGCTCCACCTGCTCGGCGTCGGTGATGTCGCACTTGACGGCGAGGAAGCCGGCCGGCGGCTCACCCGAGCGGTACGTGATCGCGACCTTGTCGCCGGCGTCGGCGAAAGCGCGGGCGATGGCGAGGCCGATGCCCCGGTTGCCTCCGGTGACGAGAACCGAGCGGCTCAACGGATCACCCTTTCGTTTGCGGTCTGATGCGGTCGGGCAGCCCGCCCGAACAGCTGGATGGCAGGCGGCTTCATCGAAAACCTATCGGCAGCGCCGCTTCCGTGGGGAATCGGGCACCGACAGTGGCGCGAGTGCAACGCTGTCGGGTCCCTACAGAATGGCCCCGCCTCGGACCGAAACGTGTGGTCCGCCGGGCCGCTCCCGCGACATGATCGGAACCGACAGGCCACGACAGCAGGGAGACCTCCGTGCCTCATTCCATCGACGAAGCCTTCACGGCGCTTCCGCTAAAGGCTCTGGCCGACGCCGCGCTGGCGCGCGCGCGTGCGCTGGGGGCCGAGCATGCGGACTTCCGGTTCGAGCGGGTGCGCAGCGCGTCCTGGCGGCTCAGGGACGCCAAGCCGGCGGGATCGTCGGACACCACCGACCTCGGGTACGCGGTCCGGGTCGTGCACGGCGGTACGTGGGGCTTCGCGTCCGGGGTTGACCTGACCCTGGACGCGGCCGCCAAGGTCGCCTCGCAGGCGGTGGCGATGGCGAAGCTCTCCGCGCAGGTGATCAAGGCCGCCGGGTCGGACGAGCGGGTGGAGCTGGCCGCCGAGCCGGTCCATGCCGAGAAGACGTGGATCTCCTCGTACGAGATCGATCCCTTCTCCGTGCCCGACGAGGAGAAGGCCGCGCTGCTGGCGGAGTGGAGCAACCGGCTGCTGGCGGCCAGTGGCGTGAACCATGTGGACGCCTCGCTGCTCACCGTGCACGAGAACAAGTTCTATGCCGACACCGCGGGCACCGTGACCACCCAGCAGCGGGTGCGGCTGCATCCGCAGCTGACGGCCGTGTCGGTCGACGAGTCGAGCGGCGAGTTCGACTCGATGCGCACGATCGCGCCGCCGGTCGGGCGCGGCTGGGAGTACCTCACCGGCACCGGCTGGGACTGGGACACCGAGCTGGAGCAGATCCCGGAGCTGCTCGCCGAGAAGATGCGGGCGCCGAGCGTCGAGGCGGGCCTGTACGACCTCGTGGTCGACCCGTCCAACCTGTGGCTGACCATCCACGAGTCCATCGGGCACGCCACCGAGCTGGACCGCGCGCTCGGCTACGAGGCCGCGTACGCGGGCACCTCCTTCGCCACCTTCGACCAGCTCGGCAAGCTGAGGTACGGCTCCGAGCTGATGAACGTCACCGGTGACCGCACCGCCGAGCACGGCCTCGCGACCGTCGGGTACGACGACGAGGGCGTCGAGGCGCAGTCCTGGGACCTGGTGAAGGACGGCACGCTCGTCGGCTACCAGCTGGACCGCAGGATCGCGAAGCTGACCGGTTTCGAGCGGTCCAACGGCTGTGCGTTCGCCGACTCCCCCGGGCATGTGCCGGTGCAGCGCATGGCCAACGTGTCCCTGCAGCCGGATCCCGCCGGGCTGTCCACCGAGGACCTGATCGGCGGCGTCGACCGGGGCATCTACGTCGTCGGCGACCGGTCCTGGTCGATCGACATGCAGCGGTACAACTTCCAGTTCACCGGGCAGCGCTTCTTCAGGATCGAGAACGGGCGGATCACCGGGCAGCTGAAGGACGTCGCCTACCAGGCCACGACCACCGACTTCTGGGGGTCCATGGCGGCGGTGGGCGGCCCGCAGACCTACGTCCTGGGCGGCGCCTTCAACTGCGGCAAGGCCCAGCCGGGCCAGGTCGCCGCCGTGTCCCACGGGTGCCCCTCCGCCCTCTTCAAGGGCGTCAACATTCTGAACACCACGCAGGAGGCCGGTCGATGAGCGCCCGTACCAACAAGCCGCACGAGGTCGTCGAGCAGGCCCTCGCGCTGTCCCGGGCCGACGGCTGCGTCGTCATCGCCGACGAGGAGTCGAGCGCCAACCTGCGCTGGGCCGGCAACGCGCTCACCACCAACGGTGTGACCCGTGGCCGTACCCTCACGGTGATCGCGACCGTGGACGGCAAGGAGGGCACGGCCTCCGGTGTCGTGTCGCGGTCGGCGGTGACCGCCGAGGAGCTGGAGCCGCTGGTGCGGGCCGCCGAGGCGGCGGCGCGCGGGGCCGGGCCCGCCGAGGACGCCCAGCCGCTGATCAGCGGTGTCCAGGAGTCCCCGGACTTCACGGACGCGCCCGCCGAGACCTCCTCGGCCGTCTTCGCGGAGTTCGCACCGGCGCTCGGCGAGGCCTTCGCACGCGCGCGGGCCGGCGGCCGCGAGCTGTACGGCTTCGCCAACCACGAGATGGTGTCGACGTACGTGGGCACGTCCACGGGACTGCGGCTGCGGCACGACCAGCCGAACGGCACGCTGGAGCTGAACGCCAAGTCCCCGGACCGGGCCCGCTCGGCGTGGGCGGGCCGCTCCACGCGGGACTTCAAGGACGTCGACCCGGGCGCCCTGGACGCCGAGCTGGCCGTACGCCTCGGCTGGGCCGAGCGGCGGGTGGAGCTGCCCGCGGGCCGGTACGAGACGCTGCTGCCGCCGACCGCGGTCGCTGACCTGCTGATCTACCAGCTGTGGTCGGCCTCGGGCCGGGACGCGGCCGAGGGCCGGACGGTGTTCTCCAAGCCGGGCGGTGGCACCCGTGTGGACGAGAAGCTGAGCGAACTGCCGCTGAGCCTGCGCAGCGACCCGAACCAGCCGGGCCTGGAGTGCGCGCCCTTCGTGGTCGCCCACTCCTCCGGCGGCGACCAGTCCGTGTTCGACAACGGGCTGCCGGTACACCCCACCGAGTGGATCGGCGAGGGCGTGCTCAAGCACCTGATCACCACCCGGCACAGCGCGGGCCTGACCGGGCTGCCGGTCGCCCCGGCGATCGGGAACCTGATCCTGGACGGCGGTCAGGACCGCTCGCTGGAGGAGATGGTCGCGGCGACCGGGCGGGGGCTGCTGCTGACCTGCCTGTGGTACATCCGCGAGGTCGACCCGGCGACGCTGCTGCTCACCGGGCTGACCCGGGACGGCGTCTACCTCGTGGAGAACGGCGAGGTGACCGGGCAGGTGAACAACTTCCGGTTCAACGAGTCGCCGGTGGGCCTGCTCGGCCGGGCCACGGAGGCGGGGCGTACGGAGAAGACACTGCCGCGGGAGTGGGGCGACTACTTCACCCGGGCCGCGATGCCCGCCCTGCGGATCCCCGATTTCAATATGAGCTCTGTCAGTCAGGGCGTATAACCTCGTAGTCGGCTGTCACCCGACTGCCCCTGGATCACCGAGGAGACGCGAGAACCGTGACGGACATCGTCGACGAGCTGAAGTGGCGTGGGCTGTTCGCCCTGTCCACCGACGAGGACGCTTTGCGCAAGGCGCTCGCGGACGGTCCCGTCACGTTCTATTGCGGTTTCGACCCGACGGCGCCGTCGCTGCACGTGGGGCATCTGGTGCAGGTGCTCACCGTGCGCCGGCTCCAGCAGGCCGGGCACCGGCCGCTGGCGCTGGTCGGCGGCGCGACGGGCCTGATCGGTGACCCGCGCCCCACCGCGGAGCGCACGCTGAACGACCCGGAGACGGTGGCCGGCTGGGTGGGCAAGCTGCGCGCGCAGATCGAGCCGTTCCTGTCCTTCGAGGGCGAGAACGCGGCGGTCATGGTGAACAACCTCGACTGGACCGCGAACCTCTCCGCGATCGAGTTCCTGCGGGACATCGGCAAGCACTTCCGCGTCAACAAGATGCTGACGAAGGACTCCGTGGCCCGCCGTCTGGGGTCCGACCAGGGCATCAGCTACACCGAGTTCAGCTACCAGATCCTGCAGGGCATGGACTTCCTGCAGTTGTACCGGCGGTACGGCTGCACGCTCCAGCAGGGCGGCAGCGACCAGTGGGGCAACCTCACGGCCGGCCTCGACCTGATCCACCGGCTGGAGCCGGAGGCCGAGGCGCACGCGCTGGCCACCCCGCTGATGACCAAGGCGGACGGCACCAAGTTCGGCAAGACCGAGGGCGGCGCCGTCTGGCTCGACCCGGAGATGACGACGCCGTACGCGTTCTACCAGTTCTGGCTGAACGTGGACGACCGTGACATCTCGAAGTACATGCGGATCCTGTCCTTCAAGTCCCGCGAGGAGCTGGAGGAGCTGGAGCAGCAGACCGAGGAGCGTCCGCAGGCCCGTGCCGCGCAGCGCGCGCTCGCCGAGGAGCTGACGACGCTGGTGCACGGCGCCGACCAGACGGCCGCCGTGATCGCCGCGTCCAAGGCCCTGTTCGGCCAGGGCGAGCTGACGGAGCTGGACGAGCGGACGCTGGCGGCGGCGCTGTCCGAGGTGCCGCACGTCCAGGTCGCCGAGCTGGGCCAGGTGGTCGACCTGTTCGCCGAGGTCGGCCTGGTGGCCAGCAAGTCCGCCGGGCGGCGGACCGTGAAGGAGGGCGGGGCCTACGTGAACAACGCGAAGGTCACCGCGGAGGATGCCGTGGCCGCCAAGGAGGACCTGCTGCACGGGCGGTGGCTGGTGCTGCGACGGGGCAAGAAGAACCTGGCCGCGGTAGAGGTCACCGGCGCCTAGGACGGACCGAAGGGCGGCCCCTCGGAGCGGGGCCGCCCTTCGCTGTGTCCGCTCTCAGACGGCCTGCTGTTTCTTCTTTCCCAGCGTCGCCATGTAGAGCCTGTCGACGGCGAAGACGATGATGATCGCGGCGATGAGCTGGAAGGCGTGCCGGCTCCAGTCGATGCCGCGGGTCTGTGCGACGCCGAGGGCGGCGGCGATCGCGTTACCGGCGACGGCGCCCAGGATGCCGCAGATGGTGGTCAGCCAGAGGGGGCTGTGCTGCTTGCCCGGGATGATCGCCTTCGCGATGAGGCCCAGTACGAATCCCACGATGATCGCCCACAACCAGCCCATGGCTGCCTCCTCGTACGACTCGACGTGAGCACTACGGTCAGTCTGGGTCCGTGCGCCGTACGGCGCACGTCGGGTTCACCCGTCGGCGGCAGGGCCGAGGACGTTCGCGCAGGCAGGGTGCGACCCGGTCTCGTCGGGCGTGCGGCCGCGGCGTACCGTGGAGATGTCCTGGTCCGGTTCCCCGCCGGGCGTGGACGCAGGTGCGGGCCGGGGAGAGTCTGCGGGCGGATGGTGGAGTGTGATGCGCAAGCAGCACGGTGGCAGCGTCCAGGTGTTCCGGATCACCGGCGCCCGGACCGGGCTGGCCGAGGACGTGCGGGGCCGGCAACGGCGGTACGTCATCTCGATGACGATCCGTACCCTCTCCGTGATCCTCGCGGTCTCGCTGTGGAACGTCGAACGGTACGTCGCCGTCGTGGCGCTGGTGCTCGGTGCGCTGCTCCCCTATGTCGCCGTGGTGATCGCGAACGCGGGCCGGGAGCGGCCGCCCAATCTTCCGTCGACCTTCATCACCGCACCGACGCGGCCGATGGTAGCGCCGCCGCGCGCGGAGGAGGAGACGAGTCGGGCGGAGTCCGAGCGGCCCGAAGGGACGTGACCACGGCGGACGCGCCGGTCACTGCCGGCGGCTGCGTGTCAAGCTCAAGAAAAGCTCAGATCAATCGTGTAGTTCCAGTGCCGGGCGACGGGTGACCCGTGACATACTGCGTACGCGCTCCGCATCCCCCGTCGGAGCGACGGACCGACGCCGGGCAGCTCCCCCCGTGGCTGCTCGGCGTCGCCTTGTTTACGGGGGCTCTGTGATACGGAACCAGTGACGAACCTGTGAGTGACGAGACCCCCATCTGCTCCGCCAAGGGCTGCCGTGCCGACGCCGTGTGGGTTCTGGCGTGGAACAACCCGAAGATTCACACGCCGGAGCGGCGCAAGACGTGGCTCGCCTGCGAGGAGCACCGCGAGCATCTTTCGCAGTTCCTCGGGGTCCGGGGGTTCCTCAAGGACGTGGTGAAGTTCGAGGACTGGGAAGCCCCCGCAGAATCCTAACCGCCGATGGCGGACATCGGCCGGTCCGGCTGAACGAAGGTCGGGTCGTCCAGGCCCGCTCCCGCCTTCTTTCCCCACATCGCCAGGCGCCAGATGCGGGCGATCTCCTCGTCGGGGGCGCCCGAGCGCAGGGCCGCTCGCAGGTCGGTCTCCTCCGTGGCGAACAGGCAGGTGCGTATCTGGCCGTCGGCGGTGAGGCGGGTGCGGTCGCAGGCCGCGCAGAACGGCCGGGTGACCGAGGCGATCACGCCGACCCGCTGCGGGCCGCCGTTCACCAGCCAGCGCTCGGCCGGTGCCGCGCCGCGCTCGTCCGCGCCCTCCGGGGTGAGGTCGAAGCGGGTGCGCAGGGAGGCCAGGATGTCCCCGGCGGTGACCATGCTCTCGCGCTTCCAGCCGTGCTGGGCGTCGAGCGGCATCTGCTCGATGAAGCGCAGCTCGTACTCGTGCTCCAGCGCCCAGGCGAGCAGGTCCGGGGCCTCGTCCTCGTTCAGGCCCGGCATCAGGACCGTGTTGACCTTGACCGGGGCGAGGCCGGCCTCGCGGGCGGCTTCGAGGCCCTCGATGACGTCCTTGTGCCGGTCGCGGCGGGTGAGGGTCTTGAAGACGTCGGGGCGCAGGGTGTCCAGGGAGACGTTGACCCGGTCCAGGCCCGCGGCCTTCAGCGCGACAGCGGTGCGCCTCAGGCCGATGCCGTTCGTCGTGAGGGACATCTGGGGGCGGGGGGCGAGGTCCGCGACCCGCTCGACGATGCCGACCAGCCCGGGGCGCAGCAGCGGCTCGCCGCCGGTGAAGCGGACCTCCTCGATGCCGAGCAGGCGGACCGCGATGTCGATGAGACGGACGATCTCGTCGTCCGTGAGCAGGTCGGGCTTGGCGAGCCACTGCAGGCCTTCCTCGGGCATGCAGTAGGTACAGCGCAGATTGCACCGATCGGTCAGCGAGACCCTCAGGTCGGTGGCCACTCGGCCGTAGGTGTCGATGAGCACGTGGGCCCCCTCCCTCGATCCGGAGCACTCATTTTCCGTCACTTGCGAGCCTACGTGAGTCGACTGACATCGACAGCGGCCTGATCTTACGAGGTACGACACGGCCGCGTCGTAGGACCGTACAGTCCCGAACGACGCGGCCGTCCGTACGAAGGTCAGTGCGCTCCGGTCCCGGTCAGGGACCGCACCTCCAGCTCCGCGTACTTGCCGGCGTCCGGGACCTCCTTCGACAGCAGGGTGCCCACGGCGCCCAGCAGGAAGCCGACGGGGATCGAGATGATGCCGGGGTTCTCCAGCGGGAACCAGTGGAAGTCCACGTCGGGGAACATCGAGGTCGGCTTGCCGGACACCACCGGCGAGAACAGCACCAGGCCGACCGCGGTGACCAGGCCGCCGTAGATCGACCAGAGGGCGCCCGAGGTGGTGAACCGCTTCCAGAACAGGCTGTAGAGGATGGTCGGCAGGTTGGCGGAGGCGGCGACCGCGAAGGCGAGGGCGACCAGGCCGGCGACGTTCAGGTCGCGGGAGAGGGCGCCCAGGACGATCGAGACGGCGCCGATGCCGACGGTCGCGTAGCGGGCCGCGTTGATCTCCTGCTTCTCGGTGGCCTGCCCCTTCTTGATGACGTTGGCGTAGATGTCGTGGGCGAAGGAGGAGGACGACGCCAGGGTCAGGCCGGCGACGACCGCGAGGATCGTGGCGAAGGCGACCGCGGAGATGGTGGCCAGCAGGATCGCGCCCCAGCTGGAGTCCACTCCGCCGAGGTGGAGGGCGAGCAGGGGTGCCGCGGTGTTGCCCGCCTTGTTGGAGGCGATGATCTCGTCCGGTTTGATCAGCGCGGCCGCGCCGAAGCCGAGGGCGAGGGTCATCAGGTAGAAGGCGCCGATCAGGCCGATCGCCCAGATCACGGACTTGCGGGCGGCCTTGGCCGTCGGGACCGTGTAGAAGCGGATCAGGATGTGCGGCAGGCCGGCGGTGCCGAGGACCAGGGCGATGCCGAGCGAGATGAAGTCCAGCTTGGTGGTGCCGGTGGCCCCGTACTTCAGGCCGGGCTCGAGGAACGCGGAGCCCTTGCCGCTGTTGTCGGCGGCCTTGCCGAGCAGGTCCGAGACGTTGAAGTGGAACTTCAGCAGCACCAGGAAGGTCAGCAGCAGGGCGCCCGCGATCAGCAGCACGGCCTTGACCATCTGGACCCAGGTGGTGCCCTTCATGCCGCCGATGGTGACGTACACGATCATCAGAAGGCCGACCAGGGCGACGATGCCGATCTTGCCGCCGTCGCTGGTGATGCCCAGGAGCAGCGAGACCAGGACGCCGGCGCCGGCCATCTGGGCGAGCAGGTAGAAGATCGAGACGACGATCGTGGAGGTGCCGGCGGCGGTACGGACCGGCCGCTGGCGCATCCGGTAGGCCAGTACGTCGCCCATCGTGTAGCGCCCGGAGTTGCGCAGCGGTTCGGCGACCAGGAGCAGGGCCACGAGCCAGGCGACGAGGAAGCCGATGGAGTAGAGGAAGCCGTCGTAGCCGAAGAGGGCGATGGCGCCGGCGATGCCGAGGAAGGACGCGGCGGACATGTAGTCGCCGGAGACGGCGAGGCCGTTCTGGAAGCCGGTGAACTGGCGGCCGCCGGCGTAGAAGTCGGCGGCGTCCTTGGTCTGCCGGCCGGCCCAGACGGTGATGACGAGGGTCGCGGCGACGAACAACGCGAACAGGGTGATGATCAGCGGGCGGTGCTCGCTCGCCTCGCCGGCGGCCAGCAGGGTGTGCGGTGCGGGGCTCATGCGCCGCCCTCCATCCGGGACTTGATGGCCTCGGCCTTGGGGTCGAGCCTGGCCGCGGCGTGCCGCGCGTACCACCAGGCGATGAGGAACGTGGTGAGGAACTGGGCGAGGCCCAGGACGAGGGCCACGTTGATGTTGCCGGCCACCTTGGTGCCCATGAAGTCGCCCGCGTAGTTGGAGAGCAGGACGTACAGCAGGTACCAGGCGATGAAGGCGATGGTCAGGGGGAAGGCGAAGGAGCGGTGGGAGCGGCGCAGTTCACCGAACTCCGCGCTCTGCTGCACCTCGGCGAACTCCTCGGTGGAGGGAAGGTGGACTTGGGGTTTCGCAGGGGGCGGTGTCTCGGTAGCCACGGAGTCTCCTCGCGTCACGGACATGCGCTTTCTGACCTCACAGGAACGTGGATCACATTACAGGGAGTCATCGACCGACTCCCTTGAGTGATCCTGGCGGGGGCACGATCCTGCTGGGCCCTCCGTCCACGGTCACGGCGCCACGCGCGGAGCGGTTCAAGTCCGCCTGACCCTTTCGGAGATCAGTCTCGGGAGATAGCTTCGCCCTGCACCACCCGTCATGTACCTGCCCGAGCACCACCTGTGTCTCGGGCGGTTTTGTATCCGGATGATGTGGAGATCCCATGGCTCATCTGCGCTCCAGACGCCGGCTCGCGCTCGCCGTGCCGGTCGTTCTGTCGCTGACCGCCTCACTCGGCTTCCTGCCGACGGCGGCCTCGGCGGCGACCCCCGCGGCCACGGCGGCGCGGGCGGCGGACGGCCCCAACCTCGCCTACGTGGTCAACACCGGCACGGACCGCCACACGATCGAGTCGGTCCAGCAGGCCGTCACCCGCAACGGTGGCACCATCGTGGAGAGTTACGACCGGATCGGCGTGATCGTCGCCCACTCCGCGAACCCCGACTTCGGCGCGCAGATGCGCGCCGTGCGCGGAGTGCAGTCGGCGGGTGCCACGCGGACCGCTCCGCTGACCGCCGCGGGCACGACGGACGAGGGCGCGGTCCAGGTCCTGTCGAAGGCGGAGGCCGCGAAGCTCGCCGGGGACGCGACGGCCGGCCAGGAGCCCCTCGAGGCCGACCAGTGGGATCTGCGGGCGATAGGCGCAGACAAGGCCGCGACGATCAACCCGGGCAGCAGGAACGTGACCGTCGGTGTGATCGACACCGGCGTCGACGACACCCACCCGGACATCGCCCCGAACTTCTCCGCGTCCCAGTCGGCGAACTGCGTGAGCGGCAAGGCGGACACGACGTACGGCTCCTGGCGGCCGGTGGACGCCGACCACTACCACGGCACGCATGTGGCGGGCGAGATAGCCGCGGCCCGCAACGGCATAGGCGTGGCGGGTGTGGCGCCCGGGGTGAAGGTCGCGAGCATCACCGTGGCCCAGCCGGACGCGACCTCGCTGTTCTACCCCGAAAGCGTGGTCTGCGCCTTCGTGTTCGCCGCGGACCACGGCATCGAGATCACCAACAACAGCTACTACGTCGACCCGTGGCTGTACAACTGCATGGACGACCCCGATCAACGTGCCATCGTTGACGCGGTCAACAGGGCCCAGTTGTACGCACAGCGCAAGGGCACGCTCAATGTGGCGTCGGCCGGCAACTCCAACCACGACCTCGACGCGGACGCGATCGTGGACACCTCCAGTCCCGACGACTCCACCGCCACGAACCGGACGATCGACCCGCACGAGTGCTTCGACGTGCCGACCCAGCTGCCCGGTGTGGTCACCGTGAGCGCGGTGGGCGTCAAGGGCACCAAGTCGTACTACTCCAGCTACGGCCAGGGCGTCGTCGACGTGGCGGGGCCGGGCGGCGACAAGTACCAGATCCCGGACACGCCGTCGAAGAACGGCCGCATCCTGTCCACGCTGCCGAACAACCAGTACGGCTTCCTCCAGGGCACGTCGATGGCCTCCCCGCACGTGGCCGCCGTGGCCGCGCTGCTGAAGTCGGCCCACTCGCACGCCACCCCCGCCCAGCTGCAGGCCCTCCTGAAGGCCCAGGCGGACAACCCCGGCTGCCCGAGCGACCCGTACGACGGGAACGGCGACGGCGTCGTGGACGCGACCTGCGTCGGCGGCAAGCGTGTCAACGGCTTCTACGGTTTCGGTGTCGTCAACGCGCTGCGCGCGGTCGACTAGCACACCACCGGTCCGACACGGCTGACGAGCAGGTCCCGCTGGAGTCTCTCCAGCGGGACCTGCTCGTATCAGGCGCCCGGCAATAGTTGATTGAATCAATGATGCATAGTGCAGTCATGACTGAAATCAAGTACGCCTGGGACGCGGTGGGCGGCGATCCCGCTCTCGGGTCGCGTATGTCGGATGCCGTACGCCGGGGAGTGCTCGAAGCGAGGCTGCCCGTGCGGGAGTTGGCGCGCGCCTGTGTGGGGGCGTGCGCGCTGGCCGCCGCCGAGCTGGGGGCGCGGCGGGCGGGGCTCGCCGAGGTGCCGGAGGTCCGGGTGGACGACGGTGCGGTCGCCGCCGCCTTCCACAGTGAGCGGCTGCTACAGATCGACGGGCGGGCTCCGGTCGCCTTCGCGCCGCTGTCACGGTTCTGGCGGACGGCCGACGGCTGGGTGCGCACCCACGCCAACTACCCGCACCACCGGGCCCGGTTGCTCGACGCACTGGGCCTGCCGGCGGACGCCTCGGTGGAGGACGTGGCCGCCCGGCTCGCCGGACTTCCCGCGCTGGAGGTGGAGGAGACGGTGTACGGGGCCGGAGGTCTCGCCGTGGCCCTGCGCACCCCGAAGGAGTGGGCGGCGCACGAGCAGGCCGCCGAGGTGGCCGCCCGGCCCCTGGTCGAGCGGGAGCGGCTGGACCCGGTGCACGCGCGCGTGCTCCCCGCGCTCGACGCGGCCACCGCTCCCCTGCTGCCCGCCGCCGGGCTCCGCGTCCTCGACCTGACCCGGGTGCTCGCCGGGCCGGTCGCCACCCGGACGCTGGCCCTGCTCGGCGCGGACGTGCTGCGCCTGGACGCCCCGCAACGGCCCGAACTCGCCGACCAGCACGCCGACACGGGCTTCGGGAAGCGGTCGGCGACGCTCGACCTCACCGCCGACCGGGACATCTTCGAGGAGCTGCTGGCCTCGGCCGACGTCGTGGTCACCGGCTACCGGCCGGGCGCCCTGGACCGGTTCGGGCTGTCCCCGCGGGCGCTGGCCGAGCGGCGCCCCGGGCTGGTCGTGGCGCAGGTGTCGGCGTGGGGCGCGTACGGGCCCTGGGGCGGGCGGCGCGGCTTCGACAGCCTGGTGCAGGTCGCGACCGGCATCGCGGCGACCGAGGACTCTGCCGGGCAGCCCGGCGCGCTGCCCGCGCAGGCCCTGGACCACGGCACCGGCTATCTGCTGGCGGCGGCCGTGCTGCGGGCGGTGACCGAGCAGTCGTACGACGGAGGCAGCCGGCTCGTCCGGCTGGCGCTGGCCCGGACCGCGCACTGGCTGACGGACGAGATCCGGCCCGACCGGGCCACGGACGACCTCACGTACGAGGGACCGGACGCCTGGCTGGCCGAGACGGACAGCCCGCTCGGCACGCTGCGGCACGCCCTGCCGCCGCTGTCCTTCGCGGGCGGCCCCGCCGACTGGGCGCGACCTCCGGTGCCGTGGGGTTCGGACCCGGCCGTCTGGAGATGAGTGCGCGGGCGGCCGGAAACGTATCTATGGGTGGAATGCCGTAGCCCCAGTTGTTTTCCGGGACTTGCCCGGTTCTGTGACGGCTGGCGAAGATCACGGGGTGACCTTGATACGACCGGGTGCCGACGCCGCCGACGCGAACGGACCGGCGGGCCGGTCCGGCACCGGCCGCGCCGTCGCCGTCCTGGTCCTGGTGGCCCTGGCCGCCCTGGTCCCGCTGCTGGGGCCGTCCGCCGCGCTGCACGGCACCGGGGAGGCCGCCGCTCCCGGCGTGGGCGGCATCGCACTGCTGCGCGGGGTGCTGTTCGCCGCCCTGTGCGTCCCGCTGGGCGAGCTGCTCGTGCTCCGGCTCGCCCGGCGCCTGCCCGCTGCCCCGGCCGAACGGCCGCGCAGCTGGGCCCTGTCGGCGAACGGCGCGGGCTTCCTGGCCGCGCTGGCCCTCGCCTCGGTCGTCTCCACCGGCAATCTGGTCCCGCACAGTCTCGGCCAGATCGACGTCGGCGGGCTGTACGACTCCCGCGACGGCAGGCTGGCGCTGCTGGAGGTCAACGCCTTCCTGTCGGCGGCGCTGTGCGCGCGCTCGCGCCGCCCGGCGGCCCAGGTGTGGCCGCTGGCCGCGGTGGTGGTCGCGGAGGCGCTGCGCGCCCACCCCACGGCCGAGCACGGCCCGCTGGTCGGGTCGGGTCTGACACTGGTGCACCTGACCTGCGCGGCGCTGTGGGCGGGCGGCCTGCTGCACGCGCTGCGGACGGTCCGGCTGTGGCGCGGCGACGCGGCCGCGGCCGCGCTGCTGGGGCGCTACGCGCGCGTGGCCGCCGTTCTGCTCGCGGCCCTCACGGCGACGGGCGTGTGCAGTGCGCTGCGGCGCATGCCGGCGGCCACGATCCTGGACCAGCTGACGACGACGGCGTACGGACGCACCCTGCTGGCCAAGGTGATCCTGGTCGCCGTCGTCGCCGTGCTCGCCCTGTGGGCGCGGATCCGGCTGAGCCGGGCGGCCGACCCGCTGACCGCCTCTGTGCCCGCGCGGGCCGAGGTGGTCGCGCTGGGCGCGGTGGTCGCGGTCTCGGGCCTGCTCACGGCGCTGCCGCTGCCGATCCGCTGGTTCTAGGGCCTGTCACAGATCGTTGGTGACGAGCACCTTGAGGGCGGTGCGCTCGTCCATCGCCTTGTAGCCGTCCGGCACGCCCTCGATGCCGACGGTCATGTCGAAGACCGGCGAGGGGTCGATCGTGCCGTCGAGGACGTCGGGCAGCAGGTCGGGGATGTAGGCGCGGACCGGCGCGACACCGCCGCGCAGGGCGATGTTCCGGTCGAACATGACACCGAGGTCCAGGCCGGTGCCGCTGCCGTGGGGGACGCCCACGAAACCGATCGCGCCGCCGTCGCGGGTGATGTTCACGGCCGTCCGCATGGACTGCTCGGTGCCGACGGCCTCGACGACGGCGTGCGCGCCCTGGCCGCGGGTGAGTTCCCGGACGGCCTCGACGGCCGCGTCCCCGCGCTCGGCGACGACGTCGGTGGCGCCGAAGCGGCGCGCGATGTCGGTGCGGACCTCGTGCCGGCCCAGCGCGATGATCCGCTCGGCACCCAGCCGCTTGGCGGCCAGCACCGCGCACAGGCCCACCGCGCCGTCACCGACCACGGCGACCGTGGCGCCCGGGCGGGCGCCCGCGCCGAGGGCGGCGTGGTGACCGGTGCCGAGGACGTCGGAGAGGGTCAGCAGGGCGGACAGCAGGTGGTCGTCGGAGGCGGCCTCCTTGGGCAGCTGGACGAGGGTGCCGTCGGCGAACGGCACGCGCACCGCCTCGCCCTGGCCGCCGTCGTAGCCGACGGAGCCCCAGAAGCCGCCGTGCTCGCAGGAGGTCGTCAGGCCCTCGCGGCAGTAGTCGCAGACGCCGTCGGACCACATGAAGGGCGCGACCACCAGGTCACCGCGCCGGACGGTGCTCACCTCGGAGCCGGTCTCCTCGACGACGCCGAGGAACTCGTGCCCGATGCGCTGCCCCGGCTGCCGGGCCGCCTCGCCCCGGTACGCCCACAGGTCGCTGCCGCAGATGCAGGCGCGCAGCACCCGCACCACGGCGTCGGTGGGCAGCTGCACCATGGGCTCGGGGACGTTCTCCACGCGCATGTCGTACGGGGCGTGGATGGTGGTGGCGCGCATGGCGAGGGTCCTTCTCGTGCGGGTTTCGTGCAGGGCGCTCAGGGGGTGGTCGAGCGCACTTCACGGTACGCCGTGGCCCCGAGGGGCCGCGCGGCCAGGGTCCGGGTCCGCTACACGCCCGCCGCGCCCAGCAGCGTCCCCGCCAGGTACGTCACGCCCATGGCGAGCGCCCCGCCCGCCACGTTCCGCAGCACCGCGCGCTTCGGGTCGGCCGCTCCCAGCCGGGCGCTGCTCCACCCGGTGAGGACGAGCGCGGCCAGCACGCAGACCACGGTGACCGGGAGCCGCCAGGCGGCCGGCGGCAGGACGATCGCGAGGAGCGGCAGCAGCGCGCCCACGGTGAAGGCCAGGAAGCTCGCCCAGGCCGCGTGCCAGGGGTTGGTCAGCTGGTCCGGGTCGATGCCCAGCTCCACGCGCGCGTGTGCTCTCAGCGCGTCCCGTGCGGTGAGCTGCTCGGCGGCTTCGCGGGCCACCTCCTGGGACAGCCCGCGCTGCCGGAGGAGCCCGGTCAGCTCCTCCAGCTCCAGCTCGGGCTGTTCGCGCAGCTCCTGCCGCTCCATGGCCAGCGCGGCCTTCTCCGAGTCGCGCTGCGTCGACACCGACACGTACTCGCCCGCCGCCATCGACATGGACCCGGCGAGCAGGCCGGCCAGGCCGGCGGTGAGCAGGGCGGCGCGGGAGTCGGTGGCACCGGCCACGCCGACGACGAGTCCGGCGGTGGACACGATGCCGTCGTTGGCGCCGAGGACGGCCGCCCGCAGCCAGTTCAGGCGGGTGCCCAGCGCACCGCCGTGGGCCTCGTCATGGGTTGGTTCCGTCACAGCAGGGAGGATCGCACCCCGGACGTCACCAGACCCGTACCGACGCTCCTCTCGCGAACACCGGGCTCGTCGCGTCCGCCGGCGGCTCCCGCAGTGGCTCGGCCAGCTCGGCCACCGTCGGGCCGACCTTCGCCGCGATGGGGTCCAGGAGGTCCAGGTCGAAGCCGTAGACGCGGGCCGCGTTGCCGCCGAGCATGGCCGCCAGCTCCGCGCGCGGGACCCCCGGGTAGGCGAAGCGCAGGCCCTCGCGGGTGTACGGGTAGGTGCCCTCGTCGTGCGGGTAGTCGCTGCCCCACATGATCTTGTCGATGCCGATGCGGTCGCGCAGTTGCACCTCGTGCGGGCGCATGAAGCTGGCGCCGACGAAGCAGTGGTCGTGCCAGACCCGGGACGGCGCCTCGCCCATGCTCGCGGCGAGACCGGCGCCGAACTTGGCCTCGGCGGTGTCGGCCTTCGAGGCGGCCGCGACCAGGCGGCCGTGGTAGTAGTCCAGCATGTCGAGGACCCCGGGGATCCAGCCGGAGCCCTGCTCGGTCAGCACCAGCCGCAGCCCGGGGTGACGGCGGAAGGCCCCGCCGAAGACCAGGTGCCACAGCGCGCGGTGGGAGAACCAGGTCGTCTCGACCATGAAGACCGCGCGGGCGGCCGGTTCGTCGCCGAGGGGCGGGGAGGCGGAGCCCGCGTGGTGGTTGACGGGGACGCCGAGTTCCGAGCAGACGGCCCAGATCGGGTCGTACGTGCGCGAGTACAGCTCGGGCAGGCCCGAGCCCGGCGGGGTGCCGGGCAGCATGAGGCCGCCCTTGAGGCCCGCCGAGGCGGCCCACCTGATCTCCTTGACGGCCTCCTCGACGTCGCCCAGGAGGATCTGGAAGACACCGGCCCGGCGGCCGGGCGCGGCCGCGCAGAAGTCCGCGAGCCAGCGGTTGTGGGCGCGCAGACCGGCCCAGCGCCGCTCGAAGTCCTCGGCGCTCGGGGGCGGGGCCATCAGGGAGCCGGACGGGAAGAACGGCGGGATGGTGTTCGGGAAGATCACCTCCGCGACGATCCCGTCCGCCTCCAGCTCCGCGAGACGCCGCTCGGAGTTCCAGTTCCGGTCGGCCGAGTCGGCGAGCAGGTCCTCGTACGGGTTGACGTAGGTGGCCGCCCAGACGTCGAAGTCGTCGTGGTGGCGCTTGTCCAGGTACGGCTTGTAGTCGAGGAGATCGGCTCCCGCATGGCAGTCGGCGGAGATCACCGTGTACCGGTCGCTCACTGCGTCACCCCCAGCGTCGGGAAGTCGTGGTCGGTCAGCCAGTGCCGGCCCACCTCGCGCGAGCGCGCCCAGGACGCCTCCACGGCCGCCTGGTCGGCCGGCTGGCCGAGGTCCGCCGGGGTGGGGCCGATGCGCGCGGCGAGCGGTGCCAGCCTGTGCACGTCGAAGCCGAAGACCTCCGCCGCCGCGAGGCCCAGCATCCGGCGCGTCTCGCTCACCGGGATGTCGTGGAAGGTGCGCCGCAGCCACGCGCGCGTGTCGGGCCAGGTGCCCTCGGGATGCGGGAAGTCGCTGCCCCAGAGGATGTTGTCCACGCCGATCTCGTAGCGCTGGGCCAGTTCGCGGCGCTTGGTGTTGGTGGCGCAGACGAAGATCTGCCGGTCGAGGTACTCGTGCGGCGGGCGTTTCAGCTCCTGGAACGGGGAGAGCTTCTTGCCGCCGTGGGCGCCGAGGTAGAGGCGGTCCATGAACCACAGCAGGTTCGGCAGCCACCAGCAGCCCGACTCCGCGACGCCGAAGCGCAGTCCGGGGTGGCGTTCGAAGACACCGGACCAGAGCAGGAACCACAGCGGCCGGGCCGGCCACCAGGTCACCTCGCTGACGAAGATCCCCAGGTGGTCGCCGTACTCGTGGCGCGGCGCCGATCCGGAGTGCGTCAGCACCGGCGTCCCGCACTCGGCGGCCGCCGCCCACACGGGGTCGTACCGGCGGTCGTGGTACGGCTCCTTGTCGCCCCACAGGGCGGGGATCATCAGGGCGCCGAGCCCGGACTCCCTGGCGCGGTGGATCTCGGCGACCACCTTCGCCACCTCGGCCGTGACCGGCAGCAGGGCCACGCCGCAGTGCCGTTCGGGGTTCTCGGACACGAAGTCCGCGAGCCAGCGGTTGTGCGCCCGGGCGCCCGCCATGCCCAACTCGGGGTCGTGGTCCCCGGAGAGGCCGAGGCCCACGCCGAAGGGCGCGGCGGTCTGGCTGTCCACGGCGTCGGCGTCCGGGAAGACCACCTCCGCCGCCACCCCGTCCCCGTCGAGTTCCTTCAGCCGCTGTGCGGTGTCCCAGCCCCCGCGCAGGCCCTCCTCGTTGTCCTGGAACCACTTGGTCGCGAAGGCCTCGTTGCGGATGCCGAGCCGGGTCATCTCCTCGCGGCGCCGTTCGCGGCCCGCGAGGAACTCGTCGAAGTCCCGGTGGAACCGGGACTCAAGGTAGGGCCGGTACTGCTCGGTGGGCAGCCCGGCGTGGCAGTCGGAGGAGATGATCAGGTACGGGTCCTGGCCGGTCACAACAGCCTCCCGGTCAATCGAGTATGAAGCTTTCGAGGTACGACGGGTTCGCGCGGCCCAGCATCGAGTGCGCCCGCGCGCGGATCTGGGCGTCGCTGTGCTCGCTCGCCGGCAGCAGCCAGAAGCGGTCGGCGCGGATGCCGTCCAGGACCAGCTCGGCGACCTCCTCGACGGGCGTGAAGTCGACCTCCCGGCCGGCCGCGCGCATCGCCGACTCCCACTGGTCGAGGCTGCGGTACGGCGTCTTCCTGGGGCGCTGTTTGGCGTAGCGGGCGGGCCGGTTGCGGTGCGACTCCCACAGGCCGGTGCGCAGCATGTGCGGCCCGGGGAAGAGCACGGAGGCGCCCACGCGCGCGTGCTCCGCCTTCAGGTGGGCGTACAGGGACTCGGTCATGGTGACGACGGCCGCCTTGGTGACCGCGTACACGGAGGCGGTCGGCAGGGGCGCGATGCCGCCGTCGCCGGAGGACGTGTTGACGACATGACCAGGTTGTCCGGACTCGATCATCCGTGGCACGAACGCCTGGATGCCGTGGAAGACCCCCCACACATTGACGGCGAAGGCCCACTGCCAGTCGTTCGGCTCGTGCTCCCACATGCGCCCCTCGGCGCCCGAGCCGACCCCCGCGTTGTTGCACAGGACGTGTACGGCCCCGTAGGCCTCGTACGCCGACTCGGCGAGCTCCAGGACCTGTTCGCGTACGCCGACGTCGACCACGCGCGCGTGCACGTCGGCGCCGTCCGCGCGCAGGTCGGCGGCGGCCTTGTCCAGCGCCGTCTCCTCGACGTCGGCGAGGACGACCGTCAGGCCCTCGACCGCGAACCGCCGCGCCATCGCCAGCCCGATCCCGCTCGCCGCCCCGGTGACGACGGCGACCTGTCCCGCTCGCAGGTCCATCACCGACTCCCTTCCGGCGGCCCGTCGTGGACCTGGAGCGGGTCGTCGTAGCGCTGGTGGACGTACGGCAACAGGGCCTGCCCGTCGACCCGTTCGACCACCCGGCCGCTCTGGTCGCTGGTCTTCTCGCCGACGGTGATCTCCCGCAGGCGCAGCACCGGAAGGTCGGCGACGGGGTCGTACACGGACTCGCGCAGCACGACGTCCCCGGTGACGCGCTCCAGGCGGCGCACCTTCTCGTGCCGTACGCAGTGCACCAGGACGGGGTCCCCGTCGAAGCCCGAGCCGTCCACGGCGGGAAGGAACTTGAAGTAGAAGTCGGTCTTGCGTGAGGGCTCCGGGAGGGGCAGTTCGCCGCTCACCGCGCCGCGCACCTCCACGAAGGCGATGCCGTGCCGGGCGAGTGACGCCCGTACGACGAGGCCGTCGCGCTCGACGGTCACCTCGCCGAGCTTCTTGGGCTCCCCGAAGACCTCACGGCCGCCGGTGAGGGCGCGTTCGTGGGTCATCGGCATCACCAGCGGGTACCAGCCCTCGACCTCGCCGTGCGCGGCGGCGACCGCGAAGGAGCCGGCGCCGAGCGGGTATCCCGGCAGGTCGACCTTGCTGATGTTCACCCGGACGAGCGGGCTGCCCGTGGGTTTCAGGGGTGGTGGCAGCACCGCCGCGACCGCGTCCGGGTCGGTCTCCCAGACGGCCACCACTCCGGTGGACCAGATGTCGGGGAGCCGCGCGCTCGCGGTGCGCGTGGCGGCGATCTCTCCCTCGGTCCGTGCTCCGTACCGTACGCGTGCCATACGCCGTACCGCCCTTCGTCTGACGGGCCGTCATCTGTAACAGAGTTACAGCAGTCGGGACGCGGGGTAAATACGCGTGCACCGACCGGAGTTGGAGGGATCATGGTGAGAGGTGCGCTCAGCCGGGAGGAGGTCCTGGAGGCCGCCGCCGGGCTGGTGCGGCAGCATGGCCCGGACGCGCTCACCATGCGCAAGCTGGCAGCCGAGCTGGGCACCGCCGTCACCTCGATCTACTGGCACGTCGGGGGCCGCGAGGCCCTGCTGGAGGCGCTGGTGGAGCGGACCGTGGCCGGTCTCGGTGAGATCCGGCCCGTCGGGCGCACGCCCGAGCAGCGGGTCGTCTCCGTGGCGCGCGCCCTGCGCCGGCAGCTGCGCGACCATCCGCATCTGGTGGCCCTGGTGCACGAGCGCGGGCTGACCGAGCGGATGTTCCTGCCCGCCCAGCAGGCCCTGGTGCGCGAGGCGCACGCGGCGGGGCTGCGCGGCGCCCGGGCCGCCGAGTTCGTGCGGGCGGTGCAGTTCCAGGTCGTCGGTCATGTGCTGGTCGAGCGCAACCGTGAGCGTGCCCCGGTGCAGCGGCCCGGCGAGGAGGAGCTGTGGAGCGCCGAGGCCGCCGGTGACGACCCCGCCCTGGCCCGTGCGCTGGCCCGTCCCGCGGACACGGAGCGGCTGTTCGTCACCGCGGTACGGGCGCTGGTGGGAGCGCTGCTCGCACCGCGCGGAAAATAACTGGCGCCCGAACTCCCGCTCCCCCTACTGTTCCTGATCGCGGGGGCGGCTCCGCAAGCGTGCTTCCTTCTCTCCCTTTCCTGGAATCTGCAGCGCGCTCACTCTCCGCCTCCGCCTCGACCACCTTCTTGCGGCCTTCTGCCGCCTCTTTCCTTCCGTCGGGGGATTCCGCTTGTCCGAACTGTCGTCCGTGCTGCTCCGCCGCCTCCGTACCGTCTACGTCGACCAGGCCGGACCACGCCCGGGCGATCCGTCGACCGCGGAGGGACTCGTCGCCCTGGAGGGCGAACTGCTCGACCGGGGATGCGCACCGACGGCACAGCTGCGCGCGGCCCTGGCCTGGCTGGGACCGGCGGGGCTCGCGGACGCGGGCCGGCAGCTGATCCGGCACATCGACGCCGAGCTGGGCGCCGACCGCACCCACATGCCGCTGTTCCGCAGCTTCCCGGCCTCCGTCCCCGACGACACGTTCCAGCTGTACGTCGACCGGGTCTTCACCCTGCTGCTGCAGTGGCCCGCGCAGCCCTGCGTGCTGTGCGGCACGGTGGGCAGCGTGCACCCGGTGGCGCCCTGCGCGCACCTCGTGTGCCGTGCCTGCTGGGACGGCGCGGACTACACGGGCTGCCCGCTGTGCCGCCGCCGGATCGACCCCGCCGATCCCTTTCTGGCGCCGGTCGAGCCGCGCCGCCCGCGCGATGTGTCGGCCGGTCCGCTGAAGCTGCTCGCGCTCGGCACGGACCGCGCCGCGGACACGGTGCGGGCCCTGCGGACCCTGCTGGCCCGCCGCACTCCCCTGCCGCCGCAGGACCGGGCCGACCTGAGGGTGCTGCTGAGGCACGCCCCCGCGGACCTCGGCTGGCTGCCCGAGGAGATCCCGGTCCGCGAGACCAAGGCATTCGTCCTGGGCACACTGCTGACCGACCGGCACACGCGCGCGGCCGTCACCGAGCTGCTCGCCGCGTATCTGACCACCGCGACCGACGT
Organism: Streptomyces sp. NPDC101165; assembly: GCF_044768135.1. Classification (NCBI taxonomy): domain Bacteria; kingdom Bacillati; phylum Actinomycetota; class Actinomycetes; order Kitasatosporales; family Streptomycetaceae; genus Streptomyces; species Streptomyces sp. NPDC101165. Next base: position 353,167 of record NZ_JBIWPG010000009.1, on the reverse strand, counting down.
CCTGCGCCTGCTGTGCGTGTGGTCCGGCGGCGAGGGGGATCTGCTGGAGCCGCCGCGGCTGCGCTCGCTGCCCCGCGCGCTGCGCGGCCGGCTGCTCGCCGTGCTCGACGGTCTCGCGGTGCCGTCGCTCGTGGAGGACGTGCTGCGGCACCCGGGCCCGTGGAAGCGGGCCGCCGAGATCCTGCACCCCTTCGAGCGTCACGCCCGCCACCCGCGGGCCGCCCTCGCCTTCGCCGTGCTGCGCGGCACCGACACCGCCGGCACCGCCCTGGGCGAGGCCCTGCTGCGTACGGCGGCCGAGCATCCGGAGGCCGTACGGGTCGCCGGCGACCGCATCCGGGCTGCCACCTGGGGCGCGCGGTTGGAGCAGGCGCTGCACGAGCGGGACACGCAGGCCGCCCTGGCCCTCCTCGCACAGCGACCCGGCGAGCTGCTGCGCCGTCTCGACCACCTGCTGCGGCTGCGCACACTCGACACGCTGCCGGACGAGTTCGCCGACGTGCTGCGCCGCGTCCTGCCCAAGGCGGGCCCCGGCCCGCTGCTCTCCGCGCTGGGCCGGATGCGGATCCGTCATCTGCCCGGGGAGCGGCGGGTGTTCTTCCCGCGCGGGCAGGTGACGCACGCGTTCACGGTCGACGACACCCGGGCGCCGCTCGCCGAGGCGGTCACCACGCGCGCGTGCGCGCTGCTGGAGGCCGAGGCGCTGCGCCGCCTGGCCGACCGGCCCCGGTTCGACCTGGCGGTGCTCGACGCGGCTCTCGCCGGGCTCGCGGTGCCCGCCGCCGAGCGGACCGCCGCCAAGGCGCTGGTGTCGGTGCCGCGCGGCAGCACCCAGCCGCTGCCCGAGGGCGCGGTGCTGCGGCTCTTCCTGCACTGGATGCAGCCCATGAAGACACGCGTGGACCTGGACCTGTCGGTGGCCCTGTACGACGAGGACTGGGAGTTCGCGGGCCTGTGCGACTACACGAACCTGGTGTACGGCGAGCGGTGGGCCGTCCACTCCGGTGACCTGACGTCGGCACCCGCGCCGGACGGCGCGACCGAGTACGTCGACCTGGACCTCGCGTCCCTCGGCGAGCAGGGGGTGCGGTACGCGGTGCCGGTCGTCTTCAGCTTCAACAACATCCCGTTCGAGGAGCTGCTCGACGCCTTCGCGGGCTTCATGGCGCTGCCGTCGGCGGCCGAGGAGGCGCGCGGCGCCGGGTACCACCCGCGCACGGTGCGCCAGCGCTACGACCTGGTGGGCGACTCGCGCATCCATGTGCCGATGCTGGTCGACCTGCGCCACCGCACGTTCCTGTGGACGGACCTCCACCTGCCGTCGGACGACGGCTTCCACAACGTGTACCGGCACGGCGAGGACCTGGGCCGCGTCGGCCGGGACCTGTTCCAGTACTTCGCGTCCGGCCGCACGACGCTGTGGGACCTCGCGGTGTGGCACGCGGCGGCCCGCGGTGACGAGGTGTTGGTCGTCCGGCGCGCGCCCGACCGGCGCGCCGTCGACGAGCTGTGGCACTACCGGCGCCACGAGGGGGAGCCGGACACCGCGTTCGCCGCCCGGGTGCGCGCCCTGGAGCCGCCGGAGCGCCGGGAGCCCGCGACGGACGCGGCGGACGCCGACACGCGTGCGGGTGAAGCGGCCGCGAAGAAGCACGTGTTGCTCGCGCTGGTGCACGGCGGGGTGGCGCCGGAGGGCGCGACCGGGGCGGTGTACCGGCTGCTGCCCGGCCCGGCCGACGGCTGCGGTCTGGAGCCGCTGGCGGCCGGGGATCTGGTGGCCGCGCTGGGCTGACGCCGACCCGTCCGCCCCGAACTGTCCCGTGGGTCCGCCGCCTTGCGGGCACGCACGCGCGTGCGGCGGCCGAGCGGGAGGGCGAGTGCGAGGGGCGGGTTCGGCCCCTGCGGGACAGCGCTGTCGGTCGTGGCCCGTATCCTCAATGACCATGCTCGAAGACCGTGCGACCGCAGTGTCCTCCCCCACCCAGTGGCCGGCCGCGTATCCGAAGGGATACGCGGTCGTTGACGTGGAGACCACCGGCCTGGCCCGGGACGACCGGATCATCTCCGCCGCCGTCTACCGGCTGGACGAGCGCGGCGAGGTCGAGGACCACTGGTACACCCTGGTCAACCCGGAGCGCGATCCGGGCCCGGTGTGGATACACGGTCTGACGAGCGAGGTGCTCGAAGGGGCGCCGCTGTTCGGGGACGTCGCCGAGGAGTTCGCCACCCGGTTGGACGGCCGGGTGCTGGTCGCGCACAACGCGGTCTTCGACTGGCAGATGATCGCGCGCGAGTACGCGCGCGCGGAGCGCGAGGCGCCGGTGCGGCAGCGGCTGTGCACCATCGCACTGTCCAAGGAGCTGGGGCTGCCGCTGCCCAACTTCAAGCTGGAGTCGCTGGCGGCGCACTTCGGTGTCGTACAGCAGCGGGCGCACCACGCGCTGGACGACGCGCGCGTGCTCGCCGAGGCGTTCCGGCCCAGTCTGCGGGCCGCGGCTGCGGACGGCGTACGGCTGCCGCTGCTGGAGTGCCGGCCGCTGACGGAGTGGTCGGACACGCCCCGGATCGGCCGGCAGGCGAGCGGGGGCTACGGCGGCTACCGGCCGTCCAGTTGGCGCCCGTCCCGGAAGCGGCCCGCCTGCCCCTACCCCAACCCGGGCCGGTACGAAGACGGCAAACACCTCAAACAGGGCATGCGGGTGGCGTTCTCCGGGGACACCTCCACCGAGCGGGAGCTGCTGGAGGACCGGGCGACCGAGGCCGGGCTGCACGTGGCGACGAGCCTGTCCCGGCTGACCAGCCTGCTGGTCACCAACGACCCCGACTCGGGCACCTCGAAGGTGGTCAAGGCGCGGCAGTTCGGCACGCCGATCGTCGACGAGGCCGCCTTCGGGCAGCTGCTGAGGGATGTCGAACCCGCCGACGGATGAGCGGACGCGGGACCCGTACGGATGGGTGATTCAGCGCGACTCGCCCGGCGCCCACCACCCCGCGGCGAGGGCGACGGCTCACCCTGTGGCGCATGGCGAATTGCGAAGTTTGCGGCAATGACTACGGGATGACCTTCGAGGTCCACGCACAGGGCGCTGTACACGTGTTCGACTGCTTCTCCTGTGCGATCCACCGCATGGCCCCGGTCTGCGAGCACTGCAAGGTCTCGATCATCGGCCAGGGCGTGGAGGCGGACGGCAGCTTCTACTGCGGCGCCCACTGCGCCCGTGCCGAGGGGAAGGTGGGGATCGTCGACCGCGTGTGACCCGACACCCGCCCGATCGCACCCCACGACCGAGTTGTACCGTCGTGGGGTGCACCGCTACCGCTTTCTGCTGACCCTCCAGTGGGTGATCCTCACCCTCGTCGCGATCGCGCTGATCCCGACGATGATCAGGCTCGGCTTCTGGCAGCAGCACCGGTACGAGGAGCGCACCGCCCGCAACGACCTGGTCTCCCAGGCGCTGCACGCCGAGCCGGTCCCCGTGGAGCGGCTCACCTCCCCCGGGCACGCCGTGACCCGCACCGAGAAGTACCGCACGGTCACCGCGACCGGCACCTTCGACCCCTCGCGGGAGGTCGTGGTCCGCCGCAGGACCAACTCCGACGACGAGGTCGGCTTCCACGTCCTGACCCCGTTCGTCCTGACGGACGGCAAGGTGCTGCTGGTCAACCGCGGCTGGATCCCCGCGAACGGCGTGCAGACCGCCTTCCCCGAGATCCCCGCGCCGCCCGCCGGCCGGACCACCATCACCGGGCGCCTCAAGGCCGACGAGACCACCGCGGCGAGCGGCATCAAGAACGTCAAGGGCCTGCCCGACCGGCAAATCATGCTGATCGACAGCGCCGAGGAGGCGCGGCGGCTCGGCGCGCAGGTGCTCGGCGGCTACGTCGAGCAGACCGCGCCCGAGCCCAAGAGCGGCTCCCCGGAGCAGATCTCCGACCCGGGCAGCGAGGACGCCCCGCTGAACTACGCGTACATGCTCCAGTGGTGGCTGTTCGCCGCGGGTGTCCCGGTCGGCTGGTGGTTCCTGGTCCGCCGCGAGATCCGGGACCGCGCGGAGGCCGCGGCCGAGGAGACGCCCGAGGAGGCGGAACCGGCCGCCGTGTGATCCCCGGCGCCCCCGGGGGGAGCCGTCACTCCCCCGGCGCACCTCCGGATTGACCCCGGGGTCCTTCGGGAACCCGCATCCCGTGAACGCGCGCATCGAGGACTACGCCCTCATCGGCGACGAGCAGACCGCGGCGCTGGTCGGCAGGGACGGCTCGATCGACTGGCTGTGCCTGCCCCGCTTCGACTCCGGCGCCTGTTTCGCCCGGCTGCTGGGCGACGAGGACAACGGCCACTGGCGGATCGCGCCGAACGGCGCGGGCACCTGCACCCGCCGCGCCTACCGGACCGACACCCTCGTCCTGGACACCGAGTGGGACACCCCCGAGGGCACGGTGCGCGTCACCGACCTGATGCCGCAGCGCGACCGCGCCCCCGACGTCGTACGCATCGTGGAGGGCGTCAGCGGGCGTGTCACCGTGCACAGCACGCTGCGTCTGCGCTTCGACTACGGCTCGATCGTGCCGTGGGTGCGCCGCGCGGACGGCCACCGGGTGGCCGTCGCCGGCCCGGACTCGGCGTGGCTGCGCACCGAACCGCCCGTGCACACCTGGGGCGAGCACATGGCGACGCATTCCGAGTTCACCGTCGCCGAGGGCGAGCGGGTCGCCTTCGTGCTGACCTGGCACCCCTCGCACGAGCCGCGCCCCGCGCTCGTCGATCCGTACGAGGCGCTGAGCGTCAGCGTGCGCGACTGGCGGCGCTGGACGGCCCGCTGCCGCTACGACGGGCCGCACCGGGACGCCGTCGTACGGTCCCTGATCACGCTCAAGGCCCTCACCTACGCCCCGACGGGCGGGATCGTCGCCGCGGCCACCACCTCGTTGCCCGAGGAGCTGGGCGGCGTGCGCAACTGGGACTACCGCTTCTGCTGGCTGCGCGACGCCACTCTCACCCTCGGCGCCCTGCTCTCCGCGGGCTACCACCGGGAGGCCGAGGCCTGGCGCGACTGGCTGCTCCGCGCCGTCGCGGGCGACCCGGCGGACCTGCAGATCATGTACGGCCTGGCGGGCGAGCGACGGCTGACGGAGTGGGAGGCGCAGTGGCTGTCCGGGTTCGCCGAGTCCACACCCGTACGGATCGGCAACGAAGCCGTCGAGCAGCTCCAGCTGGACGTGTACGGCGAGGTCATGGACTCGCTGTACCTGGCCCGCGAGACAGGCCTGAGCACCAAGCCGCACATGTGGTCGCTGCAGTGCGCACTGATGACGTTCCTGGAGTCGGCGTGGCGGCAGCCCGACGAGGGCCTGTGGGAGGTGCGCGGCGGCCGCCGGCAGTTCGTGCACTCGAAGGTGATGGTGTGGGTGGCCGCCGACCGCGCCGTACGGACGCTGGAGAAGCATCCGCACCTGAGCGGCGATCTGGACGGCTGGCGGGCGATGCGCGACGCGGTGCACCGGGAGGTGTGCGAGCAGGGCTTCGACCGCCGGCGCAACACCTTCACCCAGTACTACGGCTCGCGCGAGCTGGACGCCTCCCTGCTGCTGATCCCGCGGCTCGGTTTCCTGCCCCCCGACGACCCCCGTGTGATCGGCACGGTCGACGCGATCCGCGAGGACCTGGGCCACGGCGGCTTCGTGCGCCGTTACGACACGGACGCCGTCGGCGTCGACGGCATGCCGGGCGGCGAGGGCGCCTTCCTCGCCTGCTCGTTCTGGCTCGCCGACGCCCTGCACATGACGGGCCGCACCGACGAGGCCCGGGAGCTGTTCGAGCGGCTGGTCGGCCTCGTCAACGACGTGGGGCTGCTGGCGGAGGAGTACGACCCGGAGCTGGGCCGCCAGGTGGGCAACTACCCGCAGGCGTTCAGCCACATCGCGCTGGTGAACACCGCCCTCACACTGTTCGGGGACGGAGGGGACCGGAAGACCGGGCACGGGGCAGGATAGGGGCCATGGATCTTGGACTGAAGGACCGGGTGTACATCGTCACCGGCGCCACGCGCGGGCTGGGCAACGCCGCCGCGCGGGAGCTGGTCGCCGACGGGGCGAAGGTGGTCATCACCGGCCGTGACGAGAAGCGGGTGGCCGACGCGGCCGCCGAACTGGGCGAGAACGCGGTCGGCGTGGCCGTCGACAACTCCGAAGCGGGGGCGCCCGAGCGGCTGATCGCGGCCGCCCGGGAGCACTTCGGCGGCTTCCACGGCGTCCTGGTGAGCGTCGGCGGGCCGCCGCCCGGGTTCGTCGCGGACAACACGGACGAGCAGTGGCGCAACTCGTTCGAGTCGGTGTTCCTCGGCGCGGTCCGGTTCGCCCGCGCGGCGGCGGCCGAGCTGGAGCCGGGCGGGGTCATCGGGTTCGTGCTGTCCGGGTCGGTGCACGAGCCGATCCCCGCGCTGACGATCTCCAACGGGCTGCGGCCCGGGCTCGCCGGGTTCGCCAAGTCCATCGCGGACGAGTTGGGGCCGCGGGGTATCCGGGTCGTGGGGTTGCTGCCGGCGCGTATCGACACGGATCGCGTGCGCGAGCTCGATGCGTTGTCCGCTGATCCTGAGGCCACTCGGGCGGCGAACGAGGTCCGGATTCCGTTGCGGCGGTACGGGGCGCCCGAGGAGTTCGGGCGGGTGTCCGCGTTCCTGCTGTCTCCGGCGGCTTCCTATCTGACGGGAATCATGGTGCCGGTGGACGGCGGGATGAGGCACGGGTTCTGAGGGTCCGCGGTATCAAGTCACCCTCTCTGCACGGTGCTTCACCGCCCTCAGGTGTACTTCCGCCGGAAGTGACGCCAGGCCCGCCGACTCGCGTGCGTGCGTCAGCGCCTGGGCCGTGAAGTCGATCAGTGCAGTTCCGGGGTCCACGTCCGGTTCCAGCTGGAGCCACGCGCGCACCGCGGGCGTCGTACGGCGGCCCGTCAGCAGGGTCTCGGTGTGGGTCACGCCCTGCTGGTGGGCCGCGTCCGCGGCCAGGGCCGACTCCACGGCCTTGCCGCGGAGCAGGGCGCCCTCGCCGTCGCCGGTCTCGACCAGGACCTCGGTCAGACGGCGTCGGCGCAGGATCGCGGTGAGCCACCACAGGGCGAGCAGCACGAGGAGGGCCAGGGCGGCGACGACCGTCGGCCACCACCAGCCGGCCTGCCGCCAGCGGGTGCGCTCGGCATTGCTGAGCAGGACGTCGTGCGGGCCGGTGTGGAGCCACCAGTGGGGTGGCGGCGCGCCCAGGCCCACGGCCAGCACCGCGCCGCCCAGGGCGAGCAGCAGCAGACCCACGAGTCCGAGCAGGACGCGGTTGACGGTACCCCTGCGCATCCGCCTCACCTCTTCGATCCGGGGCGTCGGACGTGCACCGACAGCGCGGGCGGGCGGGACAGCCCGAGTCCCCGGACCGCCTCGGTGAGTACGGCGTCCAGGTCGGCCTGTACCTCGTCCAGGCCGCGGAAGTGCGAGACCACGCGGACGTCGGCCCGCTTCCGCCGCATCCGCACCCGTACCGCCCGCACGCCCGAGACCTCCATGGCCCGGTCGCGCAGCACCTGGGCGGCCGCCTCGCGCCGGAGTCCGGCGCGGATGTCGGGGTGTGGGCGCCGCATGGGCAGCAGGTCCCGCAGGCCGGGGGTGAGGGCGAGCACGATCAGCCAGAGGCCGAGGGCGGCGGTGACCCCCGCTCCGGCCAGCACCCAGGTGTTGTCCAGGGGCCGCTCGGCGAGTTGCCGGGCCAGTGCCCCGCGCCAGTGCATCGCCGGACGGTGGGCGCGGACGGCGGCGATGTCGTACAGGAGGACGGCCGCGCCGGCCAGGAGGCACAGGGCGACGATGCCCGCCGGGACGCGGCGGGCCGACCAGAAGCGGCCGCTGCCTTCCGGGAGCAGGGCCGGTGGGGCGTCGGGAGTCTTCTCGACGTCGAGGACGGGCAGTCGCCGGGTGGGACTCTCGGGTGGCCGGGGCTCGCTCATGGCGTCCTCCCGTGGGATGTGCCGGGTGCCGGTGTCCGGTGCAGCCGCTCGACCTGGACGGCGACCTCCGGCACCTCCATGCTCACCAACGCACCTACCCGCTCCACGACTTGGCGACGCACGGCGGCACAGCGGGCGCCGATGTCGCAGGGATAGCCGAGTTCGAGGACGACACGGACGCGGACCGTCGCGATGGGGGTCCCCCCGCTCGAGCGAAGCCGAGAGTGGGGGAGCACCACGACCGTGGCGTGCGGGGGCGCGGCGCCCTCGGGCAGCGGGGCGAGCGCCTCGCGTGCGGCCTGGGCGGCGATCTTCGCGACGACCCGGTCGGCGATCCGGGTGGCACCCCGCTCACCGGGCGACGCGAGGTCCAGGGGCCCGCGCACCGTGCCCGTCTCCGCGCTCACGGCGCTCACGGCGCTCACCGCCCGCGGTCGCGCCGGTCGCCGCGGGTGCGGAAGAAGTCACCGGGCTCCAGGTCGCCCTCCAGGAACCGGCCGGCGATGAACCCGACGGCGCCCAGCGCCGCCACCAGAAGGAAGGCTCCGAACCCGCCGAAGTACCCGGCGAACCCCAGCGCCATTCCGGCGATCATGCCGACCACGGCCATGCTCATGCAGCACTCCTCAGCTCGTCAGCTGTGCGGGGCCCGGCGCCTCACTGGATCCGGGGCGGCGCGGGCTCCTCTTCCTCTTCCTCGGGGAGCTTGACGTCACTCACCGCGATGTTGACCTCGACGACCTCGAGTCCGGTCATCCGTTCCACGGAGGCGATCACGTTCTCCCGTACCGCGCGGGCGACATCGGTGATGGACACGCCGTAGTCCACGACGATCTCCAGGTCGAGCGCCGTCTGCACCTCACCGACCTCGGCCTTCACACCCCGGGTCACCGACTTCGCACCGCCCGGCACCCGGTCGCGCACGGCCCCGAAGGTGCGGGCCAGGCCGCTGCCCATGGCGTGAACGCCCAGCACCTCCCGGGCGGCCAGTCCTGCGATCTTCTCCACGACACCGTCGGCGATGGTGGTGCGCCCCCGGGTCGCCGGGTCCCCACCGCCACGCCTTGTTGCCTTACGGGTCGACACCTGCGGCTCGTCGTCACCGTCTGGGGTCGTCGTCATCTCGGTCATCGCCGTACGTCCCTTTCGGTCGTCGTCCTGCGACCACCGTAAGCAAGGATGCTCGGTTGCGCGCCAGGGATGCGGCAGGCTGGAGGAATGACGGCAGACCGGTGGGCACAGGAAGTCAGGCACCAGCTGGGGCTCGGCCGGCTGCTGCCGCTCGGTGACCGGCGCGACGGGGCGTGGATCGCCGAGGGGGCGGCCGCGGCAGTGCTGGCGCGCGCGGCGGCGACGGAGGTACCGGACGTGCGCCTCCGCGCACTGCGGGTCACGCTCGCCCATCCGGAGGACGTCCACGATCCCGTCGTACCGTCCCCGCCGAGCGCCCTGCTCCCGGGCGCGCTCCGGGTGACGGCGGACTTCGCCGCCACGGCCGCCGAGCCCCTGCCGACGACGGCGTCCCGCCTGCGGCTGACGCTGGCGACGGCCGCGACGGACCGCCTGGGCCTCACGGTCACGGAGGTCGACCTGCGGGTGACGGACCTGCTCGAAGCTGCGGACGGGCAGGAGCCCGCGGTGGCTGCACCGCAGCCGCCACCGGCCCGCGAGACGACGAACCCCGACGAGTCCCTCGTGACGGCAGCCGCGCTGTCCGTCCCCGGGGTGGCCCGTCTGACGGGCTCACTCGCGGGCTTGGGCCGGGCGGTGCACGTCGAACAGCGCGCCGAGGGAACCTCCCTGCCCCGCCGGCACGTACGCGTGGAACTGGCGACCGGCACGGACCACCGGGCCCTGGACGTGGCCCGGCAGGTACGCGTGGCGGTACGGGACGCGCTGGACGATCACCCGACCGTGGCGGTGCTGGTCACGGCAGTCGGCTGACCAGCGCCCGCACTCACTCGCCGACGCCGGCCAGGTCCCGCAGCCGCCGCCCCTGGGCAGCCCGCTCAGCCGCACGCTGCTCGTCGTACGTACGACCGGCAGCACCGCGCAGCAACGCCTTGGTCTCCACCACGGCATCCCGCGGCGCAGCCATCATCGCCGCGGCCAAGTCCCCCACCGCACCGTCCAGTTCGACGGCTGGCACGGCAAGGTTGGCCAGCCCCGACGCCACCGCTTCCGCCGCCCCGACGAACCGCCCGGTCACGCAGATCTCGAGCGCGCGGGCGTACCCGACTAGGCCGACCAGCGGATGCGTGCCGGTCAGGTCGGGAACGATGCCGAGGGCGGTCTCGCGCATGGCGAACTGCACGTCGTCCGCGACGACTCGCAGGTCGCAGGCGAGCGCGAGCTGGAACCCGGCACCGATGGCGTGCCCCTGGACGGCGGCGATGGACACGATGTCGTTCCGTCGCCACCAGGTGAACGCCTCCTGGAATTCGGCGATGGACGCGTCGAGCCCGGCGTCGTCACGGCGCGCGAGATCGGTGAAGGTCGGCTCGCCCGGGATCCCCTCCGGGGTGAACATCTGCCGGTCCAGCCCGGCGGAGAAGGACTTGCCCTCGCCGCGCAGCAGCACGACACGGACGGAGCCCGGCAGCAGCCGACCGGCCTCGGTGAGCGCCCGCCACAGGGCGGGGCTCTGCGCATTGCGCTTGGCCGGATTGGTCAGCGTCACCGTGGCGAGCGCGTCGTCGACGGTGAGCCGTACGCCGTCCTTGTCGAGTACAGGAGCGAGGTCCTGGTCGGGCGAAGCCATGGGGCGCCTCCGATGGGTGCGGTCATCACGCATTGCCGTACCGGCATGCTAAGTGACTGCACAGTAACCACCCGGCCGATCAGGCAACCGACCGGGTGGCCACCGTCGAAGGCGAGGGGCCGCCCGGAGTCAGGACGATGCGGCCTTCTTGCCCCGGGTCGCTCCGCCACGCCCACGAAGCGTGACGCCCGACTCGCTGAGCATCCGGTGTACGAAGCCATACGAGCGGCCGGTCTCCTCGGCCAGCGCCCGGATGCTCGCACCGGAGTCGTACTTCTTCTTCAGGTCTGCCGCGAGCTTGTCGCGCGCGGCGCCGGTTACCCGGCTGCCCTTCTTCAGAGTCTCGGCCACCCGTGCCTCCTCATGGGAAGTGCGCTCTGGTCTCCTCATGATCACCCCTCCGGGGCGTGATGGCCACCCATTCGGCAAGGTCCGTGAGACATCGTTGTGACGACAGGAGCGCATCCCCACAAGCGGAATCTGTGATTCCACAGCGGAGCACCCATGGGGCCGAACGGGTGGATTCGCGAAGTGCCAGGTCAGGGACGCGAAGCGGCCGATCCCTTGGTGGCCAAGGGATCGGCCGCGAAATCGATGTACGACACACCTCGATACGAGGAGATCTCACACAGATGATGGATCACGGCTCGGCCGAATGATCCATACCGAGTGGATCAGTCTTTCGATCAAGCCAGGGCGACGAGATCCGCGTAGTCGGCGCCCCACAGATCCTCGACTCCGTCGGGCAGCAGGATGATCCGCTCGGGCTGGAGCGCCTCGACGGCGCCCTCGTCGTGGGTGACGAGGACGACCGCGCCCTTGTACGTGCGCAGGGCGCCGAGGATCTCCTCGCGGCTGGCGGGGTCGAGGTTGTTGGTCGGCTCGTCCAGGAGCAGGACGTTCGCGGAGGAGACGACCAGGGTGGCCAGGGCGAGACGGGTCTTCTCGCCGCCGGAGAGGACACCGGCGGGCTTGTCGACGTCGTCGCCGGAGAACAGGAACGAGCCCAGCACCTTGCGGACCTCCACGAGGTCCAGGTCGGGGGCGGCCGAGCGCATGTTCTCCAGGACCGTGCGCTCGGGGTCCAGGGTCTCGTGCTCCTGGGCGTAGTAGCCGAGCTTGAGGCCGTGGCCGGGGCGGACCTCGCCGGTGTCGGGCTGCTCGACCCCGCCGAGCAGCCGCAGCAGGGTGGTCTTGCCGGCGCCGTTGAGGCCGAGGATCACGACGCGTGAGCCCTTGTCGATGGCCAGGTCGACGTCGGTGAAGATCTCCAGGGAGCCGTACGACTTCGACAGGCCCTCGGCCATCAGCGGGGTCTTGCCGCAGGGCGAGGGCTCGGGGAAGCGGAGCTTGGCGACCTTGTCGGACTGGCGGACCGCCTCCAGGCCGGAGAGCAGCTTGTCGGCGCGGCGGGCCATGTTCTGCGCGGCGACGGTCTTGGTCGCCTTGGCGCGCATCTTGTCGGCCTGCGCGTTGAGGGCGGCGGCCTTCTTCTCGGCGTTGGCGCGCTCGCGCTTGCGGCGCTTCTCGTCGGCCTCGCGCTGCTGCTGGTAGAGCTTCCAGCCCATGTTGTAGACGTCGATCTGGGAGCGGTTGGCGTCCAGGTAGAACACCTTGTTGACGACCGTCTCGACCAGGTCGACGTCGTGGGAGATGACGATGAAGCCGCCGCGGTAGGTCTTCAGGTAGTCGCGCAGCCAGATGATCGAGTCGGCGTCGAGGTGGTTGGTGGGCTCGTCGAGCAGCAGCGTGTCGGCGTCGGAGAAGAGGATCCGGGCCAGCTCGACACGGCGGCGCTGACCGCCGGAGAGCGTGTGCAGGGGCTGGCCGAGCACACGGTCGGGCAGGTTGAGCGCGGCGGCGATGGTGGCGGCCTCGGCCTCGGCGGCGTACCCGCCCTTGGTGAGGAACTCGGTTTCCTGGCGCTCGTACTGCCTGAGGGCCTTCTCGCGGGTGGCGCCCTGGCCGTTGGCGATGCGCTGCTCGTTGTCGCGCATCTTGCGGATCAGGACGTCGAGGCCGCGCGCGGAGAGGATGCGGTCGCGGGCGAGGACGTCGAGGTCGCCGGTGCGCGGGTCCTGCGGGAGGTAGCCGACCTCGCCGGAGCGGGCGACGTTGCCGGCGGCCGGGACGCCTTCGCCGGCGAGGACCTTGGTGAGGGTGGTCTTGCCTGCGCCGTTGCGGCCGACGAGGCCGATGCGGTCGCCCTTGGCGACACGGAAGGTGGCGTTCTCGATGAGGATGCGCGCACCGGCGCGCAGCTCGATACCGGAGGCGGAGATCACGGACAGACTCCAGGGCGTACGGGATTGGGCGGTGGGCGGCTGAGGACGTTCCCGCCGTCTAATGCGCGAGGAGAATGGCCATGGGCCAAGTCTAACGGGGCCGTGCAAGCGGTTTTTCTACGTCCGTGCGTTCGGGCCGCTGTCCAGGGGCTGTTGCCCGAGGGGCGATGCCGTGACATGCACCACACGCACGTTCCGCCGAGGCGTTGTCAGTGGTGGCTGCAAGACTCGATGCGAGGACCCCACCAACGCACGAAGGAGTGATCGGCATGGCAGGCACGGGCGGACGGCCGAGCATCTATCCGACGCTGCTGTACGCGGACGCGAAGGCGGCGATCAAGCAGCTCACGGAGGCCTTCGGCTTCACCGAGCTGTCGGTGTACGAGACGGAGGACGGCTCGGTGCTGCATGCCGAGCTGGTCCAGGGAAACGGCGCGGTGATGGTCGGCTCCAAGGGCCGCGGCGGCCTCTTCGACACGGCGATGAAGGACGCCGGGCCCGCGGGGGTGTACATCGTCGTGGACGACGTCGACGCCCACCACCAGCGGGCCGTGGAGCACGGCGTGGAGGTCCTGATGCCCCCGACGGACCAGGACTACGGCTCGCGGGACTACATGGCCCGGGACACCGAGGGCAACATCTGGAGCTTCGGGACGTACACCCCCGAGATCGGCGGCTGAGCGGACCGGTCCCGCGGTCCGCCGGCTATCCGCCGGTGTGCACCTGGAAGGCGGCCCGGCGCACGGCCTTGGCCAGAGCGGGGTCGGGGTGGGCGGCGGCGAGCGCGACCAGGACCTGCACGGTGCGCGGGTGGCCGACGGCACGGACCTCGTCCAGCAGCGTGGGGACGGTGGGCTGCACAGCGGCCTCCAGGTGCCGTACCAGCATCTCCGTCTCGCCGTGGTCGGCGACGGCGGCGGCGGTGTCGACCCACAGCCAGGTGGCCTCCTCACGGGTGAGGACCTCGTGGGCGTCCTCCGGGTCGACGCCGTCGTGCTCGGCGAGCCACAGCAGGGCGTACGGCCGCAGGGCCGGATCGTCCAGCACGGCGCGTACGTCGGGCTCGGCGGGGGCGCCGACGACGCGCAGCGCCTCGAAGGCGAGGCCGCGCAGCAGGGCGTCATCGCCGCGGGCGGCGCCGAGCAGCTCGGTGACGGCGCTGCCGACGGGGCGGGCGGCGAGCCAGGCGCGGTACTCGGCGCGGGCCGCGTTGGGGCGGAGCTGGGCGCAGCCGCGGAGCATGTCCTCGGCCGCCTGCTCGATGTTGCCGGCGGGGCTCTGCGCGGCCACGCAGATCTGCTCCAGCTTGACCCAGACCGCCCAGCTGCCCAGCGGGGTGAGCGTGGCCTGGCCGTCGCCGTAGGTCAGGGCGCCGACGGAGGCGAGGGCCCGGAGGGCCCAGTCGAGGAGGGGGGCGAGCGGGGTGTCCCCGACCGGTGCGGGTTCGGCCGGGCCCAGAGCCCCGTCGGGCCCCGCGGAGCCGGGCTCGTAGGGGATCTCGCAGCGCTCGGTGCGCAGCTCGGTGACCCGCTGCTGGAGCAGGTCGAGGAGCTGCTCCACCGGGACGGGACCGGCGGACAGCTGGAGGAAGGAGAGCACCTGGGGCATGGCCGAGACGACCTCGGCGACGGCGGCCGGCTCGTGGTCCGCGGGTTCCGGACTGGCCAGCGACCAGGCGTCGAAGAGGGCGACCCAGCCACGCAGCACGGCGCTGTCGTCGCGGTCCCAGGCGCGCAGGCGCCAGCCGGGGCGCGCACTGTCCCCGTGCACCTCGACAAGTCCGGCGAGGCGGGCGGTGTCCCAGTCGGCGCGGATCTGAGCGGTGCTCAGGGCGAGGTCGGCGGCGGCGCGTTCGGCGCTCGTGTCGGAGAGGGTGGCCTTGCCGTCGGCGGTGGCGCCGTCGCGGCCGGGACCGAGGGCGGCGTCGGCCCAGCGGGCGACGCGGACCGCACCGCCCAGTCCGGTGCGCGCCATTCTGGCCAGTTCGGCGGGGGCCGGTGTGCCCTCCGGCGGCCGGGGTGCGGGGCGGCGTGGGCGCCGCTGGTTCACAGCTCTGGGGGCGGCGGCCAGGGGTCGCGGTCGGACGAGTCGAAGCCTGGAGTCGCGCGGGATACGGGACGTCACGGGTGCAGTCTTCCGGTTGACGGTCCGAAAACCCAAACGGAATGTCACGGGGGGCGACGGGGCTGGCCAACGCACCGGGGGCGACGGCGGGCGAGGAGACATGATCAGGCCAGTCGTTCGGCCTTAAACGGAACGTCTGGAACCGGGGCTTCCGACTTGTGCAGGTGGAACAGGGGGCGGCTTCACATCAGCGGGGTCAGGAACCGGCGCAGACGCTCCTCGTACTCCTTCGGGTCCGCGTTCCACATCGCCCCGTGCGGAGCCTGCGGCACGGTGTGCAGGGCGACGCGGTCGGGGCGGCGGGCGGCCAGGCGCCGTGAGTACTCCCACGGGGCGAGCGTGTCGTCCGGGCCGTGGACGATCAGGGTCGGCACGTCGAGCAGCCCGGGGTCGGCGGCCTCCCCCGCCCCGTCGGCGTTGAGACCGGCCCGGCCCTGCGCGGCCCACACGGCGAGCGGCAGCAGGGGTTCGGGGGTGTGGCGGGCCTGGGCGAGGGCGCGCAGGGTGGCCGGCCAGCTGAGCACCGGCGAGTCGAGGACCAGCCCGGCGACGCGCTCGCGCACGACGGAGTGCTCGGCGGCACGCAGGGCCATGGTGGCACCGGTGGACCAGCCGAGGAGGATGACCCGGCGGGCGCCGTAGCGGACGGCGTAGCGGATCGCGGCGTCCACATCCCGCCACTCGGTCTCGCCGAGGTGATTGAGGCCGTCCGGCGGGCGTGGGGCGCCGAGGTCGCCGCGGTAGGCGAGCGCGAGGATCGGCAGCCGGCGGGCGTGCAGGAACTCCATGACGTTCATGGCGTGCTCGCGGGTGGTGCCGAGGCCGTGCACGGCGATCACCCAGGTGTCCCGGTAGCCGGGCACGAACCAGGCGGGCAGGGCGCCGAGTTCGCCGGGCACGTCGATGTCGGCGTGTTCGAGGCCGAGGGCGGCGTCCGGGTTGCCGACGTGCACGTTCGGGGTGAGCCACACGGAGTCGCCGGCGGCGAGGGTGCCGTGCGTGACGCGTACGAGGCGGCGTACGACGGTGTCGGCGGTGTGCGCGGCCGTCGCCAGGACGGGGCCGACGACCGCGTGCGACCCGTCGCCGGCCAGGCCGTACGTGCCGGGGCGCAGCGAGGCCAGGTCGCGGGTGAGGGTGATCTGTCCCGCGGCCGTGCCGTGCACGGTGAGCCGGGGTTCGGTGGGCAGCGGGCGACCGGGGGGCACCTTCAGCGCGGCGTCACTGGCGAGCCGCCCGGCGGCCACGGAGGCCGCGCCGGCGGCCAGAACAGCGGTGAGTGCGGCGGCGGTCGCTCTGACGGTGCCCACGGGTTCCAGTGTCGTGCGGGTTCTCGATACGGGCCAGCGGAACGGTGAGGGTGGCCGGGATCCGGCGGGGTACGGGAGGGCGCGGCACAGCCGGAGGCGTGCGCTGCGGCTGAGCGCCGTTGCGGAGACGTGCGCCGTGGCCGAGCGCCGCTGCGGCGGAGAGAGCCGATGGGCAGGACCGGGCCGGGCCGGTGCGGCGCGCGGCCGGGCGACCGGGCTGCCAGGCGGTGAAGGCGAGCAGGCTGCCAGGCGGCCCGGGTCAGCCGCGTTGGCCGTAGCCCTTCAAACGCGCGCTGGCCTCCTCCATCTGTACGTCCGTCAACAGGGAGGGCGTCAGGCCCGGCGCGGACGATGCCGTCAGCCACAGGCGGCACATCCACTCCAGCTGGGCGGTGCGGTCGTAGGCCTGGTCGAGGCTGGCGCCGTAGGTGATCGTGCCGTGGTTCTGCAGGAGGCAGCCGGAGCGGTCGGCGAGGGCGTCGAGCATGTTCGCGGCCAGCTCGTCGGTGCCGTAGGTGGCATAGCGGGCGACGCGCACGCGTCCGCCGAGGGCGCCGGCCATGTAGTGGATCGGCGGCAGCTCGGTCACGAGGGTGGAGACGGCCGTGGCGTGCACGGCGTGGGTGTGGACGACGGCCCGGGCGTCGGTCGTGCGGTAGACGGCGAGGTGCATGGGCAGTTCGCTGGTCGGTCCCAGTGTGCCGAGCACCTGGCGCCCGTCGAGGTCGACGCCGGTGATGTCGTCCGGGGTCAGCCGGTCGTAGGGCACGCCCGAAGGGGTGACCAGTACGACGTCCCCGACGCGTGCCGAGACGTTTCCCGAGGTGCCGACGACCAGGCCGTCGGCTACCGTCCGGCGGGCCGTGGCGACCAGCGCCTCCCAGACGCGCGCCGCTTCCGCTTCCCGCTCCGCTTCCCGCCGCTGTTCAGCCATGCCGTGATCCTGCCAGCCGGCCCGGCTCGGAGCGGCCCGTCGGCGCGCTTCGGACCGGAACCCGTACCGCCGAACGGGTGAAGACCAC
The DNA here is from genome assembly GCF_044768135.1 of Streptomyces sp. NPDC101165. Lineage (NCBI taxonomy): Bacteria > Bacillati > Actinomycetota > Actinomycetes > Kitasatosporales > Streptomycetaceae > Streptomyces > Streptomyces sp. NPDC101165. Next base: position 335,675 of record NZ_JBIWPG010000009.1, on the reverse strand, counting down.
CGCGAAAAACCCGAAATCATCATGTTTCAAGTGATCATCAGGCATTCAATGATCTTTCTTACTCACTGGACGCCGTTCCACCGCCACTCCAGGGGGACACATGCCTCGTGCTCGCACCGCCTCCCGCTCCCGTCGCCGCGCGGTCGTGCTCGCGGCCGCCACCGCGGCCCTCGCCCTCACGGGCAGCCAGGCCGCGGCCGCCGGGGCACCGGCCTCCGCCGTGGGCCCGCTCAGAGGGCACGACGTGTCGTCCCACCAGCAGCACGTCGACTTCCCCGCCGCCCGGTCGGACGGCGCACGGTTCACCTACATCAAGGCGACCGAGTCCACGACCTACCGCAACCCCTACTTCGACCGGCAGTACGAAGGCGCACGCCAGGCGGGCCTGGTCCGGGGCGCGTACCACTTCGCACGGCCGGACCGCTCCTCGGGCGCCGAGCAGGCCGCGTACTTCGTGCAGCACGGCGGGGACTGGCGGGCGGACGGCTGGACGCTGCCGCCCGCGCTCGACATCGAGTACAACCCGTACGACGACGAGCACAAGTGCTACGGGCTGGGCTGGACGGGGATGGTCGACTGGATCCGCTCCTTCAGCGACGAGGTCGAGCGGGAGACCGGCCGGCGTCCGGTCATCTACACCACCGCCCACTGGTGGCAGGCCTGCACCGGCGACAGCCGCGCCTTCGCCGCGGACCACCCCCTGTGGATCGCCCGGCACGGCACGTCGGACCCGGGAGAACTGCCGGGCGGCTGGACGCAGTGGACCTTCTGGCAGTTCGGCACCGAGGGCGGTCTGCCGGGTGACCAGAATCTCTTCAACGGGCCGCCGAGCCGGCTGCGGGCCTTCGCGCGGGGTTGGTAGCCAAGGGGCGCCTGGGGCTTGGATCCGAACGAAATCCCACCCACCCCCCTGATGACACCCTGACGCCCGCCCCAGTTCACCTTCCGTTCACCCAGGTTGCCTACGGTCCAACAGCCAACGACCTCGAACGATTGCCTGGGTAAATGGAAAACTTCTCGCTGATCCTCGCGATTGTGGTGGTAACCGCACTTGCGTTCGATTTCACGAACGGTTTTCATGACACCGCCAACGCGATGGCCACCACCATCTCGACCGGTGCACTCAAGCCCAAGGTCGCGGTGGTCATGTCCGCCGCCCTCAACCTTGTAGGCGCTTTCCTCTCCGTGGAGGTCGCCAACACGATCTCCAAGGGCCTGGTCGATGAGACCGGCATCCGTCCCGAGGTCATATTCGCCGCCCTGGTCGGCGCGATCCTCTGGAACCTGCTGACCTGGCTGGTCGGACTGCCGTCCAGCTCCTCGCACGCCCTGATGGGCGGCCTGATCGGCGCCACCGTCGCCTCCGCCGGCTTCGGTGCCGTCCACAGTGACGTGCTCGTCACCAAGGTGCTGCTCCCGGCGGTCGCCGCGCCGATCGTCGCGGGTCTCGCCGCGATGCTGGCCACCCGCTTCTCCTACGGCATCGGCAAGAACGCCGAAGGCGAGGCCACCCGCAAGGGCTACCGCGCCGGTCAGATCGCCTCCGCCGGTCTGGTCTCCCTCGCCCACGGCACCAACGACGCGCAGAAGACGATGGGCATCATCACCCTCGCCCTCATCGCGGGCGGCGCCATCGCCCCCGGCTCCAACCCTCCCACCTGGGTCATCCTCTCCGCGGGTCTGGCCATCGCGCTCGGCACCTACATCGGCGGCTGGCGCATCATCCGCACCATGGGCAAGGGCCTGACCGACCTGGAGCCGCGACAGGGCTTCGCCGCCCAGACCAGCGCGGCCACGGCCATCCTGGCCTCCTCGCACCTCGGCTTCTCCCTCTCCACCACCCACGTCGTCTCCGGCTCGGTGATGGGTGCGGGCCTGGGCCGCAAGGGCGGTGTGGTCCGCTGGTCCACCGCGACCCGCATGTTCATCGCCTGGGGGCTGACCCTGCCGGCCGCCGCGCTGGTCGGCGCGGGCGCCGAGTCCGTCACGGACCTGGGTGACTGGGGCACCGCGGCCGTCGCCGTCTTCCTGGTCGGTGCCAGCGCCGCGATCTGGAAGATCTCCCGCCGCGAGGTCGTGGACCACACCAACGTCGTCGACGACACGGTGGAGCCGGCCGGTGTGGTGACCACCGCCATCGCCGCGGTGACCCCGCCGCCCGCGGGCACCGTCGCCGAGGGTCTGTCGGCCACGATCCCGGCGCAGGCCACCACCGAACCGGCTCCGGCGACCCCGCCGGCCGCCGCAGTCTGACCGCCCGGAAACTGAAGGAAGCATCCCCATGAAGATCGACTGGGCGGCCCTCGGCTCCGTCTTCGGCGTCAGCCTCGCGTTCACGGTGGGCCTGGTGGCCCTGTTCACCCTCGGCGTCAACGGCCTGTCGCGCCGCGAGAAGGCCACGGCGCAGGGTGGGTCCGCGGCGCTGTCCGTGACCGGTGCGTACGTGTGCTTCGCGGCCTGTGCCGCTGCGGTGGCGTACGGGATCTATCTGATCGTGGCGAAGCCCTGACACCGAAGTCTCTCCCTCGTCCGCCCTGTCGGCACCGCTCCAGCGGAACGACAGGGCGGACGCATGTCCGCCCCTGAGACGTACGCGCCGGTGCGGGCCGTGACGGTCCGTGAGTACGAACGGGAGCCCCGAGTGCCGCCCGAGGGAGTGGAATTCACCGCAACCCGGTCGCTCGGCGCCGCCCCGCGTGCCCGCGGTGTGGGCCTCAGCACAGTCCGGCATCCCAGGTCAAAGGCAAGTTGACGGCCCTTCCGGGCGCGTGGTGGACTGCCCAGGCCATGTACGGCGGCAGGAGAGGAAGCCGGTGCGAATCCGGCGCGGTCCCGCCACTGTCACCGGGGAAGAAATCCCCGGGAGCCAGGAACTCTCACCGCCGGTCTCGTCGAACCAGGGCGTGGACACCCTGAGTGAGGACATATCGCCATGCGCGGCTGCCGATTGAGGTTCAGTAACCAGGCCCTGCCTGCCCCCACGGCCGGCTGAGCCGATGGGTGCCGATCGCTGCTACGCGTACGGCGCCGCCGCCGGCCTCCTCGGCGACCTGGTCCTCGGCGATCCGCGCCGTGGGCACCCGGTCGCCGCGTTCGGCCGGGCAGCCGCCGCCGTGGAACGCGCGCTGTGGCACGACCACCGCGGCTGGGGTGCGCTGCACACCGCCGTGTGCGCCGGAGGTGCCGTCGCGCTGGGGGCCGTGGCCGAGCGGGCCGTGCGCCGCTCCCCCGTCGCTTCCGTCGCGCTGACCGCCGCCGCCACCTGGGCCGTGGTCGGGGGTACTTCGCTCGCCCGGGAGGCGTGGACCGTCGGGCGCGCGCTGGAGGCCGGGGACGTCGAGGCGGCCCGGGCGCGGCTGCCGCATCTGTGCGGGCGGGATCCGCAGGCCCTCGACGCCGACGGGATCGCCCGGGCCGTGGTCGAGTCCGTCGCCGAGAACACCTCCGACGCCGTCGTGGGCGCGCTCGTGTGGGGTGCGGTGGGCGGGGTGCCGGGGCTGCTCGGGTTCCGGGCCGTCAACACCCTGGACGCGATGGTGGGGCACAGGTCGGCCCGCTTCCGGCGCTACGGCTGGGCCTCCGCCCGGCTCGACGACCTCGTCGGCTGGCCGGGGGCGCGGCTGACCGCCGTACTCGCCGCCGTGGCCGGACCGGACCCCCGCGGCGCCGTGCGTGCCTGGCGGGCGGACGCCCGCAAGCACCCGAGCCCCAACGCCGGGCCCGTCGAGGCCTCGTTCGCGGGTGCCCTCGGTGTGCGGCTGGGCGGGACGCTCTCCTACGGCGGGCGCGTCGAACACCGGCCCGTACTGGGCGGGGACACCGGACGGGCCGTCCGGGTCACCGACATCGACCGGGCCGTACGGCTCTCCCGCCGGGTCGGCCTGCTCGCGCTCGGCGTCACGGTCGCCGCGCGCCGACTCGTGAAGGGACGTGGGAAGTGAACGGTGGTCTTCTCGTCGCCGGCACCACCTCCGACGCCGGCAAGAGCGTCGTGACGGCCGGGATCTGCCGGTGGCTGGTGCGCCAGGGCGTCAAGGTCGCGCCCTTCAAGGCGCAGAACATGTCCCTCAACTCGTTCGTGACCCGGGAGGGCGCCGAGATCGGGCGGGCCCAGGCCATGCAGGCCCAGGCCTGTCGTGTCGAGCCGACCGCGCTGATGAACCCCGTGCTGCTCAAGCCCGGTGGCGAGCAGAGCAGCCAGGTGGTGCTGCTCGGCAAGCCGGTGGGCGAGCTGAGCGCACGCGGGTACCACGGGGGGCGCCAACAGCAGCTGCTCGGCACGGTGCTGGACTGTCTGGCCGAGTTGCGGGGCACGTATGACGCGGTGATCTGTGAGGGGGCCGGTTCGCCCGCGGAGATCAATCTGCGGCGTACCGACATCGTGAACATGGGGATCGCGCGGAACGCGCGGCTGCCCGTGCTGGTGGTGGGCGACATCGACCGCGGGGGCGTGTTCGCCTCCTTCTTCGGAACCGTCGCGCTGCTGTCCCGGGAGGACCAGGAGCTGGTCGCCGGGTTCCTGGTGAACAAGTTCCGTGGGGATGTCAGCCTGCTGGAGCCGGGGTTGGACATGCTGCACGGGCTCACCGGGCGGCACACCTACGGCGTGCTGCCGTTCCGGCACGGGCTCGGTATCGACGAGGAGGACGGACTGAGGGTCTCGCTGCGCGGGACCGTGCGGGAGTCGAACACCGCCCCGCCCGTCGGCGAGGACGTGCTGCGGGTAGCGGTCTGCGCGCTCCCGCTCATGTCCAACTTTACGGACGTGGACGCGCTGGCCGCCGAACCGGGCGTCGTCGTGCGGTTCGTGGACCGGCCGGAGGAGCTGGCGGACGCCGACCTCGTGGTGATCCCGGGGACCCGGGGGACGGTCAGGGCCCTCGCCTGGCTGCGGGAGCGGGGCCTCGCGGACGCCCTCGTCAGAAGGGCCGCGGAGGGACGCCCGGTTCTCGGCGTCTGCGGCGGCTTCCAGATCCTCGGCGAGCACATCGAGGACGAGGTCGAGTCGCGCGCCGGCAGCGTCGCGGGGCTCGGAGTGCTCCCCGTGCGGGTGCGGTTCGCCCGCGAGAAGACCCTCACCCGGCCGACCGGGGAAGCCCTCGGGGAGCGGGTCGAGGGCTACGAGATCCATCACGGGGTCGCCTCCGTCGAGGGAGGGGAGGCGTTCATCACCGATGGCAGGGGACACGGCCTGGACGGCTGCCGGGTCGGTCAGACCTGGGGCACGCACTGGCACGGCTCGCTGGAGTCGGACGGTTTCCGGCGGGCCTTCCTGCGCGAGGTGGCGGCCGCCGCGGGGCGCCGCTTCGTACCGGCCCCCGACACCTCGTTCGCCGCGCTGCGCGAGGAGCAGCTCGACCGGCTCGGCGACCTGATCGAACAGCACGCGGACACGGACGCGCTCTGGCGGCTCATCGAGTCGGGCGCGCCGCAAGGACTGCCTTTCATTCCACCGGGAGCGCCCGCATGAGCACAGTGTTGTTGTTGTCGACCGCCGACACCGATCTGCTGGCGGCCCGGGCCTCCGGCGCCGGCTACCGGATCGGGAACCCCACCCGGGTGGACGTCGCGGAGGAGCTGCCGGGCCTCGTCGAGGGCGCGGACATCGCCGTCGTACGGCTGCTGGGCGGCAAGCGCGCCTGGGAGGACGGGCTGGCCGCGCTCCGGGCGTCCGGCGTGCCGACCGTGCTGCTGGGCGGCGAGTCCGTGCCGGACGCCGAGCTGATGGCCGAGTCGTCCGTACCGGCGGGTGTCGTGGCGGAGGCCCTGAAGTACCTGGTCGAGGGCGGGCCCGCGAACCTGACCGAGCTGGCCCGGTTCCTGTCCGACACCGTGCTGCTGACCGGCGAGGGCTTCGAAGAGCCGCGGAAGATGCCCGAGTACGGCCTGCACGGCTCGTACGAGATCCGGGACGGCCGGCCGACCGTGGGCGTCCTCTTCTACCGGGCGCACGAGCTGAGCGGCAACACCGCCTTCGTGGACACGCTGTGCGAGGCGATCGAGGCGCGGGGCGTCAACGCCCTGCCCGTGTACTGCGGTTCGCTGCGCGGCGCGGACGCCGGGCTGTACGAGCTGCTGGGGCGGGCCGACGCCCTGGTCGCCACCGTCCTGGCGGCCGGCGGTACGCACGCCTCGCAGGCCTCGGCGGGCGGCGACGAGGAGTCCTGGGACATCGGGGCGCTCGCCGACCTGAACGTCCCGGTGCTGCAGGGTCTCTGCCTCACCTCCTCGCGGGCCGCCTGGGACGAGTCGGACGCCGCGCTCTCCCCCATGGACGCGGCGATGCAGGTCGCGATCCCCGAGTTCGACGGCCGCCTCGTCACGGTGCCGTTCTCCTTCAAGGAGCAGGGACCGGACGACGTCCCGGTGTACGTCGCCGACCCCGAGCGGGCGTCGCGGGTGGCCGGGATCGCCGTACGGCACGCGCAGTTGAAGCACAAGCCGAACGCGGACAAGAAGATCGCGCTGGTCTTCACCGCCTACCCGACCAAGCACTCCCGGGTCGGCAACGCGGTGGGCCTGGACACGCCCGCGTCGGCGGTACGCGTCCTGGACGCCCTGAAGGAAGCCGGGTACGGGCTGACCGCATACCCGGACAACGGCGACGAGTTGATCCACCGGCTGATCGAGGCCGGCGGGCACGACGTCGAGTGGCTCACCGAGGAGCAGCTGGCGGCCGCGCCCGCGCGGGTGCCGCTCGCCGACTACCGGGCGTGGTTCGACAAGCTCGACCCGGAGCTGCGGGACGCGATGCTGGAGGCGTGGGGCGAGCCGCCGGGCAGCCTGTACGTCGACGGGGACGAGATCGTGCTCGCGTCCCTGCAGTTCGGGAACGTCGTCGTGATGATCCAGCCGCCGCGCGGTTTCGGCGAGAACCCGATCGCGATCTACCACGACCCCGACATGCCGCCGTCGCACCACTACATGGCGGCCTACCGCTGGCTCGACAACAGCTTCGGCGCCGACGCGATCGTGCACATGGGCAAGCACGGCACGATGGAGTGGCTGCCGGGCAAGGGCCTGGGTCTGAGCGCCGGCTGCGCCCCGGACGCCGTCCTCGGCGAGCTGCCCCTCGTCTACCCGTTCATCGTCAACGACCCCGGCGAGGGCACGCAGGCCAAGCGGCGCGGGCACGCCACGGTGGTCGACCACCTGGTGCCGCCGATGGCCCGTGCCGACACCTACGGCGACCTGGCGAAGCTGGAGCAGCTGCTGGACGAGTACGCGCTCGTCTCCGACCTGGACCCGGTGAAGGCACCGGCCGTGCGGGCGCAGATCTGGACGCTGGTCAAGGCGGCCGAGCTGCACCACGACCTGCATGTGGACGTGCAGCCGGAGGACGACGACTTCGACGAGTTCGTCATGCACATCGACGGCTATCTGTGCGAGATCAAGGACGTGCAGATCAGGGACGGTCTGCACATCCTCGGCGGTGGTCCGGTCGGCGAGCCGCGCGTGAACCTGGTCCTCGCCGTGCTGCGCGCCTCGCAGGTGTGGGGCGGCCAGGCGAACGCGCTGCCGGGGCTGCGGGCCTCGCTGGCCGAGCACTTCGGGCTGGTCGAGAAGGAGTTGCTCGCCGAACCGGGCGCGCCGGTGAAGGTGCCGGTCGAGCTGACGGACCTCGTGGAAGGCCCGTCCCGTACGGCCGCCGACACGATCGACCTGCTGGAGCAGCTGTGCCGGCGGATCGCGGAGGGCATGGAGGCCCGTGCCTGGGCGGTCGCCGAGAGCGTGCCGCTCATCCGTGAGGTCCTCGGCACCGACATCCCGGACGCGGTCGCGGTGCTGGAGTTCGCGTGCACGGAGGTGGTCCCCCGGCTCGCCCGCACGACCGACGAGATCGGCCACATCCTCCGGGCGCTGGACGGCGGTTACGTCCCGGCAGGTCCCTCGGGTTCGCCGACCCGCGGTCTGGTCAACGTGCTGCCGACCGGCCGCAACTTCTACTCGGTCGACCCCAAGGCCATTCCCTCCCGGCTGAGCTGGGAGGTCGGCCAGTCGCTCGCCGACTCGCTGGTGCAGCGGTATCTGCAGGACACGGGTGAGTACCCGAAGTCCGTCGGCCTCACGGTCTGGGGCACGTCGGCCATGCGCACCCAGGGCGACGACATCGCCGAGATCCTGGCGCTGCTGGGCTGCCGCCCGGTGTGGGACGAGGCCTCGCGCCGGGTGACGGGGTTCGAGGTGATTCCCCTGGCGGAGCTGGGCCGTCCGCGCATCGACGTCACGGTCCGCATCTCCGGCTTCTTCCGGGACGCGTTCCCGCATGTGGTCGGGCTGATCGACGACGCGGTGCGGGCGGTGGCCGAGCTGGACGAGCCCGCCGGGCAGAACTTCGTGAAGGCGCACGCCGACGAGGACACCGCCGAGCACGGTGACCGGCGGCGCGCCACGGCCCGTGTCTTCGGCTCCAAGCCGGGCGCGTACGGCGCCGGTCTGCTGCCGCTGATCGACGCCCGCAACTGGCGCTCCGACGCCGACCTCGCCGAGGTGTACGCGGTGTGGGGCGGCTACGCGTACGGGCGCGGGCTCGACGGACGGGCGGCGCGCGGGGACATGGAGACCGCGTTCAAGCGGATCGCGGTGGCGGCGAAGAACGTCGACACCCGCGAGCACGACCTGGTCGACGCCGACGACTACTTCCAGTACCACGGCGGCATGGTCGCCATGGTCCGCCACCTGACCGGCGCCAACCCCGAGGCCTACGTCGGTGACAGCGCCGTACCCGACCAGGTGAAGACCCGCACGCTCGGCGAGGAGACGCACCGCGTCTTCCGGGCGCGCGTGGTCAACCCGCGCTGGATGGCGGCGATGCGCCGGCACGGCTACAAGGGCGCCTTCGAGATGGCGGCGACCGTGGACTACCTGTTCGGCTACGACGCCACCGCGGGCGTGGTCGACGACTGGATGTACGAGAAGCTCAGCGCGGAGTACGTCTTCGACCCGGAGAACCGGGACTTCATGAAGAAGTCCAACCCGTGGGCGCTGCGCGGGATCACCGAGCGGCTGCTGGAGGCGGCGGACCGCGGGCTGTGGGCCGAGCCGGACGCGGACACGCTGGAGCGGCTGCGCGCCACCTACCTGGAGCTGGAAGGCGACTTGGAGGGCGACGAGAAGTGAGTACCCCGTTTCCGTTCACGGCCGTCGTCGGCCAGGACGACCTGCGGCTCGCGCTGCTGCTGAACGCCGTGTCCCCGGCGGTCGGCGGTGTGCTGGTGCGCGGCGAGAAGGGCACCGCCAAGTCGACGGCCGTACGGGCCCTTTCGGCGCTGCTGCCGCAGGTGCCCGTGGTCCCCGGGTGCCGTTTCTCCTGTGACCCGGCGGCACCGGACCCGTCCTGCCCGGACGGGCCGCACGAGGCCGGGGCCGGTGCGGCGCGGCCCGCGCGGATGGTCGAGCTGCCCGTCGGCGCCTCCGAGGACCGGCTGGTGGGCGCGCTGGACATCGAGCGGGCGCTGGCCGAGGGCGTGAAGGCGTTCGAGCCGGGCCTGCTGGCCGACGCGCACCGCGGGATCCTCTACGTCGACGAGGTCAACCTGCTCCACGACCACCTGGTCGACCTGCTGCTGGACGCGGCGGCGATGGGCGCGTCCTACGTCGAGCGCGAGGGCGTCTCGGTACGGCACGCGGCCCGGTTCCTGCTCGTCGGCACCATGAACCCGGAAGAGGGCGAGCTGCGGCCGCAGTTGCTCGACCGGTTCGGGCTGACCGTGGAGGTCGCGGCCTCACGGGAGCCCGACCAGCGGGTGGAGGTCGTACGGCGGCGGCTCGCCTACGACGACGACCCGGCGGGCTTCGCCGCACGGTGGGCCGACGAGGAGGCCGCCGTACGGGCCCGGATCGTGGCCGCGCGTGAACTGCTGCCGCAGGTGCGGCTGGGCGACGGGGCGCTGCGGCAGATCGCGGCGACCTGCGCGGCCTTCGAGGTGGACGGCATGCGTGCCGACATCGTGATGGCGCGTACGGCGACCGCGCTGGCCGCCTGGGCCGGGCGGACGGACGTGCTCGCCGAGGACGTCCGGCAGGCGGCGCTGCTGGCGCTGCCGCACCGGCGCCGGCGCAATCCGTTCGACGCGCCGGGTCTTGACGAGGACAAGCTGGACGAGACCCTGGAGGAGTTCGGCGGCTCGGACGACGAGGACCCCGACCCCGACGGTCCCGGCGGGGGCGGTGGGCAGCCGCCGCAGTCCGACGGCGGTCCGCAGGGCGGCGGCGACACCGCCGCGCGGCCCGAGGCCGGTGAGAGCGGACAGCCGCAGGCCTCCGGCGCACAGGAACAGCGGGCCGTACGGGCCGCCGAACCGTTCCGTACGAAGGCGCTGAGCGTGCCCGGGATCGGCGAGGGTGCCGCCGGGCGGCGCTCGCGCGCGCGGACCGAGCACGGGCGGACCACCGGGGCCCGGCGGCCGCGCGGAACGCTCACCAGGCTGCACCTGGCGGCGACCGTGCTGGCCGCGGCCCCGCACCAGCGGGCGCGCGGGCGGTCCGGGCCCGGGCTGGTGCTGCGCCGGGACGATCTGCGGCAGGCGACGCGGGAGGGGCGCGAGGGGAACCTCGTGCTGTTCGTGGTCGACGCGTCCGGGTCGATGGCGGCACGGCAGCGGATGAGCGCCGTGAAGGGTGCCGTGCTGTCCCTGCTGCTGGACGCCTACCAGCGGCGGGACAAGGTGGGCCTGGTGACCTTCCGGGGCGCGGCGGCGGATGTGGCCCTGCCGCCGACCTCGTCGGTGGACGCCGCGGCGGCCCGGCTGGAGTCGCTGCCGACGGGCGGCCGTACGCCGCTGGCGGCGGGGCTGCTCAAGGCGCACGAGGTGCTGCGGGTGGAGCGGCTGCGTGATCCGGCGCGGCGGGCGCTGGTCGTGGTCGTGACCGACGGGCGGGCCACCGGCGGCCCGGAGCCGGTCGCGCTGGCGGGACGGGCGGCCCGGCTGTTCGCGGCCGAGGGCATCGCCTCGGTGGTCGTGGACTGCGAGTCGGGGCCGGTGCGGCTCGGGCTCGCCGGGCAGCTCGCGGGTGAGCTGGGCGGTACGGCCGTCACGCTGGACGAGCTGCGGGCCGACTCGATCGCCGGGCTGGTCAGGGATGTGCAGGGGACGCACGGGACTTCGAGGAGGGCCGCGTAATGCCGCAGGGGCAGCCGAGTGTGGTGCCGGAGGACGGGCTGACGACCCGGCAGCGGCGCAACCGCCCGCTGGTCGTCGTCCACACGGGCATCGGCAAGGGCAAGTCGACCGCCGCGTTCGGGCTCGCGCTGCGCGCCTGGAACCAGGGGTGGCCGATCGGGGTGTTCCAGTTCGTCAAGTCGGCGAAGTGGAAGGTCGGCGAGGAGAACGCGCTGCGCGTGCTCGGCGCTTCCGGCGAGGGCGGCACCGTCGACTGGCACAAGATGGGCGAGGGCTGGTCCTGGGTCCAGCGGGACGCCCAGATGGACAACGAGGAGAAGGCCCGGGAGGGCTGGGAACAGGTCAAGCGGGACCTGGCGGCCGAGACGTACCGGCTGTACGTGCTGGACGAGTTCGCCTACCCGATGCACTGGGGATGGGTGGACACGGACGAGGTCGTGGACGTCCTGCGGAACCGGCCGGGTACCCAGCATGTGGTGATCACCGGTCGTAACGCGCCGGAGAAGCTCGTGGACTTCGCCGACCTCGTCACCGACATGTCCAAGGTCAAGCACCCCATGGACGCGGGGCAGAAGGGCCAGAAGGGCATCGAGTGGTGAGTGCCGTTCCCCGGCTGGTCATTGCCGCGCCGTCCTCCGGCAGCGGCAAGACCACCGTCGCCACGGGGCTGATGGCCGCGTTCGCCGCGCGGGGGCTCGCCGTGTCCGGGCACAAGGTCGGGCCCGACTACATCGACCCCGGGTATCACGCGCTCGCGACCGGGCGGGTGGGGCGCAACCTTGATGCCTACCTGTGCGGCCCCGAGCTGGTCGCCCCGCTGTTCCTGCACGGGGCGTCCGGGTGCGACCTCGCGGTCGTCGAGGGCGTGATGGGGCTGTACGACGGGGCCGCGGGCGAGGGGGAACTCGCGTCCACGGCTCATGTCGCGAAGTTGTTGCGGGCGCCGGTGGTGCTGGTCGTGGACGCGTCGTCGCAGTCGCGGTCGGTGGCGGCGCTGGTGCACGGGTTCGCTTCCTGGGATCCGGAGGTGCGGGTCGGGGGCGTGATCCTGAACAAGGTGGGCTCCGACCGGCACGAGGAGCTGCTGCGGGACGCGCTGGACGCGGCCGGGGTGCCGGTGCTGGGTGTGCTGCGGCGGGCCGCTCAGGTGGATACGCCTTCTCGGCATCTGGGGTTGGTGCCGGTCGCCGAGCGGCACTCCGCTGCGGTCGAGGCTGTTGCCGCGATGGGTGAGCAGGTGGCCCGTGGTTGCGACTTGGCCGCGCTGGAGGCACTGGCCCGGGGTGCCGGCGCTGTACCAGGGGGCTCCGCCCCCTGGACCCCCGAACCCATGCCCACCCAGCACCCGACTCGGTTGACGGAAGGGCCAGGTCCGGTCGTCGCTGTCGCCGGCGGGGAAGCGTTCACCTTCTCCTACGCCGAGCACACCGAGCTGCTGACCGCAGCCGGTGCCGAAGTGGTCACCTTCGATCCGCTCCGGGACGAGCAACTGCCCGAGGGCACCGCCGGGTTGGTCATCGGGGGCGGTTTCCCCGAGGTGTACGCCGCCGAGTTGTCCGCCAACGAGCCGCTCCGCAAGGCCGTCGCCGAGCTGGCTCTCAGCGGTGCTCCGGTCGCCGCCGAATGTGCCGGGCTCCTCTATCTCTGCCGGGAGTTGGACGGGAAGCCCATGTGCGGGGTGCTGGACGCCACCGCGCGGATGAGTGAACGGCTCACTCTGGGGTACCGGGACGCGGTGGCCGTCGGGGACAGTGTGCTGGCCGTCGCGGGGACGCGGATGCGGGGGCACGAGTTCCACCGCACGGTCGTCGAGCCCGGGGCGGGGCCCGCTCCCGCCTGGGGGGTGCGCACCCCGGTGCGGCGGGTCGAAGGTTTTGTACAGCAGGGCGTGCACGCGAGTTATCTGCACACGCACTGGGCGTCCGAGCCCGGTGTGGCCCGTCGGTTCGTGGAGAGGTGCCGGACGTCATGAGCAGCAGGCTGGTCGGTGTCGGGGTCGGTCCCGGTGACCCGGAGCTGGTGACCGTCAAGGGGGTCAACGCGCTGCGCGCGGCGGACGTCGTCGTCGTACCGGTCATGGATACCGGTGAACGCGGCCGGGCCGAGGCGACCGTGTTGCACTACGTGCCCGCGGAGAAGGTCGTCCGGGTGGTGTTCGCGCTGAACGAGCGGACCGACCGGGCGCGGCGGGAGGCCGCCTGGGACGCGGCGGGCGAGACGGTCGCCGAACTGCTGCGGCGGCACGGGTCCGTCGCCTTCGCCACCATCGGGGATCCGAACGTGTACTCGACGTTCACGTATCTCGCGCAGACGATCACGGAGCTGGTGCCGGGTGTCGTGGTGGAGACCGTGCCCGGGATCACCGCCATGCAGGATCTGGCGGCCAGGTCCGGAGCCGTGCTGACCGAGGGCACCGAGCCGCTGACGCTCGTGCCGGTCACGGCGGGCTCGGCGGTGCTCAAGGAGGCACTGGCCGGGCCGGGGACCGTCGTGGCGTACAAGTTCGGGCGGCAGGCCGCCGAGGTCGCCGAGGTGCTGCGGGAGACCGGGCGGATCGGGGACGCCGTGTGGGGCTCGGCGCTCGGGCTGCCGGAGGAGTCGGTGCGGCCGGCCGCGGAGCTGGACGGGGAGCCGTTGCCGTACCTGTCGACGCTGATCGCGCCGCCGCGGCGGGACGGCGGGCGGGGCGGAAAGCTGTGAGGCCGCTGCGGTCAGCCGCCGGAGATGCCTACCACCAGCCAGATGAAGGCCACGCCGGCCACCGTGCACAGCAGGGTGGAGCGGGCGGGGTGCTCATGATGGGCCTCGGGGAGGATCTCGGCTGCGGCGAGATAGAGCAGGACGCCGCCGAAGAGGCCGAGATAGCCGCCGAGCAGCGGTTCGGGGATGTGGAAGAACGCGGTCGACAGCGCGCCCACGACGGGTGCGAAGGCGTCGGCGACGAGCATGCCTATCGCCCGGCGCCGCGCGTTGCCGTACAGGCTCGTGATCGTGAAGGTGTTGAAGCCGTCGGCGAAGTCGTGCGCGATCACGGCGAACGCGACGGAGGCGCCCATGCCGCCGCCCACCTGGAAGGCCGCGCCGATCGCCACACCGTCCATCGCGCTGTGGCCGACCATCGCGGCGGCCGCCGTCAGGCCCACCTCGGGCGCGCGGTGGTTGTGCTCGTCGCCCCCGTGCGACGCCTGCCGTGCGGCCAGCGTCCGCTCCACCAGGTGGGCCAGCAGGAATCCGGCCACGAACAGCAGCAGGGCCGCGGGTACGCCGAAGATCTCGCGGTCGGCGGCGTGCAGCGCCTCCGGCAGCAGGTCCAGGCCGACCACGCCCAGCATCAGACCGCCGGCCAGACCCAGGACCAGGTGCCGACGGTCGGTCACGCGCTGTGCCGTCCAGCCGCCGGCCAGCGTCATCAGGAACGCGCCGAGCGCGACAAAGACCGCCATAGGGCCTTGCTATCCGATGGAGGCGCCTTCGCGCACATCCGGCGCCTTCCACATGCCCCCAGACCCTGACATATCCCCCGATTTCGACTCGCACCCCCGCACGAGAGGACCTCTTCCCATGGCCGATGCCCCCACCGGCAAGGTGACGTTCGTCGGTGCCGGCCCCGGCGCCGCCGACCTGCTGACGTTCCGCGCCGCACGCGCGATCGCCGAGGCCGACGTGGTGATCTGGGCGGCGAGCCTGGTCCAGGCGGAGGTGCTCGAGCACGCACGCGCGGGCGCGGAGATCCTGGACTCGGCGGCCATGTCCCTGGAGGACGTCGTGGCCGTCTACCGGCGGGCCCTGACCGAGGGCCTGAAGGTCGCACGGATCCACTCCGGCGACCCGGCGCTGTGGGGCGGCACGCAGGAGCAGCTGGACCGGTGCGCCGAGATCGGGATCGAGACCGAGATCGTGCCGGGCGTCTCCTCCTTCTCCGCCGTCGCCGCCCTCGCGCAGCGTGAGCTGACCATCCCGGAGGTCGCCCAGTCCGTGGTGCTGACCCGGCTGGGCGGCGGCAAGACGCCGATGCCGCCCGGCGAGGAGGTGCGCGAGTTCGCCCGGCACGGCACCACCATGGCGATCTTCCTGTCGGCGGCGCGCAGCGGCCAGCTGGTGCGGGAGCTGCTGGAGGGCGGCTACCCGACGGACACCCCCGTGGTCATCGCCTACCAGGCGACCTGGCCGGAGGAGCTGGTCGTGAAGTGCACGATCGGCACGCTGGAGGAGACGGTCAAGGAGCACAAGCTCTGGAAGCACACGCTCTTCCTCGTCGGCCCGGCGCTGGACGCCCACGGGACGCGTTCGCACCTGTACCACCCCGGTCACTTCCACGGGTACCGCAAGGCGGACCCCGAGGCGCGGCGGGCGCTGCGCGAGCGGGGTGCGAACAGTTGATCACGGTCGTCGGTACGGGGACGGGGGCGCCGGTTCCCGCGGACGTCCTCGCCGGTGCCGCTCTGGTCGTCGGCGGGCGGCGCCATCTGGACGCCGTACGGCTGCCCGAGGGCGCGGAGCGGATCGTGCTCGGGCCGCTGGCGCCCGCCCTGGAGAGGGTCGCGGAGTACGTCGGCAAGGAGCTGCCGGTGGTCGTGCTGGCCTCCGGGGATCCCGGGTTCTTCGGGATCGTGCGGGCGCTGGCCGAGCGGTTCGGGGCCGGGCTGCTGGACGTGCGGCCCGGGGTGTCGTCGGTGGCGACGGCGTTCGCACGGATCGGGCTGCCGTGGGACGACGCGGTCGTGGTGAGCGCGCACGGGCGTGACCTGCGCACGGCCGTCAACGTGTGCCGGGCGCACCCGAAGGTGGCGGTGCTGACCGGGCCCGGGGCCGGGCCCGCCGAGCTGGGCGCAGCGCTCGACGACGGCCGGGTCCTCGTCGTGGCGAGCGCGCTCGGCGATCCGGAGCGCGAGCGGGTGGAGCGGGTGACGCCCGCCGAGGCCGCGGCACGGGACTGGGGTACCGCGGTGAGCGTGGTGCTGTGCCTGGACGAGACCCGGGCGCTGGGCGGGCTGCGCACCGTCGCCGGGGTGCCCGCGCAGCCGGACCGATGGGCGCTGGACGAGAGCGACTTCGCGCACCGCGACTCGATGATCACCAAGTTCGAGGTGCGGGCGCTGGCGCTGGCCCGGCTCGGGCCGCGCCTGGGCGACCTGGTGTGGGACGTCGGCGCGGGTTCGGGTTCGGTGGCCGTGGAGTGCGCGCGGCTCGGCGCGGCCGTCGTGGCCGTCGAGAAGGCCCCGGACGGGGTCGAGCGGATCCGTGCCAACGCGCGGGCGCACGGTGTCGACGTCCGTGTGGTGCACGGCTCGGCGCCGGATGCGCTGGTCGAACTCGACGATCCCGATGCGGTGTTCGTCGGCGGCGGCGGGCGTGAGTTGCCTGCCGTTGTCGGCGCGTGCGCGCGACGGGCGCGGCGGACCGTCGTCGTCGCCATGGCGGCGCTGGACCGGGTGCCGGCGGCGCGTGCGGCGCTGACGAGTGCCGGGTTCGCCTGCGACGGGGTGCTGTTGCAGTCGTCGCGGCTGGCGCCGCTGCCGGGTGACGTGACCCGGCTCGCGGCGACCAATCCCGTTTTCCTGCTGTGGGGCGTCAGAACCCCGGCGTCTAGTGAAGGAGTTGCTCAGTGATCGGCCTCATTTCCGCCACCGCGGCGGGGGCGGTGGCGCGCGACCGGCTGGCCGCGGCCTGGCCGGACCGTACGCGGGTGTACGACGGTCCCGTCGGGGAGGCCGTCCGGGCCGCGTTCGCGGAGTGCGGGCAGCTGGTGTGCTTCCTGGCGACGGGCGCGACGGTACGGCTGCTCGCGCCGCTGCTCGGCGACAAGGCGGCGGACCCGGGTGTGGTGTGCGTGGACGAGAGCGGCCGCTTCGCGGTGTCGCTGGTCGGCGGGCACGGCGGCGGCGCCAACGAACTCGCCCGAGAGGTGGGCGCGTTGCTGGGCGCGGAGCCGGTGGTGACGACCGCGACGGACGCCGTGGGGCTGCCGGGTCTCGACACCCTCGGGTTCCCGTTCGAGGGCTCGGTCGCCACGGTGTCCCGGGCTCTGCTGGACGGCGAACCCGTCGCTCTGGAGACCGAGGTGCCGTGGCCGCTGCCCCCGCTGCCGACCTCGCCGCGGGGGTCGTACACGGTCCGGCTCACGGACCGCGCCGTCGAACCGGGCGAGCGGGAGGTGCTGCTCCGGCCGCCGTCCCTGGTGGTCGGGGTCGGCGCCTCCAGGGGTGCGCCGGTCGAGGAGGTGCTCGGTCTGGTCGAGGACGCGCTGCGGGAGGCGGGTCTCTCGCCGAGGTCGGTGGCCGAACTCGCCACCGTGGACGCCAAGTCGGAGGAGCCCGGCATCGTCGCGGCCGCCGAGCGGCTGGGGGTGCCGCTGGTGACGTACCCGGCCGAGGAGCTGGCTGCCGTGCGGGTGCCCAACCCGTCGGACGCCCCGCTCGCGGCCGTCGGCACCCCGTCCGTCGCCGAGGCGGCGGCGCTGGTGCGCGGCGGTGAACTCCTGGTGCCCAAGCGGAAGTCCGAGCGTGCCGACGGGCAGCCGGCCATGGCGACCTGTGCCGTCGTACGACGCCCCGGGCGCGGGCGGCTCGCGGTGGTCGGGCTCGGCCCCGGCGCCCGGGACCTGCTCACCCCACGCGCGGCGGCGGAGCTGCGGCGGGCGTCCGTGCTGGTGGGCCTCGACCAGTACGTCGACCAGATCCGCGACCTGCTGCGGCCGGGTACCCGGGTGCTGGAGTCGGGGCTCGGCGCCGAGGAGGAGCGGGCCCGTACGGCGGTCGCCGAGGCCCGCAAGGGGCATGCGGTGGCGCTGATCGGCAGCGGGGACGCGGGCGTGTACGCCATGGCCTCCCCCGCGCTCGCCGAGGCGTCCGACGACATCGACGTGATCGGCGTGCCGGGTGTGACGGCCGCGCTGGCCGCCGGGGCGATCCTGGGCGCGCCGCTGGGCCACGACCACGTGTCGATCAGCCTGTCCGACCTGCACACGCCGTGGGAGGTCATCGAGCGGCGGGTGCGGGCGGCCGCCGAGGCGGACATCGTGGTCACCTTCTACAACCCGCGCTCCCGGGGCCGCGACTGGCAGCTGCCCAAGGCGCTCGCGATCCTCGCCGGGCACCGGGAGCCGACGACGCCCGTCGGTGTCGTACGCAACGCCTCGCGGCCGGACGAGTCGAGCCGGCTGACGACGCTGGCCGCGCTCGACCCGGCGACGGTCGACATGATGACGGTCGTGACCGTGGGCAACACCGCGACCCGGGACATCGCGGGGCGCATGGTGACCCCGCGCGGCTACCGCTGGCAGGAGGCTGCATCGATGAGCGGCTCCGCCGCGGGGCAGGAGAGCACGCAGGTGAGCACGGAGGAGGGCGCCCAGTGAACCCTGTGGCCCGTGTGGTCCATCCCATCGAGCAGGAGTCCTTCCGGCGGCTGCGCACCCGCCTGGACACCTCGCACTTCCCGCCGCTGACCCGGGCGGTGGTGGAGCGGGTCATCCACTCCGCCGCCGACCTGGAGTACGCGACCGACCTCGTCACCGACGAGAGCGACCTGGTGAAGGCGCATGCCGCGCTGCACGCCGGGGCGCCCGTCGTCGTGGACGTGGAGATGGTCGCGGCCGGCATCACCCGCCGGGAGACCGTATGCCGGCTGAAGGACGCCGGGGCCGGGCCGGGGCTGACCCGTTCCGCCCACGCGATCCGGCTCGCGTACGAGGAGGTCGGGCCCGGCGCCCTGTGGGTGATCGGCTGTGCGCCGACCGCCCTGGAGGAGCTGCTGACCCTGGACGCCTCGCCCGCGCTCGTCATCGGCCTGCCCGTCGGCTTCGTCGGCGCGGCCGAGTCCAAGGAGGCGTTGCGGGCGAGCGGGCTGCCCGCCGTGAGCAACGTGTCCGAGAAGGGCGGCTCGGCGGTCGCCGCCGCCGCGCTCAACGCCCTGCTGTACCACCCGATTTCCACCGAGGAGAAGCCGTGACCACCCCGCCGCCCGCCCTGCTCATCGCCGGCCACGGCACCCGGGACGAGGCCGGAGCCGAGGCGTTCCGCGACTTCGTACGGGAGCTGGGCCGCCGCCACCCCGAACTGCCCGTCGCGGGCGGTTTCATCGAGCTGTCCCCGCCGCCGCTGGGCGAGGCCGTCACCGACCTGGTCGGGCGAGGCGTACGGCGGTTCGCGGCCGTGCCGCTGATGCTGGTGTCCGCCGGGCACGCCAAGGGTGACATCCCGGCGGCGCTGGCCCGCGAGAAGGAGCGGCACCCCGGGATCTCGTACACCTACGGCCGCCCGCTCGGACCGCACCCGTCGCTGCTGAACGTGCTGGAGCGGCGGCTGGACGAGGCCCTCGGGGGCACGGCCCGTACACCCGAGGACCGGGCCGACGTGACCGTGCTGCTGGTGGGCCGGGGCTCCACCGACCCGGACGCCAACGCCGAGGTGTGCAAGGCGGCCCGGCTGCTGTGGGAGGGGCGCGGGTACGCCGGTGTGGAGACGGCGTTCGTGTCGCTGGCGGCGCCGGACGTGCCGAGCGGTCTCGACCGGTGCGCGAGGCTGGGGGCGAAGCGGATCGTCGTCCTCCCCTACTTCCTGTTCACCGGCATCCTGCCGGACCGGGTGCGGCAGCAGACCGAGGGCTGGGCGGCCGCGCACCCGGAGGTCGAGGTGCGCTCGGCGGACGTCATCGGGCCCGAGCCGGAGCTGCTGGATCTGGTGATGGAGCGGTACGAGGAGGCCGTCAAGGGCGACCTCCGGATGAACTGCGACTCCTGCGTGTACCGGATCGCGCTGCCGGGCTTCGAGGACAAGGTGGGGCTGCCGCAGCAGCCGCACTTCCACCCGGACGACGACGGCCACCACCACGGTCACGGGCACCACCATCACGGGGGGCACACGCACAGCCATGCACACTGACGACACCGGGCACGATCTGCGGCATCACGGGGACGCCGAGGTCCGTGACGACGGGGCCGCGCTGGTCGACCTCGCGGTCAACGTCCGCGCGGACACGCCGCCGACGTGGCTGCGGGAGCAGATCGCCGGGTCGCTGTCGTCGCTCGCGGCCTACCCCGACGGGCGGGCCGCGCGGGCGGCGGTGGCGGCGCGGCACGGTCTGCCGGTGGAACGGGTGCTGCTGACGGCCGGGGCGGCGGAGGCGTTCGTGCTGCTGGCGCGGGCGCTGAAGGTGCGCCGGCCGGTCGTCGTGCACCCTCAGTTCACGGAGCCGGAGGCGGCGCTGCGGGACGCGGGGCACACCGTGGACCGGGTGCTGCTGCGGGAGACCGACGGCTTCCGGCTGGACCCGGCGGCCGTCCCCGAGGACGCCGACCTGGTGGTGATCGGGAACCCGACCAATCCGACGTCGGTCCTGCACCCGGCCGGCACGATCGCCGGACTCGCCCGCCCGGGGCGGACGCTGGTCGTCGACGAGGCGTTCATGGACGCGGTGCCCGGCGAGCGCGAGGCGCTGGCGGGGCGAACCGACGTGCCCGGCCTGGTCGTACTGCGCAGCCTGACCAAGACATGGGGTCTGGCCGGGCTGCGCATCGGCTACGTGCTGGCCGCACCGGAGACGATCACCGAGCTGGAGCGGGCCCAACCGCTGTGGCCGGTGTCGACACCGGCACTGGCCGCGGCTCAGGCGTGCGTGGCGCCGCGGGCTCTGGCGGAGGCGGCACACGCGGCCCACCGGATCTCGGCGGACCGGGCCCAGCTGGTGGCGGGGCTGGCTGCGTTCGCGTCCCGCGGTGTGCAGGTGGTGGAGCCTGCGGAAGGGCCGTTCGTCCTGGTGCGTATGCCTGGGGCTGCTGTCGTACGGCGCCGGTTGCGCGAGCTGGGCTACGCGGTGCGGCGTGGGGACACATTTCCCGGGCTCGGTGAGGAGTGGGTGCGGTTGGCCGTGCGGGACCGAGGCACGGTGAGCGGGTTCCTGCGGGCACTGTCGGCGGTGATGCCGTAGTTCTCGCACCCGCCCACCCGTCTCGGTGGGCACGAGGGGCGGTCAGAGAACGGCCGCCGCCGGGCCGTCATGGTGGTCGAGCCATGCCCTGCCCCATCCCTCGTTCCAGCTCTGGGCCGCCAGCATCCCCCAGAGGCCCGTCTGCTCCGGACATACCTCCCGTACCACCGTGCCCAGTTCGTCCCAGGTGAGTCGTGCCGCCGTCATGTCACTGCGCCTCACCTGCGCCCCGGTCAGGCCGGTGAGGGCGGACAGCAACGCGTCCACATGCATCGGGTCGGGGGCGCTCCCGGTGTCCGCCGGGTGCAGCCCGGCCAGGACGCGGTACTGCTCCGCTGCCACGCGGAAGCCGTGTACCGCGGCGCTGTGGCGGTGTCCTTTCGCTCCGTACACTCCCTGGCAGAGGGCCGTCCGCGCGTGCAACTCCCGTGCGGGGGCTGTGCCGTGGGTCGTGGACAGCCATTCGAGCATGCCCACCCGCAGCGTCAGATGGCCCCAGACAGGGGAGCCGGGCCCCTCGGCCCGCAGTTGTTCGACGACCTCCGCCAGGCTGCTCTCCAGGGCGTACAGGAGGGGGACGAGGTCGTCGGGGCCCACGCCTCGGCATGTCCGGACCGTGTCCAGTGCCTGCTCGGTCCGCGCGATCACGGCCGCCCGCGAAAGGCCGCTCACCCGGTTCAGGTCGGTGACCAGCTCGGCGTTCCTGTCCGCTGTGGCAAGGCTCCGCCGCGCCTGGACGAGGAGTGTCTCGGCTTCGGGAAGACGGCCCGCCCGGACGAGGTCGAGGGCCAGTGCGGTGGCGGCCCGACCTGCCGCGTCGTGCAGTGCCCGGCCCTCCTCGGCCAGCCGCAGGAAGATCCGCAGGGCGAGCTCACCCGACGCCACGGCGAAGGGCAGTTCGCCCCACTCGCTCGCCGCGGCGGCCACCCGCTGGGCCACTTCGGCGAGTTGGTCCGGGAGCAGCTTGCCCCGGTCGACGGCCGCCTCGATCTCCGCCTGGTTCTCCACCTCCACGCGCAGGACCTGGTCGTACCGGTGCTCGTCGTAGTACAGGTTGGCCAGCAGATAGCACGTGAGGATGCGCAGGTGGGCGTGGTTGCGGTCGTCCGCGGCGTCCAGCAGGCCGAGTGCCCGCTCGCACAGCCGGCGTGCCGAGTCCCGGTCCCCGCCGCGCCGGCGCAGGATCGCGATCTCCCGGCAGAGTCCCGCGGTCACGCCACGACCCTTGACGGTGGCCGGGTAGTCCGGGTCGCGGGTGACATCGAGCCCCTTCGCGTAGTAGTCCTCCGCCGTGCCCTGCTGCCCGGCCTTGAGGTGGACGATTCCGGTCTTGCGGTGGGCGTCCACCAGTTCGGCGCCCCAGCGGGCGACGCCTTCGAGTTCCGCCAGCTGTTTCCACCTGGCCAGCCCCGCGGTGGCCGCTTCGAGGGCCGCGTCCGTGTCCTCGTCCCAGAGCATGGCCGAGGCATGGTCGCAGGCCTCGGCGAGATCGTGGACGAGTTCGGCCCGCCCGTCCGTGCGCACCGCGGTCTCCAGATGCGACCGGGCCTGCCGGTAGGCGTCGACGGCCCTCCGGTCCTCCCCCAGCCAGTCGTGGATCTGGCCGGTGAAGAACTCCACCTGACCGAGGAGACCGAGCAGGTCACCACGGCCGTGCGCCACCAGCTCCCGCACGATGTCCTGGGCCCGCGCCGCCCGGCGCAGGGTCAGGAAGGGGTCGACGACACGGCCCCTCGCGAGCATGAGCCAGATCTCCGCCTGCCGTGCCGGGTCCAGATAGCCGACCGGCTCCGGGCCGTCGAGCCACTCCTCGACCTGCTGGAAGCATTCCCGCGCCTCCTCCTCACGGCCCAGCTGCCGCAGGACGACACCCGTGTTGAAGACGCTGACGAACACTCCCGTCACGTCTTCTCTGGACCTCGCGTCGTCGGCGGCCTGCCGCAGCAGCCCGAGGCTCTCCTCCGGGTCGCCGACGCTCCGTGCCCTGGTGTTGAGTGCCACACCGAAGAGTCCTGCCGTCTCCTCGGAAGGCGGCAGCCGACGCACCACGGCGAGTGCCCGCTCGCTGACCCGCGCCGCCTCCTCGACCTCGCCCGCGTTGTAAAGGTGGTTGGCCAGCACCGTCAGGGCGTCGCCCAGCAGCACGGTGGGCGTCTCTCCCGCCGCCGCCACACAGTCCCGGAATCTCGCGGTCGCGCCACGGCCGTCGCCCAGCCGAGCCAGCAGACGTCCCGTGGAGAGCAGGCTCCGGCAGACCAGATCGGTCCGTTCCGGTGTGCCCGGGCCCGGCGCCTCGGTGACCATCCGGTGTGCCTCGTCGGACGCGTTGAGTTCCTGCAGCAGCCGGGACTTCATGCCGCCCTCGTCGCTGGGCCAGAACGGAAGCGTCTGCGCATAGGGCCGGCCGGTGAGGTCGCTGGCACGCAGCAGCAACGAGCGGCCGCTCTCCCAGTACGCGCCGCTGGGTGTGCGGCGATCCGCCGGCCGGAAGTCCACGGCTTCCGGCGCCGGCGGCTCGGGGGCGGCGAGATCCAGCGGGATGCCCGTCTCCTCGACCGCGATCTCCAGCATCCGGTCGGCGAGTTCGCGCAGTGATGCCGGCCGGCGTTCGGGGTCCGGGTGGAAGCACGCTGCGAGTACGTCGGTGAGCGCGGGCGGGATGGTGATCGACTGCGGCCGCAGCGGGCCTTCGGCCGCGGCCCGCAGCACGTAGGGGGCCACGGTTCCCGAGGGCCAGGTACGTTCGCCCACCAGCAGTTCCAGAAGGGTGACCGCCCAGCTCCACACGTCCGTCGCCACGGTGAGCGTGCGTCCCTCGGCCTGCTCGGGTGAGACGTACGGCAGGGAGCGGCGCCCGGCCGCGAGGTCGTCCTGCGGAGTGCCGAGGTCCAGGCCGCGCCGGGCGCGGTCCATCATGGCGACCAGTTCCCCGGCGTTCTCCGGCAGTTCGTCGACGGGGTTGCCCATCTCCCGCAGCCAGGCCCGCAGCTGGCGGTTCTGCACCTCGGTGCGGGACCAGGCCCGGGTGGAGACGCCGAAGTCGGTCAGCTTCACCGTGCCCTCGGCGGTGAGCAGGATGTTGGAGGGCTTCACATCGAGGTGCAGCGTTCCCGACGCGTGCGCGGCGTCGAGGGCCCAGGCGGTCTGGGCCGCGAGACCGAGAACGGTGGACAGCGCGGTGGCCTCGTCGGCCGGGGGCCAGGCCCCGTCGGCAAGCCGGTCCGCGAGCGAGCCGCCCGGGACGTACTCGCCGAAGACGGCGAGATGGCGTTGCCCGAGCCGGGTGAAGTGACAGGTCGTGATGTACGGGTGGGCGGGCAGCCCGACCCACCGCTGGGCCTCCTGGAACGCCAGCGCCGAGTCACCGGCCGTTCTGGTGCGTATGTGCTTCACCGCGTAGCGCTCTCCCGTGCGTACCTGACGTGCCAGGTCCACGGTGCTCACCCCGCGGCCGAGGCGTCGTTCGACGACGAAGCCCTCGAGTACGTCCCCGCCGGAAGATCGTTCGTACACCCTGCCCCCATCTCCACCGGACTCAGCCGGAAATCAGCCGGAACGCATCGGCCGTCAGCCGAAGGCGGCCAGTGCGGACCGCAGGTCCGCCGCAGGCATCGCGGGCGGCACCAGGTCCGCGCGAAGGGTCTCGTCCACCAGGCCCGCCAGGGCGTCGGGCACCCGCGCACCCCGCGCGCCCAACGGCACCAGAGGGGTCTCCAGCACCCCGAGCCAGGGGTCCCGGTCGGGGTCCAGATCACGGGGCATGTGCCCGGTCAGCGCGAAGTACAGCGAGGCGGCCACCGCCCAGACGTCGACCCCCGGCGGCACCCGCTTGTAGTCCACCATCTGCGCCCGCGGCATGAAGCCAGGGCTGCCGCCGTACTGACCGGTGCGGGTGATGCTGGTGAGACCGGCGGCCTCGCACGCCTTGGCGAGCCCGAAGTCCGCGAGTTTCGCCACCGTCGCACCGTCCGGCCCCTGCCCGAGCAGGATGTTCGGCGGCTTCACGTCACGGTGGACAACCCCCTGCACCGTGACCGGCTCGCCCCGGGCGTCGACCGTGTTCAGCGGGGCGTGATGGGCGTAGTCCAGGCCGTCGAGCACGCCCACGAACAGCGGGACCGCCTCCGCCACCGGCAGCGGGCCGGACCGCGCGATCCGGTCGGCGAGACTTCCGAGGCCACAGAACTCCATCACCAGACAGGGCCGGCCGGCCGCCTCCGCGGTGCGGTGCATGCGCACCACGTTCGGGTGCACCAGCGCCAGGGATATCTCGAGTTCACGCCGGAACAGGGCCGTCGCCCGCGGATCGGGCTCGTCGGCCTCGTCCCGCAGGACCTTGACGGCCCGTGTCTCGTTCGCGGCCGGGTCGATGCCGGCGTAGACGTCCCCCCAACCGCCTGTTCCGATCTTCCGAAGGTCACGCCAGTTCTCGAGACCGGGCAGCCCGAACACACCATCCGGCATGAATTCCCCCGTCCCCTCCCCCTGTTTGTGCCCTTGTGACACGTATCCTGTTCTTCCCTTACCATCGCTTCATATTCATGACGGTCCGGGACGATCGGGGCATACATGTCGGACCCGTTCAGCACCTTCCTCAACACGTCCATGTCGATCCGTCAGCATCAGTCGGTCCAGGGAACGTCGGGCGCTTCATCCCAACTGCGGGAATCGCTCCTGGAGTTGCTGGGCCACCTGTCGGTCCAGGTCGAGGAGCACGGAGCGGCTCTCGGCCATCGGGAACGGGTGCTCACGCTCATCGGCCGGGCGCAGGACGAGGCGGTCCGGAGCTCCCCGGACCTGCATCTGCTGCGTGCGCTCATCACCGAGGTCGGCCACGACGTCGCGGCCGTGTCCTCGTTGGAGGCCATCGTCTCCGCCCTTCAGGCAGTGCTCGCGAACATGCAGGCCTGACGGCCTGCCCACCGAACCGACCGCAGGTGCCGAGGAGGGGGACGGCCGTGCTCGACTACGTGGTGGCATGTGGCGGAGGGGCCCTGGTGGGCCTGGTGGAGCTGTTCTCCCGCTACCGGGACAGCCCAGCAGCGCTGCTGGGGGTGGCCAGCGCCTGGATGTACATCGCCATCAACGCGGCGGCATCCGGCGGTGTCCTGTTGCTCACCCACACCTTCGCGCTCACCTTCGGCGCGTCGGAACCCGGCACCGAGGGCACCACCCAGGTGCTCGTCGCACTTTTCGGGGCACCCACGGTGCTGCGCAGTTCACTGTTCACCATTCGCGTGAGCGGTCAGGACGTCGGCATCGGCCCCTCGTCGATTCTCAGCACGTTGCTGTCCGTGGCCGACCGCGGAGTCGACCGGGCCCGGGGTCGCGACCGCTCCCGCCAGGTGGTGAAGATCATGCGGGGCATCTCCTACGACAAGGCCCAGTTGGCGTTGCCCACCTTCTGCCTGGCACTCCTGCAGAACAGTCCGCAGGAGGAGCAGGGGAAACTCGCGGTCGCGAACGAGGCCCTGGCCGGCAGCGAGATGTCGGATGCCCAGAAGGCCTTCGGTCTGGGTCTGCTCCTCGTCAATGTCGTCGGCCTGCCCCTTCTGCGCGAAGCCGTGGAGGCGATGCGCGACGAGATCGCGGCAGACCCGGACCGCGCCGGGCTGCCACAGCAGGCCGCGCCCGCACGGGCGATCTGACTCCGGCCGCCGGGCCGGCAGCGCTTGCCGGCTGCTGCCGGCCCGGACCGGCTGTCACCCGCGCCGGCGTCGGGCCACCGTCACCGCTCCCCCGCCCACCAGCAGCAGCGCCAGTGCGCCGCCCGCGATGTACGGCGTCGTCGCGTTGCCGCCCGTCTCGGCCAGGTCGGCGCGGGCGCCCTGGGGCTTCACGTCGGTCGCCGGGTCGTGGTTCGGGACCGAGTGTCCGGTGGGCGGGTGCATCGGGGACTCGCAGGTGGCCTTGGCCAGGGTGATCGTTCCTGCTACGTCGGCCACGTTGAGCTTCAGCGGGTTGACGGAGACCTTGAGTTCGAGGGCCGTCGCGGCCGCCGTGCGGGTCGTGGTCGTGTGCCGGGAGAGGTCGAGGCGGACCTCGCCGACGCCAGGCACCTTCACCTCGGTGGGGCCGCCCGCGGTCAGCGTGACGCGCTTGCCGAGGACCGTGACGGCGCCGAGGACGTCGGCGGAGGCGACGGGCCGTTTGCCGACCGCGCAGGTCGCCTTCGCGGTGACCGTGTCGACCTCCACGAGGGAGAGCAGGGGCAGGCCCGGGACGTGCACCTTGGCGTGGACGACGCGGACCGAGCCCTCGGCGAGCTTGTTGTCCACCGTGGCCTTGGCCTGGGCGACGTCCGCGCCGAAGACCGTGAACGGCTTGCCGCCGTTCACGCCGTCGAGCCGGGCGGAGAGCGCGGTTCTGTCGGCACTCCGGGGCGCCTGGACCTCGTTGAGGGTGACCGCGAGCGGGACGTTCACGGTCTTGTTGAGCAGGGACACGTCGAGTCCGGTGCGGAGCACGACGGCGGAGGCGCGACCGTGGTCGGTGGTCGCGTGCGCGGCGCCCGCGCCCAGGACCGCGGGACCTGCGGCCAGGGCGGTGACCGTCGCGACCGTGGCGAGACGGCGTGCGGGCATACGGAAGTTGTTGCTGTTCAAGGCGGTGGGACCCCCAGACGGAACTTGCTTGGGACCCGTCAACCTTGTACGCACTGTGGGTGAACGGTCAGCTATCCTGGGTCACTTCACTCAAACGTGGATATTCCGCACGCCTCTTCGAATCGCCAGGCACACGCGTTCCCTTACTCGACCACGGCCCCGTTGAGCACCACCCGGCGCGGCGCCGCCAGCACCCTTACGTCCGCCCGCGGGTCGGACTCGTACACCACCAGGTCGGCCGGTGCGCCCTCCTCCAGACCGGGGCGGCCCAGCCAGGCCCGGGCCCCCCAGCTGGTGGCCGACAGCGCCGCGACCGGCGGGATGCCCGCGGTGACGAGTTCGGCGACCTCGCCCGCCACCAGGCCGTGGGCCAGTGAGCCGCCCGCGTCGGTGCCGACGTACACCGGGATGCCGGCGTCGTAGGCGCCGCGCACGGTGTCGTAGCGGCGCTCGTGCAGTCGGCGCATATGGGCCGACCAGCGCGGGTACTTGGTCTCGCCGCCCGCCGCGAGCTGCGGGAAGGTGGCGATGTTGACGAGGGTCGGGACGATCGCCACACCGCGCTCGGCGAAGAGCGGGATCAGGTCCTCGGTGAGGCCGGTGGCGTGCTCGATGCAGTCGATGCCCGCCTCGACCAGGTCGCGCAGCGAGCTCTCGGCGAAGCAGTGCGCGGTGACGCGGGCGCCGAGGCGGTGGGCCTCGGCGATGGCCGCCTCCACCGCCTCACGCGGCCAGCAGGCGGACAGGTCACCGAGGTCGCGGTCGATCCAGTCGCCGACCAGCTTGACCCAGCCGTCGCCGCGCCGGGCCTCCTGGGCGACGTACGCGACGAGTTCGTCCGGCTCGATCTCGTGGGCGTAGTTCCGCATGTAGCGGCGGGTGCGGGCGATGTGCCGGCCGGCCCGGATGATCTTCGGGAGGTCGTCGCGGTCGTCGACCCAGCGGGTGTCGGAGGGCGAGCCCGCGTCGCGGATCAGCAGGGTTCCGGTCTCCCGGTCGGTCAGCGCCTGCTTCTCGGCGGTGTCCGCGTCCACCGGGCCGTCCGCGCCGAGTCCGACGTGGCAGTGCGCGTCGACCAGGCCGGGCAGCGCCCAGCCCTCGACGGTCCGGACGTCCCGGGCCCCGGCGGGGCGGTCGTGGCAGACGCGCCCGCCGACCACCCACAGCTCGTCGCGGACGTCCTCGGGGCCCACCAGGACCCGGCCCTTCACGTGCAGCACCGCGTGATCGCTCATGCCTCGCACCTTAATGAGCCGGGACCCGGTCCTGACAGTGACCTACGACTCGGTCTTGCCCACCTGGTCCGGTCCCGCCTTCTCCACCTCGGCCATCGCCGGGTCGAGCAGGCGGGAGAGGAAGTGGCGGGTGCGTTCGTGGCGGGGGCTGCCGATGACCTGGTCGGGGCTGCCGTCCTCGACGATCACGCCGCCGTCCATGAAGACGACCCGGTCGGCGACCTCGCGGGCGAAGGTCATCTCGTGGGTGACGACCATCATGGTCATGCCCTCGGTGGCGAGCATGCGCATGACGGCGAGGACGTCACCGACCAGCTCCGGGTCGAGCGCCGAGGTCGGCTCGTCGAAGAGCATCACCTCGGGGCCCATCGCCAGCGCCCGGGCGATGGCCACGCGCTGCTGCTGGCCGCCGGAGAGGGAGGACGGGTAGGCGTCCGCCTTCTCGGACAGGCCGACCCGGGCGAGGTTCTCGGCGGCGGTCTTCGCGGCCGTGGCCTTGTCCCGCTTGAGGACCCGGCGCTGCGGGAGCGTCAGGTTCTCGGTGACGGTCAGGTGCGGGAAGAGGTTGAACTGCTGGAAGACCATGCCGATGCGGCGGCGTGCGGCGTCGATGTCGACGTCCGGGTCGGTGATCTCGGTTCCGCCGACGAAGACCCGACCCTGGGTGGGCTCCTCCAGGAGGTTCACGCACCGCAGCAGCGTCGACTTGCCGGAGCCGGACGGGCCGATGACACAGACGACCTCGCCCTGGCCGATCTCCAGGTCGATGCCGCGCAGGACGTGGTTGTCGCCGAAGGACTTGTGCAGGTCCTGGACGCGGATCTCCGGGCGGCTCATCGGATCGCCTCCTTGGAACCGGACTCCATGCGGCGGACGACGAAGCCGAGCGGGATGGTGATGAGCAGGTAGCACAGGCCCGCGACCAGGATCGGGGTGGAGTTGGCGGTCGTACTGGCCAGGTCGTTGCCGAACTTGGACAGCTCGCGCTCCTCCAGGGTGACGCCGAGGAACAGCACCAGCGAGGAGTCCTTGAAGAGCAGGACCAGCTCGTTGGTCAGCGGCGGCAGGATGATCCGGAAGGCCTGCGGGACGATGATGGAGATCATGGCCCGGGTGGGCGAGAAGCCCAGGGAACGGGCCGCCTCCATCTGCCCCTTGGGCACCGCCTGGATACCGGCGCGGATGGTCTCCGCCATGTACGCGGCGGAGACCAGGCCGAGGGCGACCGCGACCTTGCCGTAGGTGCCGCCGGGGTACTGGATGTCCGGGAAGGCCAGCGGCACACCCACGCCGACGAAGATGAAGATCAGCAGGGCGGGCAGGCCGCGGAAGATCTCGATGTAGATGCCGGCGACCCAGCGGTACGGCCCCACGGAGGACAGCCGCATCAGGGCTATGACCATGCCGAGGGCGAGGCCCACGACGAAGCCGGACAGGGTGTACAGCACGGTGTTCTTGAGCGCCACCGTGATGACGTCCGGGAACATCTGCTCGGCGATGTGGGCCTGCGCGAACTGGTTCTTCAGCCGTCCCCAGTCCGCCGCGGCCGCGAACGCGACCACGGCGGCGACGAAGACCGCGTACTGCGCCGCGCGCGACAGCCTGCGCTTCTGGCGGCGGGTCAGGCCCGTCTTCCTCGGCTGGATCTGCGTGTCCGTCTCGGTCATGGGGTCAGGAGGCGGACGGCGAGGCGGCGGAGGCGCCGTACGGGCCGATCCACTGCTCGTAGAGCTTCTTGTACGTGCCGTCGGCCTTGGCGTCCTTGAGGGCCTTGTTGACGGCGGCGAGCAGCGCGGTGTTGCCCTTCTTCACCGTGAAGCCGTACTGCTCACCGGTGTTGAGGTTGTCGACGACCTTGAAGGCGTCGGCGTTGGCCTTGTCCTTCAGCCAGCCCCGGACGACCGGGTAGTCGATGACGACGGCCTGGACCTGGCCGGTGCGCAGACCGTTGAGGACCGCGTCGGAGGAGTGGAAGGAGACCGGGTCGAAGCCCTTGCTCCTGGCGTAGTCCTCGCCGGTGGTCTGGGCCTGGGCGCCGAGCTTCTTGCCCTTGGCCTTGACGTCGGCGAGCGAGTTCACGCCGGCCTTCTTGTCGACGAGGACGGCCTGGGTGGCGTCGAAGTACGGGTCGGAGAAGTCGACGTTCTTCTTGCGCTCGGCGGTGATGGTCATGCCGGCGGCGGCGAGGTCGCACTGCCCGGAGTTGAGGAAGGCGCCGGTCTTGAAGTTCTCGAACGGCGTGTCGAGGATCTGCTGCTTGACGCCCAGGTTCTTGGCGACGAGGTCGATCAGGGAGACGTCGAAGCCCTGCACCTTGCCGTTGATCTCCGACTGGAACGGCGGGTACGGCAGGTGGGTGCAGGTGGTCAGCTGACCGGCCTTGACGAGGTGGACGCCCTTGGCGGTGGTCTTGCCGCTCTCCGAGCCGCCGGAGGAGCAGCCGGCCACGAGCACGAGCCCGGCCGTCGCGGTGGTGGCGGCCAGGATGCGGGTCCGGCGTCCGAGGAGCGTTTTCATGGGGGGATCTCCCTGTGGGGGAACTGTGGGTTCCGATTATAAGGAAGAGTTTGAGTCTCTCAAACCAAACCGATGGTTACGGAGCCTTTCGACTTAAGATCGATGGAGTCGCGCCCGTGGAACACCCCCTGAACGAAGAGAGCAGCGCCGTGAGCCACCCCTTCCTCGATCTGCCCCCGCTGAGCGCCGAGCGGTTCGCCGCCATCGAGGACCGGGTGGCCCGACTGCTGGACACCCGGCAGGACGTGGTGATCACCCAGGGTGAGGCGCTGCTGCCGCTGGAGGGCGCGATCCGCGCGACCGCCGGTCCCGGCACCACGGCGCTGAACGTGATCACGGGCCCGTACGGCCGGACGTTCGGCGACTGGCTCCGGGACGCCGGTGCGACGGTGTACGACCTCTCGGTGCCCTTCCACACCACGGTGACGGCCGAGCTGGTCCGGGAGGCCTTCGCCGCCCACCCGGAGATCGACTTCGTGTCCCTCGTCCACGCGGAGGCGGCGACCGGCAACACCAATCCGGTCGCGGAGATCGGCGAGGTGGTGCGGGAGCACGGCGCGCTCTTCTACCTGGACGCGGTCGCCGCCGTCGGGGCGGAGCCGGTGCTGCCGGACGCGTGGGGTGTGGACCTGTGCGTGATCGGCGCGCAGAAGGCGATGGGCGGCCCGGCGGGTGTGTCGGCGATCTCGGTGAGCGAGCGGGCGTGGGCCCGCATGGCGGCCAACCCGAACGCGCCGCGCCGTTCCTACCTCTCCCTCCTCGACTGGAAGGAGCGCTGGATCGACGGCGGCCGCAAGGCGCTGCTGCACGCGCCCGCCCAGCTGGAGATGCTGGCGCTGGAGGCGTGCCTGGAGCGGATCGAGTCGGCGGGCCTGCGGACGGTGATGGCCCGGCACCGGGACGCCGCGCTGTCCGTGCGCGCCGGCGTGACCGCCCTCGGCGCGGGCCTGGAGCCGTACGTGTACGAGGCGAAGGACGCGGCGCCGGTGGCGACGACGCTGCGGACGCCGGCGGGTGTGGTGGCGTCGGAGCTGGTGGCACGGGCGCTGGCGGCCGACCCCGCACTGCCGCTGGCCGCGGGTGGCGGGGCTCTGGCCGGCGAGATGATCCGGGTCAACCACTACGGCGCGGACGCCACGCCGGGCGCGGTGCGCAGCTGCCTCACGGCGCTGGGCGCCGCGCTGGCCGAGCGGGGGCTGGACGTGGACGTGCCGGGTGCCCTGCGGGCGGCCGAGCGGGCCGAGCCCGCCGCGTGAACCCTCGGCTCAGCGTGCCTCCGGCGGCTCGGACGGGCTTCCTTGTACCTGCTCGCGCATCACGATGAACCGGTCGCCGAGTTCCTCCGCTCCGACGATGCGCATCCCGTCGTGGAGGCGTCCGGAGACCAGGACCGGCAGGCCCGGGTGGTGCCGCAGCGGGGACAGGTCCAGCGCGGTCCCGGCGTCCATCGGGTCGACCAGGTCCAGGGAGAGGTACCGGAGATCGGGGAAGGTCCGGCACAGCACGTCGAGGTCGAGACGATCCGGCGCGATGTAGACGTGCAGGTGCCGGATGTTCGGGGTGGGCGCGTGCGGGAGTACGTCGTGCAAGGCCCCGTCGTGCAGCCCGACTTCGGGAAGCCGGGGCAGTCCGGAGATCATGTCCCAGATCTCCGGGCTCATCCCGGGCCCGATTCCCAGTGAGGACACGCCGGTGTCCGCGAGCGCGGAGATGTCCCGCAGCGCCGGGCACTCGCTCAGGGACACCTTCTCCAGATCCGGCAGTCTCCGCAGCAGTCCGAGGTCCTCGACCTTCCGGTTCTGTCTGATCCACAGACCCCGGACTCCCGCCGGGAGATGGGCCTCCAGGTCCGCCGGCTCCAGGTCCCCGGTCAGGACGAGTCCCCGTACCGAGCCCAACCGGGCGAGAGCCGTCAGGTGCGCCCGGCTCGGCACGGTCACGGAGTCGAGCCGCACTCCTGACAGCACGTCCCGGGCGTACTCCTCGGCCGGGTGCCGGTACCAGCCGGCGACGAGCTCCAGGCGCACGGCCGCCGCAGGGTGCGACGCGAATCCCCTGAGCGCCCGGCGTGCCGACGCACTGCGTATCTCCGTCAGGGCCTTCACCACGTACTCGGCCTGCCGGTCGTCCAGCCCCTCGGGCCCCGGCAGCAGGTCCACGACCCAGTCACCCAGCCTGGCGAAGTCCAGGGTCTCCGCCGCGTCCTTGAACGGAAGCAGGGCCGCGACCCTCGCCCGCACCTTCTCCATGAGCTCCGCGTCCAGCGACAACAGGCTGTCCGCACACAGCGCGGCCAGCAGGTGATGCCAGCGCCGCACCACCGGGTGCCGGGCCGTGTCGCCGATCCTCACCAGCCTCCTGACGACATGGTGGGCTTCCTTGCGGGTGGCGTGGCCGACGCCCATCACGATGACGTCCGTCCACGCCGCTTCGTGCGCGTGCTTCAGTGCTTCGGACAGCCGGCCGCTCTCGTGCAGTTCCTTCGCCGCCAAGTAGTCCTGGAACGTGCGGTGGATGAACTGGACGGCGCCGTCCGAGGGTTCGGCGAGCAGTCCGCTTCTGTCGAGCAGGAAGCGCAGCACCCGCTCGGGCTCCGCCCGGGCGCGGATCCGCGGCATGTCCCTCATGGTCAGGGCGAGTTGTTCGATCGCCTGGTCATGGGTCAGCTGCTCCTGACCGGTGCGCAGGAGCCGGAGGGCGAGCGGCTGAAGCAGCGCGTGCTGCTCGTCGGAGTCGAGGAGGACGTCGGATCGGCCGACCCCCCGCTCGGCGTCGCGACCGCCCAGGAGCATGGCGAGAGCGGCGCGGAAGAGCGACCAGCGGGTGGTCGGCAGCAGGCCGCGTCTGCGCCGGTGCAGGGCGCAGACGACGGCACAGAGAAGTGGCGTGCGCACGAGCCGGTAGAGCGCGGGGCTCTCGACGAGCCGGGGGAGCAACGACGCTTCGAGTGTGCCGAGCAGTTCCCGCTCCTCGGCGGCCCGCCCGGCTTCGTGGAGCTGGTCGCACTCCAGTCGGGCGGCGTCGTGCCACGCGCCGATGAACGTGACGATGTCCTGGTCGTTCATCGGCAGCAGCGTCAGCTCTGCGAAGCCCTCCTCGGCAAGCCAGTCCCTGGCGACGGCGCTCGGCCGGACGGTCGCCAGACAGCGGGTGCGGGGATAGCGGTCGAGCAGGGCGGTGAGCCAGCGGCGGGCCTCCTCCCGGTCCCGCTCGGGGATCTCGTCGAGCCCGTCCACGAGCAGCAGCCCGCGCCCCGCCTCCAGCACCCGGCGCGACCATCCCTCGGGGGCGTCGTCCGTGACGACGCGGCCGGCGGAGAGCAGCTCGGACACCGCGGGGAAGCGTCCGCCGCGTGCCTGCACGTCGCGCAGCGCCACGACGAAGGGGACGAGGCGGTTGAGTCGCCGGAGCTTCGGTCCGAGGGTGCCGTTCGCGGCGTGGGCGGCGAGCCACCGGACCAGGGTGGTCTTGCCGGCGCCGGCCTCGCCCCGGAGCAGGGTGCGGGGGCGGTCCGCCAGCAGCGCGTCGATCCGCTGCGGCGCGGACTCGCCCCCACCGGCCTCCAGGCTGAGGTAGGCCGTGTCGAGGTCCCACCGCGACTCCCTCCTTCCCAGCTCCTCGATGCCGAAGATCTCCGTGCTGCGGTACCGGGCGCTCAGGTCGGCCGCGTACCGGGCTTCGAACAGCTCGTCCTGCGGGTGTACGTCGGTGACGTCCTCGAAGTGCCGGTCCGGCACCAGGGTCTCGACCGGGACCGCCTCGACCCTGAGGTGGTGCCGGTCGCGAGGCACCTGGGTCACCACCCCGAGCAGCGCGCCCCCGGCGAACACCGGCGCCCCGGACAGTCCCGCCAACGGCGAGTTCCCGCGGCCCCGCTCGGCGGCGGCGGGCTGGTCGAGCTGGCAGACGAGCAGATCGCGCAGCCGCCCGGCCATGGGCAGCACGCTCACGCCGTACTGGTCGTACTCCAGATCCTCGCCGTGGTCCCCGTACCGCTGGATCTCGGGGAAGCCGACGATCTGGCAGTGCGGCAGGGGTGCGTCCGTCGCGACCCTGCCGTATCTGATCGGCCCGAGCCGAGCCGCCCGGTCACCGCCGATCACCATCGAGTCGGCGGCCAGCAGGACGGCGTCGGGGCCGGGATCCGAGCGCCTCACCCGGCAGGACACGGGGACGCCCGAGGACGGATGGATCACCTCGACGGCGTCCCGGTCCCCCACCACATGCCGTGCCGTCAGAACGGTGTACGGATCGAGCAGCACGCCGCTGCCCTGCCCTTCGCCCTGTACCACCACCACCCGGTCCAGGGCGAAGCCCCCGAGGTCCACCGTCACCTCTCCCCGGCGCTCCCGCCGAACCGGGCCGTGCTCCCCCGGTTCTCGTTGCGCACCTTCCAGGGCTGTCCGGTGCGTGCGTCCACCGGTCTGAGCGTCACCGCGACGCGGTGCGCGCGGGTCGTGCCCCCGCCGCCGTCCGCGCCGGCCTCGACCACCCAGGCCTTCACCTTCACCCCGCCCCTGGCCTCCCTGCGCAGCTCGACGCCGAACTCCAGCTCGATGTCCCCGACCTCGAAGGTCACGTCCTGTCCGGCCGAGCGGGCGGCGGCGGTGACGAGTTCGTTGCGTACGGCCTCGACGGCGTCGGCCAGTTCGATGCGGTCATCGGTCATGCGGTTCCCCCTCAATTCACACGACCCACATGAATTCCGGCCGCTATTTCCAGAATTCATTCGAGAACAGCTTCCCGTCTTCTTCTGCCCGCTTTTCGCAAGGCTAAACAACAAGGTTTCGTAGGGATTTCCGGTCTGTGACACACTCCACATCGGGGGTATTTTGTCGTGATTTGATGTGGGATAACTCGGGCATTTCGCCGCCCCCAGTCCCCACCTCAGCCAACCCCGCCGTGCATTTCTGAATTTGCCTCGCTAAATTCCTGCCGCATGACTGCCCGACCAGCAGACCTACTCATCGACCGACCGACGGTGTCCGACGGAGCCGCGCTCTGGCGTCTCGCCAAGGACTCGAAAACCCTCGACCTGAACTCCTCGTACAGCTATCTGCTGTGGTGCCGCGACTTCGCCGGCACCTCGGCGGTGGCGCGCGGCGCGGACGGCGAGCCCGTCGGTTTCGTCACCGGGTACGTGCGGCCCGACCGCCCCGGCACCCTGCTCGTCTGGCAGGTCGCCGTCGACTCCGCCCACCGGGGTCTGGGCATCGCCGCCGCCCTGCTGGACGGGCTGACCTCCCGGCTCACCGCCGAGCTCGGCATCACCGGCGTCGAGACCACCATCACCCCCGGGAACACCGCCTCCGAGCGGCTGTTCACCTCGTTCGCCGCCCGCCACGGCGCGGACCTGGCCCGCGAGGTGCTGTTCCCCGCCGACCTGTTCCCGGACGGCCCGCACGACCCCGAAGTGCTGTACCGCATCGGCCCGCTGACCCCCACCGCGCACTGAGGAGCGATTCACCGTGACCATCACCCAGCCCGACCTCAGCGTCTTCGAGACAGTCGAGTCCGAGGTGCGCAGCTACTGCCGCGGCTGGCCCACCGTGTTCGACCGTGCGCAGGGCAGCCGGATGTACGACGAGGACGGCCACGCGTACCTCGACTTCTTCGCCGGGGCCGGCTCACTCAACTACGGCCACAACAACCCGGTCCTGAAACGGGCGTTGATCGACTATCTGTCCCGGGACGGCGTCACCCACGGCCTGGACATGTCGACCACGGCCAAGCGGACCTTCCTGCAGACCTTCCAGGACCTGGTGCTGCGTCCGCGCGACCTGCCGTACAAGGTCATGTTCCCGGGCCCGACCGGCACCAACGCCGTGGAGTCCGCGCTGAAGCTCGCCCGGAAGGTGAAGGGGCGGGAGGCGATCGTGTCGTTCACGAACGCCTTCCACGGCATGTCGCTGGGCTCCCTCGCCGTCACCGGCAACGCCTTCAAGCGGGCCGGCGCCGGCATCCCGCTGGTGCACGGCACGCCCATGCCGTTCGACAACTACTTCGACGGCACGGTCCCGGACTTCCTGTGGTTCGAGCGGCTGCTGGAGGACCAGGGGTCCGGGCTCAACAAGCCCGCCGCCGTGATCGTGGAGACCGTGCAGGGCGAGGGCGGCATCAACGTCGCCCGCCCGGAGTGGCTGCGGGCGCTCGCCGACCTGTGCGAGCGGCAGGACATGC
Organism: Streptomyces sp. NPDC101165; assembly: GCF_044768135.1. Lineage (NCBI taxonomy): Bacteria > Bacillati > Actinomycetota > Actinomycetes > Kitasatosporales > Streptomycetaceae > Streptomyces > Streptomyces sp. NPDC101165. Next base: position 298,088 of record NZ_JBIWPG010000009.1, on the reverse strand, counting down.
TGCTCATCGTCGACGACATCCAGATGGGCTGCGGCCGTACGGGCGCGTTCTTCTCCTTCGAGGAGGCGGGCATCACGCCGGACATCGTCACGGTCTCCAAGTCGATCAGCGGGTACGGCCTGCCGATGTCGCTGTGCCTGTTCAAGCCCGAACTCGACGTCTGGGAGCCGGGCGAGCACAACGGCACCTTCCGCGGCAACAACCCCGCGTTCGTCACCGCCACCGCGGCCCTGGAGACGTACTGGGCCGACGGCTCCGCCATGGAGAAGCAGACCCGTACCCGCGGCGAGCAGATCGAACAGGCGCTGATCTCCATCACCGAGGAGAACCTCGCCGACGTGAAGGAGTACCGCGGGCGCGGTCTCGTCTGGGGCCTGGAGTTCCACGAGAAGGACCGGGCCGGGCGGATCGCGCGGCGGGCCTTCGAACTCGGGCTGCTCATCGAGACGTCCGGCCCGGAGGGCGAGGTCGTCAAGCTGCTGCCCGCCCTCACCGTCACCGCCGACGAACTGGACGAGGGGCTGAGCATCCTCGCCCGTGCCGTCCGGGAAACCATCTAGCAAGGAGGCTGTGCACCACCGTGATCGTCCGATCTTTCAAGGACATCGAAGGCACCGACCGGCATGTGCGGGCGAAGTCCGGCACCTGGGAGAGCAAGCGGATCGTCCTCGCCAAGGAGCGCGTCGGCTTCTCCCTGCACGAGACCGTCCTGTACGCCGGGACCGAGACGTCGATGTGGTACGCCAACCACATCGAGGCCGTCGTCTGCGTCGAGGGCGAGGCCGAACTCACCGACCGTGAGACCGGGAAGACGTACACGATCACTCCCGGCACCATGTACCTCCTCGACGGGCACGAGCGGCACACGCTGCGCGTCAAGGAGGACTTCCGCTGCATCTGCGTGTTCAACCCGCCCGTCACCGGACGGGAGGACCACGACGAGAACGGCGTCTATCCCCTGCTCACCGAGCCCGAGGAGGTGTGACACCCATGACCGACGTCACCGACCTGTACCCCAGCCGCGGCCCGGCCGAGGTGACCGTCCCGCGCCAGGACCCGGTCGTCTGGGGCTCCCCGGAGACGCCCGGCCCGGTCGCGACCGCCGACCTCCAGTCGTACGAGCGTGACGGGTTCCTCGCCATCGACCAGCTGATCTCCCCCGGCGACGTCGAGGTCTACAAGGCCGAGCTGGACCGGCTGATCGCGGACCCGGCGATCCGGGCCGACGAGCGCTCGATCGTCGAACCGAAGTCGCAGGAGATCCGCTCCGTCTTCGAGGTGCACCGGATCAGCCAGGTGTTCGCGAACCTGGTGCGGGACGAGCGGGTGGTCGGCCGTGCCCGGCAGATCCTCGGCTCCGACGTCTACGTCCACCAGTCCCGGATCAACGTCAAGCCGGGCTTCGGGGCGAGCGGCTTCTACTGGCACTCGGACTTCGAGACCTGGCACGCCGAGGACGGCCTGCCGAACATGCGCACGGTGTCCGTCTCGATCGCGCTGACCGAGAACCACGACACCAACGGCGGCCTGATGATCATGCCGGGCTCGCACCGGACGTTCCTGGGCTGCGCCGGGGCCACACCCGAGGACAACTACAAGAAGTCGCTGCAGATGCAGGACGCGGGCACCCCGTCCGACGAGGCGCTGACCAAGATGGCGAGCGAGTACGGCATCCGGCTGTTCACCGGCAGGGCCGGCTCGGCGACCTGGTTCGACTGCAACTGCATGCACGGGTCCGGCGACAACATCACGCCGTTCCCGCGCAGCAACGTCTTCATCGTGTTCAACAGCGTGGAGAACGCGGCGGTGGAGCCGTTCGCCGCGCCGGTGCGCCGGCCGGAGTTCATCGGTGCGCGGGACTTCACCCCGGTGAAGTAGCACCCCCAGAGCACCGGGCCGGGACCTCCTCGTGTGGGACTGGAGGCCCCGGTCCGGTCGTGTCAGCCGGACAGTGCGTCCAGCAGGCGGTCCACGTCCGCGAGCGTGTTGAACAGGTGGAAGGCCGCGCGCAGGTTGCCCGCGCGGTCGGAGACCTCGATGCCGGCGCGGCTCAGCTCGGGCTGGCGGCCGCCGAGCCCGGGGACCGAGACGATCGCCGAACCGGGGGCGGGCACCGGTGCGTGACCGAGAGTCGCGAGCCCGGCCCGGAACCGGTCGGCGAGGGCCACGTCGTGGGCGTGGACGGCGGCCACGCCGAGTTCCTCGAGCAGTTCGAGGGAGCGGCGCAGCCCGGCGTAGGTGAACAGGGCGTGGGTGAGGTCGAACCGCCGGGCGGAGTGGGCGAGTTCGCCGACCGGGCCGTAGCAGCTGTCCCACGGCTGCTCGGCCGCGACCCAGCCCGCGAGCAGCGGGGTGAGCCCGCCGAAGTCCTCGGGGACCGTGAGGAAGGCCGCGCCGTGCGGGCCGAGCAGCCACTTGAAGGAGACCGTGGCGGTGAAGTCGTAGGCGTCCGCGTCCATCGGCAGCCAGCCGGCGGCCTGGGAGAAGTCGACGTAGGTGCGCGCCCCGTGCGCGCGGGCGGCCTCCCGCAGGGCGGGCAGGTCGGCGAGGCGGCCGTCGGCGGACTGGGCGGCGCTGACCGCGACCAGCGCGGTGTCCGGGCGGACGGACTCGGCGACACGCTCCAGCGGCACCGTGCGGACCTTGAGGTCGCCGCGGACGTGGAAGGGGTTCAGCACGGAGGTGAAGTCGTCCTCGGCGGTGAGGACTTCGGCACCGGCGGGCAGCGAGGCGGCGATCACGCCGCTGTGCGCGGCGACCGAGGCACCGGCCGCGACCCGGGTGGCCGGGACTCCGGCGATCCGGGCGTATGCGGCCCGGCAGGCCTCGACGTCCTCGAACAGCGGGGTCAGCGGCCGGCCCTCGGCCCGCAGCAGCGCCGCCTCGTGGAGGGCGGCGACGGTACGGGCCGGCAGCAGGCTGTTGCTGGCGGTGTTGAGGTAGGTGGTCTTCGGGGTGAACTCGGCGCGGACGAGGCTCTCGAACGTCTCCGTGGTCTCCATGGGTCCACTCTGCGGCCGGATGAAGTCGTAGTCCATTGCCGATTTTTACGTGGATCCGCGTAGAGACGCTTATACGTCCGCGCCGACCTGCGGTTTCTCAGTGCTGCGGCACCGCGCACCCGTCCGGGCCGCAGGCCTCGGCATCACCCTGATCGACCAGCTTCAGCGGGGACCGCTCGCCCCAGGCCTGGGTGAGCGCCTGGGTGAAGACCTCGGCGGGCTGGGCGCCGGAGACGCCGTACGTGCGGTCCAGGACGAAGAAGGGCACGCCGTTCGCGCCGAGCTGGGCGGCCTCGCGCTCGTCGGCGCGGACCTCGTCGGCGTACGCGTCCGGGTCGGCGAGCACCGTGCGGGCGGCCTCGGCGTCCAGTCCGGCCTCGGCGGCCAGCTCCACCAGGCGCTCGTCGCCCTCGGTGAACACGGACCGCTCCTCGGCGAAGTTCGCCCGGTACAGGAGCTGGATCAGCTCGTCCTGCCTGCCCTGCTCCTTGGCGAAGTGCAGCAGACGGTGCATGTCGAAGGTGTTGCCGTGGTCGCGGTCCCGGGTGCGGTAGTCCAGGCCCTCGGCGGCGGCCTGGGCGCCCAGGTTGTCCTCGCCGGCCTGGGCCTGCGCCTCGCTCATGCCGTACTTCCTGGTGAGCATGGTGATCACCGGCTGGACGTCGCCCTTGGCGCGGCCCGGGTCCAGCTCGAAGGAGCGGTGCACCACCTCGACGTCGTCGCGGTGCGGGAAGGCAGCCAGCGCCTTCTCGAAGCGGGCCTTGCCCACGTAGCACCAGGGGCAGGCGATGTCGCTCCAGATCTCGACGCGCATGTCTTCGGCTCTCTCCAGGTCGTACGGGCACGGAGGCTCTCTCCGCCCAGTACGTGAACGTTCAATAAGCGGCGTTCATTCCCCGGGCACGGAGAAGCGCAGGTAGCGGTGGTGATCGTCCTCGGCGGGCGGGTTCTCCGGATCGGCGACCCAGCCCTGCCGGGCGTAGAAGGCATGGGCCCGGGCGTTGTCCACATGGACGTCGAGCACGGCCGTCCGCTTGCCGTCGGCCCGCCACTCCTCCACGCAGGCCGCGTGCAGGGCCGTACCGATGCCGGCGCGCCAGTGGCCCGGGTCGACATGGAACTGGAACAGCTTGACCGTTTCCGCGGGTGCGCCGTCCTCGGTGCGGAAGGAGGCGATGCCGACGATCCGGCCCTGTTCGACGGCGCACAGCACATGGCCGTCGGGCCGCCGGATGGAGCCGCTCCAGGCCTCCGCCCAGTCGACGTCCTGCTGGGGGACGCCGTCCGGGTAGTACGTCGACCTGGCCCGGAAGTGCAGATCGGCGATGGTCTCGGCTTCCGCGGGCAGGGCGGTGCGGATCACCAGGGCGCCGCTCACGCGTTCACTGATCATGCAACGGAGGACGTGCGGGCACCGGCCCCGGTTCCACGCCCGCCCCGCCCCTCACCCTCAGCTGCCGTCCCGCAGATCGTCCGGCCAGCCGGGCCGGAACTCGATGTGGTCGTAGGTCACCACACAGCCCTCGCCCATCGGCGACTGGGTCATGAAGCCGATCAGCGCCGCGCCGGTCTCCTTCTCCTCGCCGAGGGTGAAGAGCCGGACGAAGGTCCAGCGCTCGCCGTCCCGGGAGGCGTGGAAGGCGAAGGCCCGTCCGGTCCGGCTGACCCGCAGCCACACCGAACTCCCGTCCACGGTGAAGGAGTTCGCGTCGTCGGAGTGCCCCCGGGTGACCACCGTGCAGACGGTGGGCACGTCCGGGGAGTACTCCAGACAGAGCTTGGCCCAGGCGCGTTCGCCGACGTGGACGTAGAGCACTCCGGCGTCGAAGGCGGCGCCGAACCCGACGGTGACCCGCGCTATCAGCCGGAAGTCGTCCTCGGGCGCCCCGAGCAGCCGGGGCGCGTCGGAGGCGGGCTCCAGGGCCTCACCGGTGGGCGTGACGAACCGGTCCTGCCGGGGCCCGGCCCACCCGGTGAGCACACCCCCCTCGTAGGACCAGTTGCCGTCGGGCCCGTAGGTCCGAAGAGGAAAGGGCAGTTCGGGAAGTTCCACGTCCATTGCGCGAGTCTCGCAGGTTCCCTTTTATCCGTCTCGTGAACGCGTTCAGCGCTCCAGGCCGCCGTTGAACCGCCGCGGGAGGCCCAGGGGGTTGTCGTCCCGCAGCTCCGGCGGCAGCAGGGCTTCCGGCGCGCCCTGGTACGTGACGGGCCGCAGCCACCGCTCGATGGCGGTGCCGCCCACGGACGTGGACGTGGAGGTGGTCGCCGGGTACGGACCGCCGTGGTGCTGGGCCGGAGCCACGGCCACACCCGTCGGCCATCCGTTCACCAGCACGCGCCCGGCCAGCGGAGTCAGCTCGGCGAGCAGTTCGGCGCCCCGGCCCTCGCCGGCGGCCTCCTCGGCCGACAGCTGGACGGTCGCCGTGAGGTTGCCCGGCAGCCGCGACAGGACCGCCGTCGCCTCGCCCGCGTCCTCGTACCGGACCACCACGGTCACCGGCCCGAAGCACTCCTCCAGCAGCAGGTCGTACGCGCCCTGCTCGGCCAGCCTGCTCGCCGGCACGGTGAGGAACCCCGCGCTGACCGTGTGCTCGCCGCCCGCGCCCGGCGTGACCGGCGAGTCCACCTCGGGCAGCTGCGCCCGCTCGGCGACGCCGGCGACGAAGTTGTCCCGCATGCGGTGGTCGAGGAGGACGCCCGCGTCGGTGTCGCTGACGGCGTCCGTGAGCGCCTTGACCAGGCCGTCGCCCGCCGCGCCGGACGGCACCAGCACCAGGCCCGGCTTGACGCAGAACTGGCCGACGCCCAGCGTCATGGACCCGGCGAGGCCGGAGCCGATCGCCTCCGCCCGCTCGGCCGCCGCCGCCTCGGTCACCAGGACCGGGTTCAGCGAGCCCAGCTCACCGTGGAACGGGATCGGCACCGGGCGCGCGGCGGCCGCGTCGAACAGGGCACGCCCACCGCGTACGGATCCGGTGAAGCCCGCGGCGGCGACCAGCGGGTGCTCGATCAGCTCGACGCCCGCCTCGAAGCCGTGCACCAGGCCGACGACACCCTCGGGGATGCCGTGCTCGGCGGCGGCCCGGCGCAGCACCTTGGCGACCAGCTCGGACAGGGCCGGGTGGTCCGGGTGGGCCTTGACGACCACCGGGCAGCCCGCGGCCAGCGCGCTCGCGCTGTCGCCGCCCGCCACGGAGAAGGCGAAGGGGAAGTTGGAGGCGGAGTAGACGGCCACCACGCCCAGCGGGACCTTGTAGCGGCGCAGGTCCGGTATGGGCGGGGTGGCGGTGTCGTCGGGGTGGTTGATGATGACGTCCAGGAAGGCGCCCTCGTCGACGATGTCGGCGAAGGCCCGCAACTGGTACGCCGTACGCGCGAGTTCGCCGGTCAGCCGGACCGGGCCGAGGGCGGTCTCGGCGTCGGCGGTCTCGATCAGACCGTCCTTCGCCGCGTTCAGGCCTGCCGCGGCCGAGCGCAGGAAGGCGGCGCGGACGGTGCGGTCGGCGAGGGCACCGCGCACGGCGTGTGCCGCCCTGACGGCCGCGTCCACCTCCTGGGCTGTGGCCTCCACCGCAACCTGTTCACGCTGCTTCCCGGTGCGCGGGTCGACACTCCAGACTGGTGCTGCTGCCACCGCGGGTCCCTCCAAGTAAGGCCGCACTTCCTGGGTCAACCATCAGTCGCGTTCGATATACTGAACACTGTCTCTGATGATGAATACGCTGCTCGGAGACTATATATCCAGGTCCTCGTCGAACGAAGGGGTCAACGGCGATGTCGGCAGGCGAGACAGGCGGGGCGCAGGTCAAATCCGCGGTGCGGACCGTTGAATTGCTCGAGTACTTCGCCGGCAAGCCCGGTATGCACTCCCTCGCGGCCGTCCAGGAGGCCGTGGGCTACCCCAAGTCCAGCCTGTACATGCTGCTGCGCACGCTCGTGGAGCTGGGCTGGGTGGAGACGGACGCGACCGGGACGCGGTACGGCATCGGGGTGCGGGCACTGCTCGTGGGCACCTCCTACATCGACGGCGACGAGGTGGTGGCGGCGGCCCGGCCGACCCTGGACCGGCTCTCCGACGACACCACGGAGACCATCCACCTGGCCCGCCTGGACGGCACGAACGTCGTCTACCTGGCCACCCGCCAGTCCCAGCACTACCTGCGCCCCTTCACCCGGGTCGGCCGCCGCCTGCCCGCACACTCCACGTCCCTCGGCAAGGCGTTGCTCGCCACCCACACCGACGAGCAGGTCCGCAAGCTCCTCCCGGAGACCCTGCCCGCCCTGACCGAGCACACCATCACCGACCGCGAGAAGCTGATCGAGGAACTCCACCAGGTCCGCGAGCAGGGCTTCGCCGTGGACCGCGAGGAGAACACGCTGGGCCTGCGCTGCTTCGGCGTGGCCATCCCGTACCGCACCCCCGCCCGCGACGCCATCAGCTGCTCGGTCCCGGTGGCCCGGCTGACCCCCGCCCACGAACAGATGATCAAGGACGCCCTGTTCGACGCGCGGGACCGCCTGACGCTGGCCACCCGGAGGCTCTGAGGAGGACGACGTCTCCACCGAGCGGCGGAGACGGATCGTCGTCACGCAGGAAGTGGGGCGCCCCGTGGGCGCGGGAGCGTTGAGGCATGGCTTCCTCAACCACTACCGACGCCGCCGGCCCGCGGCTCCGCCCCGTGCTGCGGCTCGTGGCCGTCGTCTCCTGTCTGCCCTACCTGTCCCTCAAGCTCGCCTGGATCGCCGGGAGTCATCTCGGTATCCCGGACGGGAGTCCGTTGCTGGAGCACCGGATGGTCATGGCGCTGGCCAACGGGCTCACCGTGCTCATGGACGCCGCGGTCATCGTGCTGGCGCTGTTGCTGACCCAGGCGTGGGGGCGGCGGGTGCCCGCCTGGGTGCTCGCGGTGCCGATGTGGGTCGCCACGGGGCTGCTCGCGCCGATCATGATGGGCTTTCCGCTGCAGCTGGTCGTGCACGGGGGTTCGGACAGCGGTGACGACCGGCCGTTCCTCGACGGATGGGTGTTCGGGGTCGTGTACGGGGGGTTCATCGTGCAGGGGCTCGCTCTCGGGGTGCTGTTCGTCGGGTACGCCCGCGAGCGGTGGGGCCACCTGTGGCGGGGGCGGGTGTGGGAGCTGCCCGCGCACGGCACGGCGGCCGCGCAGCGGACGACTGCCGTGACGGCCACGCTGCTCGCACTCTTCCCGGCCACGCTGCGGCTGCTGTGGGCCTGCGGGTTCACGTCCGGGCGGAACCTCAGCGGCGGCCGGCTCATGGAGGTCGTCTACGTCGCATTCCTCGCCGCCGCCGTCACCGGCGCCTGGCAGCTCGCCTTCCGCCGCGGCCGCACCCTGCCGGTCACCGTGCCGCTCGCCCTGGCCTGGGTCGGCTCCGGGGCGGTCGCCTGCTGGGGCGGCTGGATGGCCCTCGGTGCCCTGGTGACCTCACACGATCTCGCCCACCGCCCGACACCGGCGATGAGCCTCACCTACGCTGTGCAGATGATCGTCGGCCTGCTCGTGGCGACCGTCGCCGCCCACCACGTCGCGGACCGTTCGGCCAGGACCCCACGGTGACCCGAACGTGGGGACTCCTCTTCGACGGACGGGCCCGGCGCCGCTGGATCCATCTGATCCTCGGCGGCGCGCTCGCCATGCCGTACGTCCTCGTCGGCTCGGTGGTCGTCGGCCCGCTCACCGGCGTGAACGACGTGTTCGGGTCCCTGCCCCTGCAACTCGGCTCGTTCGCGGTCGGGTTGCCGATCGCCACCGTGACCTCGCTGTTTCCGCTGACCCGACCGCTGGAGGCCGGCGCTGCCCGCGCCCTGTGCGGCATCGAGGGGGACGCCCTCGCCCACGGCCCGGCCCGGACGCGGTCCGAACGGGGGCGTACGGCAGCCTGGTTCACACTGCACCTGGGCCTCGGCGGGATCATCTCCGGGATGTCGCTGGCCGTACCGCCGTTCGCGGTGTTCCTCATGCTGCTGCCCCTGTTCCAGGGACTGCGCGACACCCGGATCGGCACGCCCGAAGTCCTCGAACACGGCTGGGCGTTGGCGCTCTGCCCGGTCGCCGCCCTCGCCATGCTGATCGCCCTCGCCGCCTGCGTCGCCGCCTGCGGTGCGCTGCTCGCCCACTGGGCGCCCGCCCTGCTCGGGCCGAGCCCCGCGGACCGGCTCGCCGCGGCCGAGGCCCGGGCCGCCGACCTCGCCGTACGCAACCGGCTCGCCCGCGAGCTGCACGACTCCGTCGGACACGCGCTGAGCGCCGTCACCCTGCAGGCGAGCGCCGCCCGCCGCGTCCTCGACACCGACCCGGACTTCGTCCGCGAGGCGTTGGCCGCCATCGAGGACACCACCCGGCGCACGGTCGGCGAACTGGACGCCGTACTGGGCGTGTTGCGGGACGGCGACGCACCGGGCACCGCCCCCGCCCCGACCCTCGCGGCCGACCTGGACGGGCTGCTGCGCCGGACCCGGGCGGCCGGGCAGCGGGTGACGGCCACCGTCGACACCGGCCCCGCCGCCCTGCCCCCGCTGGTCTCGCGGGAGGCGTACCGGATCGTCCAGGAGGGCCTGAACAACGCCCTCAAGCACGCCGGCGAACCGGTCGCCCTCCGCATCGCCACCGCCGACGGCCACCTGGACATCGCCGTCGAGAACCCCCTCGGCGCCTGTCCCGCTCCCCGTCCCGGCGGCGGCCACGGTCTGCGCGGCATCGCCGACCGGGTACGGCTGCTCGGCGGCACCTCCCGGGCGGGGGCCGAGAACGGCACCTGGCACCTGCACGTCCGACTGCCACTGAAGGGATCCACGTGACCGACGAAAGGGCGGACATGACCCGGCCCGCCATCCGGATCGTCCTCGCCGACGACGAGCGCATGGTCCGCACCGCCCTGCGCGCCATCCTCTCCGCCGAGCCCGGCCTGGAGGTGGTCGGCGAGGCGGCGACCGGCGCCGAGGCGGTGTCCGTGGTCCGGGAGCTGCGCCCCGACGTCGTCCTCATGGACGTCCGTATGCCGGAGGTGGACGGCATCCGGGCCACCGAGCAGATCCTCGCCACCCTCGACGAGCCGCCCCGGGTCGTGGTCGTGACCACCTTCGAGAACGACTCCTATGTGTACGACGCGCTGCGCGCCGGAGCCGCCGGGTTCCTGCTGAAGCGGGCGGACGCCGACGCGCTCGTCCAGGCGGTACGGCTGGTCGCGCGCACCGACAGCCTGCTGTTCCCGTCGGCCGTACGCGCCCTCGCGGCCGAGCACGCGCGCACCGCGCCCGCACCTCCGGCGTGGGCGAGCAGGCTCACCGGACGGGAGAGCGAGGTGCTGCGGCACATGGCCGCCGGGCTGACCAACGCGGAGATCGCCCGGCGCCTGGACGTCGGCCCCGCCACCGTCAAGTCGCACGTCGCGGCGGTGCTCGCCAAGACGGGTGCCCGGGACCGGACGCAGGCGGTGATCGCCGCGTACGAGGCCGGTTTTCTGAACGTGCGATGAGAAAACGGGACGTACGGGAACGATCGACCTCGTCCCGATCGTCTTCACGAGCGGCATGAACAAGACGATCAGGCGGGCGTCCGTCTTCGCGCTGCTGCTCGTGCTCGCCCTGCTGGTCAGGGCGACCTGGGTGCAGTTCTACGACGGCAAGGCCCTCGCGGACGACAACGACAACCGGCGGAACGTCATCGAGACGTACTCACACCCGCTCGGGAACATCATCGTGGCCGGGGACGCGATCACCGGCTCGGCGCGGACGAAGGGCAGCGACCTCGCGTACAAACGGACGTACAAGAACGGCGAGCTGTACGCGGCGGTGACGGGCTACGCCTCGCAGGCCTACGCCCCGACCCAGCTGGAGGGCATCTACCAGGACCTCCTCAACGGCACGGACAACCGGCTCAAGACCGTGATGGACACGGTCACCGGTGAGCGTGCCGACCCGGGCGACGTGCTCACCACGATCGATCCGGCCGTGCAGAAGGCGGCGTACGACGCGCTCGGCGACAACAAGGGCGCGGCCGTCGCCATCGACCCGAAGACCGGCAAGATCCTCGCCGCGGTGTCGACCCCGTCCTACGACCCCGCGCAGCTCACCGACGCGAACACGGCGGGGGTGGCCTGGAAGAAGCTCAACTCGGACAAGGACAAGCCGCTCACCAACCGGGCGCTGCGCCAGCCGCTGCCGCCGGGCTCGACGTTCAAGCTGGTCGTGGCGGCCGCCGCGCTGGAGGACGGGCTGTACAAGAACGTGGACGACCCCACCGACAGCCCGGACCCGTACACCCTGCCGGGCACCACACGGGTGCTGGCCAACGAGAACAAGTCGGCCCCGTGCAAGAACGCGTCCATCCGGGTCGCCCTGCGCTACTCCTGCAACAACGTCTTCGGCAGGATGGCCGTCGACCTCGGCCAGGACAAGGTGAAGGCGATGGCCGAGAAGTTCGGCTTCAACAACGATGCGCTGGACGTGCCGGTGCGGGCCTACTCCAGCGTCTACCCCTCGAACATGGACAAGGCGCAGACGGCCCTGTCGGGCATCGGCCAGTTCGACGTCACCGCCACCCCGCTCCAGATGGCCATGGTGTCCGCGGCCATAGCCAACGGCGGCAAGCTGGTCTCGCCGCACATGGTCTCGCAGATCACCGACAGCGGCGGCGATGTGTTGAAGGACTACGACGACAGCGCGGAGACCAAGGAGATCGTGAGCTCCTCCACCGCCGAGCAGCTGCAGTCGGCGATGGAGACGGTGGTGAAGGACGGCACCGGTACGAACGCGCTGATCGACGGGGTGACCGTCGGCGGCAAGACCGGTACCGCTCAGCACGGCGAGAACAACAGCAAGACGCCGTACGCCTGGTTCACGTCGTACGGGAAGTCGGACAGCGGCGGCAAGGAGGTCGCTGTCGCGGTGATGGTGGAGCAGTCGGATGCGGCCAGGTCCGAGGTCAGCGGCAATGGGCTGGCGGCGCCGGTGGCCAAGGCGATGATGCAGGCAGCACTCAAGTAGCCGACGGGAGGGGGCGGCTCGGCACGACCGCCCCCTCCGCTCTACTTCACGCCCAGGATCTGCTCCACCGGATCGATCGCGAAGTAGACCAGGAACAGCACCGAGACGCCCCACAGCAGCCAGTTGACCTCCTTCGCCTTGCCGAGGACCGTCTTGATGACCACATAGGACAGGAAACCGGCACCGATGCCATCGGTTATCGAGTAGGTGAACGGCATCGCGGCGATGGTGAGGAACGCCGGGATGGCGATCTCGTACTTGTCCCAGTCGATGTGCTTGACGTGGGTCATCATCAGGAAGCCCACCGCGATCAGCGCGGGCGCCGCCGCCTGCAGCGGGACGATCGTCAGCAGCGGGGTGAGGAAGAGCGCGAGGCCGAAGAGGCCGCCGGTGACCAGGTTGGCGAAGCCGGTGCGGGCCCCCTCGCCGACACCGGCAGCGGACTCGATGTAGGCGGTGTTGGAGGAGGCGGAGCCGACACCGCCGGCGACGGCCGCGGCGCCGTCGATGAACAGCACGCGGCCGATGCCGGGCACCTGCCCCTTCTCGTCGAGCAGTCCGGCCTCCGCACTGATGCCGACGATGGTGCCCATGGCGTCGAAGAAGTCGGACAGGATGAGGGTGAAGACCAGCAGGACGGCGGTGAGGACGCCGGCCTTGGCGAAGCCGCCGAACAGGCTGAAGTGACCGACGAGCCCGAAGTCCGGGGTGGCGACGATCTTGTCCGGGACCTTCGGGGTGGTCAGGCCCCAGCTTTTGATGTCGGCGACGGCGTCGATGACGATCGCGACGACGGTCATCGTCACGATGCTGATGAGGATCGCGCCCTTCACCTTGCGGGCGAGCAGCGCGATGGTCAGCAGGACGCCGAGACAGAAGACCAGGACGGGCCAGCCGGTGAGGCGGCCGACGGCGCCGAGCTGCACCGGGACGGTGGTGTGCGCGACGTCCGGGATGCGGCTGACGAACCCGGCGTCGACGAAGCCGATGAAGGCGATGAACAGGCCGATGCCGACGCCGATGGCCTGCTTCAGCTGCTGCGGGATCGCGTTCATGATCGCTTCCCGGAGCCCGGTGAGGACCAGCAGGCAGATCACGAGGCCTTCGAGGACGACCAGGCCCATCGCGTCGGACCAGCTCATCAGCGGGGCGAGTTGGAAGGCGACGACGGCGTTGAGGCCGAGGCCGGCGGCGATCGCGAGCGGGAGGTTGCCGCCGACACCCATGATGATCGTCATCACACAGGCCACCAGCGCGGTGGCGGTGACGAGTTGGCCGGTGTCGAGGGTGTGGCCGAACTTGTCCTTGGCGCTGCCCAGGATGATCGGATTCAGGACAAGGATGTAGGCCATGGTGAAGAACGTGGCGAAGCCGCCGCGTATCTCCCGGCCGAAGGTCGATCCCCGCTCGGAGATTCTGAAGTACCGGTCGACGCTGTTCCCGGCAGGTGGCGCGGCATCCGGCCGCTGGTCCACCTTCTGCGTCTCGGACATGGTCCCACTCCTCGTTGCCTGATGTGCGTGTGCGGATGCTGGCTGGATTGTTCCCACGTTGAACCCGTTTCAGGTTTTCAACGTGTTACGGAATCGGGTTCGGTATGCCATACGGTGTCCGACTCCCCGTACGACTGACAGAAAGCGATCACTGCTACGCTTCCGGATCTCCGTCCCAGGCTCCGCCGGACGTTCACATGTCATACACATGACACTCACAGAGTTGCACCGAGAAGAGGTCACCCGTGGGCTCAGTCGTCGACGACGCCGCCTCCGTGGAGTTCCATGCCTTCTTCGAACAGCACTACGCCGAACTCTCCCGCCTCGCCCACCTGTTGACCGGCGAGGCCGACGCCGCCGACGACCTGGCCGCGGACGCGCTGCTGGCGCTGTGGCACCGCTGGGACCGGGTGCGCGCGGCCGACCATCCGGTCGCGTACGCGCGGGGCGTGGTCGCCAACCTGGCCCGCACCCGGATCCGCAGCGCGGTGCGCGAGCGGCGCCGGATCGCGCTGTTCTGGTCGCACCGCGAGGAGAAGACCGAGAACCCGGACGTCGCGGGCGTGGTGGACGTGCAGTCGGCGCTGCGCCGCCTGCCCTTCCGCAAACGCGCATGTGTGGTACTTCGACATGCGTTCGACCTGTCGGAAAGGGACACCGCGCTCGCCCTCGGGGTGTCCGTGGGTACGGTTAAGAGCCAGACGTCCAAGGGCATGGCCGAACTGCAGCGCCTGCTCGGCACTCAGGTTGTTCCGCAGCGGGTGCACGCGGCGATGGCGCGCGGCGGCGTGAGCGGAGGAAGGAACCGATGAGGCAGCAGGACGTGCACGACGAGCTGCGCGCCCGGCTGCACGAGGCGGCCGAGGCCCACGAACCCGACCGCGCGCACATCCTGGCCCGGGTCGAGCGGGGCATGGCCGCGAAGAGCCGCCCCGACCACCGGGCCACGCGCCCGCCGGTGTTCGGCTGGGTGCGCGTGGTCGGCGCCACCGCGGCGGTCGCCGGAGTCCTCGCGGTCGGCGGGTACGCGGTGGCGTCCGCGGTCAAGGACAACACCACTCCCCCGCAGCAGACGGTCGCGGTCTCACCGACGCCCACACCCTCGCCGGATGCGACGAGCCGGGCCCCGGTGCCGCCGGTGAACCCGGCGCCGAGCAGGGCGCCGGAGACGCACGAGCCGAGGAGCTCCCCCTCCTCGACGCCCTCCGCCTCGGCGCCCGTGGTGCCGTCGGCCGACGGCGAGACGGACGGCCCGCTCTGGTCGGACGGCTCGGTGGACCCGCACAGCAACGACTTCTGGGCGCAGAGCAACGTCACGCTCAAAACCAGTGAGCAACTCACCTCCCTGACCGTGCAGCTGAAGGTCGCGCAGACCGGCGGGGTCGGCTCGGCCGGCGCCTGGCGCTCGCTGCCGGAGCAGGACTTCACCCTGACCGTCGGCGAACAGGACGGCTTCCTCGTCTACACCTGGGTGCTCAAGGAGGGTCGTACGGTCCCCAAGGGCGAGTGGGTGTTCGCCGGGCAGTACAACCACGAGCGCGGCGGCCGGGACGCGAAGGACGACAGCTACACGATCAGGGCGACGGCGGACGGCAGGCAGCGCGCGGTGGGCGGCGACTTCGCGGCGCACACGAGCGACTCGTAGAAAATCCCGGAGCGGGCGGCAACCCTTCGCTCGGCAGCGGCAACCATCGTGAGCGGCTCGGGCGGCACGGCCTACCTCAGCACGGGCACGTCGTTCGACTGCGTGGACCTGCTGGCCTGAGCCCCCCTCGGCCGGCAGCGGAACGCCCCCGCCGGTGACGACCGGCGGGGGCGTTCGTGTGGCGACGTGCGGCTCTCTCAGAACTCGGCGTGCTGACCCTTGTGGTGCCCACACGTCACACGCGGTGACCCCGTGCCGAAATCAGGACCGGTGAAGTCGATGAACGAGTTCAGACAAGGCTCGCTGCCGTTGCCCTTGTAGTCCGGGCAACCGCACTCGTGAGGCGTCGGGGGAGGATCCAGTCGGCCCAAGCAGGGCTCCCCGAACCAGTCACGCTCCTCCGGCTGCAGATCCACACCCGCTCTCCGCACCAGGCCCGCGGCCTGCCGCTGCGCCTCGATGACCAGCGTCGCGGCATCCGCCAGCGCCTTCGCCTGCTCTCCGGACCGCTGGTTCGGCTTCGCGTAGTCGGACACTCACACCCTCCTCCGAGTGGTCGAGGCTCCCGTCGTACCAGAAGCCGTTCGGCAGGCCCGGCACGGCTCGCACGGGCTGCACCGTATGCCGGACCGCCGTCCACCGCCTGGAGCAGCTAGTTCATCGTCGAGCCGATCGTGGCAGAGCCCGTGGTGAGGAAGGTCGTCGTCGGCAGGGAGCCGTCCGGCCTGCGGGCGCCGTACGCCGTCGTGGCGTCCGTGGACGTGAAGGCAGGCGTGCTCACCCCGCTCTCCCAGTTGTTGGCGGCCGAGACGGTACGCGAACTGACCTTCGCCGAGCCGCCCTTGTTGCCCACCGCCAGGTTCCGCGCCGGCCGGGCCTTCCCGGACTCGAAGAAGAAGCCCGCCTGAGCGTTCGCGTACGCGGTGTTGCGGTTCAGCACGATCGCGCCGGTGTTGGAGTTCTCGGTGAACCCGTTGAGAGAGTTGTCCCAGGCCGCGTCGTTGTTGACGACATGCACGACGGCAACACCTCCACCGCCCGGCTTGAACCCGTTGCCGTTGCCCTCGAAGGCGGAGTCGCCCCACCGGTTCCTGCCGTTGCCGAAGGCCCAGCTGTGCTCGATGGTGACCGGCGAGAAGAACTGCCCGCGGGCACCTTGGAGCCGTCGATCCGCGCCTTTTCGCTGCCGTACGCCTGGAGGGTGATGCGGTTCGAACCGGTGCCACTGGCCGTGGACTTGAGGGTGGCGGTCGGGTAGTAGGTGCCGCCCCGCACCTGGATGACGGTACCGGCGGTGGCGTTCCTGACGGCCGACTCCAACTGGGCGGTGGTGGAGACGGTGACCGTGGTCGTGGCGGCCTGGGCACCGCCGTTCGACAGGCCGAGGTGGACGCCGCCGGCCCCCGCGGCCACGGCCACCGTGGCGGCGATCGAGAGGGTGCGCGTCCTGCGGTGACGTCCGGTGCTCTGCCGCACTGGCCGTTCCCTTCCTAGGGAGTTGGGACGCAGTCCAGTCGCCGCCATGGCCGGAACAGGTTGCCGCGCCCCGCGCGAAAACAACCGAAACGTTCGGCCGCCCCGCTCACCCGCACACCGATTGACGCGCCGGAAACCGCGGGCAACACCTGGGCCCCGGAGGCCTACTACTCGGTCATCGACTCGACGGTGATCAAGGACAAGGGGACGTACTACCGCTTCACCAACGACGAGCGGGACCCGATCTCCAGCTCGCCCTGCTCGAAATTCATCACGGCGGAGAAGTCGCGGAACCTGACCGGCACCTCGTACGACTTCGTCTCCGACTGCATCGGCAGCGGCTCCATTCAGCGGGGCGAGCGGCCGACCGTGTTCCGGTCCAACACCGAGAAGAAGTGGTACCTGTTCATCGACGAGTACGGTGGACCCTGTCCACGGACTACGCACTGCCCGCCGGCCCCCGCCACGGCACGGTTGTGCCGGTGACGGGGGCGAGTACGAGCGGCTGCTCAGGACCTACGGATGACCGTCAGGAGACGAAGTAGGTCGGGTTCGGCAGCTTGTAGGTACGGTCGGCGTAGCCGCCGTCCAGGTCCGAGTACTGGTCGCCGAAGTTGGCGATGACCTCGTACCCCAGGTCGTCCTCGATGTGCTTGCGGGTACCGGACTTGTACTGCACCGTCGTGCAGGTCCAGGTGCCCGGGGTGGCGCAGTCGCCCAGGTAGGCCGGCGGGTTGGCCTTGTCCTTGAGGAACATGTGGTCGGCGTCGAGGTTCACATCGGCGCCGATCTTCTTCAGGTTCGCAACGGCGGCGGTGCGCTGCGCCTCGCTGAGACCGGAGTTGTAGAAGACCTCGACGCCCTTGGACGCGGCGTACTGGACCAGCTCGGGGCTGCCGAACACGGCCGGACGGTCGGCCTTGTTCACGTAGTCGGCCCAGGTGGTCGAGTTGTACGTGTAGTTGTAGCGCTTCTCGTAGTCGAGGCTGAGCAGCAGCGTGTCGTCGATGTCGAAGACGACGGCCGGCTTCTCGCCGTGGCGGTGCGCCTTGCGGGCCGCCTTGTCGATATAACGCTTGGCGCTGGCGTCGATCTCCGCCAGGTCCTGGGCGTACGGGCTGTCCGGGGACGCCTGGTAGACGCCGTTGGCGTCGGCGGTGGTGCCGTAGTAGGTGTCGATGTCCTTCACCAGGAGCCCAATGTTGTAGGGCTCGTGGGTCGAGTTCGCCGTCGACTGACCGGCCGTGGCCGCGCCGGCGCCGTACAGGGCGCCACCGGCGAGCGCGCAGGCGGCAGTGATCGCCACGATCCGCTGTGATTTATGCATGACAGGTTTCTACGCGCGTCACCCAGTCCAAAGCGAGATCCGTTGCCTGATCGATACACACCAATTTGGTTGAAGGCGGGGGGAGTCAGTCACAGGGCGGGTTGTAGGGCTCGCCGGGGACGTAGGCCTTCCATTCATCGTTGGTGATCACGTCGCCGTAGCTCTTGCACAGGAGGTACTTCAGGTCCGGGGTGTTGGTGGCCCAGACGTCGATGTTCTCCCCGGCCGCGGCCAGCAGGGGCTTGCCGTGGGAGCTGTATGACAGGCTTCCGAAGCCCGTGAGGCTTGCTTGACCAAGGGCGAACTCGCCCTTGTACACCGGAACCCGCCATCGGCTGACGTCCCACAGCTCAATGTGGTTCTCCGAGTGGACGTCGTTCGGATCGCCGGAGCTTCCCCAGGCGAGGGTCCTGCCGTCCGGACTGAAGGTGATGCCTTCGCCCGAGCCGATCGTGCGCATCACGGAAGGATCGCCTGTGATTCGGCCGTCCTTGATCCGCCAGAGGCGAGTGGTGTTCTTGGTGTCTGTGGCGGCGAGCAGTTCGCCGTCGGGACGGAAAGCAGCATTCGACACACCGGCGCCCGGGGTCAGCCACCGGGTCGGATTGGGTACCGGACGGTGCGCGTTCGCCACCGTCCAGGAGAGCAGCCTGTCGGCGGTGTTGGCGACCAGGAGCCGACCCTTCGGGGCGAAGGTGACGGCGAAGACATTGCCCTTCATCGATGCGGTCTGCCGGGGGTGCGAGACGGTCGTGACGTCGAACACCTTCACCGAGGGGGGCTCGGTCCGGGCAGCGGTGTTGTCGTTGCTGTCGGCCACGGCCAGCAGATGTCCGTCCGCGCTGAAGGAGAGGTCCTCGATGCCGTTGGCGATGTCCGTGATGGTGGCGATGACGGGTGCGCCGGACCGGCTGGTGTCCCGCAGCCGGACGACATGCCTGTCACCGCTCAGCTCGCTGAGTGCGAGGATCTTCCCGTCGGGGCTGAAGGCCGCCCCCTCCGCGCCGATGTCACCGCTGCCCGGCAGCCGTGCCAGGCTCTTGTGGAGCGTGGCCGTACCGGTCAGGTCCCACAGAGCACCGCCGTTGGCACCGTGAATGACCAACAGCCGCCGGACACCGCCACTGAACTTCGTGGTCACATGGAAGCCGGACGGTGACGGGCCGAAGCTGGCTGCAGCGGTTGGCTGGGCCGTGTTCTCCACGTACCACAACAGAACGCCGCGGTCCGTGGCGCGCAGCAACCGGTGGCCGTGTGCTGCGAAGAGCGCCGGCCCCGTCCCGCTTCCGTTTCCGCTCCCGTTTCTGTTGAGCTGAGCGGACTGTTGCAGGCGGGAACCTGGAGGGACGTCCCAGAGGTAGGTGTTGGTATCGCAGGCGGTGGCGAGGGCCTTCCCGTCCGGACTGAACGCGGCGGAAGCCAGGTTCGCCGCACAATCGGTCACGTACGTGTCCTTCGCCGTGCCCGCCGATGTCGGCTGCCCCCGGCCCCTCAGCCGCCACAAACGGACACGGGTCTTGTCCCCGTCCCCGGGCCCGGCCAGCAGCCGGCCGTCCGGGCTGAACGCCACCCGGTGCAGCGGCTTTCCGTTCAGGTCGTAGGTCTGGGAGCCCAGCTTGAGACTGGGGAGGACCGCCGTCGCCGAGGTGCGCCGCTGGTCCGTCATGTCCCAGAGCCGTACCTTTCCGTCAGCGCCTGCGCTCGCCAGGAGCCGCCCGGACGAGGCGAAGGCGAGCGAGTCGACGTTCCCGGTGTGGCCGCTCAGCGTGCGCAGCGGGCGTGGGGCGGACCGGTGGGCGATGTCCCACAGCTGGATGGTTCCGTCGACGCGACCGAGCGCGAGCTTGCGGCCGTCGGGACTGATGGCCAGCGACAGCGCCTTGGTCCGTTGCTCGGGGACGGCAATGCGGCGTGGGCGGTCCGGCGCGGTGACATCCCACAGCCCCAGCGACCCACTTGCCGTGCTGCCCGCCCGTACGACGGCCACGAGCCGTCCGTCGGGGCTGAGCGCCACCGCACCGGTCCGCATCTGACCCAGGTGACCCTTTCCCTCGCCGTGCGCCGTGTCCCACAGGACGACGTCAGAACCGGTCGAGACGGCCATCCGTTCGCCCCTGGCGTCCAGGGAGATGTCGTCGGCGGAGGCCTCGGACATGAAGACGCCCGGCGTCTCCATGCCAGCGAGCATCGAAGCCGTCCCGATCTGCGGGTCCAGCCGGTTCGCGACCAGGCTGAGCTGTTTGGCCAGCCCCGGGCGGCTGCCCCGCAGACGGTCCGCCTCCTCGGCGACCAGCCGCGCGACAGCCTGCCGACGCTGAGCCGCCTCCTTCTGCCCCGACCACCAGGCCAGTCCCCCACCCGCCCCGGCCAGCAGGGTCAGCACACACATACAGGCGATCACAGCCCTGCGGATACGCACCCCACGCCGTTCCTGACGCCACGACTGGTTCAGGAACTCCGCCAGCCGTGGTTCGAGTTCACCGGCGTACTCCTCCCGGCGGGAGCCACGCGCAGCGGAGGTCAGACCCGCGCCCTCCAGACGCTCCCGGGTCGCAGCAAGCCGTGGCCCCCGATAGAGCAGCGAGGGATGCCGGTCCGCCTCCCACCAGGCCGCCGCGTCGACAACCACCTGCTGCCCCGCGCGCAGCCAGTCGCGGTCCGCGTCGATCCACTCGCGCAGCCGGGGCCAGGCGTGCAGCAGGGCGTTGTGGCTGATGCGGACGGTGTGCTCGTCGAGGACCAGCAGCCGTGCCGCGGCCAGTCGGTTCAGGGCCCGCTCGGCGGCTTGGGGGTCCGGGAGGCCGTCCAGCAGTACGGTCCGGTCGACGGGGTGGCTGGTGTCCGGGGCGTCGTCGTCGATGTGCACGAGACGTGGCAGCATGCGGCGTGCGGCGGCGCGGCCCGCGTCGTCGAGGTGGTCGTAGGTGTCGTCGGCGGTCTGTTTGATGGCTTCGTCGATGCCTCCGCTCTCGCGGTAGCCGGCGACGGTCAGCCGTCGGCCCTGCCGGTGTCGCCAGGTGGACCAGAGTGCGTGGGAGAGCAGGGGCAGGGTGCCGGTCCGGGACCGGGTCAGCCGGGCGGCGCCCAGTTCGTGGATGAGCAGGTCGGCGAGGCCCTCGTCGAGTTCCAGGCCGACGGCACCGGCCGGGCGCTCGATCGCGGCCCTCAGCTCCTCCTGCTGCATCGGGCTGACGAGCACCTGGTCGGACCGCAGCACCGCGTCCAGCTCGGGCAGGGCCTGGGCGTGGCCGTAGAAGTCGGCGCGCAGGGCGGCGACGACGAGCGTTCCGGCCTCGGCCAGGGCCGTCAACGCGGCGAGGAACGCGCTGCGTTCGGTCCGGCTGCGGCAGAGGGTGAACAGCTCCTCCAGCTGGTCCACCACCAGTACCAGGCGCCGGTCCGGAACGAGGTCGTGGACCCAGCCGACGGCGGCCTTCGGGTCCTCTGCCGACAGGACGGTGTCACCCCGCAGGACGGTGGTCAGGCTGCGGAGGGGGTGTTCGCCGGGGGTCAGGACGAGGCCGGGCCAGGCGGCCGAGCCGGGGAGCAGCGGGGGTCCGGCCCGTAACGCCGCGAGGAGTCCGGCGTGCAGCAGGGAGGTCTTGCCGGCGCCGGACGGCCCGACCACCGCCAGCGGCCTGCCCTGCTCGACGGCCCGGAGGCAGCCGCGGAGCAGCTCGTCGACCAGCTTCTCCCGGCCGTGGAAGAACTCGGCGTCGTCCACGGTGAACGCGTCGAGGCCCGGGTACGGGCAAGGACCCGGCGCGGGCTCCTCGGCCGCGGTGGCGTCCGGCTCGTCGGTCGTCGGTGCGGCCGCGTTGACGGCGACGACCAGTCCGCCCGAGCGGTCGCCGGCCTGGCGGCGCGGCAGCGGCCCGCCCCGGGCCCGTAACGCGCGGAACAGGTGGTCGTAGACGTCGTCCAGGGTGAGCAGGCGCGGTGCGCGTGGATCGCCGTCGCGCAGGAGGGTGATCAACTCGCCTGTGAGGGCGGTGTGTTCGGCGTCGTCGGGGGCGAGCGCCAGCTGCTCGGCGGATCCCAGCAGGTACATCCCGTGCCCGGCGGGCAGGCTGAAGGCCGCGGGCTGGGGCGTGCCGTTGCCCAGGCGGGCGCGGCCGGCGAAGCAGCAGTCCAGGACGACGATCACGGACGCGGCGCGGCACAGGGTGAGTGCCTCGCGCAGGGCCGAGAACGAGAGCGCCTGGTGTGCAGCGAGGCCCGGGGTCAGCCGGTCGGTGGCGCTCGCGGCGAGGTACAGCTCGTCGCCGGGGCCGATGAGGCCGTGTCCCACGTAGTACACGAGCAGGGTGCTCTCGGCCTCCTGCGCCGCGTCGGCGACGGCGAGGGCCATCGTGCGGGCGTCCGCCGGGTCGATGAGGGTGCGCAGCCGGTCGGGGGTCACCCCGCAGCGTTCGGTCAGGGTGGCCGCCAGGGCTTCCACACTGCGTGGCACCGCCAGTACGGAGGTCAGCGTGGGGCCGTGGTGGGTGCCGGTGCCGATGAGCAGCACCCGGGCGCCGGAGGACGCCAGCGCGGTGCCGGGCGTGGGGACGGTCGGTGACTCGGCGGACCTGGTGGTCATGACGCGCCGCCGTCCGCTTCCCGGCCGGTCTCCAGGATCCGGGAGGTGTCGGTCACGAAGGTGCGCAGTTCCTGGGGGGTCATCGGCCCGACGAGCTTCGTGGAGATCTCCAGCGAGGCGCCGTCGGGCCGGGTCGCCTTGACGGTGACGTTGCTGTGCCGGCTGCGGATCCAGGCCACCAGGGCGGTGGTGAGTCCGGTGACCGCGCCGCCGGAGCCGAGCGCGACCACCAGGCCGTCCAGGACCGGGCCCAGTGTGCCGGGCACCGGCGGTCCCTCCTGTGGAGTGACTCTGCCGCGCAGCTCGTCCGCCTCGGTGAGCCAGGCGAGCAGTGACCGCGTCTCGTCTGCGTCGGCGCCCTCGCCGGCACCCTCCGCGCCCTCCGCAAGATGGACATCCACGTGTACGTCCACAGGCTCCCCCGATCCTGCATCCCGTCCCAACCGTCCGTCGGACAACAGCGTAGGGGGATCGGGAGGAACCTGACCCGGGAATTCCGGTCACTGGTCCGCCTTCCGGTTCACCTCGAACGCGCCTCCTCATTCATGGTCGCCCCGATCGTCGTGCTGCCCGTCGTCAGGAAGGTGGTCAAAGGCAGGGAGCCGTCCGACTTGCGGGCGTTGTACGTCGTCGACGCGTCCGTGGATGCGAAGGACGGGGTGGAGATGCCGGAGTCCCAGTTGTTGCCGGCGGAGACCACCGAGGAGCCCTTGCCGACCGGACCGCTGCCGTTGCTCACCGCGAGGTTCTTGCCGAGGCGGGCGGAGCCGGTGGCGAAGTAGTAGCCCCACTTGGCGTTGGCGTAGGCGGTGGTGCGGTTGATGACGAGCGCGCCGGTATTGGAGTTCTCGGTGAAGCCGTTGCCGGCGTTGCCCCAGGCCGCGGAGTTGTTGACGACGTGGGCGACCGTCACGCCGTTGCCGCCCAGCTTGTAGCCGTTGCCGTTGCCCTCGAAGGCGGAGTCGCCCCAGCGGTTCATGCCGTTGCCGAAGGACCAGGTGTGCTCGATGGTGACCGGGGAGGCGAAGGACCACAGGTCGATGCCGTCGTCCGAGTTGTTGTAGAGGCGCGCTCCGGTGACCAGGTTGCCGGTGCCCGAGCCGAACTTGATGGCGACGCCGTCGGCGTTCTGGCCGTGTGTGGCGGCGTCGTAGTTGCCGTAACTGTCGAGGTTCCTCACGGTGTTGCCGACCGTGCCGTCCCCGGTGAGGGTGAAGCCGGAGTCGCCGCCGTCGATGGTCTTGATGTTGCTCCAGTTGGTGCCGGTGCAGGACTGGCAGACGACCGCGCTGTCCGGGGAGTTCTGGAAGGTGATGCCGGAGACGTTCCAGTAGTCGGCGGTCAGCTTGAAGATCCAGGAGCCGGAGGGCAGCGAGGACCCGTCGATCTTCACGGTCTCGGAGCCGTACGCGGTGAGGGTGATCGGGGAGGACGAGGTGCCGTTGGCCGTCGACTGCAGGGTCGCGGTCGGGTAGTAGGTGCCGCCGCGCACCTGGATGACGGTGCCGGCGGTGGCGTTCTTGATGGCGTTCGTCAGGTCGGTGGAGTTGCTGACGACCACGGTCGCGGCGTGGGCCGGGGTGGCGAGGAGGCCGAGTCCGAGGGACGCGGCGGCGACGGAGAACGCGGTCAGTGTGCTGATACGACGCATGACGTGCGGGTCCTTTCGTCGATCAGAGTGAGCGGGCCGGTCGGGTGTGCCAGTCGCCGAGGTAGGCCGCCGGGGTGTGCAGCGCGGCCTCGGCGTCGGTGAGTTGGGGCCGCTCGGCGGGGGCGGTGATCGCCGCGCCCGGCCCCGAGTTGCGGTACTCGCGAAAGCGCATGGACTGCCAGGGGTAGGCGTCGCGCATGGTGGTGTAGGGGGTGACCGGGTCGATGCCGGGTCCGATGAGGCTGTCCCGGACGACCAGCGAGGGCCAGGCGGTCGTCTCGTACGACGGCACCCACGGCCGGGCCAGCTTGTACGCCGAGTCCTCCGCGCCGGAGGTGAACCGGGAGCGGACGGCGAGGATGCCGTGCGGGTTGGCCCGCGCGGTGGACGGGGCGAAGACCATGCCCTTGGGGGTGAAGGTGACGTCCCGCTGCAGGGTGTGGAAGCGGCAGCGGTCGAACACCGTGGTCGCCCGCCCGAAGACGAAGTCGACGTCGCCCTCTATGTGGCAGTTCCGGTAGTACTGCCGGTCGAAGGAGTCCAGCGCGGTGGTGTCCGCGAACAGGGTGTCCTGGTGGGCGAGCAGCCGGACGTTCGAGAAGTACGAGCGGTCTCCGGTGACGTAGGCGGCGACGGCCTGGGTCCCGGTGATGTCCGGGTGGTCGGCGCGCAGCCAGTCGTTGGCGAGGGTCAGGTCGCCCACGGTCAGCCCGGGAGCGGCAGAGCTGAAGGTGGCGGACCCGGCGGTGCCGTAGGTGCCCGAGCCGTCGGGCTTCTGGGTGCCGTTGGCGTTGTCGTGGACGATGACGACGTCACGGGGGTCGCCCGTGATCCCACGAATCGTCAACTCGACTTTTTCCGCAGGCACGTTGACGACCTCGCGGTACGTCCCCGGGTGCACGAGGATCGTCCGGCCGGGGCCGTCGGCGGCGTCCACGGCGGCCTGGACGGAGCCGCCGGGGCGGACATGCAGGACCGGGCGGGGGTCTGCCGCCAGGACCGGGGACGTACCCAGGGCGGCGAGTCCGCTCGCGACACCGGCGAGCAGGGTCCGTCGGGGCAGGGACATCAGCAGCCCTCCCACGGGGTCCAGTCCCCGAGGTGGGCCTCGCGGGTCGCCGACGCGGCCTGCTCGTCGGTCAGTTGGGGCCGGTCGGCCGGGACGGTGATCAGCGCGCCCGGCCCAGAATTGCGGTACTCGGTGAACCGCTGGTTCTGCCACGGGTAGCCGGCAGACATGTCGGTGTAGGGCGCGGCGGCGTCGATGCCGGGGCCGAGCCAGGTGTCGCGGACGGTGAGCATGGGGCGGGCGGTGGGGTCGGAGCCCGGCACCCAGGGGCGGGCCAGCTTGTAGTAGGCGTCCGGGGCCTGGCTGCCGACGTGGCTGCGCGTGACCAGGTAGCCGCGCGGGTTGGCCACGGCCGTGGAGGGCGCGAAGACGAAGCCGTAGGGCGCGCCGGCCAGGTCCGTGCGGTTCAGGGTGCGGAAGTGGCAGTGCTCGTAGACGGCGGTGGCCCGCCCGAAGACGAAGTCGACGTCTCCTTCGACGTGACAGTGGGCGTAGTACTGCCGGGCGAAGGTGCCGAGGGACATCGAGTCGGCGTACAGGGTGTCCTGGTGGCCGAGGAAACGGCAGTGCAGGAAGGCGCTGCGGTCGCCCTGCGCCTTGACGGCGACGGCCTGGGTGCCGCTGATGTCCGGGTGGTCGGCGCGCAGCCAGTCGTTGGCGAAGGTGATCCAGCGGGCGGTGAAGCCGTCGGCCTGCACGGTGGTGGTGGCCGACCCGGTGGTGCCGTAGGTGCCGCCGCCGGGCTTGGGGGTGCCGGCCGCGTGGTCGTACACGATGACGACGTCCCGGGGGTTCTCGGAGGCGCCGATCCAGGTCGTCTCCGTACGGCTGACGTCGACGGCGACCGTCTCCCGGTAGGTGCCGGGCGCGAGGACCAGCGTGCGGCCGCTGCCGGTGGCGGCGGTCACCGCGGCCTGCACGGAGGTGAAGTCACCGCCGCCGTGCGGGTCGACGTACAGGGTCTGCGGGGTGAGGCGGCGGGCCGGCGACCCGTAGCGGCCGAACGGGCGCGGTCCCCCGTCGGCCCGCGCGGGGCCGGCGGTGAGGCCGAGCGCGCCGGCGGCCCCGGCACTGGTGGCCAGGAATCGCCGTCTGGACAGGGGGAGTTGGGGCGAGGGCATGGGAGTGCTCCTTCGCGGTGCGGCTCGTGAGAAAGAGAGGGGGGTCGGGGCCGGGCGTCCGGCCCCGGTGGCGTCAGCCCAGGCGGCCCGCGCCCGCGCAGTGGTCGACCAGGCCCGGCACGGCCTTGGCGGGGTCGACCTTGGTGCGCAGGGTCGGCGTCCAGTCGGTCCCGGACTGCAGGATCTCGCCCGGGATCTCGGTGTTGTGGACGGCGATCAGATCCGTGAGCACGCCGTTGACGTAGTTGTCGTCGGCGGTGAGCGGCGACTCCTTCCACTTCTTGAGGATCGAACCGGCCTTCGCGCCGGCCGGCAGGGTGAACGCGTTGTGCTCGGCGACGAGTTGGGACTCCATGCCGATGCCGTAGCTGTAGGAGTAGCCGTCACCGGCGACGAAGTGGTTGTTGTAGGAGTCCACCTGTCCGAAGCGGACGCGGGGTGCGCGCTCGACCAGGTTCGAGAACAGGTTGTGGTGGAAGGTGACCTTCAGGTGCCCGCGGTCGACCGCGGCCGTGGAGGCGTTGTCGCTGTTGCCGATGAGGATCGTCTTGTCGTGGTCCTCGAAGACGTTCCAGGAGGCGGTGACGTAGTCGGCACCCTTGACGATGTCCAGCTCGCCGTCGTGCTGCTCGTAGATCCGGCCGAAGTAGGACGGCAGCGTGCTGTCCGGGTGGTCCCCGTCGGTGAAGGTGTCGTGGTCCGTCCAGACGTGCGTGGACCCGTAGATCACCGCGCTGTCGTACTCGGAGTTCCAGTTGCCGTCGGCGGTGTCGGTCGGGTCCCACTGCGGGAAGCAGTCCAGGGGGCTCTCGAAGCTCACGTTGCGGACGATGACGTTGTCGACGCCCTTGATCTGGAGGCTGGCGCCCTTGAAGCCGGCGTCCTTGCCGACGCCGACGATGGTGGTGTCGGCGGGGATGTTCGCCTTGATGGAGGCGTCCTGCTGGGCGGCGGAGGCGCGGCGCAGGCCCTCGGGGCTGTCGTCGGGCTCGCTGTCGAGGTTCCTGGTGCGACCCCACACCGCCGGGTCGTAGGTCTTCAGGTATGTCTCGAAGTCGTACCCAGGCACGGCGAACGAGGCGCAGCTCGGCCCGTCCGCGTCGATCGTGCCCTTAACTCTGATGATCTTCGGGGCGCTGCCGCCGTCCGCGAGGGCGGCCTTGAACTGCTCCCAGGTGGTGACGGTGTAGACGTGCGCGGCATCGGCGGCGGCACCGCCGGTCGTCCCGGTGCCGTAGGCGGCCCAGCCGTCGCCGGCCGGAAGCACCTGCCGCTCCGGACCGGCCCGGTGGGCGGCCTGCGCGGATCCGGTGCCGGTGACGGCGAGCACGAGAGCCGTGCAGCCCACGACCACGGCGATGACGCGTCCATGACATTTCTGTGTACGCACGGTGCGGGTCTCCTCTTTCATGAAGGTGACGACGGTGATGCGGGCGGCCAGGTGATCCAGGACGTGGGGATGTCCGCGTGCAGCCGGACCACGTCGTGCCGGGCCAGCACCCGGGTGCGCAGCAACTCCTGCGCCACGAGGCGGGCCACGGCGATGGCGCCCAGCGGATTGAAGTGCGTGTTGTCCTGCTCCGTGTCCGTCCAGTTGAAGTACTTCTTCGTCGCCTCGGCACCCAGCTCCTGCCACAGCGCCAGCGACAGCGCCTCGATGTCGAGCAGCGGGACACGCTCCGCTTCGGCGAGCGCGCGCATGGCAGCCGGGTAGTCGCCGTGGGTCGGCACGGCGTTGCCCTCGGCGTCGAACCTGCGGCGCTCGACCGGGGTGGCGAGCACGGGCCGGGCGCCACGGGACCGGGCACCGTCGATGTACAGCCGCAGATACTCCTGGTACGTCGTCCAGGGCTCGGTGTACCGGGCCGGGTCGGTGGCCTTCTCGTCGTTGTGCGCGAACTGGACGACCAGGAGGTCCCCGGACCGGATCAGGGACAGGATGGCGTCGAGCCGCCCCTCGTCCACGAAGCTCTTCGAACTCCGCCCGTTCACGGCATGGTTGGCGACCTCCGGCTCCTTCCGAAGAAAGAAAGGGAGCGCCATTCCCCACCCGGTCTCGGGAGCGGCATCGGCGTATTTCTGGGCGGCGGTGGAGTCACCGGCGAGGTAGAGAGTCCGGTTCCCTTTCGGGGATCGTACGGCGAGTGGAGCGGCCGCGAGAGCGGCGGAAGTCACCTGTCTGCGGGTAAGGGCCACGAGGAAGCTCCTTTCAGGATCGTCAGGGGTGCGGGGAACTGCGCGACCGGCCCCCACCGGCCGGCAGCCCACGAAACCGAACCATCCGAACTCTCAGTGGTTCTTCTTCCAGTCCGCCTGCGCCTTGTTCAGCTGATCGGCCAGCGTGTCCAGGAATTCCTTGGCGCTCAGCTTCCCCAGCAGCACCTTCTGGAAATTGGGCTCGTTGTCGGCCTTGGAGATGGTGTTCCAGTCGGGCAGGTAGTACGGCAGCTGCACGATCTTCGTGCCGCTCCCGTTCAGCGCCTCCGCCGCCAGCTTCGTGGGCTCGGCCTGCTGAATCCACGCGTCCTTCGCGGCGTCCGTGTTCGCCGGCACCTGCCCCGCCGACTCGTTGAACTTGGAGTTCTCCTCGGCGGACACGGCGAACTCGATGAACTTCCAGGCGGCCGCCTTGTTCTTGCTCGACTTGAACAGGCTCAGCCCGTCCACCGGGTTGGACACCTGCACCCGGGTGCCGTCGTCGAGTGTGGGGTTCGGAATGCCCCGGAACTTGTCCTTGCCGAGCGCCTTCAGATGGTCCTGGTACGACCCCAGGTTGTGGCTCAGCATGCCGATCGTGCCGCTGTCCCACTGCGCGACCATCTTCGTGAAGTCGTTGTTGACGTCGGCGGACGGGGTGTCCTTCTTGTACAGCGCGACGTACTTCTCCAGCGCGGCCACGTTCTTGGGGTCGTTGACCGTGGTCTTGTCGCCGTTCCAGAACGAGGTGATGCCGGTCTGGCCGTACACCGCGTCGAGGGCCGGCGCGATGGCACCCTCGCCGCCGCGGATGGTGAAGCCGAACTTGTTCTTCCCCTTGTCCGTGAGCCTGTCGGCGGCCGCGTAGAACTTCGACCAGGTGGTCGGCGCGTCCAGACCGGCCTTCTCGAACAGGTCCGTCCGGTACCACAGCGTGCCGTTGTTGGCGGAGGTCGGCACCTGGTACAGCGTGTCCCCGCCGCCCGCCGCCTTGCTGACGTCGATGAGGTTCTGACTCAGCCTGCCGTTCAGCGGGCTCTTCGAGAGCCGGCCGTCCAGCGGTTCCAGCGCCCCCTGGACCGCGACCTCGGCGAGCATCGCGGTGCCCACCCCGCCGACGTCCGGCAGGCCGCCGCCCTGGATGGCGGTGTCGTACTTGGACTGGGCGCTCGCCGCCGGGATGCCGACGTACTCGACCTCGATGTCCGGGTACTTCTTCTCGAAGTCGGCGATGATCTGCTTCCAGATGTCGGTGCGCACACCGCCGTTGTTGTCCCAGAAGGTGATCGTGCCCTTGCCGGAGCCCTCGCCCCCCTTGTCCCCCGCGCCGCCGCTGCCGTCGTCGCCGCAGGCGGTGGCGGTCAGCGCGAGCACGGAGCCCAGGGCGACGGCCGTGGCGGCGCGCCTGCTTCTGTGGATGCTGCTCTTCATCGGTCGGCTCTCTTCTTCTGGATCCAGTGGAGTGGTGGAACTGTCGTGCCGGGCACTACAAGGGGCTGATCCGGAACTGCGTGAAGGTCGCCGCCCCCGCATGCCCCGGTCCCTCGGGCGCGGCGGCGAACAGGCCGAGCAGGGCGCCGACCCAGCGCCAGGGGGTGGCTGCGAAGACGGGCCCGGAGAGGCGCGGGCCGTCTCCGACGTCGTACGAGAAGCGGCAGCGTGCCCCGGCCGCCACCTCGATCCGCAGGCGGGCCCGTCCCTCGGGCGCGACGCACGGCACACCGGCGTCCCGCTCGCTCCCCCACTGCCCGCAAGGCGTGGGAGGTGCCCCCACGGCGACCGCCTCCGCGAACCGGTGCACGAGCCGGACCGTCCCGTCGGCGCCCCGTTCGAGCCCGATCCATCCGAAGGTGTCCCCGAGCACCGCGAGCCCCGCCCGGGCGCCCGGCTCGGTGCCGTCCAGGCACAGCTCGACCTCGATCGCGCAGGGTGTGCCGGGCAGGCGCTGGGTGAGGACGTGCGGCAGTTTCCGCAGGTCGTGGGCGTCGGCCGAACGGACGCAGGCCAGCCGCAGCCCGTCCCCGCAGTGGTGGGTGGCCCAGCCGTCGCCCGGGTTGGCCGCCCACTGCCACTGGCGGCCGTACCGTCCGCCGGGGAAGTCGTCGTCGGTGGCGGGAGCCGCGGGGGCCTGCGGCGGGAGGTCGGGACGGCGGTGTACGGCCACGGGGGCGCCGTCGTCACCGAGCACGGGCCAGCCGTCCTCCGCCCAGCTCATCGGCTGCAGGTGCACGACCCTGCCGTAGGCGCCCCGCTGCTGGAAGTGCAGGAACCAGTCCTCGCCGGCCGCGGTGCGCACCCAGCCGCCCTGGTGCGGCCCGTTGACCGCGGTGTCCCGCTGCTCCAGGACGATCCGCTCCTCGTACGGCCCGAAGAAGCCGCGGGAGCGGAAGGCGCCCTGCCAGCCGGTCTCCACTCCCCCGGCGGGCGCGAGGATCCAGAACCAGCCGTCGTGCCGGTAGAGCTTGGGTCCCTCCAGGGTGAACCAGCCGGGGATGCGGTCGCCGTCGACGATCACCTTGCCGTCGTCGAGCAGCGAGGTGCCGTCGGGGTGCATACGGTGGCCGGTGAGCCGGTTCTTGACGCCGGAGCGGGATCCGGCCCAGGCGTGCACGAGGTAGGCGTCGCCGGTCTCGTCGTCCCACAGCGGACACGGGTCGATCAGGCCCTCGCCCGGCTTGAGGAGGTGCGGGCGGGTCCAGGGGCCACGGATCTCGGGGGCGTTGATCTGGTGGATGCCCCGGTCGGGGTCGCCCCAGAAGATCCAGAACCGCTCGTCGTGGTACCGGATCGCCGGTGCCCAGACCCCGCAGTCGTTCCGGGGCGTCGCGAACTCCGCCTCCGGTTCGAGGCGTTCGAGGGCGTGGCCGACGAGGGTCCAGTTGACGAGGTCGCGCGAGTGCAGCAGGGGCAGGCCGGGTGCGCGGCCGAAGCTGGAGGCGGTGAGGTAGAAGTCGTCGCCGACGCGGACGACGTCCGGGTCGGACCAGTCGGCGTTCAGGACCGGGTTCCGGTAGGTCCGGCTCGTCACTGGCCCACCGCCTTCCGGACCAGCGCGGCCGCCTCGCCGCGATCCCGGCGGCCGTCGGCGACGACGGTGACGACCCGGCGTACGAGGGTCTCGCCGGGCGGTACCGGCAGTCGCTGCGTGTGCGCCAGCGAGGAGCCCACGCCCGGGTACTCGGCGGTGCGCACGAACCACGGATCACGCCGGGTGTCCTCGGTGGCCCCGGCGAAGACCAGCGTCCAGCCCGCCCCGGCCAGCGCGAGCCAGTCGGCGCGGGTGCCGTGCACCTCGGCCTCGCCCTCGCGGTCGGCGGTGAAGACGTCCGGCGCCGACTCCTCCTTGCGGGCCCGCCAGAAGAAGCCGCCGTAGGCCGCGCCGGGCCGCCCGTTGGTGGCGGGGCTCCCGATGGACAGTGGGCCCGATGTGACGTTGGTGAGGGAGAAGGTGAAGTCCAGCGCCCAGGCGGTGTCGGTGAGTTCGGTGGCGGCGACGGTACGGCGCTCGCGCAGCAGCTCGGCTCCGGCGGCGACCCAGCGCAGCTCGGCCACGAAGCCGTCGGGGTCGCGCAGCTGGAAGGCGGTGTGCCGCTGGGAGCCGTGGTGGGCCGGCTCGGTCGGCCCGTGGTCGCGCACGAAGGTGCGTCCGCCCCAGAAGTTGTGACCCTCGACGTCGGGAACGGCGACACCGACGCCGAGGTGGTGTGCGTGGTCGGCTGGGCTCAGCTCGGTGACCGCCGTGCCGGCCAGGGTGGTGACGGGGTGCAGATAGGGGCGCGGGGCGAGACGGTCCGGCAGCTCGGGCCGGGTGACGTACCGGCCGACCGGTCGGCCGGCGACCCGCAGGACCGGGGCGTCGTGTGGCGTCATCACGTGCTCACCTCTTTCGGTAGGGCCCAGGAGGCGCCCAGCTCGGAGTAGAGGGTGAGGGTGTCGGCCGAGGCCGCGACCAGACCGTCGATGCCGGGCACGACCCGGCGCCGTTCGGCGGGCAGCGGGCGCCAGGCGGTCTCGGGCAGGGGTGCCGGGTCGGGGGCGGTCCTGATGGCCTCGACCACCTGCATGAAGGCGCCGGTCTCGTCCGGGGGTGCCAGCAGCGGCGCGCCGGTAGTGAGGTGTTCGACCAGGTTCTCCAGCAGGTCCGTGCGGCCGTACTCGGACTGCTGGGGGCCGTGGCCGGCCCGCTGGAGCAGCACTCGGTCCTGCTTGTACCAGAAGGTGATCCGGCCCTTGTCGCCGTGCACCAGGACGTACGGCTCCCCGGGTTCCTCGGCGCACAGGGTCGCGGCGACCGTGACCGGGCCGCGCGGGGTGCGCACGCGGACGCAGGAGGTGTCGTCGGACTCGATGTCGTTGGCGCGCAGCAGCTCGGTCTCGATGCCGGTGACGTCCTCGGCGCGGGTGGTGCCGAGCAGGGCGAGTCCGGTGGCGACGGCGTGGGCGAGGGGGTTGGTGAGGACCCCGTCGACCACGTCGACGCCGTTCAGGCGCCGCCTGCCCGCCCAGGGCGCCCGCCGGTAGTAGGCCTCGTCGCGGGCCCAGGCCCCGGCGCCGCCGACCCCGAGGATCTCGCCGATCGCGCCCTCGGCGACGAGCCGCCGGATCGCGGGCAGGGCGTGGGAGCCCAGCGACTGGAACCCGATCTGGCAGACCACACCGGCCTCGGCGACCCCGTCGGCCATCCGCCGGTACTCGGCGTAGGAGGGCGCGGGCGGCTTCTCCAGCAGGAGGTGCACGCCCCGTTCGGCGGCCCGCAGCGCGAGGTCGGTGTGGGTGGGAATGGGCGTGCAGACGACGGCGATCCTCGCTGCGGTGGCGTCGAGGAGCGCCCCGAAGTCGGCGGACTGCTCCGGCGTGCCCAGGCCGTCGGGGATCTCCTGCCGGCTCAGCGGGGTCAGTTCGCAGATCCCGGCCAGCCGGACGAGGCCGTTCGCCTGGAGCCGGCGGATGTTGTCCAGGTGCCGGCGGCCGTGGCCGCGCGCGCCCGCCAGGACGACGGGTACGGTCATGGGATTCTCGTCGCGCCCGCACCGCGCGCCATCTCTCGGCCGGCCACCGCGGCGCTGTCGATCTCTCATCCCTTCACCGCCCCCGCGCTGAAGCCGGTGATCAGCCACTTCTGGATGAAGGCGAACACGATCACGACCGGTACGGCGGCGATGATGCCGCCCGCCGCGAGGGCGCCCAGGTCGACGCTGTCCGCGCTCATCAGGGTGTTGAGGCCGACCGGGACGGTCTGCTTGCTCTGGTCGGAGAGGAACATCAGGGCGAACAGGAAGTGGTTCCAGGCGTGCACGAAGGCGAAGGAGCCGACGGCGATCAGCCCGGGCCGCAGCAGCGGCAGGACGACGATCCGGAAGGCGGTCAGCCGGTCGCAGCCGTCCACCCAGGCGGCCTCCTCCAGGGAGTACGGCACGTTCCGGATGAACCCGCTGATCAGGATCATCGACAGCGGCAGCTGGAAGACCGTCTCGGCGATGACGACGCTGCCCAGCGAGTTGATCATCTGGAGCTTGGCGAAGATCTGGAACAGCGGGACCAGCAGCAGGGCGCCCGGCACGAACTGGGAGCAGAGCAGGGCGAGCATGAAGCCGCGCTTGATCCGGAAGTCGAAGCGGGCGAGGGCGTAGCCGCCGGCCAGGGCGACCACGGTGGTCAGGAAGAGCGTGGCGAGGCCGACGTAGACGCTGTTGGCGAAGTAGGTGCCGAAGCTGCGCTCGGTCCACACCTTCTGGAAGTGCTCGAAGGTCATCGGCCAGGGGACCAGTGAGGTGGAGCCGGCCGGGCGGAGCGCGAAGAGCAGGATCCAGTAGAAGGGGATCAGGGTGAAGAGGAGGTAGATCACGAGGGGGACGTAGATCCGCCGGCGCGGGACCTCGTCCCAGGCGCGGCGCCTGCCGCGTGGCCGGGCGGGCGCGGACGCCACGTGCTCGGGTGCGGGAGCGATCTCGGTGATCACTTGGTCTCATCTCCGAACTTGCTCAGCCGCAGATAGACGATCGAGCAGAAGAGCAGGATCACGAACGCCACCGTGGTCAGCGCGGAGGCGTAGCCGAAGTTGTGGGCGTCGACGCTGGTGTTGGCGATGTAGAGCGGGAGGGTGGTGGTCTCCCCCGCGGGTCCGCCGCCGGTGAGGGTGTAGAGCAGGTCGACGTTGTTGAACTCCCACACCGCGCGCAGCAGCGTGGCCAGGACGATCGCGTCCTTCAGATGCGGCAGGGTGATGTGCCAGAACTGCTTGAGGCGGCTCGCCCCGTCGACCTCGGCGGCCTCGTACAGGTCCTTCGAGACGGACTGGAGGTCGGCGAGGATGAGGATCGCGAAGAAGGGGACGCCCCGCCAGAGGTCGGCGACGACCGCGGCCGGGAAGACGGTCGAGGTGTCCGACAGCCAGCTGGTGCCGTACGACCCGATCCCCGCGTCGGCGAGATAACGCGTGATGCCCGTCTGGGAGTTGTAGAGCAGCACCCAGATCGCGGAGGTCAGCACGCCGGAGACCGCCCAGGGCGAGAACACCAGCGCCCGGCCCAACGCCCGGCCCACGAAGCTCTCGTTGACGATGAGCGCCAGCGCGAGCCCGAACAACAGCTGCAGCCCGACTTCCACCACGACCCACTTGGCGCTGAAGGTCAGCGTGTCCCAGAACTGCGGGTCGTGCGCGAAGGCCTGGGTGAAGTTGTCGAAGCCCGCGAAGCCGTTCCGCCACGGCTTGGTGGGGTTGTAGTTCTGCAGGCTGTAGTAGAAGACGCTGAGCACCGGGTAGGCGATGAAGCCCAGCATCAGCAGGGCCGCCGGGGCGATCAGCAGGTACGGCAGCCTGCGCGGGGTCGCGGAGGCACGGCGCCGCCGGGGTGGCGCGGGCGGTTTCGCCACGGCTGCGGCTTGGGCCATGACTGTTCTCCGTTCGCAGTGGGACTGTTCAGCGAGTACAGGAAGCGCTTGCTTCATACGCATGGGTGAGCGTTCACCAGGGTGGTGCGGGGGTTCAGCCGGCGTACGGGTCCGGCACCTTGCCCGGGCGGGCCAGGAACTCGAAGTCGCAGCCGGTGTCGGCCTGGGTGATCTGTTCGTTGTAGAGGGCGCCGTAGCCGCGCTCGTAACGGGCGGGCGGCGGTGTCCACTCGGCCCGCCTGCGCTCCAGCTCCGCGTCGTCCACGTGGAGCTGGAGGGTGCGTGCCTCGACGTCCAGGGTGATGGGGTCCCCGGTGCGCACCAGCGCCAGCGGGCCGCCGACGTACGACTCCGGTGCCACGTGCAGGACGCAGGCGCCGTAACTCGTGCCGCTCATCCGGGCGTCGGAGATCCGCACCATGTCCCGCACGCCCTGCCTGAGCAGGTGGTCCGGGATCGGGAGCATGCCGTACTCGGGCATGCCCGGGCCGCCCTTCGGGCCGGCGTTCCGCAGCACGAGCACACTGTCCGCGGTGATGCCGAGGGACGGGTCGTCGATGGTGCGCTGCATGGTCCTGTAGTCGTCGAAGACGACGGCCGGGCCGGTGTGCTCGAGCAGGTGGGGTTCGGCGGCGATGTGCTTGATGACGGCGCCGTCGGGGCAGAGGTTGCCGCGCAGCACCGCGACCCCGCCCTCACCGGCGACCGGGTTGTCGCGGTGGCGGATGACGTCGTCGTCGTGCACCTGCGCGCCGTCCAGCTGCTCGCGCAGGGTGTCGTGCGACACCGTCGGGCGGTCCAGGTGGAGCAGGTCCGGGATCCGGGAGAGGAAACCGGGCAGGCCGCCCGCGAAATGGAAGTCCTCCATGAGGTGGCGCCGGCCGCCGGGGCGGACGTCGGCGAGGACCGGGACCGTGCGGGCGATGCGGTCGAAGTCGTCCAGCGTCAGCTTCACTCCGGCCCGGCCCGCCATGGCGATCAGGTGGATCACGGCGTTGGTGGAGCCGCCGAGGCCGAGCACGGTGGTGACCGCGTCCGCGAAGGCCTCCCGGGTGAGGATCTCGCTCAACCTGCGGTCCTTGTGGACCAGTTCGACGATCGTCAGGCCCGCCCTTGCGGCCATCCGGTCGTGCCCGGAGTCCACCGCCGGAATGCTGGACGCGCCGGGGACGGTGACGCCGAGCGCCTCGGCGGCGGCGGTCAGCGTGGACGCCGTCCCCATGGTCATGCAGTGGCCCGGCGAGCGGGCCAGGCCGCTCTCCAGCTCGGTCATCTCGCAGTCCCCGATGAGGCCGGCCCGCTTGTCGTCCCAGTACTTCCACATGTCGGTGCCGGAGCCGAGGACCTCGCCCCGCCAGTGGCCCGGGAGCATGGGTCCGGCCGGCACGAAGACGGCGGGCAGGTCCACCGAGGCGGCGCCCATCAGCAGGGCGGGCGTGGACTTGTCGCAGCCGCCCATCAGGACGGCGCCGTCGACCGGGTACGACCGCAGCAGCTCCTCGGTCTCCATCGCGAGCAGGTTGCGGTAGAGCATCGGGGTCGGCTTCTGGAAGGTCTCGCTGAGTGTGGAGACCGGGAACTCGAGCGGGAAGCCCCCGGCCTGCCAGACCCCGCGCTTCACGGCCTGCGCCCGGTCCCGCAGGTGCACATGGCAGGGGTTGATGTCCGACCAGGTGTTGAGGATCGCGATGACCGGCTTGCCCAGGTGCTCCTCGGGCAGATAGCCGAGCTGGCGGGTACGGGCGCGGTGGCTGAAGGAGCGCAGGCCGTCGGTGCCGTACCACTGGTGGCTTCGCAGCTCGTGCGGCTGCTTCATATCGACCATCCGGCGGCGATGGCGGCGACCTCGGAGCGATCGCCGTCGGGCAGCTGCCTGCTCGGCGGGCGGACGTCCCGGCGGCACAGGCCGAGCGCGGCGAGCGCCTCCTTGACGACGGTGACGTTGTCGGCGGAGCCGTGGGCGGCGCGCAGTTCCTCGAAGCGGCGGATCTGCTCCCAGACCTTCATGGCGGCCGGGTAGTCGCCGGATCGAAGCGCTTCAATCATGTTCAGCGAAACGGCCGGGGCGACGTTCACGAGCCCCGAGGTGAAGCCCGTGGCGCCCGCCGAGAAGTAGAAGGGTGCGTACGGTTCGGCCAGGCCCGCCACCCAGACGAAGCGGTCCAGGCCCGCGTCCCG
Source organism: Streptomyces sp. NPDC101165 (assembly GCF_044768135.1). Classification (NCBI taxonomy): domain Bacteria; kingdom Bacillati; phylum Actinomycetota; class Actinomycetes; order Kitasatosporales; family Streptomycetaceae; genus Streptomyces; species Streptomyces sp. NPDC101165. The sequence goes on along the minus strand of NZ_JBIWPG010000009.1, from coordinate 260,450 downwards.
CGCGAAGGCGGCGAAGCGCGCGGCGTCCGGGACGGCGTACTTCACGCCGATGACGTTGGGGCAGTGGTCGGCGAGTTCGGCGAGGCGGGCGCCGGGCAGCAGGGCGTTGCGGATGTAGGGGACCACGCCCAGTTCGGGTACGGACTCGGCGATGGCGCGGTGGTAGTCGACCCAGCCGGCCGCCGAGACGTACGGGTGGACGGGCTGGTGGACCATCACCATCTGCGCGCCGAGTGCGCGGGCGTGCCGGGCGGAGGCGGTCGCGGTGGGCAGGTCGTGGCCGACGCCGACCAGGATCACGGCGCGGTCGCCGGCCTCGTCGACGGTCGACTCGGTGACCAGGCGGCGCTCTTCGGGGGTGAGGGCATAGAACTCGCCGGTGTTGCCGTTCGGGGTGAGGGTGCGGATCCCGCCGTCGAGCAGGCGACGCAGCAGGGCCCGGTGGGTGTCCTGCGCGACGGAGCCGTCCTCGGCGAAGGGGGTCACCGGGATGGCCACCACGTCGGCCAGGGCCGCCCGTTGGGTCTCGAACGTCACGCTGCTCATTGATGACCTTCCGCTGGGCGGGGCTCGGTGTCCGAGGGGAAAGCGCGTCGTACGAACGAGGCGATGTGGGAGTGCAGGGCGCTGGCGGCGCCGTCCGCGTCGCCGTCCAGCGCGAGCCGCAGGATCTCCCGGTGTTCGGCGGCCTCCCGCTCCCAGGAGGGATCGGTCGCCCAGGCCACGGCGGAGACGAGGGCGGCCTGGTCGCGGACCTCGTCCAGCATCCGGCCGAGCAGCGGGTTGCCGCAGGGCAGGTAGAGGGCGCGGTGGAACTCCCGGTTGGCCAGGGAGCGTTCGGCAGTGTCGCCGGCGGCGTCGGCCCGGGTGAGCGCGTCGCGGGCGGCGTCGAGGGAGGCCCCGCGCCGTACTGCCCGGCGCAGCGCCTCGGGCTCCAGCAGCAGCCGCACGTCGTAGACCTCGCGCGCCATGTCCGCGTCCACCATGCGCACCGTGACGCCCTTGTACTGGCTCATCACGACGAGCCCGGTCCCGGCGAGGGTCTTCAGCGCCTCCCGCACCGGGGTCTTGGACACCCCGAACTGCGCGGCCAGCTCCGTCTCGACCAGGGCCTGGCCGGGCGTCAACTGGCCCGTCAGGATGCGGTGTTTGATCGCGTCCAGTACGTATTGCGTGCGGGACGGGATCGGGGTGGGCACAGAGGTCATGCGGCCCTCTCGGATCTCACATATCGCGTCTCATATATGACGTACGAAGTACGACGCGTTGAAGGTAGGAGGGGGCCCGTGATTCGTCAATGCTTCTGACAAAGGAAGTCGGCACGCCCGGGCGGCCGGTTCAGACGGCGTGGATGTCGCCCTCGACGGCGGTGTACGTGGGCCGGCCGAAGACCGCGGCGGCTCGCCCGGTGGCCGCCTCGCGGGTGAGCGTGGGGCCGACGTGGGTGACGACAAGCTCGCGCACGTGCGCGTCCCGGGCGATGCGGCCGGCGTCCTCGGGCGTCAGATGGACCTGCCGGGGGTGTTCGCCGACGCGATGCTCGTCGAGGTCCGCCTCGCACAGGAACAGGTCGGCACGGGAGGCGAGTTGGATGAGCGCGGGGCAGGGGCCGCTGTCCCCCGAGTACGCCAGGACGCTGCCCTGGGACTCGGCGCGCAGCCCGTACGCCTCGGTGTCGTGGGCGACGGCGCGGGCGGTCAGACGGAGGTTCCAGTGCCGGACGTCGTGGCCGTCGTACAGGTCCCGGAAGTCGAAGACGCCCTTCAGGAACTCGACGTCGGGACGGCCGAAGAAGCCGGCCAGCCGGCGCGCGCAGTCCTGGGGCGCGTACACCGGGATCGGTGCGTGCGGGGCCATGCCGCCGAAGGCGAAGGCGTAGGCGGCGGCGAGCAGGTCGGCGCTGTGGTCGGCGTGCAGATGCGAGATCCAGATCGCGGTGAGCCGGGCGGGATCCGTGTGCCGCTGCAACGCGGCGAAGGTACCGGGCCCCGCGTCCACCCACACCTCGGCGCCGCCGCCGGACACCAGATAACCGGAGCAGGGCCGGTCGGGGCCCGGGTGCGGCGAGGCGGTACCGAGGACGGTGAGGGTGAGCGGCATGGCAGGAGAGTACGACGCCTTTCGCCCGGCTCCGGCTCATTTCGCCAAGTGGAGCCAAGGGTGGCGCAGCCGGTCGGCGAGGAACGCGGCGCCGGCGGGGACCCGCCATGACGCCTCCGCTCCCCGTCCGGACCGGGGACCCTGCTCAGACCTCCATCACGGCGTCGCACTCGGGGCAGACCACGGCCGCGTACTCGGCGGGGTACCAGGGCGCCCCGGAGTGCTCGGAGGGTTTCCACCGGGCCGGTTCCATGGCGAAGGTGTCCTTGCCGCAGAGTGTCCGCGGGCCGGCGGCGTCCGGCCTGCCGGGGGCGGTGGGCACCGCGTGCACCCGGCGCGGGGGGCGGTCCGCGTCGGGTGGGGAGGTGTGTGCGGCCGCCGGACGGTCGAGCTCGTACACGACGACGATGTCGCTCATGTCAGCCGCGCTCACCCATGGCTGACGCCGGGGAGGGTGAGTTCACGGCCGCGGTAGAAGTCCTCGCTCTCCGAGACGACGTACGGGGCCATGGCCGCCCGCCGCTGTGCCTCCGGGTCGGAGGTTCGCCACGCGTCGCACGACTCCTGGGTGTCCCAGAACGACACGCCGGTGATCTCCTGCCCGTCCTCGGACCAGTACGCGTAGGCGCGGTGCAGGCCCGGCGGGGCGGGGGCGGGGCGCCATGCCCGCTCGAACTCCTCCAGCGTCCCCGGCTGAAGGCGGCGCGTCGTCACCCACACGTAGTGCTCCTGCATGGCGGCATCCTCCGTCGTACGTGTACGGCCTGCCCCCCTCTCAGGTCACCGTAGGGCCGATGCGCCGCTTCCGCCGCCCGGAGATCGCCGGTACGCCTACGGCCGCCACCCCGGATCCCGCCCGCTCAGCCCGACCGCCCGGTCCAGCAGCGGCGCCTCGGCCGGGACCGGGACGACCGGGCCGAAGGGTCCCTTGCCGCGGTTCGGGTCGTCGGTCGCCGCGAGGAGGAAGCCGTGGGCGGAGGTGAGGGCCGCGGGGTCGGGGGCGTAGGGGATGCCGGTGGCGCGGGCCAGGTCCCAGCCGTGGATCACCAGCTCGTCGGCGGCGACCGCACCCGCGACCGCGCCGGGCAGGTCCACCCCGCCCGCGCGGGTCATGCCGGTCCAGGCGGCCGGGTCGCGCCAGGCGTCGGCGAGTTCGTCCAGCACCTTGGGCAGCTCCTCGCGCCAGCCGGGGCCGATGTCCGGGACGACGGTGTTCGGGGGTGTGTCGGTGTTCGTGCCCAGGTCCTTGCGGGCGGCGTCACGGAAGGCGACGGACAGGCCCAGCAGGTGGCCGAGCAGATTGCGTACCGCCAGGTCGGGGCACGGGGTGGGGCCCGACAGCTGGTCGTCGGTCACGGATTCCGCGAGCCGTGCCAGGATCCGGGTCTGTGGTCCGAGGTCGAGGATCGGGTCGGTCATGTCCTGCTCCTTGGGGGTTGCGTTGCCCGTACGGAGGGGTGACCGGCCGGCTCGGCGGAACTCATCGGTGCCCTGCGCCGGCGCAGCCACTCCCACGGTGACCGACCGCCCGCGAAGCACCACAGCGCGATCACCGGATCACAGAACGCGCACCCGAACGACGAGTCGTGGGCGAACGGGATGATCGGGTGACCCTTGAGATGGTGCACGACGTCCCACAGGGTGTGCAGCAGCCAGCCGACGCCGATGAAGGTCCAGGAGTCCAGGCCCCGGTAGGCGACGTAGGTGACCACCGTGGTGAACGCGAACTCCCAGCCGCCGAGGCCCCCGCCACTGAGGTAGGCGGCACCCGCGCCGGCGATCATCACCGCGTTGAGGCGGCGCCGGTGCGGCTCGGGAACGAGGGACATGAGCAGGACGTAGAGCAGGCCGATGAGGATCGGGGCGATGTAGCGCATGCGGTCGACGGTAGGGACGGGGCCGCGGCCGCCCCAGGGGAGTGAGTGACAGGTTCCGACGGATTGTCGCCGCCTCGGTCATGGCTCGGGGCCTCGGTCATGGGCCGGGGCCGTGGTCATGGGCCGGGGCCGCAGTCCCGGGCCGGGACAGGGCACGTGACCGATCCGCGTGGGCCCCCCTTAGGGCCACGATGACCTGGCATGACGACTTCCTGGACCGTGGTCCGCGTGCTGCGGGACCGCACTGCGGGGCTGTTTCTGACGGGTGTGGTCGTGTCCGGTTTCGGCACGTCCTCGCTGTGGCTGGCGTCCGGCGTGTGGGTCAAGGACCTCACCGGTTCCAACGGCCTGGCCGCCCTGTGCATGCTCGCCATGTGGGCGCCCACCCCGGCCGGCCCGGCGCTCGGCACGCTCGCCGACCGCTTCCGCCGCAAACCCCTGCTCATCACGGTCAACCTCGCCGTGGCCGCCCTCCTGCTCACCCTGTTCGCCGTGGACTCCCCCGGCCGCCTGTGGCTCCTGTTCGCCGTGCTGTTCGGGTACGGCGCCGCCGGTGTCGTCCACGACGCGGCCGAGTCGGCCCTGGTCACCGCCGCCGTCGGCCCGGACCTGCGCGGCGACTTCAACGGGCTGCGCATGACCGCCACCGAGGGCATGAAGCTCGTCGCCCCGCTGACCGGCGCGGGCCTGTACGCGGCCTTCGGCGGGCCGGCCGTCGCCTGTCTCGACGCGGTCACCTTCGTGCTCGCCGCCGGGCTGTGCGCCCTCGTGCGCGTCCCCGAGGAACGGCCCGCCCGGTCGGGCGACGGCTGGTGGCGGCAGACCACCGAGGGCGTCCGTCATCTGTGGGGGCACCCGGGGCTGCGTCCGCTGGTCCGGGCGGGCGGTACGACGATGCTCCTCGCCTCGCTGGGCAGCACCACGGTGTACGCCGTCGTGGACCGTCTCGGGCACTCCCCCGCCTACGCGGGTGTGCTGTACGCCGTCCAGGGCGCGGGCTCGGTGGCGGTCGGGCTGGTCTCCGGGCCGGCGCTGCGGCGGCTCGGCGGGCGCCGGTTCGCGGCGGCCGGGATCGCGCTGACGGCGGCCGGGGTGGCCGCGCGGGCCGTGCCGTCGGATCCGGTGGCGCTGGTGGCCGGGGCCGCCGTCGGCCTCGGTCTGCCCTGCGTGCTGATCGCCGCGCTCACCGCCGTGCAGCGCGAGACCCCGGGTCCGCTGCTGGGCCGGGCGACCGCCACCGCCCACACGCTGATGTTCACTCCGAACGTGGTCGGACTGGCCGTCGGGGCCGGCCTGGTCGGACTGGCCGGCCCCGGGCTGCTGCTGCCCCTGTACGGCCTGGGGCTGCTCCTGACGGCCGCCGCGCTCGCGGCTCAGCGGGCGCCGAGCGCCTCACGCACCGCCGCGAGGTCCCCGTCCGACGCCAACCCGGCGTGATACAGACGCAGTTCCGTCGCGCCCGCGGCACGCGCGCGTGCCGCGTCGGCCGCGAGCGTGCCGGGGCTGCCACCCATCCCGGAGACCACCGTGAAGTTGGCGGCCAGCACCGTCCCCTCGCGCGCCTGCTCGGCGAAGGGCGCCAGCAGGTCCGTACCGCCGGTGCACGGCACCACCACGCCGTCCGCGACGGAGAGGACGTGGGCGGGGTCGACGCCGGCGTTGGCGCCGCAGTGGTACGGCACCGGGTCCGCGTGCAGCAGGATCTGGAAGCCGTCGGGTGCGGCGGCGCGTACGGCGGTGACGGCCTGCTCCTGGAGGGTGCGGGCGCTGGTGTCGCGCCACGCGCGCGTGGCGGCCGCGGTGTCCTGGCCGAGGAGCTTCTCGACCGTCGGCCAGCCCCCGTCGTCGGCCGCGCCCCGCCACAGCGGCTCCAGGGCGTCCCGTACGGCGGCCGCCAGCCCGTCGGCGCCCAGGCCCTGTTCGCCGTACCCGGCGCGGCAGGCGGGGCAGAAGCAGAGCGACATCAGGTACTGCCCGGCGTCCCCGAGGCCGACCCCGGAGGTCTTGTCGTGGGCGTGCAGGTGCTGGAGCCCGTACCAGCCGAGGGACTCCAGTTCGGTGCCGTGCGCGCCGGGGCGTACGGCCGCCTCGGCGGCGAGGTCGACCAGGTACGCGCGCGTGGCGGGCTGGGCGATGCAGGGGGCCCACGGGTAGCGGTCGCCGTAGGCGTTGACGACCGAGGTGTCCGGATGTTCGGCGCCCAGGCGGGAGTTGTGCGCGAGGACGACCCAGGTGTGCACGTCGAGTCCGGCCGCGGCGAGCGCCTCGGCGGCCTCTCCGTAGGCGTCTCCCGGAGCCCAGCGCCCGGCGGTGTACGGGCGCAGACCGCGGCCGGCCCAGCGGTTGCCGACCGGGTACAGGACGGCCGCGTACTCGGCGGTGACGATGCGGTGGCGCGGGTGGCGGGGGGTCAGGGCGCGGGTGGAGTGGTAGGCGGACGCGAGGGTCGCCTGCCGTACGCCGAGTGCGGCGATGCGGGCGGGGGCCTCGGGGTCCCCGTCGACGTCCCAGGGGTAGACGAACGCCGACGCCTTCACGCGTCCTCCTCCAGCAGCGCGTAGCCGCGCTCGATCAGCTGAGCGAGCTGCTTGACGTGGTCCTCGCCGGGCTCGTGCAGCGGGGGCCGGACCTCGCCGACGTCCAGGCCGCGCAGCCGTACGCCCGCCTTGACGAGCGAGACGGCGTAGCCGCGGCCCTGGGCGCGCAGCTCCACGAACGGGCGGTAGAAGCCGTCCAGGAGACGGCGCACGGTGTCCCGGTCGCCGGTCCGGAGGGCCCGGTGGAAGGCGAGGGCGATCTCGGGGGCGAAGCAGAAGACGGCCGAGGAGTAGAGGGTGATGCCGAGGGCCTGGTAGGCGAGCTGGGTCTGCTCGGCGGTGGGCAGGCCGTTGAAGTACAGGAAGTCGCCGGGGGCCTCGGTGCGGACGGCGCTGACGATGCGCTGCATCAGGTCCAGGTCGCCGAGGCCGTCCTTGAGACCGATGACGCCCTCGGTGCGGGCCAGCTCGACCACGGTGTGCGGGGTGAAGACGGCGTTGTCGCGCTGGTAGACGATCACCGGCAGGGCGGTGGCGGCGGCGACCTCCCGGTAGTGGCGCAGCAGGCCCTCCTGGCCGGCCAGCACGAGGTACGGCGGCATGGCGAGGAGCCCGTCGGCGCCCGCGTCCTCGGCGAGACGTGCGTAGCGGACGGCGAGCGCCGTGCCGTAGCCGGCCCCAGCGATCACCGGGACGCGCCCCTCGGCCGCCTCGACGGCCGCCCGCACGCAGGCCTCGAACTCCTCCGGCAGCAGCGCGTGGAACTCCCCGGTGCCGCAGCAGGCGAACACGGCGGCGGCACCGGCCGCGACGCCCCGGCGCACATGGGTGCGGTAGACGTCGAGATCGACGGGGGCGCCGGAGCCGTCCGGGCCGTAGGCCGTGACGGGGAAGAACAGCGGCCCGCTCGGGTCGCGGAGCCGGGCGGCGAGAGGGGCTGGCGTCACGGGTGCTCCCTGTCGGTGCACGTTTCTGATCAGCGTCTATATTTCTGAACTGCTTCACGCTACGGGCCCGTCTCGGGGTGGGTCAAGCGGGCAAACCCGCAACACGGCAACGGATTTCCCCACTCCACGGCACACTTGACTGAATCCGCCACCGCTCCCTAGCGTGTCCACGAATGTGAATCCTGTCCATGCATGCGGCCACTGTCGTCAAGGAGATCGAGGATGCCCGCTCCCCGCACCGTGCTGCTCACCGGCGCCGCCGGCGGGCTCGGCACCCTGATGCGGTCCCTGCTGCCGGAGTACGGCTACACACTGCGCCTGCTCGACGTGCGCCCCGTCGAGGACGCGCCGGACGCCATCACCGCGGACCTCAACGACACGGAGGCGCTGCGCGAGGCGGTGCGGGGCGTGGACGCGATCCTGCACCTCGCGGGCATCTCCCTGGAAGCGCCCTTCGAGAAGATCCTCAGGTCGAACATCGAGGGCACCTACAACCTGTACGAGGTCGCCCGCCTCGAAGGCGTGCCGCGGATCGTCTTCGCCTCCTCCAACCACGCCGTCGGCTTCACCCCGGCCCCGCGCCCGGGCACACCTCTTGATTCAAGAGCGCTGATCCCGATCGACACCCCACACCGCCCCGACACCTTCTACGGGCTGTCCAAGGCCTTCGGCGAGGACCTCGCCCAGCTCTACTGGGACCGGCACGGCCTGGAGACCGTCTCGGTGCGCATCGGCTCCTGCTTCCCGGAGCCGACCGGCGTGCGCATGCTCTCGGTCTGGATGAGCCCGGCCGACGGCGCCCGCCTCTTCCACGCGGCCCTCACCGCGGAGGAGGTCGGCCACACCGTGGTCTACGGCTCCTCGGCGAACACCCGCCTCTGGTGGGACCTCACGACCGCACGGTCGCTCGGCTACGAGCCGCAGGACGACTCGGAGCCGTACGCCGGGAAACTGATCGCCGAGCAGGGCGAGCTGGACCCGGAGAACCCGGCCCACAGCCACCTGGGCGGGCACTTCGTGACCGATCCGCCCCTCTGGCCGTACTGAGCCTCCGGCGGGACCGGATATCCGGCGAGGCGGCGGAAAACGATCGCTCATCGCGGCGGGCGGGCACCGAACGGGCCCGCCCGCCCCCGTGTTCGGGCATCCGGGCCGCCCGCTCCCACGCCTCGCCCGGCAGCCGCGCAGGTCCGAGGCGGGCACACCGGTTCGCAAACGGGCACACACGGGCAGTATCGAACCCGCAACAGACCTGGTCAGCGCCGCACACCCGCTGTAGAACTTCCCCCATGAGCCCGAACGGGCAGCTCCACAGGGAAGTGGGTGACGGCATGAGCACGAGGACGGCGGAAGAACGCCAGCGCGAGATCGTGCTGGCCGCGCGCGCCACCGGCTCGGTCGACGTCACCGCACTCGCCGCCCGGCTGGGCGTGGCCAAGGAGACCATCCGGCGCGACCTGCGCGCCCTGGAGGACCACGGGCTGGTCCGTCGCACCCACGGCGGCGCCTACCCGGTGGAGAGCGCCGGCTTCGAGACGACACTCGCCTTCCGCGCCACCAGCCACGTCCCCGAGAAGCGCCGGATCGCGGCCGCCGCGGCCGAGCTGCTGGGGGACGCGGAGACGGTCTTCGTCGACGAGGGCTTCACCCCGCAGCTCATCGCCGAGGCCCTGCCGACGGACCGGCCGCTGACCGTGGTCACCGCGTCCCTGCCCGTCGCGGGCGCCCTCGCCGAGGCCGAGAACATGTCGGTCCTGCTCCTCGGCGGACGGGTCCGCGCCGGCACCCTGGCGACCGTCGACCACTGGACGACCAGGATGCTGTCCGGCTTCGTCATCGACCTCGCCTTCATCGGCGCCAACGGCATCTCCCGCGAACACGGCCTGACCACCCCCGACCCCGCCGTCAGCGAGGTCAAGACCCAGGCCATCCGCGCCGCGCGCCGGACGGTCTTCGCGGGCGTGCACACCAAGTTCGGAGCGGTCAGCTTCTGCCGGTTCGCCGACGTCGGCGCGCTGGAGGCGATCGTGACGAGCACGCTGCTCCCGTCGGCCGAGGCCCACCGCTACTCCCTGCTGGGCCCGCAGGTCATCCGGGTCTGAAAAACCGAACACCGTCCCCAGGGGCACAGCCACACCCACAGACACCCGTTATCTCCCCATACGTTCAGGAGCACTCCATGCCAACCCAGAGCCGCCGAACGCCCCGCGCCCTGTTTGCCGTGGCCGCCGCAGGAACGCTGATCACCCCACTGCTCACCGGCTGCTCGGGCGCCGGCGGCGCCGGCGGCGGGTCCTCCGCCCACTCCGTCAACGTCCTGATGGTGAACAACCCGCAGATGGTGGAGTTGCAGAAGCTCACCGCCGGCAACTTCACCAAGGACACCGGGATCAAGGTGAACTTCACCGTCCTGCCGGAGAACGACGTCAGAGACAAGATCAGCCAGGACTTCGCCAACCAGGCGGGCCAGTACGACGTCGCCACGCTCAGCAACTACGAGATCCCGATCTACGCCAAGAACGGCTGGCTCCACCCGATCGACTCGTACGTCAAGAGCGACACCGCCTTCGACCAGCAGGACATCCTCGCCCCGATGCGGCAGGCCCTCACCGCCGCGGACGGCAAGCTCTACGGCGAGCCCTTCTACGGCGAGTCCTCCTTCCTGATGTACCGCAAGGACGTCTTCCGGAAGAAGGGCCTGACCATGCCGGCCAAGCCCACCTGGAAGCAGGTCGCCGCCCTGGCCGCCAAGGCGGACGGCGCCGAGTCCGGGATGAAGGGCATCTGTCTGCGCGGGCTGCCCGGCTGGGGCGAGGTGATGGCTCCGCTGACCACCGTCGTCAACACCTTCGGCGGCACCTGGTTCGACAAGGACTGGAAGGCACAGGTGGACTCCCCGGAGTTCAAGCAGGCCACGCAGTTCTACGTCGACCTGGTCCGTAAGCACGGCGAGTCCGGCGCCGCGCAGTCCGGCTTCGCCGAGTGCCTGAACGACATGACGCAGGGCAAGACGGCCATGTGGTACGACGCCACGTCCGGCGCGGGTTCGCTGGAGGCCTCCGGTTCCCCGGTCAAGGGCAAGATCGGCTACGTCCAGGCCCCGGTCGAGAAGACCGACAGCTCCGGCTGGCTCTACACCTGGGCGTGGGGCATCCAGAAGGCGTCCAAGAACGCCGGTGACGCCTGGAAGTTCATCTCGTGGGCGTCCGGCAAGGGCTACGAGAACCTCGTGGGCAGGACGGCGGGCTGGTCCAACGTGCCCGCCGGCAAACGATCTTCGACGTACGACATCCCGGAGTACCGCAAGGAGGCGGCCGCCTTCGCTGACGTCACCCGGAACGCCATAGCCGGTGCCAAGCCGAACGACCCGGGTGTGCAGCCCCGCCCCGCGCCCGGCATCCAGTTCGTCGGCATCCCCGAGTTCACCGACCTGGGCACCAAGGTCTCCCAGGAGATCAGCTCCGCCGTCGCCGGCCGGGAGTCCGTCGACAGCGCGCTGCAGAAGTCGCAGCAGCTCGCCGAGGCCGTCGCCAAGAAGTACGAGGGGTCATGACCGTCACCACCTCCTCCGCCCGAGTCGCCGCCGCCACCGCGCGGCCGGCGACCCGGCCGCCGAACCGTATGCGAGCCTGGGCCGTCCGGGCCCCTCTGCTGCCCGCCCTGGTCTTCATGATCGTGGTGACCCAGCTGCCGTTCGTGGCGACCGTGGTGATCTCGTTCTTCCACTGGAACGCCCTCTATCCGAACGCCCGTCACTTCGCCGGCGTCGACAACTACCGCCAGGTCCTGACCGACTCGGACCTGCGCCACTCGGTGTGGACGACGGTCCTGCTGACGGTCACCGTGGTCCTGGTCAGCCTGGTCCTGGGCCTCGGAACAGCCTTGCTGCTCAACCGGAGGTTCCGGGGCCGCAGCCTGGTCCGCACCCTGCTGATCGCCCCGTTCCTGCTGGTCCCGGTCGCCGCGGCCCTGCTGTGGAAGCACGTGCTCTACAACCCCGAATACGGCCTGTTCAACGGGTTGTTGCACTATGTGGGCGGCCCCCAGCCGGACTGGATCTCGAACACCCCGCTGCTCGCGGTCGAGGCCTCGCTGATCTGGCAGTGGACGCCGTTCATGATGCTGATCCTGCTGGCGGGACTGCAGAGCCGCGACCCCGAGCAGCTCGAGGCGGCCCGGGTGGACGGCGCGAGCGACTGGCAGATCTTCCGCCATCTCACGCTCCCGCATCTGCGCCGCTACCTCGAACTGGGCGCCCTGCTGGGCTCGATCTACATCGTCCAGAACTTCGACGCGGTCTTCACGATCACCTCCGGCGGCCTGGACACCGCGAACCTTCCCTACACCGTCTACCAGAGCTTCTACCAGGCCCATGAGAACGGCCTCGCCTCGGCGGCCGGCGTCCTGGTCGTCATCGGCTCGATCGTCATCGCGACCTTCGCCCTGCGCGTCGTGTCGTCCCTGTTCCGCGAGGAGGTGTCCCGCGCATGAGCGCAGTCGCCGTACGCGTCCGCAGTCGCCGCGGAGCGGGCCTCGGCCTGCTGGCCTGGCTGGTCGGTCTGCTGTTCTTCCTGCCCATCGCCTGGATGGTCCTGACCTCGTTCCACTCGGAGGCCGACGCCGCCACCAATCCCCCGTCCTTCGGTGCGGCCCTGACCCTGGACGGCTACCGCGACTTCTTCGGCACGGGCGGGGGCGCAAGCCCCTGGCCGGCGTTGATCAACTCGACCATGGCATCGGTGGCCTCGACGCTGTTCGTGCTCCTGCTGGCCTTCCCCGCGGCGTACGCGCTGTCCATCCGCCGGGTGCAGAAGTGGACGGACGTCCTGTTCTTCTTCCTGTCCACCAAGATGCTGCCGGTGGTGGCGGGCCTGCTGCCCATCTACCTGTTCGCCAAGAACACCGGGATGCTCGACAACATCTGGCTGCTCGTCATCCTCTACACCTCCATGAACCTGCCGATCGCGGTGTGGATGATGCAGTCCTTCCTCGCCGAGGTCCCGGTGGCGGTGATCGAGGCGGCGCAGATCGACGGCGCCCGCCTGCCGACGATCCTCGCCCGGGTGGTGGCCCCCATCGCCCTGCCCGGCATCGCCGCCACCGCCCTGATCTGCTTCATCTTCAGCTGGAACGAACTGCTCTTCGCCCGAGTCCTGACGGGCGTGGTCGCCGAGACCGCCCCCGTCTTCCTGACCGGCTTCATCACCAGTCAGGGCCTGTTCCTGGCGAAGGTGTGCGCCGCGTCGCTCGTCATCTCCCTGCCGGTGCTCGCCGCGGGGTTCGCCGCCCAGGACAAGCTGGTCCAGGGTCTGTCGTTGGGAGCCGTGAAATGAAGGCCGCCGTCATCGAGTCCGTGGGCCGCGCCGTCGTCACCGAGGTCCCGGACCCGACGCCCGGTCCCCGCGAGGTCGTCGTCGAGGTCGCCGCCTGCGGCCTGTGCGGCACCGATCTGCACATACTCCAGGGCGAGTTCGCGCCCAAGCTGCCGATCGTCCCCGGGCACGAGTTCGCGGGCGAGGTGGTCGGGGTCGGCACCCAGGTCACGGAGGTCGGCGTCGGCGACCGCGTGGCCGTGGACCCCTCCCTGTACTGCTACGAGTGCCGCTACTGCCGTACCGGGCACAACAACCTGTGCGAGCGCTGGGCGGCGATCGGCGTGACGACGGCGGGCGGTGCGGCCCGGTACGCGGTGGCGCCGGTGGCGAACTGCGTGAAGCTCCCCGAACACGTCCGCACCCAGGACGCGGCCCTCGTCGAACCCCTGTCCTGCGCGGTACGCGGCTACGACGTCCTCCGCGCCCGCCTCGGCGCCCACGTCCTGATCTACGGCTCCGGGACCATGGGCCTGATGATGCTGGAACTGGCCAAGCGCACCGGTGCGGCCAGCGTGGACGTCGTGGACCTCAACCCGTCCCGCCTGGAGACGGCCCGCCGCCTCGGCGTCTCGGCGTCCGCCGCGGGCGCGGACGAACTGGACCGCCCGCAGGGCTGGGACGTGGTCGTCGACGCGACCGGCAACGCGGCGGCCATCCAGGACGGCCTGGACCGGGTGGCGAAGGCGGGCACCTTCCTGCAGTTCGGGGTGGCCGACTACGCGACGCGCGTGACGATCGACCCGTACCGCATCTACAACCGCGAGATCACGATCACAGGCTCGATGGCCGTCCTCCACAGCTTCGAACGCGCGGCAGAACTGTTCGCGAACGGGGTGCTGGACCCCGAGGTGTTCATCAGCGACCGGATCCCGCTGGAGCGGTACCCCGAGGCGCTGGAGCAGTTCGCGGCGGGCGTGGGGCGGAAGATCGTGGTGGTGCCGTAGCGGGTCGCAGGCGGGCGGATGTCCGGTGGAACCTGCCCGCTGGACGAGGTCGTCGCCGCGAACCGAGCGGGTCGTTCCGCGGGTAAGGGAACGGTAAAGCGCCTCCGCTCGTTACCTCAGGCATGACAGCTATGACCCCAGGCTCGAACATCTCCCTGTCGGCCGCCCGCGTGACGGTGGACGTCTCCGCGCCGGTGCGGCTCGACGTGTCGGGCCTGCTGCTCACCGGCGACGGCAAGGTGCGCTCCGACGACGACTTCATCTTCTACAACCAGCCCGCCGGGCCGGGCGTGACGTACACGTCCGGTGGTGGCGCGGCGCCCGACGCGATCACCGTCGACACCGGCGCCGTGCCGCCGGACATCGAGAAGATCGTGGTCACGGCCAGCCCGGACGCGGCCGGCCAGACCTTCCAGGGCATCGAGCCGACGGCCACGATCCGGGACGCGGACGGCGGCTCGGTCCTGGCCACGTTCACCCCGCCGCAGCTCGGCACGGAGACGGCGCTGGTGATCGTGGAGATCTACCGGCGCAACGGCCAGTGGAAGGCCCGCGCCGTCGGCCAGGGGTACGCCAACGGCCTGGCCGGCATCGCGACGGACTTCGGTGTGACGGTGGAGGAGCCCGCCGCCGCACCGGCGGCAGCACCTGCCGCACCGCCGGCGCCCGCCGCGCAGGCACCGGTCGCACCGCCCGTTCCTGCGGCCCCGCCCGCCCCGGTGCCCGGTGCCGGGAAGATCAACCTGGACAAGGGCCGGGTCAGCCTCCAGAAGAACCAGACCGTCTCCCTGGTCAAGGGCGGCCGCCCGCTGCTCTCCGTGGTGCAGATGGGCCTCGGCTGGGAGCCCGCGTTCCACAGCAAGGACATCGACCTGGACGCCTCGGTCATCGCCTACGGCCCGCAGCGCAACGCCATCGACAGCTGCTACTTCGGCAAACTGACGATCCTGAACGGCGCGATCAGACACTCGGGTGACAACCTCACCGGCGAGGGCGGGGGCGACGACGAGGTGATCACCGTCGACCTCGGCCGCCTCCCCCAGGAGGTCACCGGCCTGGTCTTCACGGTCAACTCCTTCTCCGGGCAGAAGTTCACGGAGGTCGCCAAGGCCTACTGCCGCCTGGTGGACGCGGCCACGGGCGAGGAGCTGGTCCGCTTCGACCTCACCAACGCCGAACCGCAGACCGGCGTCATGATGGCCAAGCTCATCCGCCAGTTCTCCGGCGAGTGGGACATGACGGCCATGGGCGACTTCGTGAAGGCACGTACGGTACGGAACATGGTCGACCCGGGAGCACGGGCCCTGTAGGCGGTCGTACGACACAGCCATCGGCGCCCCCGTCGGCCAGGGGGCGCCCGGTTGTCAGGCCTGCCCGCGCGGGCGCAGCCCCTCCGTGAGCAGGGACAGATAGCGCCGTATCTGCTGCCCCTGCCCGCTCGCCAGCTCCGACGCCGACGACACGCCGTGCGCCAGCCGCAGCACCTCGATCGGCTCGACATCCAGGCGCAGGCTGCCCTCCCGCTGCGCCGCCTCCACCAGCCGCCGCGCCGCCTCCTGCAGATGTGTGCCGCACGCCGTGGCCGCGACGGAGCTGCCGTCGGTGACGGCCGAGCCCAGGAGCGTCTTCATGCCGCGCACCTGGATCGTCCCGACGCACACCTCGTTGAGCCACTCCACCAGCGCCTCGCCCGGCGGACGTTCCGCGGCGAACTCGTCGGCCCGGGCCGCCATGGCCTGGATCCGGTCCACGTACGCGGCCTCCAGCAGCGCCTGCCGGGTCGGGAAGTGCCGGTAGAGCGTGCCGGAGCCGACGCCGGCGCGCTTGGCGATGTCGTCCAGCGACGCGTTCTCCCCGTGCTCGGCGAAGGCCTCGGCCGCCACCTCCAGCAACCGCTCGTGATTGCGCCGAGCGTCCGCACGCATGGGTCTGACCTGCGCCATCCAGATGCTCCTTGCCGACCGGGGATCCTCTCCGCAGATTATCGAGCACCACGAAAGGCCCACCGCGGTCCGGTCAGGCCCGCTCCGGTGGCTCGTACCCGCCGGTGGCCGGGTCCGGCCCGGGAGTGCGGCGTACCTCGCCGGTGCCCAGGCCGATCGTGGCGCGCGTCCGCATGGGGCCGTCACCGCGGCGGGAGAGCAGTTCGATCTCCGCCACGCGCGCGTGCAGCGCGTCGAGCCGGGCGGCGCACTCGGCCGCGAGGACACGCGGGGCGTGGGTGCGCCCGAGCGAGAGGTGCGGGGTGAAGCGCGGGAAGCGGTCCGTGCAGTACGGGAAGGGCTCCGCGAGCGCGCGCTGAAGCTCCGTCCAGGGTGCCGCGCCGGCCGCCGCGGGGTCGAGCCACACGGTGGCGTACGACCGGTGACGGAAGAAACGGACGCCGCTGAGCCGGATGCCGAAGGGCTCGCACCCGGCGGCCGCGGCGGCCAGCAGCGGGAGCGCCGCCGGGAAGTCCTCCTCCGGTACGAAGCCGAAGACCAGGTTCACATGGGGTGGCCAGCGGCGGATCTGCGGGTCGTGCTCGGCCCGGATGCGCTGGATGGCGGGCCACAGGTCGGCCGGGGGAAGCCAGACCACCGCGGTCCGGGGCGTGGGGGCCGACTCCAGACGGCCGAGGGCGTCGCCCGGGCCGGGTGTCGAGGGGCAGGGCACACCGCCATCATGACCCTGTCCGCCGACGGCCGCTGCCCGGCCGTGCCCGGGCCGTCCCCCCTGTACCGCCTAGAACAGCGCGCTGTAGGCGTTGAGCGCGGGCTGGCCGCCCAGGTGGGCGTAGAGCACCGTCGCGTCCGCGCCGATCTCGCCGCGCCGCACGAGGTCGACGAGCCCGGCCATGGACTTGCCCTCGTAGACGGGGTCGGTGACCATGCCCTCGGTCCGCGCGGCGAGCCGCATCGCGTCCAGGGTGGAATCGTCGGGGATGCCGTACGTCCCCGCGTGGTACCGCTCGTCCAGCTCGACGGTCAACTCTCCTTTGACACCGATCAGTTGGCCGGTGGCGTGAGCGATCCGGGCGATCTGCCCACGGGTGCGGGCGGGCTCGGCCGAGGCGTCGATGCCGAGCACCCGGCGCGGCCGGCCGCCCGCCTCCTCCAGGGCGCGGAATCCGGCGATCATGCCCGCCTGGGTCGAGCCGGTGACCGAGCACACGACCACCGTGTCGAAGACGACACCCAACTCCTCCTCCTGCTCGGCGACTTCATGAGCCCAGCGGGCGAAGCCGAGACCGCCGAGCGGATGGTCGGAGGCACCGGCCGGAATGGCGTACGGCTTCCCGCCCGCCTCCTCCACGTCCCTCAGCGCCTGCTCCCAGCTCTCCTTGAACCCGATCCCGAACCCGGCCCGCACCAGCCGCACCTCGGCCCCGGCGAGCCGGCTGATCAGGATGTTGCCCACCTTGTCGTACACGGAGTCCGGCCACTCGACCCAGCTCTCCTGCACCAGCACGCACTTGAGCCCGGCGCGGGCCGCTACGGCGGCGACCTGACGGGTGTGGTTGGACTGCACCCCGCCGATCGAGACGAGCGTGTCGCAGCCCTGCGCGAGCGCGTCGGCGACCAGGTACTCCAGCTTGCGGGTCTTGTTCCCGCCGTAGGCGATCCCGGAGTTGCAGTCCTCCCGCTTGGCCCACAGCGCGGCGCCGCCGAGGTGGGCGGTCAGGCGCTCCAGGGGGTGCACGGGCGAGGGGCCGAACAGCAGCGGATAGCGGGCGTAGGAAGACAGGGACACGGGACCTCCAGGTTCAGTCGGGGTCGGCCAGGTCTGCGAGGGTGCGCCAGATGTCCGCCGTGACCCGGACCGCGCCGTCCACGTCACCGTCGGCGCAGGCCTCGATCAGCCGCTCGTGCAGCCCGGCCGAGCGGCACGAGCCGCCCTCGCCGAAGCGCCGCCGTTCCAGGCGGCGGATGAGCGGGGTGTAGCGGGCGACGGTCGCGGCGGCCGCACGGTTGCCGCTCACCCGGACCAGGACGTCGTGCAGCTCGTCGTCGGCCCGCAGGGCCTCGTCCACGTCACCGGTGCGTACGGCGGTGCCGAACCGGTCGTTGGCCGCGCGCATCCGGTCGAGGTCGGCCGGGCTCAGCCGGGGTACGGCGACCCGGGTGACCAGTTCGTGCAGGGCACCGACCACCGCCGCCGCGTCCCGTACGTCGGCGGCGACGAGCGGGGTGACCCGGGTGTAGCTCTGCGGCTTGCTCTCCAGCAGCCCCTCGTCCACGAGCCGCGCGAAGGCCTCGCGCACCGGCGCCCGGGACAGCCCCAGCCGCTCGGCGAGGTCGGCGTCGCGCACCACCGCGCCGGGCTCGATCTCCCCTGCCACGATGGCGTCCCGGATCGCCGCACAGGCGCGGTCCCGGAGCAGGGTGCGGGGAACGGGTCGCAGAGTCTCCACGAACTGAAATGTTAGATATCAGTGCGGAGCAGGCAAGGGTGTGGCCCGCACCCCCGTGGAAGTGCGGGCCACGATCAGAACCGGCCGCTGGTCAGGCCTGCCACGGCCAGCGGGAGTCACGAGCGTCCTCCAGCAGGGACACCATCCGGAAGGCCGAGTCGGACAGGCCGCCGAAGGTGTGCCTGTTGTCCGCGCCCGACGGCCCGTGGCCCGCCCGGTAGCCCTCCAGGTTCCAGGTGTAGACCGGGATGCGGGACGGGATCTGGGCGGTCGGGTCGCCGTGCTGGTGCGGGGCGTACTGCTCGTCGGTGACGATCAGCACCCGGTCGTGCTTCCTGTAGTGCCGGCGCACCGCCTCCGTGGTGTCGGTGCCACCGAGGTTGCCGAAGCGCTCCAGGATCTTCAGCACCGACTCGCCCTTGCGGAACTCCACCTTCGCGCTGGTCGAGCCGAACTCGACCAGGTCGGCGTCCGCCGCCCGCAGCGCGAGCGCGGTACCGAAGATCGCCGCTGCGTCGGCCCGGGTGAGCTGGGCGCGCTCGGACACCGGCGACCAGAACATCGAGCCCGACCGGTCGACCAGCACCAGCGTCCGGCCCGGCAGCGCGGGCACGTTGGCCAGCGAGTGGCCGAGCGCCTGCTCCAGCGGGTACGCCCAGCGCAGCGAGGGCGCGTGCCGGTAGGCGGCCAGGTAGCGGAAGGGGAACTGCCGCGAGCGCGCCACCTGCTGCGGGTCGCTGATCTTCGCCGCGACCCGGGCGGCGACCTCGTCCGAGACCCCCGCGCCGTCGAAGTTCCGCAGGTTGCGGACCAGCGCCATCGTGCCCATGGACGGGATCACGGCCTCCCAGGCCTCCTTGTCCATCGGGCCCTGCAGCCAGCCGGCCAGCGCCTCCCAGGTGATACCGGCCGCCGCCAGCCGCTCGGCGCCGCCCGGCGCGGTGACGACCGCCCGCCGCTCCCCTACGGGCAGCGCCATCAGCTCACGGTGCGCGGTGAGCACCGGGCTCGACGCGGGCGCCACGGCGGTGTCCGGGTTGTGCCGCCGGTCGAGCGCGTACCGGAACAGGTCGCCCTGCCACGGCTTGTCGGCGTCCGGCGACGCGTGCACCAGGTTGAGGATGTCGCCGAAGCGGTAGCCCTTGGACGCGGTGTCGTACTTGAGCAGCGACTTGGCGTGGTACAGCCGTCGTACGGCATCGGCGACACCGCGCTTGACGGGCTTGGGGACGGCACGGCCGTACGTCGCCGTCCAGTACGCGAGCAGCTCACCGGGCTCGTCCGGGCGCTGGAGCACGGATGCCACGACCTGCCGGTTGGAGGGGCCGTCGGTGGCGCCCGCGGTCAGCCGGGCGTGCACGTACTCGGCGGCACCCACGATCGAGGCCGTCCGCATGTTGCCCTCACCGCGCAGCCAGCCGAGCAGGCCGGCCGTCCACTCCGGGTCGCTGACGGCGAGGTCGCGGAGCAGGCGGGTGAACCGGTCGTCGCGGTCCTCGGCGTTCTCGTAGAAGGTGCCCCCGAGGAAGTGCGATACCGCCAGCAGGAAAAGCTCGGAGCGCGGATCGCGCTCCTGACCCCGGCCGCCCTCGTAGGTCCGCAGGATGCGGCCCGTCGACGTCACCGCCGACTTCAGCTGCGCCTTGGCGGCACGCGTGTTGAATCGTGCCATGGTGAATTCCCCCGAATTCGTTGGTGTTTCGGAGGGAGGCACAGCAAATGGAGGGTGCCCGAGATCGGAAGTCGGCGACGGACTTTAGTCAGATGCTCTACCCATTGAGCTACACCGACCCGAAGTCGATGACGGGAGTCGAACCCGCAACCGTCTGGTCCCGTTGAAGTAACCGCTGCCTGCGCACCGGACACCCACCATGTGCTGCGCCTCCCGAGATCAATTCGGCGGCGGTCATGGATTCTCTGTGCAAAAGAAGTAACCGCAGCCTGCGCACCGGGAGGTGCATGAAGTTTTCGGTGTCCAGAGATCGAGGTCGGCGGAACCGACGGTTGGCGCTCTAACCCCTGAGCTACACCGGCCCGTTGAGCCGGTGGCGGGACTCGAACCCGCGGCCTCCCCATTAAGAGTGGAAGTAGGTCCTGCCTGTCGCACCTGGACGTGGATCACTCTAGAAGGGGAGCCGCGGGACGAGCGAGCGAATTAATTACCGCGCGGCCGTCAGTCGCACTTCTGCCGCTTCCAGGGGCCGGTGATGGCGAGCATGATGCCGGGCTCCTGGATGTTGGCGAACAGGGTGCGGCCGTCGGGCGAGAAGGTGACGCCGGTGAACTCGCTGAACTCGGGCTTCTCCGCGGTGCCGATGTTCAGGTCGTTGCGGGCGATCGGGTAGGTGCGGCCGCTCTCGGTGGCGCCGAACAGGTGCTGGATGCCCTCGCCGTCCTCGGCGATGACCAGGCCGCCGTACGGGGAGACGGTGATGTTGTCCGGGCCGTCGAAGTTGCCGTTGTCGGCGGACGGGTCCGGGTTGACGCCGAGGAGGACCTTGAGGGTCAGGGTGCGGCGCTTGGGGTCGTAGAACCAGACGGCGCCGTCGTGCTGGACGGGGCTCTCGGTGCGGGCGAAGGAGGAGACGATGTAGGTGCCGCCGTCACCCCACCACATGCCCTCGAGCTTGCGAGCGCGGGTGACCTGGCCCTCGGTGAACTGCTTGCGGACGGAGGTCGTCTTCGCGTCGCGGTCCGGGACGTCCACCCAGTCGACGCCGTAGACGGTGCCGATCTTCGTCGCGCGGGAGAGGTCGTCGACGAACTTGCCGCCGGAGTCGAAGCACTTGAAGGCCTGCAGGACACCCGCGTCGTCGGCGAGGGTACGCAGCTTGCCGCGGCCGTGGCGGTAGCCCTCCGGCGGGGTCCAGCGGTAGAGCAGGCCGTTGGGGCCGGCCGCGTCCTCGGTCAGGTACAGGTGGCCGCGCCTGGGGTCGACGACCACGGCCTCGTGGGCGTAGCGGCCGAGCGCCTTGACGGGCTTGGGGTCGCGGTTGGCCCGGCGGTCCTCGGGGTCGACCTCGAAGACGTAGCCGTGGTCCTTGGTCATGCCGTTCTGGCCGGCCTTGTCCTCGGTCTCCTCGCAGGTCAGCCAGGTGCCCCACGGGGTGTTGCCGCCCGCGCAGTTGGTGGAGGTGCCGGCGATGCCGACCCACTCGGCGACGTGGTCGCGGCGCACCTCGACCACCGTGCAGCCACCGGAGGCGGCGGGGTCGTAGACGAGGCCCTCGGTGAGCGGGACCGGGTACTTCCAGCCGGTGCGCGGGCCCTTCAGCTCGTGGTTGTTGACGAGGAGGGTGGCACCGCGGGGGCCGTCGAAGGTGGAGGTGCCGTCGTGGTTGGACGGGGTGAACTCACCCGACTCCAGCTTGGTCCTGCCGCTGTAGGTGATGACCCGGTACGTGAAGCCCTCGGGCAGCGCGAGGATGCCGTCCGGGTCCGGGATCAGCGACCCGTAGCCGACACCGTGGTGCCCGTGCGCCGACTCGCCGTCCACGGTCTCGATGTCGTCCGTGGCGGCGAGGGCATTCGGGGCGGTGGCGAGGGCGCCGACGCTGCCCGCCAGTGCGACTCCGGCACCGGTGATCGCGGATTTCCTGGCGAAGTCCCTGCGGCTGAGCGACATGGTGTCTCCTGTGACGGTGGGCGTGCCGGGTGGAGGGTGGCGGCCTCGTTGCGGCGCTCACACTCCCGCCACCTTTTGAACGGCGGTTGAACACCCGGCTACTTCAGAGACCCCTGTTCCATGAATCCGTATACGCAGACCCATGGCCACCCAAAACACCGGCCATGTTCTTCCCCGGTGTCACCAGCTCTTTGCCGCCGTAACGGCGATCGGTCACGCCGTCGCCGTCACCATCGCCGTCCCTGTAAGGACCGCCATACCCGTCAGGCGGTGCCGAACCGTCCGCGATCGGCGGGGCCGCTCAACCCCCTTGTGCCGACCGCGCCTTGAAGGCGGCCTTGCGCGCTTCCTTCGCCACCTTCTTGTCCGGGTGCAGCCGGCCCATCGCCTCCAGCACGTCCGCGGTGTCGGGGTGCTCCACCCGCCAGGCCGCCGCGAAGAACCCGCTGTGCTGTTCGGCCAGCCCTTCCACCAGCGCCCGCAGTTCCTCGGAGTTGCCCTCCGCCTGGAGCTGTGCGGCCAGCGTGTCGACGGTCAGCCAGAACACCAGCTCCTGCGAGGGCGCGGGCACGTCGGGGGCGCCGCGCTCGCTCAGCCACACCCGGGCGAGCCCGCCCAGCTCGGGATCGTCCAGCACCTCCCGCAGCGCGGCCTCGACCTCCAGGCCGAGGAGGGACAGCGCCTGCTGGCAGCGCAGCCTGCGCAACGGTGCCCCGGCGTCGGCACCCCGCGCCGCGGCGAGCAACTCCCGTGCCGCGGCGAGCGGTTCCCGCCGGGCCACCCACTGCTCGGTCTCGGCCTGGGCGGCGGACTGCCCGAAGTGGGCGGTGCCGTCGAGCAGCACGTCGGCGCCCTTGTCGGCGAGTTCACCGATCGCGGGCGCCTCGAACCCGGCCTCCAGCAGCCGCGCCCGCAGCCCATAGGCGCCGAGCGGGGTCAGCCGGACCATGCCGTAGCGGGAGACGTCGGTGTCGTCCACCGGGGCCGCGGGCTCTTCCTCCCCGTCGGCCATCAGGGCCTCGTCCACCGGCTGGTACTCCACCAGACCGACCGGCTCCAGCGTCCGGAACTGGTCGTCGAGGCGCATCATCGCGTCGGAGACCTGCTCCAGGACGTCGTTGGTGGGCTCCCCCATGTCGCTGGGGACGATCATCGAGGCGGCGAGGGCGGGCAGCGGCACGGGAGCGTCGCCGGAGCCGTCCTCACTGACGGTCAGCAGGTAGAGGTTGCCGAGGACGCCGTCGAGGAACTCCGCCTCGGCCTCCGGGTCCCAGTCGAGTGACGAGAAATCGACCTCGCCGCCCTCGTCCATCGCGTCGACCAGACCGTCCAGGTCGGGCACGCTCGCGTCCGCGACGACGGTCTCCAGGGCGGAGAGCCAGACGGTGAGCACGTCGTGCGGGGAGCCGCCGGTGAGCAGCGCCAGCTCGTCCCCGGCCGCCACGGTTCCGGCTTCCTCGTCGGTGATCTCGACCAGTCCGGCGTCCACGGCCACCCGCCAGGCCTCGCTGGCGTACGCGGCGGCGTCGTCCCCGCTCAGGCCGAGCAGTTCGGCGGCGGCCGGAAGCTGTTCCTCCACCAGTCCGCCACCGGCGTCCACCCGGGTGTCGGGGCCGGCCCAGCGGGCGAGGCGGGCGGCGCGGGAGAGCAACGGCGTGGACAGCGCGGCGCGCGCCAGCTCCGCTTCGGGGTGCAGCCGTACGGGCGGCAGGGGGGAGCTGTCTGACATCGGCTGGTTCTCCTCGGGCCGTGAAATGACTCGGCCGCTCAGCCTAGACGGATTTCCACCCATGCCGCCCGGTTCATCTCCCCGTCAGCGCTCGTGCATGGCCGAAACCTTGACAACTCCCGGGCGCAGGCAGGAGATTGACGCGCGTAGAAGTTGGGGGGACAACTGTTCACTCTGCTCTACGCGTGTCACGCAGGGCTACATGCCCCGCACGCTTCCGTCACCACCTCGTCCCGGCGCTCATGTACGCCCCCGGAGGGATTCCCTTGCCGAGCAGGTCTTCCGCGCGCCTCGCCGCGCTCACCGTCGCCGCCGTCTGTTCCGCCGCGTCGGCCGTCGTCCTCACCTCGCCCGCGCACGCCGACTCGGTGCGCATCCACGACGTCCAGGGCACGACCCGGATATCGCCGTTCGCGGGCCAGAAGGTCACGGACGTGCCCGGCATCGTCACGGCCACGCGCACTTACGGCTCCTCCAAGGGTTTCTGGATCCAGGACCCGACCCCGGACGACAACCCGGCCACCAGTGAGGGCGTGTTCGTCTTCACCAGCTCCGCGCCGAAGGTCGCCGTCGGCGACTCGGTCACGGTGACCGGCACGGTCTCCGAGTACGTCCCGGGCGGTGCCTCCTCCGGCAACCAGTCGGTGACGGAGATCACCAAGCCGACGGTCACCACCGTCTCCACGGGCAACGCGGTCCCGGCGCCGGTCGTGGTCGACGAGGACTCGGTGCCGGACGTGTACGCCCCGCAGGGCGACACCGCCGCCGCGGGCTCGATCAACGGCCTGGCCCTCGACCCGTCGGCGTACGCCCTGGACTACTACGAGTCCCTGGAGGGCATGAACGTCCAGGTCGAGGACACCCGCGTGGTCACCGCGACCGACCCGTACAGCGAGCTGTGGGTCACGGTGAAGCCGTGGGAGCACCACAACCGCCGCGGCGGCACGGTCTACGGCTCCTACGCGTCCCAGAACACCGGCCGGCTGCAGATCCAGTCGCTGGGCTCGACCGCCGACTTCCCGAAGGCGAACGCCGGCGACACCCTGGAGGGCGCCACCACCGGCCCGCTGGACTTCAACCAGTTCGGCGGCTACACGCTGGTCGCGAGCAAGCTCGGCACGCTGGAGAGCGGCGGCCTGGAGCGGGAGACCACGCACAAGCAGTCGAGCCGCGAGCTGGCGGTGGCGACCTACAACGTCGAGAACCTCGACCCGTCGGACGCCACCTTCGACAAGCACGCCGCCGCGATCGTGAACAACCTGCAGTCGCCCGACATCGTGTCCCTGGAGGAGATCCAGGACAACAACGGCGCCAAGGACGACGGCACGGTCGACGCGAGCGAGACCGTGAACAAGCTGATCGACGCGATCGTCGCGGCGGGCGGCCCGAAGTACGACTGGCGCTCGATCAACCCGGTCAACGACCAGGACGGCGGCGAGCCCGGCGGCAACATCCGCCAGGTGCTCCTGTTCAACCCCGAGCGGGTGTCCTTCGTGGACCGTGCGGGCGGCGACTCCACCACCGCCGTCGGCGTCACCAAGGTGAACGGCAAGGCCCAGCTGACGGTCTCGCCGGGCCGGATCGACCCGGACAACGCGGCCTGGAAGAGCAGCCGCAAGCCGCTGGCCGGCGAGTTCGTCTTCCGTGGCAAGACCGTGTTCGTGGTCGCCAACCACCTCAACTCCAAGGGCGGCGACCAGGGTCTGACCTCGCAGTACCAGCCGCCGGTGCGCAGCTCGGAGATCCAGCGCCACGCGCAGGCGACCGAGGTGAACGCGTTCGTCAAGGACATCCTGTCCGTGCAGAAGAACGCGAACGTCATCGCGCTCGGCGACATGAACGACTTCGAGTTCTCCGAGACCGCGAAGATCCTCGAGGGCGACGGCGAGCTGTGGTCGGCGATCAAGTCGCTGCCGAAGAGCGAGCGTTACACCTACGACTACCAGGGCAACCAGCAGGTCCTGGACCAGATCCTGGTGAGCCCCTCGATCCGGCGCGGCTGCGACTTCGAGTACGACAGCGTGCACATCAACTCGGAGTTCAACGACCAGATCTCCGACCACGACCCGCAGGTGCTGCGGTTCCGCCCGTAACCCGGTCCGGGGACCTCAGGACTGGCCGAACACGCCGTTCAGCCAGTCCTGCCAGGCGGTCTCGTTCGCCTGGGCGTCGGCGTCCGGCGCGAAGTCGTGGATGCTGATGCCGAGCGGCGCGCCCCAGTGGCCGCGTCCGAAGAAGCGGATGAGGGCGTGGTCGGTGCGCAGCCCGATGAAGTACGGGTTGCGGTAGTCGAGTACGGCGTCCAGGGTCTGCCCGCCGGGCCCCTGGACGCCGACCTTCGTGCCCGCGGCCGCGTCGTCCGCCAGGCCGAGCGCGTGGCCGGCGGCGGCGAGCGCCCGCGGGGACTGCGTGGCCGCGGGCCCCTCCAGCTGGGCGAAGGTGACCGGGCGGGGCGCGAAGTGCGTGAGGTACTCGCACAGGGTGTGCAGGTAGAAGTTGGTGTGCTTGCTGGCGCCGTCGTACTGGTTGTTCCAGTCGTCGGTGAAGATGCCGCTGTGCACGTAGCGCACCCAGGCGCGGCGGCCTTCGTCGCGGGGCTCGATCGTGTAGTCGAGCTGGTTGACCGACTGGACGGGGAAGCCGACGTCCTCACTGCGGTTCGTGTAGCGGTGGGGCGGATCCCAGGCGGTGACGGTGGACCCGAAGGGTCCGCTGCCGCCCACCCGGGGCTCGGGCGGGTCCATCGGCCAGAGGTAGCCACCGGTTCCGGTGGTGACCGCCTCCCACACCTTCTCGGGCGGGACGTCGACCTCGAACTCGCGGACGATCTCGAATTCCTTGGACATGGTGGGGCTCCTGCTGTCTACCGATCCAGTTCGGGCGTGGGCTGGTCCTTGACCGTGGGGTGGAGGGCGACGACGATCCGGTGGTCGCGGCCGCCCTCGGTGTCGGGGGCGTCGTACTTGCGGATCAGGGCGCTCACGCCCGCCGTCAGCTCCTGCACGAAGGCCGCGCGGTCGGCTGCGGAGGCGAAGCGGACCTCGCCGTCCAGGGCGTAGGTCGCGAGCCGTTTGCGGGCCCTTTCGGCGCCGGTGATCAGCGCGCCGACGTCCCGCACCAGGCGGGCGCCGAGCGCCAGCAGCCAGCGCGCGGAGAGCTGGTCACGGAAGCGCTCCGGGTCCGGCTGCACGGGGGCGAGCGCGGCCGGCGAGATGACGTACGACGCGGCGGTCGCGCGCATCAGCCGCTCGGTGACATTGCCCTTGCGACGCTCCCCGGCCAGCTCGACCAGGCCGTGCCGCTCCAGTGCCTTGAGGTGGTAGTTCACCTTCTGCCGGGGCAGTCCGACCCTGCCGGCCAGCATCGCGGCCGACGCGGGTCCGGCGGCCAGTTCGGCGAGCAGCCGGGCTCGTATCGGGTCGAGCGATACGGCCGCCGCCTCGGGGTCCTCGATCACGGTCACGTCCAGCATGCGTCCACCCTCGCACCGAAAACTTTTTTTGTCCAGGCGGGCAGAATTTTCGGTGCGAGGGTGCGCGGAACCCTCGTGTCGCCGTGGGCCCGGGCGCGCGGTCAGTGATGCCGGCGGCGCAGCACGCCTGCCGTGGCCAGGGCGGCGGCACCCGCCGCTCCTGCGATCAGCAGGGGGCCCGGGTGTGCGGCGGCGCTGGTGCGCAGCTGGACGGTCATGGCACCGGCCTTGTCCTTGAGGTCGGCGGCCCGGGTGGACGCCCGGCCCTTCACGTCGGCCCTGTCCTTCCACTGGGCGACACTGTGGCCGAGCCGGGTGCGGGTCTGTTCGAACTGGTGCCGCAGCTCGTCGGGGCCCTTGGCGCCCGAGCCGTGCGGGATCCTGTGCTTCATCGGTGTGCCCTTTCCCTGATCACATCGCCGGCAGGGTGTTCCGCCTCCTCTCCCTGCGGAACATCCGGGTACCCCCACCGAAGACCGTCAGTCGTGCTCCGCTCCCCCGGCCCCGCGGTTGCCGAGTCGTGCGAGTTGGGTCTGGAACCAGTCGAGCCGGGCCTGCAACAGGGCGGCTTCCGCGACGAGTTCGGGCACGCCCAGCTCGCCGTCGGCCGTCAACCCGGCGTTCGGAGCCGCCACACCGGCACCGCCCGCCCTCACCCGCAGGCCCTCCCCGGCCAGCCGGGCGAATCCGGCGAGCGAGACGGACGTACGGCCGCGTACACAGCCCGCGCACGCGGGGGCGAGACCTCGCCAGCCGGGCCTGCCCCACTCGTCGTCGGCGGCGAGCGCGACCGCGGTGGCGCCGCAGGCACAGGGACCGACGGTCGCCGTGCGCACCCGCTGGCGGGCGTAGCGGAAGCCGCGCTCGAAGCGGATGTAGGCGCCGAGCACGGAGACTTCCAGCAGGACCGCGGCCCGGTGTTCCGCCGCGCACAGCAGGGCCTCGGCGGCCGCCCGGTCGTGCACGCAGTGGAAGCCGCAGTCGCACAGCCGCGCGGGCGCGCGGTGTCTGCGCCCGTAGACGCAGGAGGCGTCGTCGAGCACGCCGTACGGCAGCGCGCTGCCCAGCGACACGCCGGTGAACCCGGCCCGGGTGCCGTCCTGGGACAGCACCGGGCGGGCGATCTTGTATCCGGTCGGCGGCTCCGTCGGGCGTTCGGCCGGGAGCCGCAGCCTCATCGGGCCGCCGGTACCTCTTCGCGGGCCGGCTCGGCCGGTGCGCTGAGGGTGGTCTCCTCGGGGAGCTGGGGCTCCTCCTCATGGACGAGCGGCCGCTCTTCGGCGACCCCGGTGGCCAGTGCCTTGCCGAGCTTCATGGTGCCTCCCATGACCGACATCGATGACCGTCCCGGCCCATGGTGACGCATGAAGGACCGAATTGCCCATAGGGCCATCGGCCGCGCACCCCCTCAATTCATCAGCAACGCTTAGTAATACATCTAAGCAGAATTAAGTAGAGCTTCACCGTTGCCCTGCCGAGACTACTCCCATGACGAATCGACGCCGGCCCTTCGGCCGCACGCTCTGCGCGATGATCACCCCGTTCACCGAGGCGGGCACGCTCGACGTGGAGGGGGCGCGGCGGCTGGCCGGCCGGCTGGTGACCGAGGGCTGCGACGGCCTGGTACTGAACGGCACCACGGGCGAGTCGCCGACCACCACGGACACGGAGAAGGCGGAGCTGATCGCGGCCGTGCGGGACGCGGTCGGCGGCGGGATCTCGCTGGTCGCCGGCGTCGGCACAGCCGACACCCGGCACACGGTCGAACTGGCCCTCGCCGCCGAGAAGGCGGGCGCGGACGGCGTGCTGGTGGTGACGCCGTACTACAGCAGGCCGCCGCAGGAGTCGCTGGAGGCGCACTTCCGCCAGGTCGCCGACGCGAGCGGGCTGCCGGTGATGCTCTACGACATCCCGGGCCGCACGGGCACCCGGATCGAGCCGGAGACGATGATCCGCCTCGCCGGGCACCCGCGGATCGTGGCGGTCAAGGACTGCTCCTACGACTTCCTCGGCACCCAGAAGGTGCTGGCGCACACGGAGTTGGCGTACTACGCCGGCTGCGACGAGCACGTCCTCGCGCTGTACGCGGTGGGTGCGGCCGGGTGCGTGAGCACGGTCGCCAACGCCGTGCCCGGCCACGTCGCGGCCGTCCTGGACGCGTTCGACGCGGGTGACACGGCCCGCGCGACCGAACTCCAGCTGCGGGCAACGCCGTTGATCGAGGCGATGATGGGCGCGGGCCTGCCCGGCACGGTCACCGCCAAGGCGCTCCTCGGTGAACTCGGCCTGCCCGCGGGCCCGGTGCGGGCACCGCTGCTGCCCGCCGGCCGGGAGACGGCCGACGGGCTGCTGGCACGGTACGAGGAGCTGGTCAGCGGGTCGTGAACAGCGGTTCCCAGCGGCCGCCGCTGTTGTACTTCGGCGAGCGGAAGCCGCTGAGCGGCTGCACCTTGTCGCTGCCCACGGTGACGAGGACCAGCCGCTGGTGGAACTCGTTGCCGTCGCCGCCGATGCCCCACGCGATCAGCCGCTTGCCGTCGGCCCAGGCCAGCAGCTGCTGACCCGGAACCTTGGTGATCATCTTGCCGGTGACGGGGTCGATGATGGCGGAGGCGATCACCTTGCCGTGCCCGGCGAAGTCACCCGCCGCGTACTTCCCGTCGGGCGAGAGGCCGGCGTCCACGTAGGGCGACACGTACTTCTCCGCTGCGGGCGTCCGGACGTCGGTGCCGTCGAAGGCGTGGTACTGGCGGTACGGCTTCTCGGTCATGGGTTCCCAGAGGTACTTCCCGTCGTGACTGAACTCCATATCCGTGCGCGGGTTGCCGCCCATCCCATATTTGTCCTTCCAGAAGGGCAGCTTGTGCCACTGCCCCGTGCCCGAGGCGACGTCGATCAGGGTGAACCCGGTCCGGCTGGGCACCCCCTGCGGTTCCATCTTGGAGTTGACCTCGACCTTGGCGCTCCAGAAGGCGCGGTCGGGGTTCTTGGCGTAGGTGGTGACGGCCAGCTTGGTCCCGTCCGGCGAGAAGGCGGCCCCTCCGGCGCCCTGCGGCACCGGGATCCACCGCTTGACCTCGCCGCTGGCCAGGTCGAGCAGGCCCACCCGGGTGGCGGGCAGCTCGCGCTCCAGCACGGCGGCCGTGCGCGCGCCCGGCGCGACGGTCACGAAGGACCAGCGGTCGTCCTTCTTGTAGGTACCGGTCCCGGGATCCAGCAGCCGGTAGATGTGCTGGTAGATCCAGTCCTTGTTCGCCAGCTTCACGGTCTTCGGCGTGCTGTACCCGGCCATGACGGTGTCCCCGGCGCCGATCAGCTCGCGCGGCGGCGACTGGTCGGGGTGGGCCACGACCCGGCCGTCGGGGACGCCTGCGGGCCGTACGTCCCGGCCACCGGCGTCGAGCAGCGGCGCACCCACGGCGACGGCGACCACGGCCGCGGCGGACGCGGCGACCACGGCGATCCGGCGGGTACGACGCCTGCGGCGCAGCGCGAACACCCGGTCGGCGAGGTTCGCGGACGCGGGCTGCGTCTGTCCCGCCATCTCCTTCAGGGAGTCACGTACCAGTTCCTCGACGTTCACGGACGCACCTCCACGGGCGAGAAGTCACGGGACGGCCACTGGTCGTTGCCGTCCGGGCCGAGCGCGGCCAGCTCGGGCGCGAGGGTGCGCAGCCGGGCCAGGGAGCGGTGGGTGGTGGACCGTACGGTGCCGACGGAGCAGCCGAGCAGCCGGGCCACGTCGGCCTCGGGCAGGTCCTCGAAGTAGCGCAGCACCAGCACGGTGCGCTGGCGTGCGGTGAGCCGGGACAGGGCGGTGCGCAGCACGAGCCGCAGCTCGGCGGTGCCGGACGCGTCCGGGGCGGCGGCGGCCTCCGGCAGCTCGGCGACGGTGACCTCCCGGCGCCGCCATTTCAGCCGCCAGCGGCTGACCTGCTGCCGATAGAGGATCCGCCGGACATAGGCCTCCGGTTCGTCGATGCGCTGCCATCGCCCGGCCGCCTTGACCAGCGCGTTCTGCAGCAGATCCTCGGCCGCGTGCTGGTCCCCGCCACTCAGCAGGACGGCCGTCTTCAGCAGCGCCGAGGACCTGCCGGCCACGAACTGTCGAAAACTCTCCTGCGCTTGGGCATCCATCGTCACCTTCTCTTCCCCCGGGCCGACCTGCTGTCCGGGCCCTGTACCCCATGTGACGTGCGGGGTGCCCCGCCGCTATGCCTGCCCGCCACAGAAAATTCAGAAGATCCCCCGGCCCCGCCGCCGTACGGTGCCCCCATGCCCCGCCCCTTGCTGTTCCTGGACGTCGACGGCCCCCTCAACCCGTACGCGGCCAGGCCGGAACGCCGCCCCGAGGGTTACACGACGATCAGGGCCTCCCTGCGCCCGGGCCGCCCCCTGCGGGTCCGGCTGAACCCGTCCCACGGCCCGGCGCTGCTGTCGCTCGGCTATGACCTGTGCTGGGCGACGACCTGGATGGCGGAGGCCAACCGCTGGATCGCGCCGGTCGTCGGTCTGCCCGAGCTGCCGTACGTCGACTTCGGCGCCGACCTGTTCGCCGAGCGGCCGGACGGAGTCCACTGGAAGACGGCGGCGATCGTGGCGTACGCGGCGGGGCGCCCCTTCGCCTGGGTGGACGACGAGCAGAGTCCGGCGGACACCGCCTACGCGGCGGCGCACCACCCCGGGCCTGCACTGTTGCACCACGTCGACCCGCGGCTCGGACTGCGCGAGGGGGACTTCACGGCGCTGGCAAACGCTCTGGGCGGGCTCGTGACACGGCTGTGACAGTCGGCGGACACGGCCATGACGTCACCGTCTCAAACTCGAAGAAAGAGGGCGAAAAGCCGAGATTCGGACATTTGCCCACTGCTTCCGAGGATGCGAGCAGCGACGACCGAGTCGACCCGCCGAAGGAAATCCCATGAGCCTCACTCTCACCACGACTGCCGAAGCCCCCGCCCCCGAGCTGGCTCCGCGCGAGCGGGAGACCCTGCGGCACATCGCGGCCGGCCGCACCTACCTGCAGACCGCCCGCCACATGGGACTCTCCAAGCACACGGTCGACGCCTACCTGCGCCGCATCCGGGCCAAGCTCAACATCAACAGCACGGCCGAGCTGACCCGGCTGGCCATCTCCATGGGCCTGTGACCGACACACACGAACAGCAACGGCGGCCGCATCTGCGGCCGCCGTTGATCGTCTGTGTCGTCTGCGTCAGTTGTGGCTGTGCAGGATGTCGTTCAGACCGCCCCACACCGCGTTGTTCGGACGGGCCTCGACGACACCGGTGACCGAGTTGCGGCGGAAGAGGATGTTGGAGGCGCCGTTGAGCTCGCGGGCCTTGATGATCTGGCCGTCGGGCATCGTCACCCGGGTGCCCGCGGTGACGTACAGGCCGGCCTCGATCACGCACTCGTCGCCGAGCGCGATGCCGACACCCGCCTCGGCGCCGATCAGGCAGCGCTCACCGATGGAGATGATCACGTTGCCGCCGCCGGACAGCGTGCCCATGGTGGAGGCACCGCCGCCGATGTCCGAACCGTTGCCGACCACGACACCCGCGGAGATACGGCCCTCGACCATGGAGGTGCCGAGCGTGCCGGCGTTGAAGTTCACGAAGCCCTCGTGCATGACCGTGGTGCCCTCGGCGAGGTGCGCGCCGAGGCGGACCCGGTCGGCATCGGCGATGCGGACACCCTTGGGGGCGACGTAGTCCGTCATGCGCGGGAACTTGTCGATCGAGGTGACCTGGAGGTGCAGGCCCTCGGCGCGGGCGTTCAGCCGCACCTTCTCGACGTCGTCCACGGCGACCGGGCCGAGCGAGGTCCAGGCGACGTTGGCGAGGTGCCCGAAGATGCCCTCCAGGTTCTGGCCGTGCGGCTTGACCAGGCGGTGCGAGAGCAGGTGCAGGCGCAGGTAGACGTCGTGCGCGTCGAGCGGCTTGTCGTCGAGGGCGGCGATGACCGTACGGACCGCGACCACCTCGACACCACGGCGGGCGTCCGGGCCGATCGCCGCGGTGGCGCCGCTGCCGAGCAGCTCGGCGGCCTGCTCGGCGGAGAGGCGCTCGGTGCCGGCGGGGCCGAGGCCCTCGGCAGTCACAGTGACGAGCTCGGGGGCCGGGAACCAGGTGTCGAGAACGGTGCCGTCGGAGGCGAGGGTGGCGAGGCCGGCGGCGACGGCGCCGGTGGTACGGGAAGCAGTGTCGGTCATGTAGGAAACCTAACGTGGGGGAGGTCGTGCGGGCGAACCCGTACCGGGGGCGTCTCATGTGCCGGGCGGCGTCGTCTCTGCGGTGACTCTCCCGCCGGGGTGGGACACGGGCGGCCCGCGCTCCCCTGTGGTGCGGGCCGCCCGGAATCGTGGGTGGTCAGCCGCGCTCGCCCGCCCGGTCCACCACAGCCGTCGTGACGACCGAACTGCCGCCCATGACCTTGCCGCCGCCGACCAGCCGCCTGCCGACGATCCGGTAGGTCTTCGGGTCGATCAGCCACTGGTCATGCGTCGACTCACCGGTCTTGGGGTTGTCCTCGCGGCCGCAGTCCAGGGCGATCGCCCGGCGTCCGGCGGCGGTCTCGACGAGGTGGCCGGTGACCTTCCCTCCCGGCACGAGCGCGAGGGCGCGGTAGAGAGAGGCCAGGCCCTTGGCCGGCATCACGTCGGCCGACAGCAGGACGCTGATCTCGACGTAGTCGTTGCGTGCCTGGGAGACTGCCTTGCTGTCGGCGATGGCGTTCTGCTCACGGAGCGCCTTCAGCGTCCCTTCGCCGTCGGCCGGCAGGGCGACGAGGACCCGGTACATCTCGCGCGGCGAGCGTTCGTCGCCCTCGCCGCCGTTCTCCAGGTGCAGCTGGGTGATGTGAAGCGGTTCGTCCCGTATCCGGGAGGCCCTGGCGGAGCCGTCGTACCGGATCCAGCTCTCCTGCTCGCCCAGGAAGCTGTGGGACTTGTCCTCAGGCTCCTGCGCCGCCTCGGTGTAGATCCACTGCTTCGCCGTGGGAACGGCGCCGTCCGGCTGTGCCTCGACCGCGTCGGCGGCCTGCCGCAGGAACTCGGCGGCACTCACCCCCTTGAAACGCACGCTCGGCGTCGCCGCGGGCTGCACCTTGCGTCCCGTGCCCTTCCCGCCCACCAGCAGGGTGGCGGTGACGGCGACGGCGGTCACCGCGGCCACGACCGCGACGATCACGAACTCCCGCCGTCGCCACAACGCGCGGCGCAGCTCCCCCGCCCGCGCGGCCTCGGCGAGCCGCGCCCGTCCCGGCGCGAGCCGGGCCCGGTCGGGCACCGGTGCGTGGGCGCGCAGCTCGCGCACCTCGGTCATCTCGTCCATCGCTACGCCACCTCCACCGCGTCGGTCACGAATGCGGGATCGGCGCCCAGCGCCGTACGTACCTTGCGTCGCGCCCGGTTGAGCCGCGAGCGAACCGTGCCGACCGGTATGTCCAACGCCTCCGCGACCTCCTGGTAGGTGAGTTCGGCCCAGGCGACGAGCAGCAGGACGTGCCGGTCGGGCGCCGACAGCCCGGCGAGGGCGCCGGCCAGGGGGCCCTGCGCCGCGATCCGGCTGTCGGTGTCCTCGACCCAGGACTCGCCCCAGGACTCGGCGACCGGGTCGTGGCCGGTGCGGGCGAGTGCCCTGAGCGCCCGTACCTCGGCGCGGCGCTGCTTGCCGATGAGGTTTCCGGCGATGCCGTACAGCCAGGGACGCGCGTTGGGGCGCGTGCGGTCGTAGCGGGACCGGATCCGGAACGCGACCAGGAAGGTGTCGGCGGTGATGTCGTCGGCAGCGGTGTCGCCCAGGCGGCGAGCCGCGTAGCGGTGGATGTCGGGGGCGTAGCGGTCGTAGAGCAGGGCGAACAGCTCCGGCTGCTCCAGCGACTGCACGACGATGTCCGCGTCGTCCTCCGTCCGTACCCTGGACGGCGGTGGTCCGCTCACAAGGCTCCCCTGATTCGTCGGTGAGTGCGTGTCACCTCCTGTTCCCCGATGGGCATCGGAGAGTTCACGGTTTTCCGGAAGTCGTCGCTCGACCGGTGAACACGCTGGTGATCAGGGAATCACCCGCTTCAGCACCTCGCGCGCGTACCCCTCGTCGTACGAACCGCCCGTCAGCAGCACCTGCAGACAGATGCCGTCCATCAGCGCGAGCAGCGCCCGCGCCGTCACGGGATCGGTGCGCGTGGCGAGCCGCGCGGCCGTCTCCTCGGTCCACTGGGCGGCGACGGGGCGCAGGGCGGGGCGCCTGAGGGCCGCGAGATACAACTCGTACTCCAGCTCGACACCCGGCCGGTCGCCGCCCAGCCACTCGCCGAGGATCCGGGCGAGGCCCGCCGCGAGATCACCGTCGGCGTCGGCCAGCACCTCACTGGCGTCGAGCACCTTGGCGAACCCCTCGTTGGCCTGGCACAGGGCGGCCACCAGGAGGTCGTCCAGGGTGGCGAAGTGGTAGGTCGTGGAGCCGAGCGGCACGTCCGCCTCGGCGGCGACCGAGCGATGGCTCAGCCCGGCGATGCCCTTCTCCCCCACGACCCGGATCGCCGCGTCGATGATCCGCTGCCGCCGCTCGGGGTCGTAACGGCGGGGCATCAGTGCGCCCCACCCAGGTTCAGCACCACCACTCCCCCGACGATCAGCAGGATCCCGGCGACCTTGGTCGCGCTCAGCCCCTCCCCGAACAGCACCAGGCCTATGACGGCGATGGTCGCGGTGCCCACGCCGGCCCAGATCGCGTACGCCGTGCCGATCGACACGGTCTTCAGCGTCCGGGCGAGCAGCGCGAAGGAGACGACGTAGCCCAGAGCCGTCACGAGCGAGGGCCAGAGCCTGCTGAAGCCCTCGCTGTACTTCATCGCCGTCGTGGCGGCGACCTCGGCGGCGATGGCGCCGGCGAGCAACAGGTATCCCATGAGGACCAGCGTACCCAGCGTTGTGTACGGCCGTACACAACGAGAAAGTTTCAGTTTCATAGAAACCGCTCACCACAGCACCCCGCTCCACTAATGTGCGGCCCCTCGGCACCACTTCAGCTTCACGCTTCACTCACTTCACCCACACACCCCCAGCCGCCGCCCCGGGCGGCGGTGGAGAGCCGTATGCCTGAGAACACCCCCCACTCCCCGCAACACCGGCCCTGGGAGAACGACTGGAACCCGGACACCTCCCGGGCCCCCGGCACCCGAAGACTCTGGCTGGCAGGCGCACTTGCCATGGCCGCGATCACGGCCTGTGTGACGGCGACGGCCGTGACCGGCCAGAGCCGCGAGCAGCGGGCCACCCGGCCCGCGGCCGGAGCCTCCACGGACAGCGGCCCCGGCCTGCTCTCCTTCGCCTCCCCTTCCGTGAGTACGCCCGCTCCACCGAAGGGCAGAACGAGCATGGCCTCGGCCTCACCCGCCACAACCGAGTCCCCCGCGCCCACCCACCCGGCAGACTCGAAACCCTCCCCCGCCAAGCCCCCGGCCGACCACGGCAGTTCCTCGAAGCCGACCGCCGACCGGCGCTCCGTCCGCTCCCTGAACTACCCCGACCGCTACTGGCACGTCGTCGGCGACTACGTGAAGCTCGACCCGGCCGACTCACCCTCCGCCCGCCGCGCCGCCACCTTCGAACTCGTCAAGGGCCTGTCCGACGCCCGCTGTTACTCCTTCGCCACAGCCGACGGCGACTACCTCCGCCACCGCACCTTCCTCCTGCGCGCCGAACACGACGACGGCTCCCGCCTGTTCGAGCAGGACGCCACGTTCTGCCCCCGCACGTCCCCCCACACCGGCGCGACCATGCTGGAGTCGGTCAACTACCCGGGCCGCTTCCTGCGCCACCAGAACTTCCAGCTGAGGCTGGACCCGTACCAGAACACCGACCTGTACCGGGCCGACTCGGCGTTCCTGCTGGTGGACGAGCTCGCCTGAACACACGAAAGCGGCGGCACCTCGCAGGTGCCGCCGCTTCACGTACGCGCTTGTCTCAGACGTTGAACCCGAGCGCCCGAAGCTGCTCCCGGCCGTCGTCCGTGATCTTGTCGGGGCCCCACGGGGGCATCCAGACCCAGTTGATGCGCAGCTCGTTCACCAGGCCGTCCGTGGCGGACTTGGCCTGGTCCTCGATGACATCGGTCAGCGGGCAGGCCGCCGAGGTCAGGGTCATGTCGATCGTCGCGATGTTCGCGTCGTCGATGTGGATGCCGTAGATCAGGCCGAGGTTGACGACGTCGATGCCCAGCTCGGGGTCCACGACGTCGTACAGGGCCTCGCGGAGTTCCTCCTCCGAGGCCGGCTTCGTCTCCACGGTGTCGCTCATGCCGTCTTCCTTTCGGCGTCGGCCCCGCCCAGGGCCTGGGCCGTCGCGTCCTTCCACGCCATCCAGCTGAGGAGGGCGCACTTGACCCGGGCCGGGTACTTGGAAACACCGGCGAACGCGACCGCGTCCTCCAGCACCTCTTCCATGGCGTCGTCGGGCTCGAGCTTTCCCTTGGACTGCATCAGCTCCAGGAAGGTCTCCTGGATCTTCTGCGCGTCGGCCAGTTCCTTGCCGACGAGGAGCTCGTTCAGCACGGAGGCCGAGGCCTGGCTGATGGAGCAGCCCTGGCCCTCGTACGAGACGTCCCTGATCGTCGTTCCGTCGTACTTCACGCGAAGGGTGATCTCGTCGCCGCACGTCGGGTTCACATGGTGCACCTCGGCGTCGCCATCCCTCAGACCACGCCCGTGCGGGTTCTTGTAGTGGTCCAGGATGACTTCCTGGTACATGGAGTCCAGCTTCACCTTTTCAGCACGCCCTTCAGCCGAAGAAGTTCCGTACGTGCTCCAGGCCGTCGACCAGTGCGTCGATCTCGGCCGGCGTGGAGTACAGATAGAACGACGCTCGCGTGGTCGCAGGAATTCCGTAACGGAGGCAGACGGGCCGCGCGCAGTGG
Source organism: Streptomyces sp. NPDC101165 (assembly GCF_044768135.1). Classification (NCBI taxonomy): domain Bacteria; kingdom Bacillati; phylum Actinomycetota; class Actinomycetes; order Kitasatosporales; family Streptomycetaceae; genus Streptomyces; species Streptomyces sp. NPDC101165. The sequence continues at coordinate 222,535 of NZ_JBIWPG010000009.1, read as the reverse complement.
TGACCGACACGGACCGCGATGCCCTGCTCGTCCAGAACCTGACCCACGTCGTGCGGGTGGATGTCGCCCAGCGTGAAGGAGATCGCCGCCCCGCGGTCCTCGGCCGTGGTCGGGCCGATGATCCTCAGGTCCGGGACCTCTGCCAGGCGCTTCACCGCGTACTCGGTGAGCGCGTGCTCGTGGGCGAGGATCTTCTCCATGCCGATCGAGTTCAGGTAGTCGATCGCGGCACCGAGACCGACCGCCTGGGCGATCGGGGGCGTGCCCGCCTCGAACTTGTGCGGGGCCGGGGCGTACGTCGAGGAGTGCATCGACACCGTCTCGATCATCTCGCCACCGCCCAGGAAGGGAGGCAGGTCCTCCAGCAGCTCCTGGCGGCCCCAGAGAACGCCGATGCCGGTCGGGCCGCACATCTTGTGGCCGGTGAAGGCCACGAAGTCGGCCTGCAGGGCCTGCACGTCCAGCGGCATGTGCGGGGCGGCCTGCGAGGCGTCGATGCAGACCAGCGCACCGACCTCCTGCGCACGTCGGACTATCGCGTCGACCGGGTTGACCGTGCCCAGGATGTTCGACACCAGCACGAAGGAGACGATCTTCGTCTTCTCGGTGATGATCTCGTCGATGTTGGACAGGTCCAGCCGGCCGTCGTCGGTGAGGCCGAACCACTTCAGCTTCGCGCCCGTGCGCTGCGCCAGCAGCTGCCACGGCACGATGTTGGAGTGGTGCTCCATCTCCGTGATGACGATCTCGGTCTCGTGGTCCACCCGGTAGGGCTCGTCGGCCCAGCCCAGCATGTTCGCCACGAGGTTCAGCGACTCGGAGGCGTTCTTGGTGAAGATCACCTCGTCGCGGCTCGGCGCGTTGATGAACGTGGCGACCTTGTCGCGCGCGCCCTCGTACAGCGCCGTGGCCTCCTCGGCGAGCACATGCACACCGCGGTGGACGTTGGCGTTGTAGCGCTCGTAGTACTCGCTCAGGGCGTCCAGCACCTGGCGCGGCTTCTGCGAGGTCGCCGCGTTGTCCAGGTACACGAGCTTCTTGCCGTCGTGGATCAGTCGGTCCAGGACGGGGAAGTCCTTGCGGATCGCCTCGGTGTCGAGGAGGCCCGGCAGCTGTGTCACTCGGATGCGCCACCCTTCGTGTAAGCCTCGTAGCCCTCGTCCTCCAGCTTGTCGGCGAGCTCGGCACCGCCGGACTCGACGATCCGGCCCGCGGAGAAGACGTGGACGTAGTCGGGCTTGATGTAGCGCAGGATGCGCGTGTAGTGCGTGATCAGCAGGGTGCCGACCTCGCCGGTCTCACGGACGCGGTTGACGCCCTCGGAGACGATGCGGAGCGCGTCGACGTCCAGGCCGGAGTCGGTCTCGTCGAGGATCGCGACCTTCGGCTTGAGCAGCTCGAGCTGGAGGATCTCGTGGCGCTTCTTCTCACCGCCGGAGAAGCCCTCGTTGACGTTGCGCTCGGCGAAGGACGGGTCCATGTTGAGGCGCTCCATGGCCTCCTTGACCTCCTTCACCCAGGTGCGCAGCTTGGGGGCCTCGCCGCGGACGGCGGTGGCGGAGGTGCGCAGGAAGTTGGAGACCGAGACGCCGGGGACCTCGACCGGGTACTGCATCGCCAGGAACAGGCCCGCGCGGGCGCGCTCGTCGACGGACATCTCCAGGACGTCCTCGCCGTCGAGCAGCACGGTGCCGCTGGTGATCGTGTACTTCGGGTGACCCGCGAGCGAGTAGGCGAGGGTCGACTTGCCGGAGCCGTTGGGGCCCATGATGGCGTGCGTCTCGCCCTGCTTCACGGTGAGGTCGACGCCCTTGAGGATCTCCTTCGTGGCGTTGTCGGCCTCGACGGTGACGTGCAGGTCTCGGATTTCAAGCGTTGCCATGGGTGCCTCAGGACTCCTGGGTGAGGGAGACGAGCACGTCGTCCCCTTCGATCTTTACGGGGTATACGGGGACGGGGCGCGTCGCGGGAAGGCCGGACGGCTTACCGGTGCGGAGGTCGAAGCTGGAGCCGTGCAGCCAGCACTCGATCTGGCAGTCCTCCACCTCGCCCTCGGAGAGCGAGACGTTCGCGTGGGAGCAGATGTCGTGGATCGCGAAGACCTCGCCCTCGGTCTGCACGATGGACACGGGCGTGCCGTCGAGTTCCACCCGCTTCGGGGTGTCCTCCTCCAGCTCGCTCAGCCCACAGGCGCGTACGAAGGTCATGCGACCGCAGCCTCCAGCTCCTCCTCGATCTTCGCGAGCAGGCGCTCCTCGATGTCCGCGACACCGATCTGCTGGACCAGCTCGGCGAAGAAGCCACGGACGACGAGGCGGCGGGCCTCGTGCTCCGGGATGCCGCGGGCCATCAGGTAGAAGAGCTGCTCGTCGTCGAAGCGGCCGGTCGCGGAGGCGTGGCCGGCGCCGACGATCTCGCCGGTCTCGATCTCCAGGTTCGGCACCGAGTCGACCCGCGCACCGTCGGTCAGCACCAGGTTGCGGTTCATCTCGTAGGTGTCGGTGCCCTCGGCCCTGGCCTCGATGAGCACGTCACCGATCCACACCGCGTGCGCGTCGTCGCCCTGGAGCGCGCCCTTGTAGACGACGTTCGACTTGCAGTGCGGGGTGTTGTGGTCGACCAGCAGGCGGTGCTCCTGGTGCTGCCCGGCGTCGGTGAAGTACAGGCCGAGCAGCTCGGCCTCGCCGCCGGTGCCCGCGTAGGTGACGCGCGGGTGCAGGCGGACCACGTCGCCGCCGAAGGTCACGACGACCGACTTGAAGGACGCGTCGCGGCCGATCAGGGCGTTGTGCTGGGCCACGTGCACGGCCTTGTCGTCCCAGTCCTGGACGGAGACGACGGTCAGCTTGGCGCCGTCGCCCAGGAGGTAGTCGACGTTGGCGGCGAGCACCGCGTCACCGGTGTGGTCGATGACGACGACGGCCTCGGCGAAGGCACCCAGTTCGATGACCTGGTGGCCGAAGGCGACCCCGCCCGCACCGTGCACGGCGATGCGGATCGGCTCGGTGAGCACCGTCTCCTTGGGGACGGTGACCACGCCGGCCTGCTCGAACGCCGAGTACGCCTGGGCGGCCACGCGGTCCACCGGGGTGCCCGCCCTGCCGACGCGCGCGTCGTCGCGGCCGACGGTCTCGACGGTGACGCCCTCGGGGGCCTCGACGGTGACCTTCACGCCCTCGCCGTTCACGACGGCGCTGCCGTCGTGCAGCCCGCGCAGGCGCTCCAGCGGGGTGAACCGCCACTCCTCCTCGCGGCCGTGCGGGACCGGGAAGTCCGCGACGTCGAAGGACGGGGGCGCGCTCATGCGCGTGGCGACGGTCGACTCGGCGGCCACCGCGATCTGGCCCGCGGTGGTCGAGCCCACGGGGATGTTCTGAGCCTCAGCCATGGCTGTCGTAATGCTCGCTTTCTTGCGTAAGTGGCTTGACGGGGACTGCGGGCCGGTGACTAACCGACCGCGCCCTCCATCTGCAGCTCGATCAGCCGGTTGAGCTCCAGCGCGTACTCCATCGGCAGTTCCTTGGCGATCGGCTCGACGAAGCCGCGCACGATCATCGCCATCGCCTCGAACTCGGTCAGACCGCGGCTCATCAGGTAGAAGAGCTGGTCCTCGGAGACCTTGGAGACGGTCGCCTCGTGGCCCATGGACACGTCGTCCTCGCGGACGTCCACGTAGGGGTACGTGTCGGAGCGGGAGATCGTGTCGACCAGCAGCGCGTCGCAGAGCACGTTCGACTTGGAGCCGGCGGCGCCCTCGCCGATCTCGACCAGGCCGCGGTACGAGGTACGACCGCCACCGCGCGCCACCGACTTGGAGACGATGTTGGACGAGGTGTTCGGCGCCATGTGGACCATCTTGGAACCGGCGTCCTGGTGCTGGCCCTCGCCCGCGAAGGCGATGGAGAGGGTCTCGCCCTTGGCGTGCTCGCCCATCAGGTAGACGGCCGGGTACTTCATCGTCACCTTGGAGCCGATGTTGCCGTCGATCCACTCCATGGTCGCGCCCTCGTACGCCACGGCGCGCTTGGTGACCAGGTTGTAGACGTTGTTCGACCAGTTCTGGATGGTCGTGTAGCGGCAGCGGGCGTTCTTCTTGACGATGATCTCGACGACCGCGGAGTGCAGCGAGTCCGACTTGTAGATCGGGGCGGTGCAGCCCTCGACGTAGTGCACGTAGGCACCCTCGTCGACGATGATCAGGGTCCGCTCGAACTGGCCCATGTTCTCCGTGTTGATACGGAAGTAGGCCTGGAGCGGGATCTCCACGTGGACGCCCGGCGGGACGTAGATGAAGGAGCCGCCCGACCACACGGCGGTGTTCAGCGAGGCGAACTTGTTGTCACCGACCGGGATGACCGTGCCGAAGTACTCCTTGAAGAGCTCCGGGTGCTCCTTCAGCGCGGTGTCGGTGTCGAGGAAGATGACGCCCTGCTCCTCCAGGTCCTCGCGGATCTGGTGGTAGACGACCTCCGACTCGTACTGGGCGGCGACACCGGCGACGAGGCGCTGCTTCTCGGCCTCCGGGATGCCCAGCTTGTCGTAGGTGTTCTTGATGTCCTCGGGCAGGTCCTCCCAGGACTCCGCCTGCTTCTCCGTGGAGCGCACGAAGTACTTGATGTTGTCGAAGTCGATGCCCGAGAGGTCCGAGCCCCAGTTCGGCATGGGCTTCTTCTCGAAGAGGCGCAGGCCCTTGAGACGGAGCTTGGTCATCCACTCCGGCTCGGACTTCTTCGCCGAGATGTCCCGGACCACGTCCTCGTTCAGACCACGCTTCGCAGAGGCGCCGGCCTCGTCGGAGTCGGCCCAACCGTATTCGTACGTGCCCAGACCCTCGAGTTCGGGGTGGGCAGTCTCCGTGGGGAGAGTCATGCGGGGTTCCTCCCGGCCGTGCTTGCAGATGCGTTGTCGCTGGTCTTGGAAATCTTGGGGATGAACGTCGTGCAGACGCCGTCGCCGTGCGCGATCGTCGCCAGTCGCTGGACGTGGGTCCCGAGCAGCTCGGCGAAGATCTCCGTCTCCGCCTCGCACAGCTGCGGGAACTGTTCCGCCACGTGGGCGACCGGGCAGTGGTGCTGGCACAGCTGCTCGCCGACCGGTGCGCTGCGCGCCGTAGCAGCGTACCCGTCCACGCTCAGGGCCTTGGCCAGCGCTTCGGTGCGCTCGTCGGGGCTGACGCTCTCGATCGCCTTGCGGTACGCGCCCGCCTGGGCGGCGATCCGGGCGCGGGCGAAGGCGGCCACCGCCTCGGCGCCACCCTCCCGCTCGGCGATCCAGCGCAGGGCGTCGGCGGCGAGCTTGTCGTACGACTGGTCGAAGGCGTCCCGGCCGCAGTCCGTGAGCGCGAAGACCTTGGCGGGACGGCCACGCGTGCGCGTGCCGTACACCCGCTGCTCGCGCGCCTCGACGACGTCGTCCGCGACCAGCGCGTCCAGGTGCCGTCGTACGGCCGCCGGGGTCAGGCCCAGACGTCCGGCGAGTTCGGTGACGGTCGACGGGCCGTGGTCCAGGATGGACCGCGCGACCCGGTTGCGCGTCGAGCGCTCTCCGGTCGCGAGCTCCTCCTGCGGGGTACCCATCGGGGTCTCCCGAGCCTCGCCGACGTTTTTCACAACGCCATTGTTGCGTAATTCTTCGGAGCCTGACAAGCGCGGTCCGGATCATCAGGCGGTGCCCTGCGTCACTTAGGCATACCTAATCTGACCTGCGGAAATGATCTTCTGATCGATCATTCGCCGGTCCTCCGGTGATCGTCCGAGCAGGGCCGGGACAGCAAAGAGGTGGCGTCCCGCACGCCCGTCGGGAAGACTCCCGAACCATGTCCACACCCCCTCCGACCGGCCCACTTGTCACTCGCGACACGGTTTCCACGCAGCTGCGTCTGCTGGGTGTGGAGACCGGCGAGATCCTCCTCGTGCATTCCTCGCTGAGTTCCCTCGGCTGGGTCAACGGAGGCGCCGTCGCGGTCGTCCAGGGACTCCTCGACGCGCTCGGCCCCGTCGGCACGCTCGTCGTGCCCACCCAGTCCGGCGACGTGTCCGACCCGGCCGTGTGGGGCAACCCTCCGGTGCCCGGGGAATGGTGGGACAGGGTCCGGGCCACGATGCCCGCCTACGACCCGCTGATCACCCCGTCGCGCGGGGTCGGGGTGATCCCGGAGACCGTCCGCACCTGGCCGGGGGCGCTGCGCAGCGCCCACCCGCAGACCTCCTTCGCCGCGCTGGGGCCCCGCGCCGCGGAGATCGTCGACGGTCACGCCCCCGACTGCCGGCTGGGCGAGTACAGCCCGCTGGCCCGGCTGGAGCGGCTGGGCGCCCGGGTCCTGCTGCTCGGCGCGGGCTACGGCGCCTGCACCAGCTTCCACCTGGCCGAGTACCGCATACCGTCCCCGCTGGTGCCGGTCGGCCGGCCGGCACCGGGCGGCGGCTGGGAGACGGTGACCGAGGTGTCGATCACCTCGGACCGCTTCGACGAGCTGGGCCACGACTACGAACGGGACCGTCCCGTCGTACGCGGCCAGGTCGGCGCGGCCGGTGCCCGGCTGTTCCCGGTGGCGGACGCCGTGGCCTACGCCGAGCGGTGGCTGGCCCTTCACCGCCCCCGTGAGGAGGAGTTCCCGCACCCCCACACCTGAGCGGCGCGGCGCCTCCCTAGACTCTGGACCCATGCGAAGTGAGCCCGCCCGCCCGTCTCCCGACCACCGTCCCTCGACGAGACGCTTCGCGCCGCACCCGCTCATCGAGGTCCAGGCCCTGGTGAAGCGGTACGGCACGAAGACCGCGGTGGACGGCCTCGACCTGGTGGCCCAGGCGGGAGTGACCGCCGTACTCGGCCCCAACGGGGCGGGGAAGACGACCACGGTCGAGACCTGCGAGGGGTACCGGAAGCCGGATTCCGGCACGGTACGCGTGCTGGGCCTCGACCCGGTGCGGCAGGCCACCGAGCTGCGTCCGCGCATCGGCGTGATGCTCCAGTCCGGGGGCGTGTACCCCGGCGCCAGAGCGGACGAGATGCTGCGCCACGTGGCCAAGCTGCACGCGCAGCCGCTGGACGTGGACGCGCTGATGGAACGCCTCGGGCTCGGCTCCTGCGGCCGCACGAGCTACCGCCGGCTGTCCGGCGGCCAGCAGCAGCGGCTGGCGCTCGCCATGGCCGTCGTCGGGCGCCCGGAGCTGGTCTTCCTGGACGAGCCGACCGCCGGCCTCGACCCGCAGGCCCGCCACGCCACCTGGGACCTGGTCAAGGACCTGCGCGCCGACGGCGTCTCGGTGATCCTCACCACGCACCACATGGACGAGGCCGAGCAGCTCGCCGACGACGTCGCGATCATCGACGGCGGCCGGGTCATCGCCCAGGGCTCCCCGGAGGAGCTGTGCAAGGGCGGCGCCGAGAACACCCTGCGCTTCACCGGCCGTCCCGGCCTCGACGTGGCCTCCCTGCTCAAGGCACTCCCGGCCGACTGCACGGCCGCCGAGCTGACCCCGGGCAGCTACCGGGTCGTCGGCAAGGTCGACCCGCAGCTGCTGGCCACGGTGACCTCGTGGTGCGCCCAGCACGGGGTGATGCCGGACCGGATCTCGGTCGAACGGCACACCCTGGAAGACGTCTTTCTGGAGCTCACAGGCAAGGAGCTGCGCTCATGACGACCGCGACCGGTACGTACGCCCCGAAGCCGGGTGCGGCGCCCCTCCCCCGCATGATCGCGGCCCAGGCGGCGCTGGAGACGAAGATGCTGCTGCGCAACGGCGAGCAGCTGCTGCTGACGGTCGTGATCCCGACCCTGCTGCTGGCGCTCTTCAGCTCCGTGGACATCGTCGACACCGGCAAGGGCAAGGCGGTGGACTTCCTCGCCCCGGGCATCCTGGCCCTCGCCGTGATGTCCACGGCGTTCACCGGGCAGGCCATCGCGACCGGCTTCGAGCGCCGCTACGGGGTGCTGAAGCGGCTCGCCTCCTCCCCGCTGCCGCGCTGGGGCCTGATGACCGCGAAGACGGCGTCCGTCCTGGTCACCGAGGTCCTCCAGGTGATCCTGCTGACGGTGATCGCCTTCGCGCTGGGCTGGTCCCCGCACGGCAACCCGCTCGCCGTCCTGCTCCTGCTGATCCTCGGCACGGCCGCCTTCTCGGGGCTCGGCCTGCTGATGGCGGGCACCCTGAAGGCGGAGGCGACGCTGGCCGCCGCCAACCTGGTCTTCCTGCTGCTGCTCGTGGGCGGCGGTGTGATCGTGCCGCTGGACAAGTTCGGCTCGGCCGGTCAGCACATCCTCGGTCTGCTGCCCATCTCGGCCCTCTCGGACGGCCTGCGGGACGTGCTCCAGCACGGCGCCGGGATGCCGTGGGGCGACCTGGGCATCCTCGCCGTGTGGGCGGTCGTGGGGCTCGCGGCGGCCGGGCGGTTCTTCCGCTGGGAGTAGTCCCGGGGCGGGACCCTCGTGAAAGCATGCACAAGCGGCGGCCTACGATGGTGCACGTGCCAAAGCTGACCCGCGCCGACGCCGTAGCGGCCCTGCGCAACCCGCTCGCCTTCATCGCCGCACGCTGGACCCCGGATCCCCGGACGGTCCGGCGGGCGGCGCTCGCCGCGCTCGTGATGTCGGTCGTCATCGTCGTCACCGGCGGTGCCGTACGCCTGACCGGCTCGGGGCTGGGCTGCCCGACCTGGCCCACGTGCACCGAGGACTCGCTGACCACCACCAGCGCGATGGGCTTCCACGGTGCCATCGAGTTCGGCAACCGCATGCTGACGTACGTGCTGTGCGCCGCCATCGGCTGGGCGATCATCGCGGCACGCTCGGAGAAGCCGTACCGGCGCAGCCTCACCCGGCTCGGCTGGACACAGTTCTGGGTGGTCATGGGCAACGCGGTGCTCGGCGGCATCGTGGTCCTGGTGGGCCTGAACCCGTACACGGTCGCCGCGCACTTCCTGCTCTCGACGGGCCTGATCACCGTCGCCACGGTGATGTGGCAGCGCACCCGCGAGGGCGACGGGGCGCCGCGGCCGCTGGTCGGCAAGGCCGTGCAGCAGCTGGTCTGGTTCCTGGTGGTCGCGTCCGTGCTGCTCATCGCGGTCGGCACGGTGGTGACCGGCGCCGGGCCGCACGCGGGCGACTCCAACGAGATCAACCGGATCCCGATCGACTGGGAGACGGTCAGCAAGCTGCACGCCGTGCTCGCCTGGATCGTGGTGACCCTCACCTTCGCCCTGTGGTTCGTGCTCAAGGCCGTCGACGCCCCCAAGGGCCCCCTCGACCGCACTCGCGAGCTGTTCCTGATCCTGCTCTCGCAGGGTGTGATCGGCTACGTCCAGTACTTCACGCACCTGCCCGAGCTGCTCGTCGGTCTCCACATGTTCGGCTCGTGCCTGGTGTGGATCGGTGTCCTGCGCGTCCTGCTGGCGCTGCGGGAACGCCCCGATGCGACGGCCGGTTTCCCCGCTCAGTCGTACGACTCCGTGAACGCCTCGATCGCCGGACCCAGGTAGTCCCGGGTCAGCCGGGCCCGACGAGCCGTCCACTCCTCGGTGGGCGGCGCCCAGTCACCGTAGCGGCGTCGGCGGATGTCCTCGACGACCTCGACGGGTGCACCCAGGCCGGGCAGCATGTCGAGGGCCTCGCGCTTGGAGATCAGCCGGCCCTCGCGCGCGGTGACGGTGGCCCGGGCGAAGGTGATCATCCCCAGGTCGACCCACACGTCCCGCGTCCACAGCGGGACGTTGTCGACGGCGGGCCGCCAGAAGTCCCGCTGGTCCCGTACGACGAAGTCGCCGAGCTCCCGGTCCGGCACCGGCGGCAGCAGCCCGGCGGGCACGCGCCCGTGCAGCACCCGCCCGAAGGTGTGCAGCTCCCGCCGGGTCACCGGAGTGACCGGCCGCTTGAACAGCTGCTCGTGCGCCCACGTCAGATGGCGGCGGGCGGCGTCGTCCGCGGTGTCCGGGGTCAGATAGGTGCAGTGCAACGTGGCGGCGAGGGGCTGGGCACGCATGCGGGCATGCACCACCGCGACCTTCCATACGACGCGCGGGGTCACAAAGTGAGGCAGCACCGCGATCAGATCAAGGTCGCTGCGACCCTCCTGGTAGTCGCCCGCGGCGAGCGAACCGTGCGCCCAGACGGCGACGGGCCTCAGTGCCGTCAGTTCACGGAGGAAGCGGGCCAGTAACGTCTCGGTGTCGGGCTCGGTGTCCATCCCGTCAGTCTGTACAGCTCACCCCAGCCCGTACACCCGCCGCGCGTTGTCCGCCGCGACCATCCGGGCCACCCGCTGCGCGTCCTCCAGGGACCACGCGCCCTCGGCCACCCAGCCGCCCAGCACCCGGCCCAGCGCCTCGCGGAACAGCCGCGCCCCGACGACGTGCAGTTCGGGCAGGCCGTGGGCGCCGCTGGAGAACAGGATCTTGCCGAACGGGGCCAGCTCCAGGATCTCGGCGAGGACCGTGGCCGCACGGGCACCGGTGCGGACCAGGGCCGCGCCCGAGTCGGCGTACACGTGCGGGAAGACGCCGGCCAGGTGGGCGGTGTGACGGTGGTACGGGTAGCTGTGCAGCAGGATCAGATCCGTGCCGAGCCCGGCCGTGGCCCGGACGAAGTCGGTGAGCAGGACCGGGTCCGTACGGTCGATGCGCGAACCCGGCTCGCCGAGCCCGGAGTGCAGTTGCAGGGGCCGTCCCGAGGCGACCGCGATCCACAGCAGGTGCCGTAGCAGCACCGGGTCGGTCAGCTCGCCGCCGACCCGTCGCCCGGCCAGCCAGCGGCCCGCCGCGCCGCGCACCTCGCCCGGTCCGGGCGGCTCCGGCGCGAGCGCGAGGCCGTGCCGTACGCCCGCGACGGAGGTGAAGGCGACGGCGTTCGCGGCGGCTCCGTGCACCGACTCGGCGAGGTTGGCGAGAAAGGACTCGACCGTGCCGGAGGTGTCGGCGACCTGCTCCGCGAGCAGCTCAAGCCGGATGATCTCGCGGGCCTCGGCGTCGCCCGTGGAGGCCATCTCGGCGGGGCCGGTGAGGTCGCCGGGCAGGCCCGTGTCGACGAGGTAGGTGGTGATGCCGCTGCCCCGAAGCAGCCTGCGGCCGGCCTCCAGCATGCCGAGCTCGCGGCGCTGGGCGAGATAGTGGGCGGGCGAGCAGTGGGGTTCCAGGCCGAGCAGGGGCGGGCACCAGCGCCGCACGGCGAAACCGGTCTGGGTGTCGAAGAGGGTGGTGCCCGGGGCGGGCGGGCCCTCGGTGCGTGCGAGCTGGGCCTCGAAGGTGCCGAGGCCCAGTTCCGTTCTCAGTACGCCGTGGCAGTACTGGTCCACGAGGGACGGCGTTTCGATCATCCGGGCTCCCCGTGGGACGTGGTCTTACACGTCCTAACGGGTGAACGGGGTTCGAGGTCGCGGTTCAGCTCGGGCGTCAGCGTTGCCGGGCGGCTGCGAGTTGTCCGTGGCCGCTCGCGCCCAGGCGGCGGAGCCGCGCGTCGATACAGCCCCGCGCCCCTTCTGACCGGCTGCTCAGCTGTTGGCCGAGCCGCCGACCTGGATGCCCGCCATGCGCTTCCACTCGTACGGACCGGTCTTCACCTTCGCCGCGAACTCGCCGTCGAAGGACTCGTGGACCGTGATGCCCGCCTGCTGCACCGCCTGCTCGGCGATCTCGGTGCTGGGGGCCACCAGGTCGCCCCAGCCGCCGTCCTCGCCGACGAGGACGATCCGGGCGCCGCGCTCGCCGATGTGGGCCACCTGGCCCTCGGCGCCGCCGTGGGCCTTGGAGAAGGCGCTGATCTGCTTCGCGAGCCGGGCCGCGGTGCGCTCGGCCTTCGGGTCAACCTGCTGCGTGTCTGCCATGGCCAGGATGCTACTCACGGGTAGATCGGCTGGCGAGGGCAGGGCCCTGTGACCTGTGACGTACGGCGGTCCGTCAGCGCAGGAAGGGGTCCACCGCGACCGCGACGAAGAGGATCGACACGTAGGTGATGGACCAGTGGAAGAGGCGCATCTCCTTGAGCTTGGCGCCGGTCACCTCGGCCTTCGCCCGGTTCTGCAGCCCGTGCGCCTCCCACAGCCAGAAGCCGCCGGCCGCGAGGGCGACCAGGGTGTAGAACCAGCCGGTGTAGCCGAGCGGGGTCAGCAGCAGGGAGACGGCGACCATCACCCAGCTGTAGATGACGATCTGCCGGGCGACCACCTTGTTGGAGGCGACGACCGGGAGCATCGGCACGCCCACGCGCGCGTAGTCGTCCTTGACCTTCATGGACAGCGGCCAGTAGTGCGGCGGCGTCCAGAAGAACATGACGAGGAAGAGGATGATCGGCGCCCAGGACATCGAATCGGTGACCGAGGACCAGCCGATCAGCACCGGCAGGCAGCCGGCGATGCCGCCCCACACGATGTTCTGCGACGTACGCCGCTTGAGGATCATCGTGTAGACGACGACGTAGAAAAGGAGCGCTCCGAGTGACAGCCAGGCGCTCAGCCAGTTGACGGTCAGCCCGAACAGCAGCGTCGAGACGACCGCGAGGGCGATGCCGAAGACCAGGCACTCGAGCGGGCTGACCATGCCGGTCACCAGCGGGCGCTGCGAGGTGCGGTCCATCAGGGCGTCGATGTCCCGGTCGATGTACATGTTCAGCGCGTTGGCGCCGCCGGCCGAGAGGTAGCCGCCGACGCAGGTGAGCAGGACCAGCTTCAGGTCGGGCACACCCTGCTGCGCCAGGAACATCACCGGAACGGTGGTGATGAGCAGCAGCTCGATGATCCGCGGCTTGGTCAGCGCCACGAACGCCTTGACACGGGCCCCGAACGGCCGGTGAACCGGGCGCTGGTTCGCACCACGAACCACACCCGCTGGACGGGATTCGACGGCCGTCACGCACACCCCTGACAGAGACATCCCAGCAAGCCTCCCCGTGTGAAGTCCCGGTAAAGGCTCGCGCGTACCACGCCACTTTAGACGTTGCCCATACCTCGGCCTTCGCGGGGGTGGGGTCGTGTTGGCGGGCGGCCCATCAGAGGGGTCGTGGGGCTCGATTGAGCAGTCAGATGAGCGGCTCCGTATTCATGTGCCGAATGCGTCCTCGGCCAGTCGGGAGGCGGATCTCCGATAGTCCCGGCAGTCTGGAATCACTCGAAAAAATGCACGTCCTTACGGGGGTAGGCTCAACAACGGCCGGTGGGCAGAAGTGCACCGGCGGCCGGGTGGGCGCATGCCCCGAAGTCCGGCGACCGACATGTGGAGAGGAGCCCTGACCCAGGGTGAGCACCAAGCCGACCACCACAGACCTTGAGTGGACCGAGCTGGACCAGCGGGCCGTGGACACCGCTCGCGTCCTGGCCGCCGACGCCGTACAGAAGGTCGGCAACGGCCATCCCGGTACGGCGATGAGCCTGGCTCCGGCCGCGTACACCCTCTTCCAGAAGGTGATGCGGCACGACCCGGCCGACCCGGAGTGGGTCGCCCGCGACCGCTTCGTGCTGTCCGCCGGCCACTCGTCCCTGACCCTCTACACGCAGCTCTACCTGGCCGGCTTCGGCCTGGAGCTGGACGACCTGAAGGCCTTCCGCACCTGGGGCTCGAAGACCCCGGGTCACCCGGAGTACGGGCACACCAAGGGCGTCGAGACCACCACGGGCCCGCTGGGCCAGGGTGTCGCCAACGCGGTGGGCATGGCGATGGCCGCCCGCTACGAGCGCGGTCTGTTCGACCCGGACGCCCCGCAGGGCGAGTCCCCGTTCGACCACTTCGTCTACTGCATCGCCGGTGACGGCTGCCTGCAGGAGGGCATCTCCGCCGAGGCGTCCTCGCTCGCCGGCCACCAGCAGCTCGGCAACCTGATCCTGCTGTGGGACGACAACCACATCTCGATCGAGGGCGACACCGAGACGGCCGTCTCCGAGGACACGGTCAAGCGGTACGAGGCCTACGGCTGGCACGTGCAGCGGATCGCCCCGAAGCCGGACGGCGACCTCGACCCGCACGCCATCTACAACGCGATCGAGGCCGCGAAGAAGGTCACGGACAGGCCGTCCTTCATCGCGATGCGCTCGATCATCGCCTGGCCCGCCCCGAACGCGCAGAACACCGAGGCCGCGCACGGCTCGGCGCTCGGCGACGACGAGGTCGCGGCCACCAAGCGCGTCCTCGGCTTCGACCCGGAGCAGTCCTTCGAGGTCGCCGACGAGGTACTGGGCCACACCCGCCGGGCCGTCGAGTGCGGCCGCGACGCCAAGGCCGAGTGGGAGAAGTCCTTCCAGCTCTGGCGCGACAACAACGCCGAGCGCGCGGCCGAGTTCGACCGGATCAGCGCGGGCGAGCTGCCCACCGGCTGGGAGGAGAAGCTCCCGGTCTTCGAGCCGGGCAAGGGCGTCGCGACGCGTGCCGCCTCCGGCAAGGTGCTGCAGGCCCTGGGCGCGGTCGTCCCCGAGCTGTGGGGCGGCTCCGCCGACCTCGCCGGGTCGAACAACACGACCATCGACAAGGACAGCTCGTTCCTGCCGGCGGACAACCCGCTGCCGGAGGCGGACCCGTACGGCCGCACCATCCACTTCGGTATCCGCGAGCACTCCATGGCCGCGGAGATGAACGGCATCACCCTGCACGGAAACACCCGTGTCTACGGCGGTACGTTCCTCGTCTTCTCCGACTACATGCGCAACGCGGTGCGCCTGTCGGCCCTGATGCACCTGCCGGTGACGTACGTGTGGACGCACGACTCCATCGGTCTGGGCGAGGACGGCCCGACGCACCAGCCCATCGAGCACCTGGCCTCGCTGCGCGCGATCCCCGGTCTGAACGTCGTCCGCCCGGCGGACGCCAACGAGACCGCGATCGCCTGGCGCGAGATCCTCAAGCGCTACACCAAGGAGTTCGGCAAGGGCGCCCCGCACGGCCTCGCGCTGACCCGTCAGGGTGTGCCGGTGTACGAGCCCAACGACGAGGCCGCGCGCGGCGGTTACGTGCTGTTCGAGGCGGACGGCGGCGACGCGCAGGTGATCCTGATCGCCACCGGTTCCGAGGTGCACGTGGCCGTCGAGGCGCGCGAGCAGCTGCAGGCCGACGGGGTGCCGACGCGGGTCGTGTCGATGCCGTCGGTGGAGTGGTTCGAGGAGCAGGACCAGGGGTACCGGGACTCCGTGCTGCCGCCGTCCGTGAAGGCCCGTGTCGCCGTCGAGGCGGGCATCGGCCTCACCTGGCACAAGTACGTCGGGGACGCCGGCCGCATCGTTTCCCTGGAGCACTTCGGTGCGTCCGCGGACGGCAAGGTCCTCTTCCGCGAGTTCGGCTTCACTGCCGAGAACGTGGCCGCGAAGGCCCGGGAATCCCTCGCCGACGCCCAGCGCTGACGCTCATATACGACACGTAGGAGATGTAATTCCATGACAGACGCACTCAAGCGCCTCTCCGAGGAGGGCGTCGCGATCTGGCTGGACGACCTGTCGCGCAAGCGGATCACGTCCGGCAACCTCGCCGAACTGATCGACCAGCAGCACGTCGTGGGCGTCACCACCAACCCGACGATCTTCCAGAAGGCGATCAGCGGCGGCGACGGCTACGAGCAGCAGCTGTCGGACCTCGCCGCCCGCAAGGTCACCGTCGACGAGGCCATCCGCATGATCACCACGGCGGACGTCCGGGACGCCGCCGACATCCTGCGCCCGGTCTACGACGCCACCGACGGCCAGGACGGCCGGGTCTCCATCGAGGTCGACCCGCGCCTGGCCCACAACACCCGGGCGACCGTCGCCGAGGCCAAGCAGCTGGCCTGGCTGGTCGACCGCCCGAACACCCTGATCAAGATCCCGGCCACCAGGGCGGGTCTGCCGGCGATCGCGGAGACGATCGGCAACGGGATCAGCGTCAACGTCACGCTGATCTTCTCCCTGGAGCGCTACCGCGCGGTCATGGACGCCTTCGTCACGGGCCTGGAGAAGGCGCGCCAGAAGGGTCTGGACCTCTCCCTGATCCACTCCGTGGCGTCCTTCTTCGTGTCCCGCGTGGACACCGAGATCGACAAGCGCCTGGACGGGCTCGGCACCGACGAGGCCAAGGCGCTGCGCGGCAAGGCCGCCGTCGCCAACGCCCGTCTCGCCTACCAGGCGTACGAGGAGGTCTTCTCCTCCGACCGCTGGCAGGCGCTGGAGAACGCGGGGGCCAACAAGCAGCGTCCGCTGTGGGCGTCGACCGGCGTGAAGGACCCGGCGTACCAGGACACCATGTACGTCACGGACCTGGTCGCGCCGAACACGGTCAACACCATGCCGGAGGCCACCCTGGAGGCCACCGAGGACCACGGCGAGATCACCGGCAACACCGTCGCCGGCACCTACGAGCAGGCTCGCGCCGACCTCGACGCGCTCGAGAAGCTCGGGATCTCGTACGACGACGTGGTCCAGGTCCTGGAGGACGAGGGCGTCGAGAAGTTCGAGGCGTCCTGGAACGACCTGCTGAAGTCGACCGAGGCGGAGCTGAAGCGCCTCGCCCCCTCGGAGGGCTGAGTTGTCACCCCTTGCTGGTTCCGGAGCCAACCCGCTTCGTGACCCCGCCGACCGACGGCTCCCGCGTATCGCGGGGCCGTCGGGCCTGGTGATCTTCGGCGTCACGGGCGACCTGTCGCGCAAGAAGCTGATGCCCGCGGTGTACGACCTCGCGAACCGGGGTCTGCTTCCGCCGGGCTTCTCCCTGGTGGGCTTCGCCCGCCGCGAGTGGGAGAACGAGGACTTCGCGTCCGAGGTCCACGACGCCGTCAAGGCGCACGCGCGTACGCCGTTCCGTGAGGAGGTCTGGCAGCAGCTCATCCAGGGGATGCGCTTCGTCCAGGGCACCTTCGACGACGACGACGCGTTCGAGCGGCTGCGCGCCACCATCGAGGAGCTGGACAAGGCACAGGGCACGGGCGGCAACTTCGCCTTCTACCTGTCGGTGCCGCCGCGCTCCTTCCCCGTGGTCATCCAGCAGCTGAAGAAGCACGGCCTGACCGACCAGACCGGGGGTTCCTGGCGCCGCGCGGTCATCGAGAAGCCGTTCGGCCACGACCTGGAGTCGGCCGAGGAGCTGAACAAGGTCGTGCACGAGGTGTTCGAGCCGGACCAGGTGTTCCGGATCGACCACTACCTCGGCAAGGAGACCGTCCAGAACATCCTGGCGCTGCGCTTCGCCAACACGATGTTCGAGCCGATCTGGAACCGGTCCTTCGTGGACCATGTGCAGATCACCATGGCCGAGGACATCGGCGTCGGCGGCCGTGCCGGCTACTACGACGGCATCGGCGCCGCCCGTGACGTCATCCAGAACCACCTGCTCCAGTTGCTCGCGCTGACCGCGATGGAGGAGCCCGCCTCCTTCGGCGCGGACGCGCTGGCCGCCGAGAAGACCAAGGTGCTCGGCGCCGTCCGGCTGCCGAAGGACCTCGGCCGCTCCACCGTCCGCGGGCAGTACGCCGCGGGCTGGCAGGGCGGCGAGAAGGTCATCGGCTACCTCGAAGAGGACGGCATCGACCCGAAGTCGAAGACGGACACCTACGCGGCCGTGAAGCTGGCGATCGACAACCGCCGCTGGGCGGGTGTCCCCTTCTATCTGCGCACCGGCAAGCGTCTCGGCCGCCGCGTCACCGAGATCGCCGTCGTCTTCCAGCGGGCCCCGCACTCCCCCTTCGACCACACGGCGACGGAGGAACTGGGCTCGAACGCGGTCGTCATCCGCGTCCAGCCGGACGAGGGCATCACGGTCCGCTTCGGCTCCAAGGTGCCGGGCACCTCGATGGAGATCCGGGACGTGTCCATGGACTTCGCCTACGGCGAGTCCTTCACGGAGTCCAGCCCGGAGGCCTACGAGCGGCTGATCCTGGACGTGCTGCTGGGCGACGCCAACCTCTTCCCGCGCACGGAGGAGGTCGAGCTGTCCTGGAAGATCCTCGACCCGATCGAGCAGTACTGGGACAAGCACGGCAGGCCCGCGCAGTACCCGTCGGGCACCTGGGGCCCCGCCGAGGCGGACGAGATGCTCGCACGAGACGGACGGAGCTGGCGCCGGCCATGAAGATAGACCTGACCGGCACCACCGCCGGCGAGATCAACAAGGCGCTCGTGCAGGGCCGCCGGGCCATCGGCACCCCGGCCGTCGGCATGGTCCTCACCCTCGTCATCGTCACCGACGAGGAGAACGCCTACGACGCCCTGAAGGCCGCCAACGACGCCTCGCGCGAGCACCCCTCGCGCACGCTGGTGGTCATCAAGCGCGTCTCCCGCACCCCGCGCGACCGTACGTCGTCCCGGCTGGACGCCGAGGTGCGGGTGGGTGCGGATGCGGGCACCGGCGAGACGGTGGTGCTGCGGCTGTACGGCGAGGTGTCCGACCACGCCGACTCGGTCGTCCTGCCGCTGCTGCTGCCGGACGCCCCGGTCGTCGTCTGGTGGCCGGTGAACGCCCCGCTGGACCCGGCCAAGGACCCGCTGGGCGCGCTGGCCCAGCGCCGGGTCACCGACACCTACGCCGCCGAGCAGCCGGTACGGGAGCTGTCCGCCCGTGCCGAGGCCTACACGCCCGGCGACACGGACCTGTCCTGGACCCGGATCACGCCGTGGCGCTCGATGCTGGCGGCGGCTCTGGACCAGGTGGTCTGCGAGGTCAAGGCCGTCGAGGTGGAGGGCGAGGAGTTCAACCCGAGCTGTGAGCTGCTGGCGATGTGGCTCGCGGACCGGCTGGACGTCCCCGTCAGGCGCTCGCTGTCCGCGGGCCCGGGTCTGACCGCCGTCCGCATCGACACCAGCTGCGGTCCGATCGTCCTGGACCGGGCCGACGGCTCGCTGGCCACCCTGGCCATCGACGGCCAGCCGGCCCGCGCGGTGGCGCTCAAGCGGCGGGACACCGCCGAGCTGATCGCGGAGGAGCTGCGCCGGCTGGACCCGGACGACACCTACGCGTCGGCGCTGCGCTACGGCGTGGAGCGGCTGAACTCGGGCACCGAGCCCGCTGCGGCGGCGCCGGTGGCGGAGGCCGAGGCGGAGGAGGTCGCCGCGGCACCCGCGAAGAAGGCGGCCGCCAAGAAGGCCCCGGCGAAGAAGGCGGCGGCGAAGTGAGCACTCCGCAGCTGGTCGTGCACCGCGACAAGGACCTGATGGCGCAGGCGGCCGCGGCCCGTCTGATCACGAAGGTCGTGGACGCGCAGGCCTCCCGGGGCCACGCGTCCGTGGTCCTCACCGGTGGCCGCAACGGCAACGGCCTGCTGGCCGCGCTGGCGGCGGCCCCCGCCCGGGACGCCGTCGACTGGAGCCGGCTCGACCTCTGGTGGGGCGACGAGCGCTACCTCCCCGAGGGCGACCCGGAGCGCAATGTCACGCAGGCCCGCGAGGCCCTGCTGGACGCCGTGCCGGTGGACCCGGAGCGCGTGCACGCCATGCCCGCGTCCGACGGGCCGTACGGTGCGGACGTGGAGGCGGCCGCGGAGGCCTACGCGGTGGAACTGGCGAAGGCGGCCGGCCCGGAGAACCACGGGGCCGTTCCCTCCTTCGACGTGCTGATGCTGGGCGTCGGTCCGGACACCCACGTGGCCTCGCTCTTCCCGGAGCTGCCCGCGGTGCGCGAGACGGAGCGGACGGTGGTCGGCGTCCACGGCGCCCCCAAGCCGCCGCCGACCCGCATCTCGCTGACCCTTCCGGCGATCCGCTCGGCCCGTGAGGTCTGGCTGCTCGCGGCCGGCGAGGACAAGGCCCAGGCCGTGGCCATCGCCCTGTCGGGCGCGGGTGAGGTCCAGGCACCGGCGGCGGGCGCGTACGGCAGGCAACGCACCCTGTGGCTGCTGGACTCGGCTGCGGCTTCGCAGCTGCCCCGGTCGCTGTACCCGCCGGCTTCGCCGTGAACCGGGGGGTGGCGGCGCCCGGCGCCGCCACCCCTACTTCACCGACCCCGCCATCACCCCCTGCACGAAGTGCCGCTGGAAGGCGAAGAACACCACCACCGGCACGATCAGGGACAGGAACGCGCCCGGGGCCAGGACGTCGATGTTGCTGCCGAACTGGCGGATCTGGGACTGGAGTTCAACCGTCAGCGGCTGGGACGAGCTGTCGGCGAAGAGCAGGGCGACCAGCATGTCGTTCCAGACCCACAGGAACTGGAAGATGGCGAGGCTGGCGATGGCCGGGCGGCCCACCGGCAGGACAAGACGGGTGAAGATGCGCCACTCGCTGCCGCCGTCCATGCGCGCAGCCTCCAGCATCTCCTTCGGCATCTCCGCGAAGTAGTTCCGCAGCAGGAACACCGCGAAGGGCAGACCGTAGGCGACGTGGAAGAGGACCACACCGGGGATCGTGCCGAACAGGCCCAGCTGGCCGAAGAGTTTGGCCACCGGCAGCAGGCCGATCTGCACCGGCACCACCAACAGGGCCACCACCAGCAGGAACAGCGGCTCGCGGCCGGGGAAGTCCAGCCAGGCGAAGGCGTATCCGGCGAGCGCCGCGATGACGACGACCAGGGTGGTCGCCGGCACCGAGATCAGCACGGTGTTCCAGAACGCCTGGGTCATCCCGGAGTTCTTCAGCAGCGCCGAGTAGTTGTCGAAGGACAGCTGGCCGGGGCTGGTCAGGGCGGTCCACCAGCCGCCCTTCGCCGTGTCCTGGGCCGACCGGAGGGACGACACGAACAGTCCCGCCAGCGGAGTCAGCCAGACCAGGCCGATCACCACGAGGAACGCCTGGACCAGACTGTTGCCCAGGCCACGCCTGACCGTGTTCATGGCCGAGTTCATCGCTGACTCCTTCGGAAGCGGCGGACGTTGACGACCATCGCGGGGATCACCAGGAGCAGGAGCAGCACGCCGAGTGCGCTGCCCAGGCCCTGGTTGTTGCCGCCGCCGAAGGACACCAGCCACATCTGGGTCGCGAGGACGGTGGCGTCCTCCTGCACCGGTCCCGGCGCGATGATGTAGACGAGGTCGAAGACCTTCATCACGTTGATCACGAGGGTCACGAACACGACGGTCAGCACGGGGGCGAGCAGCGGGACCGTGATCCTGCGGAAGATCTGCCACTCGTTCGCGCCGTCCATCCGGGCGGCTTCCAGCGCGTCCCGTGGGAGGGTCGACAGACCCGCGCCGATCAGCACCATGGCGAAGCCGGTCCAGATCCACAGGTACGCGCCGATGATGGCCGGTGTGACGAGCGTCGGGCCGAGCCAGGAGACTCCCTGGTAGGGCGGCGCGAAGTTCGAGGCGGGCAGCTCCACCGTGTACGAGCCCTGGTCGAGCCCGGTGAAGTGGAAGGAGCCGTCGGACGCGGACGTGGTGCCGGCGATCGTCTTTCCGTCGCGCAGCGCCTCGACCTTCATGCCGGGCAGGCCGCGCTCCTTCGGGTCGACCCTGCCCCGCTTCCCTCCCCCGCCGGGCGTGAAGTCCAGGTAGACCACGCCGCGCAGTTCGTCGGCGGCTGCCGTGCGGGATGCGGCCGGGTAGGCGGGCGAGGTGCCCTTCGGCAGGTCCTTGGGCAGTACGCCCACCAGGCCGAGGGCCACCGAGTGCCCCGGGGACAGGTCCGCGTCCGTCAGGTACGAGCCGTCCCGGCTCCGGCTGAGACCCTGCCCGTCACGCGCCCGGGCCGTCGGATACGACGAGGTCCCCGTGAAGGCGTCGTGGACGGAGACCACGGCGGCGTTGAGGACACCCTTGTCCGGGTCCTCGTCGTAGGCGAGCCGGAAGATGATGCCGGCGGCGAGGAAGGACACGGCCATCGGCATGAACAGCAGGAGCTTGAAGGCGGTGGCCCAGCGCACCTTCTCCACGAGGACGGCCAGGATCAGGCCGAGGCCGGTGAGCAGGGCCGGGGCCACGACGACCCAGATGGTGGTGTTGCGGATGGCCTTCAGGGTGGCCGGGTCGCGGAACATCTCGGCGTAGTTGTCGCCGCCGACGAACCGGGTGCCGGAGGCGTCGAAGAAGCTGCGGCCGACGGAGAACAGCACCGGGTAGACGACGAGGGCGCCGAGCAGGAGCAGGGCGGGGAAGACGAAGAGCAAGGCGACGATCCGGGCGCGCCGCCGGCCGCGGCGCCCGCGGGCCGCGCCTGCGGCCCGCGGGTTCGCCTGTCGTTCGGCGAGTGTGGTGGCGGTCATCTGTCAGCTCAGCCCTGGTAGGCCTTGGCCGCCGCGGACTCCAGCTTCGCCGCGGTGCCCTTCGGGTCCGAGGGGTCGCGCAGGAAGTCCTGGAGCAGCTTCCACTCCCCCGCGCCCTTGGTGCCGCCGAAGGCGGCCGGTGCCTGGTCGGACATGTCGAAGCGGACCGAGTCCCCGGCCGAGACGAGGGACCTGGCGGTGGCCCGGGTGACGTCGTCGCTGTAGGAGGCGAGGTCGAGCTTCTTGTTCGGGGACAGGAAGCCGCCCGCCTTCGCCCACACGGCCGCCGCCTCCGGGGTGGCCAGGTACTCCAGGAGCTTCATGCCGGCCTTGGCGTTCTTGCCGTCCTTGAGGACGACGGCCGCGTCGCCGCCGCTGACCACCGGTGCCGTGCCGCCGCCGACCGCGGGGAACGGGAAGAAGTTCGCGTCCTTGCCGATGGTCTTCTGGAACTGGTCGTGGGCGACGCCGGCGACGAAGTCACCCTCGTAGACCATGCCGGCCGCGGGCTTGGGCCCGAAGACCTTCTCGACCGAGCTGGGGAAGTCGGTGTTCAGCGCCCCCTTCTGGCCGCCGGCGATCAGCTGCTTGTCCTTGAAGAGCTTGCCGAGCGTGGTGAGTGCCTTGACGACCGAGGCGTCCGTCCACTTCAGCTTGTGGGCGGCGAGGGCGTCGTACTTCTCGGGTCCGGCCTGGGAGAGGTAGATGTTCTCGAACCAGTCGGTGAGCGTCCAGCCGTCCTGACCTGCGACGGCGAAGGCCGAGAGCCCGGAGTCGGAGACGGTGTGCCCGGCCTTGAGCATCTCGTCGTAGGTCTTGGGCGGCTTGACGCCGGCCTGGGCGAGGGCGTCGGGGCTGTACCAGACGGTCGACTTGTGGGCGGCCTTGAAGTAGAGGCCGTAGAGGGTGCCGTCGACGCTGCCGTACTTCTTCCACACGGGCGCGAAGTCGGCACCGACCGTCTGCTCGGCGGTCGGGGACAGCGGCTTGAGCCAGCCCTGCTTCGCGAACTGCTGGAGCACGCCGA
Source organism: Streptomyces sp. NPDC101165 (assembly GCF_044768135.1). Lineage (NCBI taxonomy): Bacteria > Bacillati > Actinomycetota > Actinomycetes > Kitasatosporales > Streptomycetaceae > Streptomyces > Streptomyces sp. NPDC101165. The sequence goes on along the minus strand of NZ_JBIWPG010000009.1, from coordinate 199,446 downwards.
CCTGCGGGACCATCACGACGTCGGGCGCGTTGCCGCCCTCGATCTTGCTGCCGACGACCGTGGAGACGTTGTCGCCGGTGGAGACGAACTGCGTCTTGGCGCCGGTCTTCGCGGTGAACGCGTCGAGCACCTTCTGGAAGTTCTTCTGCTCGCTGCCGGACCAGACGCCGGCCACGGTGACCGTCTGGCCGCTGAGTGCCTTGTCGCCACCTCCCGCGGTGACCGGGCCGCCGCCACAGGCGGTCGCGCCGAGGGCCAGGGCGAGGGCGGTGCAGCTGGTGAGGAGGGTGGTACGGCGTCGCATCATCGTTGATGTCCCTTCGAGGGGTGTGAGTTGACGGAGGATCAGAGGTCGGAGTCGCTCAGCCACCAGGCGGCCGTCGAGCCGGGCAGTACCCCGGCCGTGCAGGGACCGCTGGACAACAGGGGGGTGCCGGAGACCGGCGCGGGCGTGGGGGACGTACCGAAGTTGACGGCGCAGACGAGGCCGTCGCCGCGGACGAAGGCGAGGACGCCCGGCGGGGTGTCCAGCCAGCGCAGCGCGCCCTCGCCCAACTGGGGCAGTGAGGCCCGGAGCTGGAGGCCGTCTCGGTACAGGTGCCAGAAGGAGCGGGTGTCGGCGAGGGCGCGGTCGGTGGCGTACTCGGCGAAGTACTCGGGCTGCGGCAGCCACGGCTTGGCGCTCTCCGCGCCGGAGGTGAAGCCGAACGGGGAGGCCTGCCCGGACCAGGGCAGCGGAACCCGGCAGCCGTCGCGGATGCGGGCGCGGCTTCCGGTGCGGTGGAAGATCGGGTCGGTGAGCACGTCGTCGGGCAGGTCGACGACCTCGGGCAGGCCCAGTTCCTCGCCCTGGTAGATGTACGCGGCTCCGGGCAGCGCCAGCATCAGCAGCGCGGCGGCGCGGGCGCGGGCGGCGCCGAGGCCGCTGCCCTCGGTGGCGGGTTCGCCGTAGCGGGTGACGGTGCGGACCTGGTCGTGGTTGTTGAGCACCCAGGTGACCGTGGAACCCGTGCCGGCTATGTCCTGCATGGCCTCGCAGATGACCTTGCGGAAGGCGTCGGCGTCCCAGGCCGCGCCGAGCAGGTCGAAGAAGAAGGCCTGGTGGAGTTCGTCCGGGCGGACGTACTGGGCGTGTTCGCGGGCGGTGGGGACCGAGACCTCGCCGACCAGCAGCCGCTCGCGTCCGTCGCGTGCCGTGTACTCCTCGCACACCGCGCGCCAGTGCCGCCACACGTCGTGCACCTCGGGCTGGTTCCAGGCGAGCGGGTTGACCGAGTCGCGGGTGCGGGCGTCGGCCTCCGGGTCGTCGGAGTCGGGCAGTCCGGGGTGCTTGTAGAGGCCGGCAGCGACGTCGATGCGGAAGCCGTCCGCACCGCGGTCCAGCCAGAAGCGCAGGACGCGGTCGAACTCGGCGGGGATCTCGGGGTTGCGCCAGTTCCAGTCGGGCTGTTCGGGCGTGAACATGTGCAGGTACCACTGGCCGGGGCGGCCGTCCGCCTCCGTGACCCGGGTCCAGGCCGGGCCGCCGAACATGGCGTGCCAGTTGTTGGGCGGCGCGCTGCCGTCCGGGCCGCGGCCGTCGGCGAAGTGGAAGCGGGCGCGGGCCGGGCTGCCGGGCTCGGCGGCGAGGGCCTCGCGGAACCACGGGTGCTCGCTGGAGCAGTGGTTGGGGACGATGTCCAGGAGCACCCTGACGCCGAGCCGCCGGGCGGCCGCCACCAGCAGGTCGAACTCGGCGAGGTCGCCGAAGAGCGGGTCGACGCCGCAGTAGTCGGCGACGTCGTAGCCGTGGTCGTGCTGGGGCGAGGGGTAGAAGGGGCTCAGCCAGATCCCGTCGACGCCGAGCTTCTTCAGGTACGGCAGTCCCGCGCGGACTCCGGCGAGATCGCCGATGCCGTCGCCGGTGCTGTCGAGGAAGCTGCGGACGTAGACCTGGTAGATCACCGCGTCACGCCACCAATGATGCCTGTTCAACCCTGTGGCCTGTCTCTGTGAAGGGCAGCAGTTATGCATGCATGTTAGGTAGGCGTGTCGCGAGGGTGTCAATGAAAAGAACGAACACTACTGGGGAGTTGGGGTAACAAATACGGACCTACTGGGGCACTCTGAAGCCAGATGAGATGTCCGCGTTACCTAACAAGTAACTAGCGACTGGAGACGGCGGCCAGCTCGTGCGCCAGTCGGCGCACCGCGGCCTCGGGCGTCTCGTGCCCGGTCAGCGCGTCCTGCACGACCGCCTGCACCACCAGACTGACCTGGTCGTAGTGCGGGCTCTTGGGGCGCGGTTCGGCCGTGAGGACGGCCGTGCGCAGGGTCGGCAGGTAGGGGAACTTCCGTACGAGCGCGGGGTCTTCGTAGAGCGCGGCGCGCACGGGTGGCAGTGAGCCCCGGGTGAGCACCTGGCGCTGGACGCCCTCACTGGTGAGGTACGCGATCAGGCGCGCGGCCGAGTCGGGGTGCCGGGCGTGGGTGTTGACGGCCAGGTTGGAGCCGCCGAGGACGCTCTTCCCCGGCCCGTCGGGCCCGGGCAGCGGTACGGCGCCGATCCGGCCGGCGACCTTGGAGCCCGGGGCCGAGGCCACGGCGTAGGCGTAGGGCCAATTGCGCAGGAAGAGCAGCCGGCCGTCCTGGAAGGCCTGTTTGGACTCCTCTTCCTTGTACGTCAGCGCCGCCTTCGGGATCCAGCCCTCGCGCAGACCGCGGGCCAGGAAGCCGATGCCCTCGCGGGCCGCGTCCGAGTCGACGGTGACGCGGGTGCCCTCGTCGCCGAGGATGGAGCCGCCCGCCGAGTACACGGCCTCGGCCGCGTTGACGGTCAGGCCCTCGTAGGGCAGGAGCTGGCCCGCGTAGCCGTCCAGACCGTACTTGGGCGCGACGGTCTTCGCGTCGTGCTCCAGCTCGGCCCAGGTGCGCGGCGGCGGCACGCCCTCCTTGGCGAGGACGTCCTTGCGGTACAGCAGCAGCCCGGCGTTGGTGACGTACGGCACGGCGTACAGCCGCCCGTCGTACGTGGCCGTGTCCACGACCGGCTGCAGGAAGCTCTTGAGCGGGAAGCGGTCGCGCGGCAGCGGGCGGATCCAGCCGGCGGCCGCGAACTCCGAGGTCCAGTTGACGTCGATGTTGAGGACGTCGAACCGGCCCCGGTCGCCGCCGCGCAGGTCGGTGGTCATCTGCGCGTGGGTCTCGTCGGCGGAGTCCGGCAGCTCGACGAGGGTGACCTTCTCCGCGGGATGCGTACGGTTCCAGCCCTCCAGGAGCGGACCGAGGTAGCCGGTGAGGTCACCGGCGGTGGCCAGGGTGAGCGGACCGCTCCGGTCGCGCTCGTCGGCGGGCGCGCCGGCTCCGGAGGCCATGTACCCGGACAGGGCCACGGCCAGAACGAGGAGCCCCCTACCGGCGGCGTGCATCCACCGCATAGGTTCCTCCCTGAACACGTACACCCGGCCACGGGCACCCTCGCCCGACGGTCAGAGGCCATGTATACCTGTTAGGTATGGGCGATACTAGGGCCTGGAGCACATTGAGCAGACAGGAGGAGAGCACGAGTGCGCCTTGCCCTCCTGGCACTCCTGGCACGTGGCCCGGCCCACGGCTACGAGCTGAAGCAGGACCTTGAGCAACTGCTGGGCTCCGCGTACCCTCAGCCGAACGTCGGCCAGATCTACGTGACCCTCGGCCGCCTCGAGAAGTCGGGACTGATCGAGGGCGAGGACGTCGAGCAGTCCAGCCGGCCCAACAAGAAGGTCTACCGCCTCACCGACGCCGGGCGCGAGGCGCTGCACGCCTGGTTCGAGGAGACCGAGGACGAGCCGCGGGTCCGGGACGAGTTCTTCATGAAGCTCGCGCTCGCCCCGCAGACCGGTCTCGTCGAGCAGATCTCCCTCATCAACAAGCAGCGGCGCCAGTACCTCAACACCATGCGCAACCTGTCGAAGCTGGCCGCGGCCGAGAAGCGGGACAACCGAATCGCCCATCTGCTCATAGAGGGCGCGATGCTGCACCTGCAGGCCGACCTCGACTGGCTGGAGCGGTGCCAGGAGGAACTGGAGGAGCTGGAGTGAGCGACGCCCACGCTCCTGTGCTGCGCGCCGAGAGTCTGGTGAAGACCCACCACGGCGAGGGCGCGCCGGCGCGTGCCGTCCGCGGGGTCGACCTGAGCGTCGAGCGCGGCGAGTTCGTGGCGATCACCGGACCGTCCGGCGCCGGCAAGTCCACGCTGCTGCACCTGCTCGGCGGCCTGCAGCGGCCGGACGAGGGCAGCATCTGGCTCGACGGCCGGTGCACGGACTCCTTCAGCGAGGCGCGCTGGGCGGTGGAGCGCAGGAAGGCCATCGGGATCGTCTTCCAGTTCTTCAACCTGGTGTCGAACCTGTCGGTCGCCGACAACGTCGAGCTGCCCGCCCTGCTCGCCGGCGTCCCGCCGAAGCGGGCCCGGGCCGAGCGCGAGGCCCTCCTTTCCGAGCTGGGTCTGGAGGGCAAGGAGCGCAGCATGCCGGGCGAGCTGTCCGGCGGCGAACAGCAGCGGGTCGCGCTCGCCCGCGCCCTGGTCAACCACCCGCCGCTGCTGCTCGCGGACGAGCCCGCCGGCAGCCTCGACAGCAAGGGCACCCGTGAGGTGATGCGGCTGCTGTCCCGCTTCCACGGGCGCGGCCAGACCATCGTGCTGGTCACCCACGACGCCCGGCTGGCCAGCGCCGCCGACCGCGTGATCAGCTTCTTCGACGGCCGCATTGCCGACGACGCCGCACTGGACGGCACCCCGTCCCGCAAGCCCGGGACCTCCGGTGTGCTGGAGCTGAGGGACTGATGGCGCGCCGACTGCCCGGGGCCGGGGGCTGAGCCGTGCGAGCCACCCTGCGCTGGGCCCACTCCGATCTGCGCACGCATCGCGGCGAGGCGCTGTTCATCACGCTCGCCACCGCCGGCATCGTCGCCTCGCTGCTGCTGGCCGCCGCCCTCTTCGGCTACGCCACCAACCCCTGGCAGCGGACCTTCACCCAGGCACGCGGGGCCCACGTCTGGATCCACACGGCCGCCTCCACCGACGCCCAGCGGCTCGCCCGGCTGGACGGTGTCGAGTCCGTCGCCGGCCCCTACCGGACCGAGGCCGCCACCGTCGCCTCCCGCGGCACCCGCGCCGCCGTGGAGCTGCGCGGCACCCCGCACCTGCCCTCCGTCGGGCGCCCGCTGCTCACCGCCGGCCACTGGCTGGATCCGGCGCAGCCGGACGGCGTGGTCCTGGAGACCCGTCTGGCCCGGGCCCTGCTGGCCGAGCCCGGCGACACCCTGACACTCCCCGGCACCGCCCGCACCCTGACCGTCGAGGGCATCGCCGACAGCGCGGAGCCCGGCTACAGCCCGGGCGCCCAGCCGGGGCTCGTCTGGGCGCTGCCGACCGCCGTGCGGGCCCCCGGCGGCCAGGTGACCGGGCTGCGCCTGAAGGACCCTTCCGACACGGACTACGCGGTCCAGCGTGCCGTCACCGTGCTGGGCGCGGGCGCGGTCGGCGAGGTCTCCACCTGGCAGCAGGCGCGGGCCGACGCACAGGGCGAGAACCGGCTCCTCGGCCAGGTGCTCGGCCTGTTCGGACTCGGCGCCCTGGTCGCCGCGGGATTCGCCGTGCACGGGGCGATCGGCACCCGCATCCGAGGCCATCTGCGGGACATCTCGGTACTGAAGGCGATCGGCTTCACCCCGGGCCAGGTCGTACGGATCTTCCTGCTCCAGCACCTGGCGTACGCCCTGCTGGGTGCGGTGGCCGCGGCCGCGGTGACCGAGAGTCTCGGCACCTGGATCCCGGGACGACTCGGCGACGCGGTGGGCGTGTGGCAGGGCTTGCCGGGGCACACCGTGGCGCTCTCCGCCGTGCCCGTGACAGCGGTGCTGTTCATCGGTCTGACCACGGGACTCGCGGCCTGGCGGGCGGGCCGGGTACCGCCGGTGCCGGTGCCCCGCCCGTCGGCTCCGGCGGGCGGTCGGCTGACCGGCCTGGCCCGCCGTGCCCTGGGGCTGCGGCTGCCGGCCGCGCTGGTCCTGGGCTGCCACAAGGCGTTCGCGGGCCGCGGCCGGTCGCTGGCCGGCGTGGCCAGGCTGACGCTGCCGCTGCTGCTGATCGTGGTGGCGCTCAGCGCGTGGACCACCATCGACCGCTTCCACAGCAGCCCGGACCGGGTGGGCCTGCCGACGGCGCTCACCCTCCGCTCGGACGGCGACCTGAGCGACTCGGACGTACGGGCCCTGCTGGCGGCGAACAACCAGGTCACCGCCGCCTACCCGGGCGTCGAGCTGGCCGCACTGGTCCCCGGTCAGACCGGGACGATCGCGCTGCGCGGCCTCGGCACCCGTACGCAGCCGTACCCCTACACCCTCGCCGAGGGCCGGGCCGCGCACGGACCGGACGAGGCCGTGGCCGGCCAGGGCCTGCTGGACCTGCTGCATGTGCGGGTCGGCGACTGGGTGCGGATGACGGTGGGCGAGCAGCCGCAGATACTGCACATCGTGGGCCGCAGCATCGAACCGCAGAACGCCGGCCGGGTCGTGACGACCTCCCTGGACACCCTCCGCGAGAACGACCCGCGGCTGTCCCCGGCCTTCTACCAGCTGCGGCTGCGCCCGGGCGCCGACCCGCAGCGGGTCGCCTCCGCCCTGGCCACAGCCGGAAACGGACACCTGGACGTGCACGCCGTGACCAACCCGGCCGACGGGCTGTCCCCGCTGCGCGCGGTCGTCGCCGGGCTGATCGCCGTGCTCGCCCTCATCGGGCTCGTCGAGCTGCTCACCGCGATCGGCGGAAGCGTCCGGGAGGGCGAGCGCGACATGCTCGCCCTCCGAGCGATCGGCATGTCCCCTCGGCAGATCACCGCGATCACCGTCACGGCGACGACCTGCACGGCCCTGGCCGCGGTCCTCGCCGGTACGGCCCTGGGACTGCCACTGGCGCACCGGCTGATCGACGCCCAGGGCAGTTCCAACGGCATCGGCGCCGGCATCGCCCAGGCACCCTCGCCCGGCCTGCTGCTCCTGCTGGACGCGGGCGCCGTACTGGGAGCCGCGGCCCTGGCCGCCCTCCCCGCGGCCCGGGCGGCACGCCGCCGCCTGGCGGACACGCTGAGCGCGGTGGCCTGACCCCGGTTCCGCCGACCCGGGACCGGCGTCCTGCTCCTGCCCCGAACTTCCACAGCACACATAAGACGCACTGGAGAATCGTCCGCGGCAGCGCTCGGGCGTGCGGGTCAGCTACGGCCGCGCAGCTCCCGGTACCTGGCGACCAGGGCCTTCGTGGAGGCGTCCAGGCCGGGGACCTCCGCGCCCGTCGTCAGGGCCGGCTCGACGCGCTTGGCGAGCACCTTGCCCAGCTCCACGCCCCACTGGTCGAAGGAGTCGATGTTCCACACGGCGCCCTGGACGAACACCTTGTGCTCGTAGAGCGCGACGAGCTGGCCGAGCACGGACGGGGTCAGCTCGCGCGCGAGGATCGTGGTCGTCGGCCGGTTGCCCGGGAACGTCTTGTGCGGGACCAGCTCCTCGGCGACGCCCTCCGCACGGACCTCCTCGGCCGTCTTGCCGAAGGCGAGCGCCTGGGTCTGGGCGAAGAAGTTGGCCATCAACAGGTCGTGCTGGGCCTTGAGTTCACCGCTCAGCTCGGCGACCGGCTCGGCGAAGCCGATGAAGTCCGCCGGGATCAGCTTGGTGCCCTGGTGGATCAACTGGTAGTAGGCGTGCTGCCCGTTGGTGCCGGGCGTGCCCCAGACCACCGGGCCGGTCTGCCATTCGACCCGCTTGCCGTCCCGCGCCACGTACTTGCCGTTGGACTCCATGTCCAGCTGCTGCAGGTACGCCGTGAACTTGGACAGGTAGTGGCTGTACGGCAGCACCGCGTGCGACTGGGCGTCGTGGAAGTTGTCGTACCAGATGCCCAACAGGCCCAGGAGCAGCGGCACGTTGGACTCGGCGGGTGCGGTGCGGAAGTGGTCGTCGATCAGGCGGAAGCCGTCGAGCATCTCCCGGAAGCGGTCGGGCCCGATGGCGATCATCAGGGACAGGCCGATCGCGGAGTCGTAGGAGTAGCGGCCGCCGACCCAGTCCCAGAACTCGAACATGTTGGCCGTGTCGATGCCGAACTCGGCGACCTTCTCGGCGTTGGTCGACAGGGCCACGAAGTGTTTGGCCACCGCGGACTCGGCGCCGAGCGCGTCCAGCAGCCACTTACGGGCCGAGGTCGCATTGGTGATCGTCTCGATGGTGGTGAAGGTCTTGGAGGCGATGATGAACAGCGTCTCGGCCGGGTCCAGGTCGCGGGTGGCCTCGTGCAGGTCGGCGCCGTCCACGTTGGAGACGAAGCGCACGGTGAGGTCGCGGTCGGTGAAGCTGCGCAGCACCTCGTAGGCCATCGCGGGACCCAGGTCGGAGCCGCCGATGCCGACGTTGATCACGTTCTTGATGCGCTTGCCGGTGTGGCCGGTCCACGCACCCGAACGCACGCGCTCGGCGAAGTCGCTCATCCTGTCCAGGACGGCGTGCACGGCCGGGACGACGTTCTCGCCGTCGACCTCGATCACCGCGTCCCGCGGAGCGCGCAGCGCGGTGTGCAGCACCGCCCGGTTCTCGGTGACGTTGATCTTCTCGCCGCGGAACATGGCGTCCCGCAGGCCGAAGACGTCCGTCGTGGCGGCCAGCTCGCGCAGCAGCCGCAGCGTCTCGTCGGTGACCAGGTGCTTCGAGTAGTCGATGTACAGGTCGCCGACCTGCAGGGTGTACCCGGCGCCACGCTCCGGATCGGCGGCGAACAGCTCCCGCAGACGGGTGTCGGCCAGCGCCTCCCGGTGCTTGGTGAGAGCGGTCCACTCGGGCGTCTGGTTGAGCCTGGTACGTCCGTCTGCGTTCATATCCGACTTCAGCCTTCTTTCCTGCAACCTGTCCTGCTGCGTACCTTGCCCCGCTGCCGGTTCCAACCTAGTTGATCAGTGGGTGCCCTGAGCTGTTGCGGCGCCGTCCTGCGGGGCAACAACAGGTACGTCCGGCTTGCGCGCGGGTATCAGCGCGATGACGGCGAGGACGAAGAAACCGGCCGTGAGCAGCGGCGGGGTGTTGACGCCCCAGGCGGTCGCGACGGCGCCGCCCAGCAGGGCGCCCAGGGGCACGCCGGCGCAGGCCAGGGTCCGGAAGGCAGCGGCGACCCGGCCGAGCAGCTCGGCGGGGCTGCGCTCCTGCATCAGGGTCGTCGTGTTCACGTTCCACACCATGCCCATGAGCCCGAAGACGGCGAGCGCCCCCACCAGCACGGTCAGGCTGCGCACGGCGCCCATGACGACGAGCGCCCCGGTCTGCACGGCGCCGGCGAGCAGGACGGAGCCCGTCCGGCCGAGGCGGTCCACCAGCCGGCCGTTCAGCAGCCCTCCGGCCAGGTTGCCCAGGGTGACGGCGGTGCCCGCCGCCGCGAATCCCGCGGGTCCCGCGTCCAGCCAGCCGGTGACCAGGACGACCAGGGTGGCGAGCAGTGCGCCCATGCCGATGTTGCACAGGGCGGTGGCGGCACAGAGTCCGCGCAGGGCGCCGTCGCGCCACAGGGTGCGCAGTCCGTCCGCGATGTCCCGGCGCAGGGTGCCGCCTCCGGGGCCGGTCGTCCGCCGGGTGACCGGGAGGGTGGCGACCAGGGCGGCGGCCACCAGGAACGTGGCCGCGTCGACGGCGAAGGGGAGGGCTGCCCCGGCGGCGATCAGCAGCGGCACGGCCGGCGCGCCGAGCAGTCCGCCGGCGATCCGCTGTCCGGTCATCAGCCGGGCGTTCGCGCTGCCGAGCGCCTCGGTCTCCACCAGGGCGGGCAGCAGGGCCGTCGACGCGTTGTCGAACAGCGTCTGGAGCGTGGTCAGGGTGAAGGCCAGCAGGATCAGCAGGCCGATCGAGGCGTGCCCCAGCGCGACGGCGACGGCGAATCCCGCGACCAGCAGGCCCCGCAGCCCGTCGACCGTCCACATGGCCCGCCGCTGGTCCACCCGATCGGCGACGGCGCCGCCGAGCAGCCCGAAGACGATCCAGGGCAGATAGCCGCAGGCGGTGACCGACGCGATGAGCAGGGGCTCGTCGGTCAGCGAGGCGGCGAGCAGCGGCAGCGCGGCCGTACGCAGCGCGTCACCGAAGCTGGAGAGCACCGCGGCACTCCACAGCCGCCCGAATCCCCCGCGCCACGCGGGCGCACCTGGCTCCGCCACCCCGACCGCCGTCACAACTCCCCCTCGCGGTTCACGCCTTCACGTAAACCGTAGGGGGTGCCACTGACAGTCGGCCGGACGCGCGGGGAGGAACGGCTTCGGCCAGACACCGTGGGGCACCCGGCCGATGACAAGTCCTAGATCTCGCCGCGCAGTTTCGCGAGCGCCTCCGCGAGGATCGCCTCGCCGTCCGCATCGCTGCGCCGCTCCCGTACGTACGCGAGGTGCGTCTTGTACGGCTCGGTGCGCGGCGGGTCCGGCGGGTTGTCCCGGTCCTGGCCGGCCGGGAAGCCGCAGCGCGGGCAGTCCCAGGTCTCGGGCACCTGTGCGTCGCTGGCGAAGCTCGGCTGCGTCTCGTGCCCGTTGGAGCACCAGAAGGAGATGCGCAGACGCGGCGCGGACTCGCCGCGCTCGGCCTCGCCCATCGGCCCCGCCCCGACCCGACTTCCTCGGATCGCGTTGCCACTTGCCACGGTGTAACTCCCTGCGTAATGGTGCCGCGAAGCGAGTCGGCGTTCCGCTTCGCCGCGAGCGCCTCAGTCTACGTAAGGCCCAACGCGCGTCCAGTGATTGGAGTTACAGCCCCCACATCTAGACGCAAGCCCCATGATAGGCCGCGCTCACGAGCGCGTACCGAACATGGGGCCTTACGTACGGAATGTATGTGCTTGCGAGACGCCGATCAGCTGTTCGTCTTCATCAGGATGCCGAGGACGACGATGCACGCGAACCAGAGCAGACCGATCACGATGGTGATGCGGTCGAGGTTGCGCTCGGCGACCGAGGAGCCACCGACGGACGACTGCATGCCGCCACCGAACATGTCGGAGAGGCCGCCGCCCTTCCCCTTGTGCATCAGCACCAGCAGCATCATCAGCAGGCTGAAGACGATCAGGGCGATCGAGAACCCCAAAACCACGGCTGGACCAACTTCCTCGGATTCGGATAGAACGACGGGGACACAGCACCACGGCTGTGCCCCCGCCAGGGTACGACGGATCGCGTCTAGCGCATACTCACTGGTCGCGGAAGCGCACGATCTTGACGAACTCGTCGGCGTCCAGCGAGGCACCGCCCACCAGGGCGCCGTCGATGTCGGCCTGTGCCATGATCTCGGCGACGTTGCCGGCCTTCACCGAGCCGCCGTACTGGATGCGGACCTGGTCGGCCAGCTCCTGGGAGTACAGCTCGGCGATCTTGGCGCGGATGGCGGCGCAGACCTCCTGGGCGTCCTCGGCGCCGCAGACCTTGCCGGTACCGATGGCCCAGACGGGCTCGTAGGCGATCACGATCGTCTCGGCCTGCTCGGCCGGGAGGTCCTTGAGACCGCCCTCGACCTGGGCGAGGGTGTGGGTGACGTGGTTGCCCGCCTCGCGGACGTCCAGCTCCTCACCGACGCACATGATCGGGGTCAGGCCGTGCTTGTAGGCGGCCTTGACCTTGGCGTTCACGACCTCGTCGGTCTCGTTGTGGTACTGGCGGCGCTCGGAGTGCCCGATGGCCACGTAGGTGCACTTCAGCTTGGCCAGCATCGGGCCCGAGATCTCGCCCGTGTAGGCGCCGGAGTCGTGCGCCGAGAGGTCCTGGGCGCCGTACTTGATCTTGAGCTTGTCGCCGTCGACCAGGGTCTGCACGGAGCGCAGGTCGGTGAAGGGCGGCAGGACGGCGACCTCGACGGCCTCGTAGTCCTTGTCGGCCAGGGCGAAGGCGAGCTTCTGGACGTGCGCGATGGCCTCGAGGTGGTTGAGGTTCATCTTCCAGTTGCCCGCCATCAGCGGCGTGCGCCCAGAAAAATTAGATGCAGCCATTGAGGTCAGTCCTCCAGTGCGGCGAGGCCGGGGAGCGTCTTGCCCTCGAGGTATTCGAGGGAGGCGCCGCCACCGGTCGAGATGTGGCCGAATGCCTTTTCGTCGAAGCCGAGCGTACGCACGGCCGCGGCGGAGTCACCGCCGCCGACGACGGTGAAGCCGTCCGATTCGACGAGGGCCTGGGCGACCGCCTTGGTGCCCTCGGCGTAGTCGGGGTGCTCGAAGACGCCCATGGGACCGTTCCAGAAGACGGTCCGGGCGTCGGCGAGCTTCGAGGCGTACAGCTCTCGGGTCTTGGGGCCGATGTCCAGCCCCTCCTGGTCGGCGGGGATCTTGTCCGCGTCGACCACGGTGTGCTCGGTGGGAGCCTTGGCCTTCAGGTCCGGGAATTCCGGGGAGACCACGACATCGACGGGGAGCAGCAGCTCGACGCCCTGCTTCTCCGCGCGCGCCATGTACTCGGTGACGGCCGGGACCTGGTCCTCCTGGAGGAGGGAGATGCCGACCTCGTAGCCCTTGGCCTTGAGGAAGGTGTAGGCCATGCCGCCGCCGATGAGCAGGCGGTCGGCCTTGCCGAGCAGTTCGTCGATGACGGCGAGCTTGTCGGAGACCTTGGCGCCACCGAGCGCGACGACGTAGGGGCGCTCGACGTCCTTGGTGAGCTTCTTCAGAACGCCGACCTCGGTGGCGATCAGGTAGCCGGCGTAGTGCGGCAGGCGGGCCGGGAGGTCGTAGACCGAGGCGTGCTTGCGGTGCACCGCGCCGAAGCCGTCACCGACGTAGACGTCGGCGAGGGCCGCGAGCCGGTCGGCGAACTCGCCGCGCTCGGTGTCGTCCTTGGAGGTCTCGCCGGCGTTGAAACGCAGGTTCTCGATGACCGCGACCTGGCCGGGCTGCAGGCCGTCCACGGCGTCGTGGGCGGCGGGGCCGACGGTGTCCTGGGCGAACGCGACCGGCGCGCCGAGGAGTTCGCCGAGCCGCTCGGCGGCGGGCAGCAGCGAGAAGGCGGGTTCCGGGGCACCCTTGGGGCGGCCCAGGTGCGAGGCGACGACCACCTTGGCGCCCGCCTCGGCAAGGGCCTTGACGGTGGGCAGGACGGCGCGGATGCGGCCGTCGTCGGTGATGACGCCGTCGGCGAGCGGGACGTTGAGGTCGGCACGGACGAAGACCCGCTTGCCGTCCACGCCCGCGGAGAGAAGTTCGTCGATGGTCTTCATGAGAGGGGACTCCTGAGGGCTCTTGTTCCTACGAGGGCCGATCTTCGCAGGTCGGCCGGGGCGGCCTGCACGCGCGTCAGGGCTCGGGCAGCGCGACGGTGCGCTGCCCGAGCCCTGCATGACGCATCAGCGGCCTGCTGCGGCCGATCAGAGCTGGTTGCCGACGAAGACCGTCAGGTCCACGAGACGGTTGGAGTAGCCCCACTCGTTGTCGTACCAACCGATGACCTTCACGTTCTTGCCCTCCTGGACCATGGTCAGGGAGGAGTCGAAGGTGCAGGACGCAGGGGCGTTGACGATGTCGGAGGAGACGATCGGGTCCTCGGTGTACTCCAGGATGCCCTTGAGCTCGCCCTCGGCGGCCTTCTGGAAGGCGGCGTTGATCTCTTCCTTGGTGACCTCGCGGCCGAGCTCCAGGACGAGGTCGGTGACCGAGCCGGTGGGGACCGGGACGCGCATGGCGATGCCGTCCAGCTTGCCCTTGAGCTGCGGGAGGACCAGGGCGGTGGCCTTGGCGGCACCGGTGGTGGTCGGGATGATGTTCTCGGCGGCGGCACGGGCGCGGCGCAGGTCCTTGTGCGGGAAGTCCAGGATGCGCTGGTCGTTCGTGTACGCGTGCACCGTGGTCATCAGACCCTTGACGATGCCGAAGTTCTCGTCGAGGACCTTCGCCATCGGCGCCACACAGTTGGTGGTGCAGGAGGCGTTGGAGATGACGTGGTGGTTGGCCGCGTCGTACTTGTCCTGGTTGACGCCCATCACGATGGTGATGTCCTCGCCGGAGGCCGGAGCCGAGATGAGGACCTTCTTGGCGCCGCCGGCGATGTGCTTCGCGGCGTCTTCCTTCTTCGTGAAGATGCCGGTCGACTCGATGACGATGTCGACGCCCAACTCGCCCCAGGGGATGTCGGCCGGGTTGCGCTCGGAGAGCACCTTGATGGTGTGACCGTCGACGGTGATGGTGTCGGCGGTGTGGGACACCTCCTGCTTCAGACGACCCAGGATGGTGTCGTACTTCAGCAGGTGAGCGGTGGTCGCGGTGTCACCCAGGTCGTTGACAGCCACAACCTCGATGTCGGCACCCTGCTCCAGCAGTGCGCGGAAGTAGTTACGCCCGATACGGCCGAAGCCGTTGATGCCTACGCGGATCGTCACGAACCGATCTCCTCGTTGGTACGCCGGCCATGCGGTGCCGGCGAGCTGTATTTGGGATGTCCCCGACCACCCCCGACCCTACCCCTCTGGGGACCCCGCGGTGACATCGAGATGCCGCATAAAAGGGCAGGCGGTCCGTACCGGCCAGTAGGGTACGGACCACCTCGGATCGGCGGTTGTTTTGCCAGTCTTTGTTACGTAATGCCGCCGCCCGTTGGCGCTCTTTTCACTCGTTCGTGAGCGGGTCGGCTCACCTGATGAGTGCCGTTTTCACGCACCGTTGAGTGGGGGCCCCGCTCACATGTTGAATACGGCCGTCTCATCTGTCGAGCGAGCCGAACGCCTTCCTCAGCAGGGCCGCCCGGTCGGCCGCCGACGGCACCTGTTCCAGACCGAAGCCGAGCAGAACGGTGTCCGCGGTGGTGACCGCTCCGTACGTCTGGAAGAGCGTTCCCGTGCGCGTCCAGTCCTTCAGGACCGCCGGACTGCCCGCGGGCGGTCCGGCCACCTTCCAGGCGCCCAGGGACGACTCGAAGCCCTCGGTCTCCTTCGCCGTGCCGCCGGCCACGAGCGAGGCGTCGTCGACGAGGACGCCGTGCCCGCCGCTGCCCGGGTCGGTGATGTAGCTGACCGAGATCTCGACGGACTTGCCGGCGTACGCGCTCAGGTCGAAGCTCACCTGCTGCCAGCCGCCGGAGCTGCCGGTGAGGCTGTGCCACGAACCGGTGGTGCCGGACGCGGTGCAGGCGTTGTCCGCGAGCGTGAGGTAGTGCCTGAGCCAGGGGTGCTCCCCGATCAGGAACCCGGCCCCGCACTCGGCCGGTACGGCCGTCTTCGTGGCGCCGCCGGCCTCCGGGAGGGTCGTCCAGTCGTCGGCGCCCACGGTGTGGGCCTCGACGACCGCGTGGTCGTAGCCGGGCTCGGTGTCCCACAACAGCCGGGCACGCAGGGCCGGCTGGTCGGCGGCGGTGACCCCGGTGAGGTCGATCGTGCGGGTGAGGCGCTTGTAGGCGTCGTCGGTGTGCAGGGCCGCGGCCATGTAAGAGCCGGAGTACGGGCCGTACGGGCTGACGGTCCCCGCGAACCGGCCCGCACCCGCGCTCTTGAACTGCGGGTACGCGGCGGCGGGCAGCTCGTCCGAGGTGACGCCGTAGGTGCCGGCCCTGTCGAGCGGATTGCCGGGCGCGTCACCGAGGGCGCCAGTGTAGCCGTCGAGGCCGCCGGAGCCGGTGAAGGCGGTGGCCCCCTTGGTCGACGTACGGCTGTAGGCGCCCAGGTAGTACTGGCTGAAGTCGTCCGAGAGGGTGCCGTCGCCGAGGTCGACGCTGCCACCGGCCAGCTCGCCGGCCTCGATCAGCCGGCCGCCCTCGTTGAGGTAGGCGCGCAGCTGGAGCTGGGTGGCGTTGGCCGGGCCCTTGGCGCCCGAGTAGTGCACGACGGTCCTGAAGTGCCCCAGCACGCCGAGCGCGTCGGGCGCGCCCTGGGTGGCGACGTCCCAGGCGATCGCCTTGTGCCCGGCCGCCTTCAGCGCGTCCACGTACGTATGCGCCTGCGTGGCGGCCGCGCCCTCCTCGGCGACGACGAGGGTGTCGGCCCTGGGCCGCTCGGCGACGGTGTAGGTGAAGTGGGAGCTGGAGACCTTCTTGCCGTTCCTGGTCTCGCCGGTGAACCACACCTCGACCTTGTCGCCCGGTTCGCCGTCCTGGACCTTGGCCCGGTACTCGTCGAAGTAGAGGTTGTCGTCGCCGCCGTAGGTCTCTCCGCCCTTCCAGTGCCTGAGCGTCTGGTCCCACGTACGGCCGCCGTTGACACGGTACTTGAGCTCCTTGTCGCGCACGGCCTTGCGGACGACGACCGAGACCTCCTGGTCCCGGCCCCGCGCGTACGACGTGGAGAACGCGGCCGGGGTGAAGTCGGCGGCGCTCAGGCCGACCGAGGAGACCGGCCGGTCGGGGTGAGCGGCGGTCTCGGCGACGGAGAGCGCGAACGGGACGTTCTTCTCGAACTCCTGCCGGATCAGCTTCTCGTCGTCGGGGAAGTTGAAGACCGACTGGCAGTCGTCCGGCTTCCAGGCGTCGTTCGGGTCGATGTTCGACGCGGTCTGACAGGTCGACATCTCGGGGGTGAACATCGCCATGCCGTTGACGTTCGAGGCGTGGCCGTCCGCTTCGCCGTTGGTGGTGTACAGCTCCGAGGAGACCTGCGAGCGGTAGCCCGGGATCGCCGGGTTGTCGGGCGTGCCGGCGAGCGACTTGTAGAGCACGTCGTCCGGGGTGGGTGTGGCGACCTGCCAGCCGACGCCGTAGAGAAGGAGTTCGGCGGCGGAGTGGTAGTTGATGCCGTAGGTGAATCCGATGCGCTTCTCGAAGGCGTCGAGGGCCTTGGTCTCCGGTTCGGACTCGGGGCTCGCGCCGCGGTAGGTCTGGCTGGTGGGGTTCGGGGACGAACCCTCGTCGTCGTAGCCCCACTTGTAGGGGAAGTTGCGGTTGAGGTCGACGCCGTCACCCGTGCTGATGACGCCGTCCCCGTTGACGTCCCGCAGGTTCTTGCGCCACAGGCGGGTGGTGGAGTCCTTGAACGTGTAGTCGTAGCCGTCGGGGTTGGCCGACAGGACGAACCACAGCTCGGTGGAGTCGACGATCTTCTTGATGCGCCGGTCCGTCCTGTAGTTGTCCAGGTAGTAGTGCATCAGAC
Organism: Streptomyces sp. NPDC101165; assembly: GCF_044768135.1. NCBI lineage: Bacteria > Bacillati > Actinomycetota > Actinomycetes > Kitasatosporales > Streptomycetaceae > Streptomyces > Streptomyces sp. NPDC101165. The sequence goes on along the minus strand of NZ_JBIWPG010000009.1, from coordinate 182,364 downwards.
GCCGGGTCATCTCCGGCGTGATCCACTCGCGCGCGTGCTGGTTGGACATGTACAGCACAGCCGGTTTGGAGCCGTCCTTCGACTTCCGCGCGTTCCTGGTCAGTTTGAGCGCGAGGATGTCCTGGCCGTTGATCGTCTTCCCGATGGACTCGACCTTGGTGAGGCCGGGGTGCGCCTGCCCGGTCCGGACGATCTCCTGCTCCAGACCTCCGCTCCCGCCGTAGGGCCGGAACACGCCCTGGGCGGCGCCCTCGACGCGCGCCTCGGCCCTGGCCGAGAGGGCGCGCTCGGTCAGCCGGACGCCCTGCTTCTCGAGCTTCCTCGCCTGCTTGTCGGTGAGGTAGACCTCGACGGTGGTCTTCCCGTGCCCGGCCACCTGCTCGCCGAGTTCCTGGCCGTCCTGCCCGGCCTCGAGGAGCAGCGGAATCTGTTTCTGGGTGACGTCAGCTCGGAAGACCTTGACCGCGTCGGGGTCGGACGGGCCTGGACTTCCGCTCTGCGCCCGGGCGATGGGTGCAAGGCTCGCTCCCCCGATCAGGAGCGCGCCGACAGCGAGGATCGATCTCGCTCTGGGTCTCATGAACCCCCCTACCGGTGGTCCGCCACAGCGGCGAACAGGTTGCCAGGCTCATGTCACTTCATGATCGAGTCAAGGGCGCCTCATGGACACGCAAACGCCGGTGCCGATCACCCGAATGGACGTCGGCACCGGCGAGTTGACGGTGTTTCGGGTCAGCCCGCCAGGTTGTCCGCCAGCTCCTCGCTGAGGTTGGCCTCCGTGCTCGGAATGCCCAGATCGGCGGCGCGCTTGTCGGCCATCGCCAGCAGACGGCGGATCCGGCCGGCGACCGCGTCCTTGGTCAGCGGCGGGTCGGCGAGAGCGCCCAGCTCCTCCAGGGAGGCCTGCTTGTGCTCCATGCGCAGCCGGCCGGCGGCCGCGAGGTGCTCGGGCACCTCGTCGCCGAGGATCTCCAGGGCGCGCTGGACACGGGCACCGGCGGCCACGGCGGCACGGGCCGAGCGGCGCAGGTTGGCGTCGTCGAAGTTGGCGAGCCGGTTGGCGGTGGCCCGCACCTCGCGCCGCATCCGGCGCTCCTCCCAGGCCAGCACGGACTCGTGCGCCCCGAGCCGGGTCAGCAGGGCACCGATCGCGTCGCCGTCGCGTACGACGACCCGGTCCACCCCGCGCACCTCGCGGGCCTTCGCCGCGATGGACAGCCGACGTGCGGCGCCCACCAGCGCGAGCGCGGCCTCCGGGCCCGGGCAGGTCACCTCCAGGGAGGAGGAGCGGCCGGGCTCGGTCAGCGAGCCGTGCGCCAGGAAGGCCCCGCGCCAGGCCGCCTCCGCGTCACAGGTGGCCCCGGAGACCACCTGCGGGGGCAGGCCTCGGATCGGGCGGCCCCGGCCGTCGACCAGGCCGGTCTGGCGGGCCAGCTGGTCGCCGCCCGCGACCACGCGCACCACGTAGCGCGAGCCGCGGCGCAGGCCGCCGGGCGCCATCACGATCAGTTCCGAACTGTGGCCGAAGATCTCCAGGATGTCCCGCTTGAGCCGGCGGGCCGCCATCGCGGTGTCCAGCTCCGCCTCGATCACGATGCGCCCGCTCACCAGGTGGAGGCCGCCGGCGAACCGCAGAATGGCGGAGACCTCCGCCTTCCTGCAGCAGGTCCGGGTGACGGGGAGCCGGGAGATCTCGTCCTTCACCGCTGCCGTCATCGCCATGGGCCGATCCTTCCATGCATCCGAAAAATACGGTCGTACGCGGCGGCCAGCAGCTCCGGGTCGTGCCGGGGGCTGCCGTCGGTCCGGGCCACCGGCGCCAGCTCGACCGCGGCTCCCAGCCGCTTGGCGGCCTCGGTGAGCGAGTCGCGGTCGGGCACCGCGGCCTCGTCGGCCAGCACCACGTCCAGGGCGAGTTTAGGGGCGTGTCGCCCCAAAACCTCCAAATGACGCTGCGGGGAGAAGCCCTCGGTTTCTCCGGGCTGCGGGGCGAGGTTCAGGGACAGGACCTTGCGCGCCTTGGTCTCGGTGAGGGCGTCCAGCAACTCCGGGACGAGCAGGTGCGGGATGACCGAGGAGAACCAGGAACCGGGGCCGAGCACCGCCCAGTCCGCGTCCAGGACCGCCGCGACGGCCTCGGGGACGGCGGGCGGGTCGTGCGGCACGAGGTGCACGGACTGCACCTCACCGGGGGTGAGGGCGACGGTCGCCTGCCCGCGCACGGTGTCGACCTCTTCCGGGCGCTCCGGGTCGTGCCCCTTGACCAGGGCCTGCAGCTCCAGCGGCACGGCGGACATGGGCAGCACACGGCCGTGCGCGCCGAGCAGCTTGCCGACCAGGTCCAGGGCCTGGACGTGGTCGCCGAGCTGCTCCCACAGAGCCACGATCAACAGGTTGCCGACCGCGTGGCCGTGCATCTCGCCCTGGGACTGGAAGCGGTGCTGGATGACCCGGGCCCAGGTCTGGCCCCAGTCGTCGTCGCCGCACAGCGCGGCCAGGGCCTTGCGCAGATCGCCCGGGGGAAGCACTCCCAGCTCGTCGCGCAGGCGCCCGCTGGAGCCGCCGTCGTCGGCCACCGTGACGACGGCGGTGAGGTCGCCGGTGATCCGGCGCAGCGCGGCGAGCGAGGCGGACAGGCCCATGCCGCCGCCGAGGGCGACGACCTTGGGCTGGGCGCCGCGCCGACGGACCCGGCCGCCGCGGACCTCGACGGGGCGAGCCGCCCGCGCGTCGGTCGCGGCACGGCTCGAACGGCCCTCCGGCACCACCCGGCGCAGCCTGCTCAGCCGCGATGTACGTTCCGTCATTCCCGTCCCATGTCCCGGTGTACGAGCACCGTCTCCACGCCCTCGGCCGCGAGACGTGCGGCGAGCTTCTCCGACATCGCGACCGAGCGGTGCTTGCCGCCGGTGCAGCCGATGGCGATGGTCACATACCGCTTGCCCTCGCGCCGGTACCCGGCCGCGATGAGCCGCAGCAGCTCGGCATAGCGGTCGAGGAACTCCTTGGCGCCGGGCTGGTTGAAGACGTAGGCGGCGACCTCCTCGTTGAGGCCGGTGTACGGGCGCAGCTCCGGGACCCAGTGAGGGTTCGGCAGGAACCGCATGTCCGCGACCAGGTCGGCGTCGACCGGCAGGCCGTACTTGAAGCCGAAGGACATCACGGTCGCCCGCAGCTCGGGCTCCTCCTCGCCCGCGAACTGGGCGTCCATCTTGGCGCGCAGCTCGTGCACGTTGAGGCTGGAGGTGTCGATCACCAGGTCCGCGTCGCCGCGCAGCTCGCGCAGCAGCTCGCGCTCGGCGGCGATGCCGTCGACGATGCGGCCGTCGCCCTGGAGGGGGTGCGGACGGCGCACCGACTCGAAGCGGCGCACCAAGGCGTCGTCCGAGGACTCCAGGAAGACGATCCGGCGCGTGACGCCCCTGCTGTCGAGGTCGGCCAGGGACTCGCGCAGGTTGTCGAAGAACCTCCGCCCGCGGACGTCGACGACGACCGCGATCCGCGCCACGTTGCCCTGCGAGCGGGCACCCAGCTCCACCATGGTGGGGATCAGGGCGGGCGGCAGGTTGTCCACGACGAACCAGCCGAGGTCCTCCAGACACTTCGCGGCCGTCGACCGGCCCGCTCCGGACATGCCGGAGATGATCACCAGCTCGGGGATGGCCGCTTCGGGCGCCCCGGCCGGCGTGGCATCCGTACTCACCTGTGCTCCGTTTTCCTCAGCCGCCTGCTGCGGCTCCCCCGCGGCCGTCTGATCTCGGTCCGCTGTGGGCTGTGCGTCGTGCTCGGTCATCTCTCCTGCCCCCGTCGTTCGTCCGGGAGACCCGCGGACACGGGCTCCCCCGAGGAACCCGCCGTCGTATCGGGTTCCTCGTCATCAATGATCTCTCCGGTCGCCGTGTTCACGGCGGGTGCGGCCGGAGCCGCCCGGGCGAGGGCCGCTGCGATGGTCTCGGCCGTCTTCCGGCCTATCCCGGGCACCTCCTGGATCTGCTCGATTGTGGCCGACCGCAGCTTCTTCACCGAACCGAAATGCTTGATGAGCGCCTGCTTGCGGGTCTCGCCGAGGCCGGGCACATCGTCCAGGGGGCCGGCGCGGAAGCGTTTGGCGCGCTTGGTGCGCTGGTAGGTGATCGCGAAGCGGTGCGCCTCGTCGCGGACGCGCTGGAGCAGATAGAGGCCCTCGCTGGAACGGGGCAGGACCACCGGGTCGTCGTCGCCGGGCACCCAGACCTCCTCCAGGCGCTTGGCGAGACCGCATACGGCGATGTCGTCGATGCCCAGCTCGTCCAGCGCCCGCCGGGCCGCCGCGACCTGCGGCTGCCCGCCGTCGACCACGACGAGCTGCGGCGGGTAGGCGAACTTCCTCGGACGGCCGTCGTCGTCCTTGAGGGAGCTGGTGAGGGGATCGCCGTCACCGAGGACCGGCTCGCCGTCGGCCAGTGCTTCCTCGCCGTCGGCCCACTCCCCCGTCTTCTCCTTCTCGGCGAGATAGCGGCGGAAGCGGCGGGTGACGACCTCGTGCATGGAGCGGACGTCGTCCTGGCCGGCGAAGCCCTTGATCTGGAAGCGGCGGTACTCGCTCTTGCGCTGCAGGCCGTCCTCGAACACGACCATGGAGGCGACCACGTCGTCTCCCTGCAGGTGGGAGATGTCGTAGCACTCGATGCGCAGCGGGGCGCTGTCCAGGTCGAGGGCGTCGGCGATCTCCTCCAGCGCCCGGGAGCGCGTCGTCAGGTCGGAGGCGCGCTTGGTCTTGTGCAGGGCGAGGGCCTGCTGGGCGTTGCGCTCCACGGTCTCCATGAGCGCCTTCTTGTCGCCGCGCTGCGGGATGCGCAGCGAGACGTTCGCCCCGCGGCGGCCGGTCAGCCACTCCTGGACCGGCTCGACCGGCTCGGGCAGGGCCGGGACCAGGACCTCCTTGGGGACGGCGTCCCCGGTCTCCTCGCCGTACAGCTGCTGCAGGGCGTGCTCGACGAGGGCGCCGGTGGTGACCTCCTCGACCTTGTCGGTCACCCAGCCGCGCTGGCCGCGCACCCGGCCGCCGCGCACGTGGAAGATCTGGACGGCCGCCTCCAGCTCGTCCTCGGCGACGGCGATGAGGTCGGCGTCGGTCGCGTCGGCGAGCACGACCGCGTTCTTCTCCATGGCCTTCTTCAGGGCCTCGATGTCGTCGCGCAGGCGGGCGGCCCGCTCGTACTCCATCTCCTCGGCCGCCTCCATCATCTGCTTCTCCAGACGGCGGAGGTAGGTGCCGGTGCGGCCCGCCATGAAGTCGCAGAACTCCTCGGCCAGATCCTGGTGGTCCTCGGGGGTGATGCGGCCGACGCAGGGGGCGGAGCACTTGCCGATGTAGCCGAGCAGACACGGGCGGCCGGTGCGGGAGGCGTTCTTGAAGACGCCTGCCGAGCAGGTGCGCACCGGGAAGACCCGCAGCAGCAGGTCGACGGTGTCCCGGATGGCCCAGGCGTGGCCGTACGGGCCGAAGTACCTGACGCCCTTCTTCTTGTGACCCCGCATCACCTGGACGCGCGGGAACTCCTCGTTCATCGTCACCGCGAGGTACGGGTAGCTCTTGTCGTCGCGGTACTTGACGTTGAACCGGGGGTCGTACTCCTTGATCCAGGAGTACTCCAGCTGCAGCGCCTCGACCTCCGTGGACACCACGGTCCACTCCACGGACGCGGCGGTGGTCACCATCGTCCGGGTGCGCGGGTGCAGGTTCGCCAGGTCCTGGAAGTAGTTCGCCAGGCGCTGACGCAGGCTCTTCGCCTTTCCGACGTAGATCACCCGGCGGTGCTCGTCACGGAACCTGTACACCCCCGGGGAGTCCGGGATCTCACCCGGCCTGGGGCGGTAGCTGGAGGGGTCGGCCATGTCTCACACCCTACTGGCGAGCACCGACACCGCGTCGCGCCTGTGGACAACGCCCACCGGCGCGGATCCCCCGGTCAGCCCCGATCGGCGCGGTCCCCCACAGCACTGCCCCCGAGGGCCGCATTTCCGGCCATGCCGGTCCCTCCGAACCTGCCCGGCAGGGCACCCGGGGTGCACTCCTGCGGCCCGTGACGGCCCCGGCCCGCACACGTGGGGGGCGCGGCTCGGCCAGGAGTAGGCCGTGACCGGGTCGGAGGTGTTGTCGGGGTCTGGTCAACACGCTTCAATGCGGGGGAACTCGGGGCCGTGCACGCCGGCGTACGGACGCGGTGTGTGCGCACAGGGGCGTCTCCCGACGCCCACGGGGGTGGCCCCGCACACCTGCGCCAGCGGTCTGACCAGCCGTCGCGACACCTCACAGAAAGGCCCCTGTGCATGCGGCACGCCACAGAGCACGCGGACGTCCCCACCGCGGAACTGGACACGGCCCTGCGGGGCGGCCCCTTCCATGTGGCGCTGCGCGCCGCGATCGCCGCCCGCGGGCTGCCGCTCCAGCGTGTGCAGCACCATCTGTCGCGCCACGGGGTCAAGGTCGGTGTCACCAGCCTGAGTTACTGGCAGCAGGGCGCCCGCCGTCCGCAGCGCCCCGAGTCGCTGCGCGCCGTACGGGCCCTGGAGGAGATCCTCCAGCTGCCGGACGAGTCCCTGATCCGGCTGCTCACCGAGTCCGGCGAGCCCACCTCCGTCCGGCGCACCTCGGCCCGCTCCTACCGCTCCCTGATCGAGGCCTCCGACGCCCTGAACCGGCTCCAGGGCGACCTGGGCTGGTCCCTCGACGGCGGCCTGCACACCCTCGGCCACCACGAGCAAGTCCGGATCGGCGCCCGCCGCGAACTGGCCGGCCTCGAGTCCCACCACATCGTGCGGGCCCACCGCGACGGAGTCGACCGCTTCCTCGCCGTCCACCACGGCGACCCCGGCTGCAGCCCCCGCGCCATGGCGGTGCACGCCCTGGAGAACTGCCGGACCGGGCGCGTCCGCCTGGACCAGGAGACGGGTGTGCTGGTCGCCGAACTCCTCTTCGGCACCCGGCTGCGCGCCGGCGACACCTTCCTCTTCCGGTACGGCATCGAGGACGGCACGGCGGGGGTCTCGCGCGAGTACGTCCACGGGTTCGGCTTCCCTGGCGGCCAGTACGCGCTCCAGGTGCGCTTCGACCGGACCGTGCTGCCGACCCGCTGCCACCGCTTCGCCCAGCACTCTCCCGCGGCCCCGCGCAGCGGCCGCCACGAGCTCACGGTCAGCGGGCCGCACCACAGCGTCCACGTGGTCGAACCCCGGATACGTCCGGGCCTGGTCGGCATCGCCTGGGACTGGGAGTGACGCGGGGCCGGAACGCCCGGAGCCGGCGTGGCGGGAGCCGGGTGTAAGTACCTGAGCGCCGCTCGGCGGTGCGGGCCGGTCAGGCGCCCGGACCGGCGATGATCCTGCCGTTCGACGCCTTCACCGGCAGCTCGTTCAACGGCTCGGTGGCCGGCGTCTGGACCACCTTGCCCGTCACGGCGTCGAACTGGCTGCCGTGGCAGGGGCAGATCAGGGTCGTCCCCTGGAGCTTGTTGATGGGGCACCCCGCATGCGTGCAGATCGTGCTGTACGCCTTGAGGGCCCCGGTCCCGTCCCGGCTGACGACCACGTTGTGCTCGCGGTAGAGCTTCGCGCCGCCCTTGGCGACCTCGCTCTCGGCACCGAGGTCGACCGGCGCGGTCGGCGTCGCGTCCGCGGTGGTGCCACCCGGCGCCGAGCAGGCGGCCAGCCCGAGCCCTGCCACCGGGGCCACGGCGGCGCCTCGAAGGACGGTACGACGACTCGTGGACGGGCGGGCCGATCGGGCGGACATCAGGTCTCCACTGGTCAGGGGGTGTGCAGGCCGACGATACTCGGACGGAACGACCGGCTCCGGGGCGGGGGTGGCGAGTGGGGAGGAGATCGGATCCGGGCACGTAAACGTTTGCGTAAGCGTTTACGCGGAGGTGGTGGATGGGATACCTTCCCGGCGTCCGACAAGTCCCGCGGCTCAGCGGCTCAGCGGCTCAGCGGCTCAGCGGCTCAGCGGCTCAGCGGCTCAGCGGCTCAGGGAGAGGAAAGCGCGATGGCCACCATGGCGGATGTCGCCCGGAGTGCCGGAGTCTCCGTGGCAACCGTCTCCCACGTGCTCAACGGCACGCGTCCGGTGCTGCCCCACACCCGCCAGGCCGTACTGGACGCCGTCGACGCCCTCGGCTACACACCCAACACCCTCGCCCGCTCCCTGGTGACCTCCCGCACCCGCTCCATCGGCCTCGCTGTGTCGGCGATCAGCAACCCGTACTTCACGGAGATCCTGCAGGGCGTCGAGGCCGCCGCCCTGGAGGCGGGCTACAGCCTGCTCATCGCCGACCCGCACGACGACCCCGCGCACGAGCGGAAGGTCGTCCAGCTTCTTCACGAGCGCCGGGTGGACGGCATGATCGTCGCCCCCTCCGCACACCCGCACGACCTCGTCGCCTACCTCGGCCGCCACGAGGTTCCGACGGTGTTCCTGGACCGGGTACTCCCCGAGAAGGCGCGTTTCGATCAGGTCTGCGCCGAGAACGAGGGCCCGACGGCCCGCCTCGTCACCCATCTCGCCGGGCTCGGCCATCGCCGGATCGGCCTGGTCGCGGGCCTGCCCGGGCTCAGCACCACCAGCGAGCGGATCACCGGCTACCGGCAGGGTCTCGCCGCCGCCGGGCTGGCCCACGACGAGGACCTCGTGGTGTCCGGCAACTCCGAGTCGGCGGGTGCCGAGCGGGCCACGGTCGCCCTGCTCTCCCTGCCGGCGCCGCCCACGGCGCTGGTCACCGCCAACAACGCCATGACCATCGGCGCCCTGCGCGCCCTGCGCCGGGAGGGCCTGGCCGTCCCGGACGACATCGCCCTGTGCTGCTTCGACGACTTCGCCTGGGCCGATCTGTTCTCGCCCCGGCTCACCGCCGTCGCCCAGCCCAGCAGGGAGATCGGGGCCCAGGCCGTCCGGGTGCTCCTGGACCGGCTGGCCGCCCCCGACCGGCCGGCTCGGACCGTCCGGCTGCCCTGCACCCTCGTCCACCGCACCTCCTGCGGATGCCCGGAGGACCAGGACCACGACCGGGCCGCAGACGCAAGGTCGGCCGGACCTGGTCGGAAGACCGAACCGTCCGCGCTCTCCGCACACTCCGCGCAGTCCGCACTGTCCGAGAAGGGAACCGCCTCGTGATCGTCGTCGCCGGTGAGGCACTGATCGACCTGGTACCGCACGGCCCGGGTGCGCTGGCGGACCTGAAGCCGGCGCTCGGCGGTGGCCCGTACAACACCGCCGTGGCCCTCGGCCGCCTCGGCTCCCCGACCGCGTTCTGCTCCCGCACCTCGCACGACGCCTTCGGCGAGGCCCTGCTGGACGGGCTACGCCGGGCCGGGGTGGACGTGTCCGGCGTGCAGCGCGGCCCCGAGCCGACCACGCTCGCCGTCGCCACGATCGACGGCGGCGGCTCCGCCGCCTACTCCTTCTATGTCGACGGCACCGCCGACCGTCTCTTCAGCACCCCCGCCGGACTCCCCGCCGGCACGCGCGCGGTGTCCTTCGGCACCTGCTCACTCGTCCTGGAACCGGGAGCGAGCGCCTACGAGGAGCTGATGCGAAACGCGGCCGCGCAGGGCCTGTTCACCGCCCTCGACCCCAACATCCGGGCGGGTCTCGTCCCGGACGCGGACGCCTACCGGGCGCGTTTCAAGAGCTGGCTGCCCTCGGTGACGCTGCTGAAGCTGTCCGCGGAGGACGCGGAGTGGCTGGGTGGCACCCCGCGCGAGTGGCTGGCCGCGGGACCGGCGGCTGTTGTGGTGACCCGGGGCGGCGACGGTCTCACCGTCCACACCCGGGACGGCGCGGAGTACTCCGTACCAGGCGAGAAGGTCGCGGTCGTGGACACCATCGGCGCCGGTGACACGGTGAACGCGGCCCTGCTGCACGGCCTGTCCGCTCAGGACGCGCTGTCGCCGGAGGGACTCGCCGCCCTGGGACGGGACGGCTGGCGGCGACTGCTGCGGTTCGCGGCACGCGCAGCGGCGATCACCTGCTCACGCGCGGGTGCGGAGCCGCCGTACGCGGCCGAGCTGGGCGAGTTGTGAGCGGTCTCTTTCCTCTGTGCTCGTGTCAAGGTTCGACCGGATCCGCGGTTCGTGGGACGGCCGGACCGCGGAGCCAAAGTGGCTGATGGTGGAACGAACGGCGCCCCGCGGGGAGTTCCCGCGGGGCGCCGCTTTTTTGATGACGTGTCAGGGCATGCCCCGAACCGGCCTCAGGCCTTGCGGGCCCGCGTCGTCGTCTTCTTGGCCGGTGTCGTCTTCTGCGTGGCCGCGGCGGCCTTCTTGGTCGCCGTGTTGTTGGCCTTGGCCGTCACCGTCTTCTTCGCCGTCGACCTGGCCGCGGCCGTCTTCTTGGCCGCCGCACCGCGCGGTGCCCTCACCGGTGCCGCGTCGCTGATGCGGTCGGCGCCGAGGATCTCGCGCAGGAACTTGCCGGTGTGGCTGGCCGGAACGCCCGCGACCTCCTCGGGCGTGCCCTCGGCGACCACGAGGCCACCGCCGGCACCGCCTTCCGGACCCATGTCGACGACCCAGTCGGCGGTCTTGATCACGTCGAGGTTGTGCTCGATGACGATGACCGTGTTGCCCTTGTCGACCAGGTCGGCGAGGACCTTCAGCAGCTTGCTGATGTCCTCGAAGTGCAGACCGGTGGTCGGCTCGTCCAGGACGTAGACCGTGCGTCCGGTGGAGCGCTTCTGCAGCTCGCTGGCGAGCTTCACACGCTGCGCCTCACCGCCCGACAGGGTGGTCGCGGACTGGCCGAGTCGCACGTACCCGAGGCCGACGTCCTTCAGCGTCCGCAGGTGCCGGGAGATGGCCGGGACCGCCTCGAAGAACTCGGTCGCCTCCTCGATCGGCATGTTCAGCACGTCGGCGATGGACTTGCCCTTGTAGTGGACCTCCAGGGTCTCCCGGTTGTACCGGGCGCCGTGGCAGACCTCGCACGGGACGTAGACGTCCGGGAGGAAGTTCATCTCGATCTTGATGGTGCCGTCGCCCGCGCAGTTCTCGCAGCGGCCGCCCTTGACGTTGAAGGAGAACCGCCCGGGCAGGTAGCCGCGGACCTTCGCCTCGGTGGTCTCGGCGAACAGCTTGCGGACGTGGTCGAAGACGCCGGTGTACGTCGCCGGGTTGGACCGCGGGGTGCGGCCGATGGGCGACTGGTCGACGTGCACGACCTTGTCGACGAGGTCGTCGCCGTCCACGCGCGTGTGCCGTCCGGGGACGCTGCGCGCGCCGTTCAGCTCGCGGGCCAGGTGCGTGTAGAGGATGTCGTTGACCAGCGTCGACTTGCCGGATCCGGACACGCCCGTGACGGCCGTGAACACGCCGAGCGGGAAGGACACGTCGATGTCCTGCAGGTTGTTCTCCCGGGCGCCGTGCACGGTCAGTCGGCGGGTCGGGTCCTGCGGGCGCCGTACGTCCGGCAGCGGGATGGACTTGCGGCCCGAGAGGTACTGGCCGGTCTGCGACTCGGCGTTGGCGAGCAGTTCCTTCAGGGAGCCGCTGTGCACGACCTTGCCGCCGTGCTCGCCGGCGCCCGGGCCGATGTCGACGATCCAGTCGGCGACCTTGATCGTGTCCTCGTCGTGCTCCACGACGATGAGCGTGTTGCCCATGTCGCGCAGCCGGACCAGGGTCTCGATCAGCCGGTGGTTGTCGCGCTGGTGCAGGCCGATGGACGGCTCGTCCAGGACGTACAGGACACCGACGAGGCCGGAGCCGATCTGGGTGGCCAGACGGATGCGCTGGGCCTCGCCGCCGGAGAGGGTGCCGGCCGCGCGGTTGAGGGAGAGGTAGTCGAGGCCGACGTCGACCAGGAAGCGCAGCCGCTCGTTGACCTCCTTCAGGACGCGCTCGGCGATCTTCTTGTCGCGGGCGCTCAGCGTCAGCTCGCCCAGGAAGTCCGCGCAGTCGCTGATCGACATCGCGGAGACCTCGGCGATCGACTTCTCCATGATCGTGACGGCGAGGACGATCGGCTTCAGGCGCGTGCCCTCGCAGGAGGGGCAGGGCACCTCGCGCATGTAGCCCTCGAAGCGCTCGCGGCTGGCGTCGCTCTCGGCCTCGCTGTGCCGGCGCTTCACGAAGGGCACCGCACCCTCGAAGGGCGTGGTGTACACGCGCTCGCGGCCGTACCGGTTGCGGTACCGGACCTCGATCTGGGTCTTGTGACCGTGGAGCAGGGCCTTCTTCGCCCGCTGCGGCAGGCCTGCGAAGGGGATGTCGGTACGGAAGCCGAGCGCGTCCGCGAGGGCGCCGATCAGGCGGCCGAAGTAGTCCTTCGTGTGGCCGTGCGACCAGGGGTGGATGGCGCCCTCGTCCAGGGACTTGTCCTCGTCCGGGACGATCAGCTCCGGGTCGACCTCCATGCGCGTGCCGATGCCGGTGCACTCGGGGCAGGCACCGAAGGGCGAGTTGAAGGAGAAGGAGCGGGGCTCCAGCTCCTCGAAGGACAGGTCGTCGTACGGGCAGTACAGGTGCTCCGAGTACATGCGCTCGCGCTCGGGGTCGTCCTCGGGGAGGTCCACGAAGTCGAGCACGACCATGCCGCCGGACAGGCCGAGGGCGGTCTCCACGGAGTCGGTGAGGCGGCGCTTGGCGGAGTCCTTCACCGTGAGGCGGTCGATGACCACCTCGATGGTGTGCTTCTCCTGCTTCTTCAGGGTCGGCGGGTCGGACAGCTGGATGGTCTCGCCGTCCACACGCGCGCGTGAGTAGCCCTTGGTCTGCAGGTCGGCGAAGAGGTCGACGAACTCGCCCTTTCGCTCGCGCACCAGCGGCGACAGCACCTGGAAGCGGCTCCCCTCCGGCAGCTCCAGGACCTTGTCGACGATGGCCTGCGGCGACTGGCGCGAGATCGGGCGTCCGCACTGGGGACAGTGCGGCTTGCCGATGCGCGCGAAGAGCAGACGCAGGTAGTCGTAGACCTCGGTGATGGTGCCGACCGTGGAGCGCGGGTTGCGCGAGGTCGACTTCTGGTCGATGGAGACCGCCGGGGACAGACCCTCGATGAAGTCGACGTCCGGCTTGTCCATCTGGCCGAGGAACTGGCGGGCATACGAGGAGAGCGACTCCACGTAGCGACGCTGGCCCTCGGCGAAGATGGTGTCGAAGGCCAGCGAGGACTTACCCGACCCCGACAGGCCCGTGAAGACGATGAGCGAGTCACGCGGCAGGTCGAGCGAGACATTCTTCAGGTTGTGCTCGCGCGCGCCACGGACGATGAGACGGTCGGCCACGCCGGTCCGCACCTTTCTTGAGAGAAGTGACAGGGGCGGGGCCCCCGTGCTTCTTCGAGACTAGGGGGAGCCACTGACAACGCCGGTCGGATTTCCCGGTTGCATAACAACCCCCGGTCATCCAGCATGCCCGACGCCACCCCCGACGATATAGCACGTGCTTTCGATTTTTGGCGGAGGTTCACCACCTTCACCCAAAGGTGTGGCGGGGCTAAGGTCAGGCCCATGATTGATCACGCTCATGACCTGGCCTGTGTACGCGAAGCGACCGAGCGGCTCCTCACCGCTGTCGCCAAGCTGGACAACGCGTCTCTCGCCGAGCCGTCACGCCTGCCCGGCTGGACCCGCGGTCACGTCCTCGCCCACCTCGCCCGCAACGCGGACGCGCTCGTGAACGTCCTCGAGGGCCGTCCCATGTACGCGAGCGCCGAGGCCCGGGACGCCGACATCGAGCGGGACGCCCCGCGCCCCCTGGACGACCAGCTCGCCGATGTGCGCGAGAGCGGGGCCCGCTTCCAGGAGACGGGGGCCGCGCCGGCGGACTGGACGCGCACGGTGGAGCTGCGCAACGGGGTCACCGACTCCGCGTCCCGGGTGCCGTTCCGGCGCTGGGTCGAGGTCGACCTGCACCATGTGGACCTCGGGACCGGGTACGAGCTGGAGGACCTGCCGGCGGAGTTCACCGAGCGGGAGATCGAGTTCCTGGCACAGCGGTTCTCGGGGCACCCCGACGTCCCGGCGACCCGCGTCACGGACGGCACGCGCGCGTGGAGCACGGGACGCGAGGCCGCCGAGCCGGAGATCACGGTCACCGGGTCTCCGGCGGACCTGCTGGGCTGGCTCGCCGGACGCCGCGAGGGCGCCGCGCTGGAGGCGACGGGCGGCGCGCTCCCGAAGCTGCCTCCGCTGTAGCGCGACGACGGCCCGCCGGACACTCCCCCGCTATAGGCTGATCACCATGACGTACAGCGGAGAGGTCAAGGTCGGCGGCCCGGCGGACGTGCACGAGCTGAAAGACCTGATGATCACGAAGATCGCGGTCGGCCCGATGGACAACAACGCCTATCTGCTGCGCTGCCGGGCCACCGACGAGCAACTCCTGATCGACGCCGCCAACGAGGCACAGACCCTGCTGGCCATGATCGGCGACGACGGCATCGCGTCCGTCGTCACCACACATCAGCACGGCGACCACTGGCAGGCGCTCGCCGAGGTCGCCGCCGCCACGGGTGCCCGTACGTACGCCGGCCGGGAGGACGCCCCGGGCATCCCGGTGCCCACCGACGTCCTGGTCGACGACGGTGACGTCATCAGGGTGGGGCGCGTGGAACTCACCGCACGCCACCTCGTGGGGCACACTCCGGGCTCCATCGCGCTGGTCTACGACGACCCGCACGGCCACCCGCACGTCTTTACCGGGGACTGCCTCTTCCCGGGCGGCGTCGGCAACACGCGCAAGGACCCTGAGGCGTTCGCGAGTCTGATCCGCGACGTGGAGACGAAGATCTTCGATGTGCTGCCGGACGAGACCTGGGTGTACCCGGGGCACGGCAACGACACCACGCTGGGGGCGGAGCGGCCGCATCTGCCGGAGTGGCACGCGCGCGGGTGGTGATGTGCCCGGCGCCTGATCGCTCGGCGCGCCTGGTTCATGTGCGGCTGCGGGTGCGTGGTGGCCTTTTGCTCCCGCGCGGCGGAACTGCATGTAGCTACGGCCCCGCGCCCCTTGGTGAAGCGGACGCGGCTCGAGCAGTCGGCGAGTTCGCGCCGGGCGCGCGCCCCGTGTGAACTGTTCGCACGCGCCGGGGGCGCATGCGCGCTCCCCTCGCGCCGTGTCACGCAGTCAACTGGTGGCAGCCCCGCACAGGATGACGGCTCCTGCGCGGTATGGGCCGCCGGTCTTCCAACCCCGCCCTCGGCCGGCGGCCCAGGCCAGGGCCACCTCGGGTGGCAGCGTTCACACGACCGCAACACCCGTTCCCAGTATGCGGACAATGAACGCCGTGACCTGGACAAACATGGGGTTCGCTGCCAATCTCCCGCCATGCACCCTGCCCCTCGCGCACTGCGCCGCGCGGTAGCCGCCGCCACCATAGCCCTGCTCGCCACCGCTGTCGGCTGTGCTCCGCAGCCGGAGGACAAGGCGTCGTCCGGGTCCGCCGAGAAGAGCTGCGCCAAGGGCAAGTTGGCCACCAAGACGTCCGGAAAGCTGACGATCGCGACGGACGAGCCCGCGTACGAGCCGTGGTTCAAGGACGACAAGCCCGCGAACGGCAAGGGCTTCGAGTCGGCGGTGGCCTACGCCGTGGCGCAGCAGCTGGGCTACGACAAGAGCGCCGTGGTCTGGCAGAGCGTGCCCTTCAACAAGGCGTTCGCGCCCGGCGTGAAGACCTTCGACTTCGACATCAACCAGGTGTCGATCAGCACGGAGCGCAAGAAGGCCGTGGACTTCTCCTCCGGTTACTACGACGTGCGTCAGGCCGTCATCGCGCTCAAGGGCAGCAAGGCCGCCGAGGCGACGAGCGTCGCGGACCTGAAGAACCTCAAGCTGGGCGCCCAGGTGGGCACCACGAGCCTCGACTACATCACCGACGTGGTGAAGCCGAAGCAGCAGGCCGCCGTGTACGCGAAGAACGACCAGGCCAAGTCCGCGTTGAAGAACGGTCAGGTCGACGCCGTCGTCACGGACCTGCCGACCGCCTTCTACATCACCGCGGCCGAGGTGCCGAACGCGAAGATCGTCGGCCAGTTCGAGAACCAGGGCGGCACGCCCGAGCAGTTCGGGCTCGTGCTCGACAAGGGCAGCGCGCTGACCTCGTGCGTGACCGGCGCCGTCGACGCGCTGCGCAAGGACGGCACACTGGCGCGCGTCGAGAAGCAGTGGCTCTCCGACGCCGTCGACGCTCCGGTGCTCAAGTGACGGTCACCAAGGGTGAGTCCGCGGCGGAGGGGGCGGACGACAAGGGTGACATGACCGGTGGCGCCGGGGGCGCGGTGCCCGGCGCCGATGACGGCTACGTGCCCTCCGAGCGGCGGCTGGAGCGCGAGCGCCACAAGCGGGCGCGGGCCCGCCGCGCCACGGCCGTCGCGGCGCTCTCCACCCTGGTCACGGCCGTCGTGCTCTACCTGGTCGTCGTCAACGCGCCGGGCTGGCCGCGCACCAAGGAGACGTTCTTCAGCGCGCAGTACGCGCGCGAGGCGTTCCCCAAGGTCCTCGAAGGATTGTGGCTGAACGTCCGCCTCCTGATCATCTGTGGTGCCGCCGTACTGGTCCTCGGCATGCTCATCGCCGTGGCCCGCACCCTGCGCGGCCCGGTGTTCTTCCCGCTGCGTGTGCTGGCGGCGGCGTACACGGACTTCTTCCGCGGTCTGCCGCTCATCATCAACTTGATGATCGTGGTGCTGGGCGTGCCCGCGCTGCGGCTGCAGGGCGTGACGGTGGATCCGGTGCTGCTCGGCGGTACGGCGCTGACGCTGACGTACTCGGCGTACGTGGCCGAGGTGTTCCGGGCCGGCATCGAGTCGATCCACCCCTCGCAGCGCGCCGCGGCCCGTTCGCTGGGCCTCACCAACCGGCAGGCCCTGCGCTACGTCGTGCTGCCCCAGGCGGTGCGCCGTCAGGTGCCACCGCTGCTCAACGACCTGGTGTCGCTGCAGAAGGACACCGGCCTGGTGTCGATCGGCGGCGCGGTGGACGCCGTACGGGCCGCCGACATCATCGTGGGCCGCAGCCTCAACTACACGCCGTACATCGTCGCGGGCCTGGTCTTCGTCGCGCTGACCATCCCGATGACGCGTTTCACGGACTGGGTGACGGCCAGGACGGACCGGCAGCGGGCCCAGGGAGGATCGATATGAGTACGGCACCCCAGGAGGGCTCCCCGGTGCTGCGGATGGAGTCCGTCCGCAAGACCTTCGGGAGTTCCGTCGTACTGCGGGACGTCGACCTGGAGGTCGCCCCGCACACGGTGACAGCGCTGATCGGCGCCTCTGGCTCGGGCAAGTCCACGCTGCTGCGCTGCGCCAACCTCCTGGAGGAGGTCGACGACGGCGCGATCTGGCTGGACGGCGAGGAGATCACCGACCCGCGCGTCGACCAGGACGCGGTACGCCGCCGTATCGGCGTGGTCTTCCAGGCGTACAACCTCTTCCCGCACATGACCGTGCTGGACAACATCACGCTCGCCCCGCGCCGGGTGCACGGCGCCTCTCGCGCGGAGGCCGAGGAGCGGGCCAGGGAACTGCTGGAGCGCCTCGGACTGGGCGACAAGGCGGCTGCCTACCCGGATCGGCTGAGCGGCGGCCAGCAGCAGCGTGTGGCGATCGTACGGGCCCTCGCCGCACGGCCCCGGCTGCTGCTGCTCGACGAGATCACCGCCGCTCTGGACCCCGAACTCGTCGGCGAGGTCCTGGAAGTGGTCCGTGGTCTGAAGGACGAGGGCATGACCATGGTGCTGGCGACGCACGAGATGGGCTTCGCCCGGGACGTCGCCGACCAGGTTTGTTTTCTGGACGGAGGGGTCGTGCTGGAGCGCGGCACGGCCGAGCAGGTCTTCGGCGAACCGCAGCAGGAGCGCACGCGACGCTTCCTGCGGCGGATCGTGGAGTCCGGTCGCCTGTAGGGCCGGCGGAGGCTACGCGTCGGCCTGCGCCGCCTCCACCAGGGCGGCGACCCGCTCCACGCCGAACACGTAGCCCTGCACGCCGCAGCCCGCGATCACGCCGTCGGCGCGCAGCGAGACGTACGAGTGGTGCCGAAACGACTCGCGCTGGTGGATGTTGGAGATGTGCACCTCCAGCACGGGCAGGCCGTCGCAGGTGTTGAGCGCGTCCAGGATCGCGACCGAGGTGTGCGAGTAGGCGCCGGGGTTGATGACGATCCCGCAGTGGGTGAGCCGCGCCTCGTGGATCCAGTCGACCAGCTCGCCCTCGTGGTTGGACTGCCGGAAGTCCACCGTGCCGCCGTGTGCCGCCGCCGCCTTGGCGCACATCGCCTCGACGTCGGCGAGCGTGTCCTTGCCGTAGATCTCGGGCTGGCGCTGGCCGAGGAGGTTCAGGTTGGGCCCGTTGAGGATCATGATCGGGGCGTTGGCCAGGGTGCGGGGCACGGTTCCTCCGGTCCGTTCGGGGCGGCTTCTGCGACCGCTCGCTCGAACCCGGTCTATCACGGCACGTGGCGCGGGCGAGGGGCGCCCGCTCCGGCCGCCTCGGCGCGCGCCGCGGCTTGTTGATCACCTCCGCGCGCCCCCGTAACCCTTGATCACGGTGGGTAGTTGACGCAGTGTGCACGATGTACGGGCCGTAAGGGCCCCTTCCATGCCGCGGCTCGCGGCCGCCTCGCTCGCCGGGACCGCGATCGAGTTCTACGACTTCTTCGTCTACGGGACAGCGGCGGCCTTGGTCCTGGGCCCCCTGTTCTTCCCGACGTTCTCGCCCGTGGCGGGGACGCTGGCGGCGTTCGTGACGTTCGGGGTGGGGTTCGTGGCCCGGCCGCTGGGCTCGGTGCTGTTCGGGCACCTCGGCGACCGGCGCGGACGGCGGCCGGTGCTCGTCATCTCCCTGCTGCTGACCGGCGCTTCAACGGTCGCGGTCGGGTGCGTGCCGACGTACGGGTCCATCGGCATGGCCGCCCCCGTGCTGCTGCTCGTCCTGCGCTTCCTCCAAGGGCTCGGGCTCGGCGGTGAGTGGGGCGGGGCGGTGCTGCTGACCGCCGAGCACGCGCCCGCGGAACGGCGCGCCCTGTGGTCGAGCTTCCCCCAGGTGGGGCCCGCGTTCGGCTTCGTGCTCGCCAACGGGGTGATGCTCGCGCTGTCGGCGGCGCTGTCCGACGCGCAGTTCGCGCAGTGGGGCTGGCGGGTTCCGTTCTGGGCGGCCGGTGTGCTGGCTCTGGCCGGGCTGTGGCTGCGCTCGTCGCTCGCCGAGACGCCCGGGTTCCTGGAGATCGACGACCACGCGCGCGTGCCGCTCGTCGAGGTCGTACGGCACCACGGGCGGCTGGTGCTGCTGACGGCCGGGGCGCTGGCCGTCGGGTACGCCGTGTTCTACGCGGTGACGACGTGGTCGCTGGCGTACGCGACCGAGCGGCTCGGGGTGAGCCGCACCGTCATGCTGACGTGTGTCATGGCCGCCGTGGTGGTGAAGGGCGCGCTCACGCCCCTGATGGCGCTGCTGGGCGACCGCTACGGACGCCGGCCGATGTGCCTGGTGGGGTGCACGGCATGCGCCCTGTGGATGCTGCCGATGGTCGCCCTGCTGGCGACGGGCGAGCCGCTGCTGATGTTCCTCGGCATCCTGGGCGCGCTGATCGCCTTCGTCATCATGTTCTCGGTGATCGCCGCATATCTGCCGGAGCTGTACGAGGCGCGGGTGCGCTGCACGGGGGCCGCGGTCGGTTACAACCTGGGCGGGGTCCTGGGCGGCGCGCTCACCCCGATCGTCGCCACGGCCCTGGCGGAAAACGGCGGGCGCGTTCCGTGGGGCGTGGGCTTGTATCTGACGGGCATCGCCCTGCTGAGCCTGGCCTGCTTCGCGCTGCTTCCGGAGACGCGGCCCGTGCCCGTGCCGGCGGTGGAGCCGGTCGCGGGCTGACCGGGACAGCCGCGCTACGGGTTGATCGCCAGCTCCAGGTAGGCCGCGAACACCACCAGGTGCACGCCACCCTGCAGGGGTGTGGCCCGGCCCGGCACCACCGTCAGGGAACTGACGATCACGGTCAGCGCGAGCAGCAGCATGTCCTTCGATCCGAGACCGAGGACGAGCGGTCCGGACAGCCAGACGGAGGCGAGGGCGACGGCGGGGATGGTCAGGCCGATGCTGGCCATGGCCGAGCCGAGGGCGAGGTTGAGGCTGGTCTGCACGCGGTCACGCCGGGCGGAGCGCAGCGCGGCGATCGTCTCGGGCAGCAGCACGAGCAGGGCGATGATCACGCCGACGACCGCTTGGTTGAGGCCGGCCGCCTCCACGCCGGACTCGATGGCGGGCGACACACCCTTGGCCAGGCCCACCACGCCGATCAGGGCGAGGCCGAGCAGGCCGAGGCTGGTCCAGGCCGCGCGCGCGGAGGGGGGCACGGCGTGGTCGTCGCCGGTGATGACCTCGCCCTGCCGGGTGATCGGCAGGAAGTAGTCGCGGTGCCGCACGGTCTGGGTGGCCACGAACAGGCCGTAGAGGATCAGTGAGGACAGCGCGGCGAACGTCAGCTGCACGGTGGAGAACTCTGGGCCGGGCTTGCTGGTGGTGAAGGTCGGCAGCACCAGGCTGAGCGTGGCCAGCGTCGCGACGGTCGCCAGGGCGGCGCCGGTGCCCTCGGGGTTGAAGACCGCGGTCCCGTGGCGCAGGGAGGCGACGAGGAGACAGAGTCCGACGATGCCGTTGCAGGTGATCATCACGGCGGCGAAGACGGTGTCCCGGGCCAGGGTGGCACTCTTGTCGCCGCCGTCGGCCATGAGGGTGACGATCAGGGCCACCTCGATGACGGTGACGGCGACGGCGAGCACCAGGGAGCCGAAGGGTTCACCGACACGGTGGGCGACCACCTCGGCGTGGTGCACCGCCGCGAGGACGGACCCCGCGAGGACCAGGGTCACCAGCGCGACGACCGCGCCGGGCAGTTCACGGCCCCAGGTGAAGATCAGGAGGACGACCGCGAGCACCGGCACGAGGAGCGTCCACTGGGTGGTGAGCGACCTGAGCCGAGTGATCATGAAGCGATCGTGGCAGACACGCACAGGGTTCGCATTCCGTTCTTTTCGGATCCCTGGTCATCCTTTCGGTGCGGGCACCAGTGCCGATACGGCTGGCACCCCGCAGGTCGATCGATGGTTCTGGCGCCCCGTGCCGTCCGGCGTCAGCCTCTGCCGTCAGGCGTCGACGCTGTCCTTCGCGGCACCCTCGCTCTCGCCGTGCACCGCCTCGGCGGCCGCCTGCTTTCTGGTGGCCATGAGGCTGGTGATGGTGGTGACGGCGAGGACCGCACAGATCACGCCGAGCGAGACCGGGATGCTGATCTCGGGGACGTGGACCCCGGACTCGTGCAGCGCGTGCAGCACCAGCTTGACGCCGATGAAGCCGAGGATGATCGACAGTCCGTACGACAGGTGGACCAGCTTCTTGAGCAGGCCGCCGATGAGGAAGTACAGCTGGCGCAGCCCCATCAGGGCGAAGGCGTTGGCGGTGAAGACGATGTACGGGTCCTGGGTCAGGCCGAAGATCGCGGGGATGGAGTCCAGCGCGAACAGCACGTCGGTGGTGCCGATGGCGAGCATCACGACCAGCATCGGGGTCATGACCCGCTTGCCGTTCTCCTGGATCCAGAGCTTGGTGCCGTGGTAACGGTCGGCCACGCCGAACCGGCGCTCCGCGGCCTTCAGCAGCTTGTTCTCCTCGTACTCCTCGTCCTCCTCGTCGGCACGGGCCTCCTGGACGAGCTTCCAGGCGGTCCAGATCAGGAAGGCGCCGAAGAGGAAGAAGACCCAGGAGAAGCTGGCGATGATCGCGGCTCCGGCCGCGATGAAAGCGGCCCGCAGGACCAGGGCTATGAGGACGCCGACGAGCAGGACCCGCTGCTGGTACTGCGAGGGCACCGCGAACTTCGCCATGATCAGGACGAAGACGAAGAGGTTGTCGACGCTCAGCGACTTCTCGGTGATGAAGCCCGCGAAGAACTCGCCGGCGGGCCGGCCACCGCCGAAGACGAGCAGACCGAGGCCGAAGAGCCCGGCCAGGGCGATCCAGACGGCGGTCCAGATACCGGCTTCCTTGATCGACACGTCATGGGGCTTGCGCCCGATGAAGAAATCGACCGCGATCAGGGCGGCGAGACCCACGATGGTCAGGACCCACAGGGTCACGGAGACTTCCACTGCACCTCCGGCATTTCGTAACGGCAAACACTGTCAGCGCTGTCGCTGCCGGAGGTCTCTTCCACCCTCGATGGGCCGACGCCCCGGGATCCACATCGATCCGTACTGACGGGTGCGTCGCAGTCAGGAGTACTCCCCTCCGCTGGGAAGACAGTACCCCAATCACCAAGGAAAGGTAAAGTCATTAGTAAAGAAAGAAGCAAGTTCGCTGCTCAGCGGTCCTTTACCGATGCTTGGTACGGTCCTCCGTCACCTCGGTGAGCACCTGCTGGAGGATCCCGCTGCCGGGCGGCACGAGCGAGGGCTCGTAGGTCCAGGCGTGGCCGACCCAGGGGTCGGCGAGATGATCGTCGGGTACGGGGGTGAGTCGCATCAGCGAACGCCACAGCGGGTCGAGCAACGGGCCGTAGGACTCGGAGTCCGCACGGTCCGCGACCATCAGCAGATGCACGCCGACGGCCGGGCCCTCGTCGGCGAGATAGCGCAGCTGGGTCACCGCCCGGTCGTCGAAGCCGTGCGGGAAGTCGTTGACGATCAGCAGCTGCTGGGCGGTGTCGACGTCGGGTGGCAGCGCTTCGGCCGCGCCGCCGCGCACCGCCATCTGTGTCAGGTCGACACGGCGGGTGAGCCGTCCCAGCATGTCCGCCACGCCCGCCGCGCCACTCGTAGGCGGCACCGCCACAGCCCCCGCCCGTGTCAACGGCAGAAGCGCCTGGGCCCCGGCACCGGCCGGGTCGAGGACCTGCACGGCGAACTCCCCCACCGGGTGGACGGCGAGCAGCCGGACCGCGAGCGCCACCGCGGCATCCATGGCCAGCCGACGCGCCTCAGCGGGGTCCAGGAAGGTGTCATCGGGTCCTTCGACCGGGCCGCTGTCGATCCACAGCCCCCGCTCCAGCGGCAGCCTGACCAGCATGGGAATGCGCAGCGGCACGCTCTCGGGCAGATGGAGATCGCCGAGCCGCACGGCCATCGGCGGCTCGTCCGGCACGCGGTAGCCGTGCCAGACGGGGTTGTCCCATCGGGCGTACGCCGGCGGCAGCGCGGGCTCGACGACCTCGGACTCGGCCGTGAGCTGGGCGAGGTCCCGGTCGAACACAGCCCGTGCCTGATCGACCAGCTGGGAGTGCCGGGCGTGGGCCGCCTCGCGCGTGGTCCGGCCCGCCGCGCCCAGCCGGCTGCGCGGATCGGCGAGGACCTGGTCGAGTTCCTTCTCCAGCCGGGCACCGGCGAAGTCGACGGCGCTGCGGTACGCGGCCGTGGTGCGGGCCAGGTCCTCGAACATGCCCCAGACCTGGTTGTACAGCCGCTCCTCCATCGACCAGCCCACCGCATCACCGGCCACGGGCTGGGCAGGCTGCCCGTCCGGGACGGGGGGCGGCGGGGCTGCGGGGGTACGGCGGCCGGGGTGGGTGTAGTCGATCGGCCCGCCCGATGTCCGAGCATCGTGCGCGCCCCGCGCATCGTGCGCGTCGTACGGCTGTGTCGGCCGTGGTGCCGAAGAGCCGGCGGTGTCCTGAGGCTGTGGCACCGGTATTGCGCGGGCGAGGCTTCGGGACACCGCTTCCTGGATACCCGCCGCGAGTGCTCCGGGCTGGGGCAGGCCCTGGTCGGTGAAGAGTGCGGCGAGACCACCGGCGTAGCCCTGGCCGACCGCGCGGACCTTCCAGGCCTCCTGCCGGCGGTACAGCTCCAGGGCGACGACGGCCGACTCGGCGTCCAGGCCGGTGAGGGCGAAGCGGACGATCTCGGCGCCGTCGAGACCGGTGACCGCAGTACGCGGTGCGGCGACCGCACCGAACCGGAGCGCGCCTCCCGGCTGCGTGGGCAGGGCCAGCAGCACGGTGACGCGATGGACCGCCTCGGGCAGGGCGGCCAGGTCGACGGCGAGCCGGTGGTCGGCGGCGGCCTGCCCTGAGACCTCGATCCCGGGCAGCGTGGGGGCGCCGGGGTGGGCGACCCACTCGGCGCCGTGCACGGTGCCGTGCTCGTCGCCGAGCGTGGCTCCCGCCAGGACCGGCACCCCGGCAGAGATCCGGATCTCCAGCCGGACCTGCGACAGCGGGTGATTCTGTCCCCGCACCAGCTCGGCCGTCATCGCCGTCGCCCCCTGTGTCGTGTTGTCGTGCGCCGCGTCGGGCGGTCCTACAGGTACGACCGGATCTCCGGCATCAGGTCCTGGAAGGTGCGGCCCCTGGCCGGCTCGCCCAGGGCGGTCATCGTCCAACCCGCGCCCACGCGCTGCACCTTGGCCATGATCTGGGCGGTGTACTCGCCACCGCCCGCCAGTGTGTATCGGGCCAACTCCTGGCCGTTGGTCTCGTCCACGAGGCGGCAGAACGCGTTCTCCACCTCCTGGAAGGTCTGGCCCGTGAAGGAGTTCACGGTGAAGACGATCTGGTCGACGTGGACCGGGACGCGCTGCAGGTCCACGAGGATGGCCTCGTCGTCACCGCCCTGGCCGACGCCGCCGACGAGGTTGTCGCCGGTGTGGCGCACGGAGCCGTCGTCGCTCACCAGGTGGCGGAAGAAGACGACGTCGACCGGCTCCTTCTCGGCGAAGAGAACCGCGGAGGCGTCCAGGTCGATCTCGCGAGTGCGCGAGCCGAACAGCCCGCGCCGCTTCGCCGCCTGCCAGCCGAGACCCATGCGGACCGCGGTCAGGGTGGCCCCGTCCTTCTTCTCCAGGCTGATGGCCTGACCCTTGGTCAAGTTGACGGTCACGGCTGATTCCCCTCTCGATGGTCCCCTGTTGCCGCACAGTGGGCGGCTGTCCAGAACCCTACGCAGGGGCACTGACAGTGCCGAACCCCGGCTCGCGCTTTGTGTCGGTGTTGCAACACGAGGCGCGTATGCCGAGGTCCGGCAGGGTCACGAGGGTCAGGCGAGGCCCGCCTCCCGCATCTGGCGCAGTTCCTTCTTCATCTCGGAGACCTCGTCGCGCAGCCGGGCGGCGATCTCGAACTGCAGCTCGGCGGCGGCCGCGCGCATGCGCTCCGTCATCTCCTCGATCTGCTCGGCGAGTTCGGCCGCCGGGCGGTCCGTGGGCACTGCGGCCCCCGCCTTGCTCTTGGCGGCCTTGCCGCCCTTCGCACCCTTGGCCGCCTTGTCGCCGAGCGACGGGACAGGGGCCTTGGCGGCCTTGCCGTCCTTCTGCTTGCGGTAGCCGGAGCCGAGCAGCTGTTCGGTGTCGACCTCCTCGCGGGCGATCTGCGCGACGATGTCGTTGATCTTCTTGCGCAGCGGCTGCGGGTCGATGCCGTTGGCCTTGTTGTAGGCGACCTGCTTCTCCCGGCGGCGGTTGGTCTCATCGATGGCCTTCTCCATCGCCGGGGTGATCTTGTCGGCGTACATGTGGACCTGGCCGGAGACGTTGCGCGCCGCGCGGCCGATGGTCTGGATCAGCGAGGTGCCGGAGCGCAGGAAGCCCTCCTTGTCCGCGTCGAGGATCGCCACCAGGGACACCTCGGGCAGGTCGAGACCCTCACGGAGCAGGTTGATGCCGACCAGGACGTCGAACTCGCCGGAGCGCAGCTCGCGCAGCAGCTCGACGCGGCGCAGGGTGTCGACGTCGCTGTGCAGATAGCGCACCTGGATGCCGAGCTCCAGGAAGTAGTCCGTGAGGTCCTCGGCCATCTTCTTGGTGAGCGTGGTGACGAGGACGCGCTCGTCCTTCTCGGTGCGCCGGCGGATCTCGTGCACCAGATCGTCGATCTGCCCCTCGGTGGGCTTGACCACGACCTCCGGGTCGACGAGGCCGGTGGGGCGGATGATCTGCTCGACGACGCCGTCGCCGCGGGACAGTTCGTAGGTGCCCGGGGTCGCCGACAGATAGACCGTCTGGCCGATGCGCTTCTGGAACTCCTCCCACTTCAGGGGGCGGTTGTCCAGGGCGGAGGGCAGCCGGAATCCGTGCTCGACCAGGGTCCGCTTACGGGAGGCGTCGCCCTCGTACATGGCGCCGATCTGCGGGACGGTGACGTGCGACTCGTCGATGACGAGCAGGAAGTCGTCCGGGAAGTAGTCCAGCAGGGTGTTGGGCGGGGAGCCGGGCGCGCGGCCGTCGAAGTGCATCGAGTAGTTCTCCACGCCGGAGCAGCTGCCGATCTGGCGGAGCATCTCGATGTCGTACGTGGTGCGCATCCGCAGGCGCTGGGCCTCCAGCAGCTTGCCCTGCTTCTCCAGCTCGGACAGGCGCTCCCCCAGCTCCTTCTCGATGTCGTTGACGGCCCGCTCCATGCGCTCGGGGCCGGCGACGTAGTGGGAGGCGGGGAAGACGTACAACTGCTGGTCGTCGCTGATGATCTCGCCGGTGAGCGGGTGCAGCGTGGACAGCGCCTCGATCTCGTCGCCGAACATCTCGATGCGGACGGCCAGCTCCTCGTAGACCGGGAAGATCTCGATGGTGTCGCCGCGGACCCGGAAGGTGCCGCGGCTGAAGGCCATGTCGTTGCGCGTGTACTGGATGTCGACGAAGCGGCGCAGCAGTTCGTCGCGGTCCATCTCGTCGCCGACCCGGAGGGGGACCATTCGGTCCACGTACTCCTGCGGAGTACCGAGGCCGTAGATGCAGGACACCGAGGCGACCACGATGACGTCGCGGCGGGTGAGCAGCGAGTTCGTCGCCGAGTGGCGCAGGCGCTCGACCTCCTCGTTGATCGAGGAGTCCTTCTCGATGTAGGTGTCCGACTGCGGGACGTAGGCCTCGGGCTGGTAGTAGTCGTAGTACGAGACGAAGTACTCGACCGCGTTGTTCGGGAGGAGCTCGCGGAACTCGTTGGCCAGCTGGGCGGCCAGCGTCTTGTTCGGCGCCATCACGAGGGTGGGGCGCTGGAGCTTCTCGATCATCCACGCGGTGGTGGCGGACTTGCCGGTGCCGGTCGCGCCGAGCAGGACGACGTCCTTCTCACCGGCCTCGATGCGCTTGGCCAGCTCGGCGATGGCCGCCGGCTGGTCTCCGCTGGGCTGGTACGGGCTGACGACCTCGAAGGGCGCCACCGTGCGTTCGATGTGGGAAACGGGCCGCATGGGATCCACCGTACGACCCCGCACTGACAACGGGTCCCGGTCAGCGGTTCTGCGGGGTGCGGGAGCCGTGGTGCCGGGAGTCGTGGACCGGCCGGTGGCCGGCGTGGAGCGCCGGGGCGCGGTGCTGGTGGGAGGGCACGGCGGCGGCCGGGACGCCCGGCTTGTCCTCGACGTCCCGCCGGGTGGGCCTGCCCATCACCATCAGCGGGTCGAACATCACGACGACGCCGGCGAGGAGCAGGAAGGCGAGCGGGCCGATCAGCATCGGTGCGAGCACCGTGGTCGGTGAACCGCTGGTGGCGGAGCCGGGGGTGTTGTGGAGGTGGACGTCGAGGGCGGCCATACCGGTGTAGTGCATGCCGGTGACGGCGAGGCCCATCACCATGCTGGCCCCGACGCTCCACAGGAAGCCCCGCACACGTCCGGCCGCCCACAGGGCGGCCGTGGCGGCCACGACCGCTATGGCGACGGAGGCGGCGACGGTGAGCGTGTTGTACGAGAACCGCCCGTCGAAGTGCATGCCCGCCATGCCGAGGTAGTGCATCGAGGCGACACCCAGACCGGTGATCGTGCCGCCGGTGAACAGTGCGGCGCCGGTGGCGCCCCGGTACCCGACGATGAAGATCCCGACGCCCACCATGACGATGGCGAGGCCGAGGCTCGCGTAGGTGATCGGCTTGTCGTAGTGGATCGGCGTCTCTTCGATGGTGAAACCCATCATGGCGACGAAGTGCATGGTCCATATGCCGGAGCCGATCGCGGCCGAGCCGAGCGCCAGCCAGGCGGGCCGCCAGGAGTGCGTGACCAGCAGGGATCGGGTGGTGCAGCGCAGGCCGAGGGCGCCACCGAGGCAGGCCATCAGAAAGGCCACCAACGGGGTGACGACCCCGTAGCTGAATCCGTCGACCGTGCCCTGCATGCGCGGCTGCCCTTCCGCCCTGTTGCGTCCCGGAATTCCTGAAATGCGCCCCCGTCCCAGGACCGCGCCGGCGGTCAGGGTTGACGCAGAGAGTATGACCCGCACCGGAATGGTCGAACGATTTTCCGGCAAAGAAACACGCCCTTGCCCCACTTGTGCGGCACTCGTGAGCGGACTTGGGCGACGCCGTTCATCGTGTGGGCGTCCTGCACTCGCGTGCCGTTGACTCTCTGCTGTCAAGCTGATGCTGTCGGTAATCGCTCGACGCGAGGAGTCCGCATGTACGCGCGCGCAGTCGCCGCCACGGCAACCGCGATCCTGGGGACGGCAGCCCTGCTGAGCCCCACCTCCGACGCCCTGGCGGGCGAGGTCGGCGAGCCCACGCTGATCGCCCACCGCGGCGCCTCCGCCTACGCTCCCGAGAACACCCTGGCCTCCATCGACAAGGCCGCACAGCTGGGCTTCTCCTGGGTAGAGAACGACGTCCAGCGCACCAAGGACGGCCAACTGGTCGTCATCCACGACGACAGCCTGCAGCGCACCACGAACGTCGAGGACGTCTTCCCGGGCCGGGCGCCCTGGAAGGTGAAGGACTTCACCGCCGCCGAGATCGCCCGGCTGGACGCGGGCAACTGGTTCTCCCCCGCGTACGCGGGCACGCGGGTGCCCACCCTGAAGCAGTACATGCGCCGGGTCGAGCACAACCACGAGAAGCTGCTCCTGGAGGTCAAGAACCCGGAGCTGTACCCCGGCATCGAGCAGCAGACCGTGCGGCTGCTCGGCGAGGAGGGCTGGCTGGACCGGCGGCACCTCGGGCGGCTGATCGTGCAGAGTTTCGACGCGGACAGTGTGCGTACCGTGCACAAGCTGAAGCCGGCGCTCACCATCGCCTACCTCGGCACACCGCCCGTGGCGCAGCTGCGCCAGTACGCGCGTTTCAGCGACCTGATCAATCCCTCGTACGGGTCGATCTCCGCCCAGTACGTCTCCGCGGTGCATGCCGTCACCGGGCCGCACGGCAGGCGGCTCGGGGTGTTCGCCTGGACGGTGGACGACGCGGCCACCGCCTGGAAGGCAGCGGGCTACGGCGTCGACGGGCTCATCAGCAACAAGCCCGACGTGGTCCGGACGGCGCTGAGCACGGGCTGAGCCGGGACCGTAGTGCGGCGGGCGTTGTCAGTGGCGGGTCGTACGGTTGGCGCATGGACAGCCATGGGCAGGACGAGCAGCGGGTCGTGTGGGCCGTCGTGGGCAGCGGCATCGGCCCGCTGATGCTGGCGGCGACCCGCGAGGGACTGGTCAACGTGGTCTTCCACGCCACGGACGTCGTGCGCGAGCGGACCCTGGAGCGACTGGCGGCCCGGCTGGGCACCGCCCCTGTAGAGGACCCGGACTCGCCGCTGCTGACCGAGGCGATACGGCAGCTCCAGGCGTACTTCGCGGGCGAGCGTCACGACTTCGACCTGCCCCTGGACTGGTCGCTCATCTCGGGCTTCAACCGGCAGGTGCTGCGCGAGCTGGCCTCCGGGGTCCCGTACGGCACGGTGGTGGGGTACGGCGATCTGGCCGGCCGGGTCGGGCAGCCGGGCGGGGCGCAGGCGGTGGGTGCGGCGATGGGCGCCAATCCGCTGCCGGTCGTCGTGCCGTGCCACCGGGTGGTGGAGAGCGACGGCGGCATCGGCGGCTTCGGTGGAGGTCTGGAGACCAAGCGGAAGCTGCTCGCCCTGGAGGGCGTGCTGCCCGAGCCGCTGTTCTGACGGCGGCGGGTCCGCACGCCCCGACTACGGTTACGCGTAGTGCCGGGCCTCGAAGACGTTGCCGTCCGGGTCCCGGAAGTAGAAGTTCCGCGTGGCGTTCCCACGGGCGCCGGAGGAGTCGTGGCCGATGTCGGACATCGGGACGTCGTGTTCGGCCAGGCGGGCGCGCAGGGTGTCGAAGCCGGCGGACGACAGGGCCAGGCAGACGTGGTTGACGGGATGGCCCGCGCTCTCGACGGAGCCGGGAAGCATGTTCATGCGCTCCACGAGGCTGTGCGGCGCGAGGTCCAGGATCGTCTCCTCGTTGACGCGTACGGAGACGAACGACACCTTTCCCTCGGTGTACTCGGCGACCTTCAGCGGCTCCAGGCCGACGGCGTTCTCGTAGAAACCTGCGGCAGCGACCGGATCGGCCACCCACAGGACGACGTGGTCGAGACGCGTGGTGTGGTCAGTCATGCGGTCCAGGCTGGTGGTGTCCCCCACAGACGGCAAGCGTTTAGCGGGATGTGGCGCCCGCCAGAGATGAGGAAGGACCGACTGACAGGAGGCGGGCACGTGGTGCTGGTGGTGTCGGAAGAAGTCCGGGAAGCGCTCGACGCGCGGCGGCCGGTGGTGGCCCTGGAGTCCACGATCATCGCGCACGGGCTGCCGCGTCCGCGCAATCTCCAGGTGGCGCTGGAGCTGGAGCACGTGGTGCGGCAGGAGGGCGCCGTCCCCGCGACCGTCGCCGTCCTGGACGGGCGCCCGCACGTCGGCCTGGACAAGGAGCAGCTGGAGCGGGTCGCGAACGAGGACCGCATCCGCAAGCTGGGCCACCGAGACCTGCCGCTGGCCGTGGCGGCGGGGGCGAGCGGAGCGACGACCGTGTCGGCGACGGCGCAACTGGCGGCTCTGGCGGGCGTCCGGGTGTTCGCCACGGGCGGGCTGGGCGGTGTGCACCGGGAATGGACGGTGACCCAGGACGAGTCGGCCGACCTGGGCCTGCTGGCACGGACCCGGATCACGGTGGTGTGCGCGGGCGTGAAGTCGATCCTCGACGTGCCGGCGACCCTGCAGCGACTGGAGACGCTGGGCGTGGCCGTCGCCGGGTACCGCACCGACCGGTTCCCCGGGTTCTATCTGTCCGACTCCGGGCATCCGGTCGACTGGACGCTGCAGAGTCCGGAAGAGGTCGCCGAGGTCATGCGGGCGCAGGACGCGCTGGACGCGCCGGAGTCGGCGCTGATCGTCGCCAACCCCGTCCCGGAGGAGCAGCAGCTCGATCCGGGGCTGCACGCGCGCGTGCTCGCCGACGCGCTGCGCGCCTGCGACGAGGAGGGTGTCACCGGCCAGGCGGTCACGCCGTTCCTGCTCGACTTCCTGGTCCGGCACACGGACGGGGCCTCGCTGGACGCCAACCTGGCGGCGGTGCGCGGCAATGTACGGCTGGCGGCGCGGGTCGCAACGGCGTGGACCAGGTAGTGCCCGCACCCGGGGACGGGGCGCTGCTGGTCGTCGGGGACGTCGTCACCGATGTCGTCGCCCGGCACCGGGGGCCGCTCGCGACCGGCACCGACACGGCCGCCGCGATCCGGACCCTGCCGGGCGGCGCGGGCGCCAACGTGGCCTGCTGGGCGGCCCATGCCGGCTGTGCGGACGTACGGCTGCTCGGGCGGGTGGGCGCGGACGCGGTGGAGTGGCACGAGCGGGAGCTGATGGCGGCCGGGGTGCAGCCCCGGCTGGTGGTCGACCGGGAGGCGACGACCGGGACGGTGATCTGCCTCGTCGACACCGGCGCCTCGGCCGAGCGCACATTTCTCACGGACAGCGGGGCGTCCCTGCGGCTCGAACCCGCCGACTGGTCCGACGCATTGCTCGACGGGGTCGCCCGGCTGCACCTGTCCGGCTATCTGTTGTTCTCCGAGCCGAGCCGGGCGCTCGCCGCAGTGGCCCTCGCCGCAGCACGCGGGCGTGGGGTGCCGGTCAGTCTGGACCCGGCGTCGGCGGGCTTCCTGATGGACTTCGGCGTGGACCGTTTCCTGGCGTTCGCGGAGGGGCTGGACGTCCTGCTGCCCAGCCGGGACGAGGCGTGTCTGCTGACCGGACTGCCCGAACCGGCGGACGCGGCGGCCAAGTTGAGCCGGCTCGTCCCGCTGGTGGTGGCCAAGTCGGGTGTGGCCGGGGCGCTGGTGGCCCGTTCCGGGGCCGTGGTCGCTCGGGTTCCGGCCGTGTCGGCGAACCCGCTGGACACCACGGGCGCCGGCGACGCCTTCACCGGAGGGTTCCTGGCCGCCCTGCTCGCGGGCGCGGATCCGGAGGAGGCGGCGGCACAGGGTTGCCGGGCGGGAGCACGAGCGGTGGAACGGGTGGGCGGCAGGCCACCGCACCGGGGCAACGGCGGCTAGTGGGGTGCCTTCTGGCCGACCTGACCAAGAAGGCACCTTATGACTCGGACATCAGTTTCTGACCCATATGTCAGTGATCAGCCCTTACGTCATGTCAGAGATCAGCCCTTACGTCCCCAAGTGGAGATCATCGGTGCGGTGGCCAGGTCCATGCCGCCCGCCTCCACATTGGCCAGGTGGCGGTCGATGTCCTCGTCGGTGGCAAGGCCGGCGGCGACGAGCCGGCCGCGGATCTGGCGGACCGTGGCGGACTCCAGGGCTGTGCAGGCGGGCGAGGTGACGGGAAAGTACGCGTCGGCAGCCACGTCGTGCAACCCGGCCTCACGGAGCAGACGCGGGAGCTTGCGGCCGTACGACAGGTCGGCACCGCGGTCGGCGAGCAGTTTGCGGAAGCCCTGCCGCAGGCGGTTGGCGAGCCGCTGCTCGGGGCCGTGCTCGTCGGGGCAGATCAGGGGTTGAAGAGCCGGGTCGGCATCCTCGATCAGCAGCATTCCGCCGGGCCGCAGTGCACTGATCATGGAGCGCAACGCCCTTTCCCGGTCCGGGACATGGACGAGGACCAGCCGGGCGTGCACCAGATCGAAGCCGTCCCCCGGCGGCTCCTCCGTACCCACGTCGTGGACGCGGACCTCGACCGGAGGGCGGGCCGCGGCGGCGAGCCGCGTGGTGTCGATGTCGGTCGCCACGACCTGGCCGGTGGGTCCGACCCGCTGGGCGAGCCAGGACACCACGGAGGTGCCGCCGGCCCCTACCTCCCAGCAGCGCCGGCCGGGCCCGATCCCGAGTCCTTCGAGGTGCCGGAACGTCACCGGATCGAAGAGGGAGGCGAAGGCGTCGAAGCGTTCCCCCGCCTCGTTCTGCCGGTTGTTCAGGAGATACCCGTCGGATGGCGTCATAGCGCGATCATCCCAGTCGCCCGGTTGGCCCGAACCGATTGCACCGGCCGACGCTCCGTCCACAGGCGGGAACAAAGCGGAACGGACTGTTCCCACAGGCTTACCCGCACTTTGCACCGGGCTGGCACACTTGCCGGGCAAGGCGCGAAGGCGTTGTGCGAGGAGATCCACGCGAGGAGATCCAGATGTCCATGGCAGGGAATCTGCGGAAGGTCACGGGGCTGGGCAGGGTCGGCAGCCTGCGCAAGGTGGCGCGGCTGGCCCGGCGGCGGCCGCGCGTGGACCTGAGCCACCCCGCCCGGTCACCGCTGGGTTCCTCCGTGGTGAACTGCGTGACGTACCAGGACGGCACCCGGGTGCCGGGGTGCACCGACCTGGTGCATGCCGTGGAGATGGTGCGCAAGAGTCGCGAGGGGTTCGTCTGGCTGGGGCTGCACGAGCCGACGGACAGCGAGTTCGCGGGCATCGCCGAGCTGTTCGACCTGCACCCGCTGGCGGTGGAGGACGCGGTGGAGGCCCATCAGCGCCCGAAGCTGGAGCGGTACGGGGAAACGCTCTTCGCCGTGTTCAAGACCGTCTGCTACGTGGAGCACGAGCAGCTGACGGCGACGAGCGAGGTGGTCGACACCGGCGAGATCATGGTGTTCGTCGGCGAGGACTTCGTCATCACGGTACGGCACGGGCGGCACGGCTCACTCGGCCCGCTGCGCGAGGAGTTGGAGGCGGATCCGCGGCAGCTCGCCAAGGGGCCGGCGGCGGTGCTGCACGCGATCGCCGACCACGTCGTGGACGACTATCTGACCGTCACGGACGCGGTGCAGGCCGACATCGACCAGGTCGAGACGGACGTGTTCTCGGAGAACGGCGCACGGGCCGACCCGGGGCGCATCTACCAGCTGAAGCGTGAACTCCTCGAGCTGAAGCGGGCGGTGGTGCCGTTGGGTCGCCCGGTGGAGGATCTGGCGACCCGGCCGATCCGGGTGATCGACCCGGAGATACAGGCGTACTTCCGGGACGTGTTCGACCACCTGATGCGGGCCAAGGAGCAGATAGCCGCGTTCGACGAACTGCTCAACTCCATCCTGCAGGCGCATCTCGCACAGGTGACGGTCGCGCAGAACGAGGACATGCGGAAGATCACGGCCTGGGCCGCGGTGATCGCCGTACCGACGATGGTGTGCGGGGTTTACGGCATGAACTTCGACCACATGCCGGAGCTGCACTGGCGGTTCGGCTATCCGCTCGTGATGGGCGTGATGGCGGCGGCCTGTCTCGTCCTCTACCGGGGTTTCAGGCGCAACGGCTGGCTGTGACCTCTCACGCCGAGAAGGCCACGACCTTCCGCGGGACGACCTCGATGATCACGCGGACCTCGTCGGTTGGACAGACCGCTGGGATCAGCCGCTCCAGGCAGGGTGGCGAGGATCGTCGGCGCGCACGAGGACGTCGGCGGTGCCGGCCGGGTCGGTCTCGCCCTCGTAACGCTCGAAGGCGGGGAGCGTCCAGTGGTCGGCCTCCGGGGTACGGCGGCGCAGGGCGCCCTGGGAGAGGAGGACGTGGACGGTCAGGTCGAAGGGGAACCAGTGCCGCAGGAGAAGGGGGCCGTGGAGCAACAGGATCCCGCCGGGCGGGAGTTGGACGTACGGGCTGCGGGTGGCACGGTCGGTGACCGGGTCCCACAGGTCGGGCAGGACGCGGCCGCTGCCACCGGGGTCGAGTGGGCCGAAGACCTCGCGCCACAGCGCACCCGTGTCGAACCAGCCGCCGTAGTACGACTCCGCGTCCCGTCGCCCGTGTTCCAGACGGAGAGACGCAGGGCGCAGAAAGCCCTCGGCGCCGACGACGAGTGACGGCCGACCGCGTACGCGCAGCGCCTCGGCGACTCGCTCGGCGAGGTCCACCGGACGGGCGGCCGGCGCCCCGTCGAAGCCGACGCGCGGCCAGGCACCCCCGTCCGCCGGTTCCAGCTCGAGCAGCCGGTCGGCGAGCAGCTCGGCGAGCCGGTCCCAGGTGATCGCTTCGAGTCGCACAGCCCCATGATGCCGGGAGGGGCCGGCGGGCGGGGTCGGCAGGGACGGCGACGGCCACTGGGACCGCCGTCCGACCCCAGACCCAGGTCGCCGGCCCACACCACCCCGGTCGCCGACGGATGCCGAAACCCGGAGGCGAGGCGGCAGGGCGGACGACGGCCACCGGGACAGTCGACCGGCCCCACGCCCAGGGGCGGCGCCGGCGCACACCACCGAACTCCGACAGTTGCCGGAACGCGGTGGCGGGACAGCCGGCCGGGCGATGCTCACGCCCGCTGGGCACGTGGAGCACGGCGGGGTGCGGACCGGCCGGTGACGCGGGTGGGCGGAGAGCCGGGCTCGGGCGGTGAGTCCTGGCCGTCGTACGCGGACCTCGTGGTGGCCGGGGTGGAGGAGGTCGCCACGCCGGTGCGGCACCGGGCGCGGGTGTCGGTGTTCGGCTTCCGGGAGGGAGGTGTGGGTGCGGCAGGTCGGGTGTGGGAGCGGTGGGCGGAGACGGGGAAAGAAGCGCGTATGGCACCTTCTTCAACTCCCCGGGTCCCCAGTGGACTTGTCGCCGTCCAGCCGCTGCGGAGCAAGCGCTGCGCGGGGTGCCGGCGCGGGCCGCTCTCGCTGCTCGTGCTGGAGGACGGGGCGCCGCGCTGCCTGCACTGCGCCGACCTGGGGCACCTGGTGTTCCTGCCGCGCGGCGACACCGCGCTGACCCGCCGGGCGAGGGAGGAGAGCACGCTGTCGGTGGTGGTCGTGCGGTTCAACCGGCGCCGGAGTCGATACGAGCGGCAGGGCGTTCTCGTGGAGGAGGCGGCGCTGGCCCGGGCCGAGGCGCGGTGCCTGGCGGACGGGGAGGTGCGGCGTCGGCGTCGGGCCCGGGACGCCCGGCGCAGGGCGGCCGAGGACGAGCAGTTCGTGGCGGCGTTCGCGGCGGAGATCCTGCGGCTGTTTCCGGGGTGCCCTGCCGAGCGGGCCCGGGCGATCGCGGCGCACGCGTCGGTGCGGGGCAGCGGGCGGGTCGGGCGCGGTGCGGCCGGGCGGGCGTTGTCGGAGGGGGCGGTGATCTCGGCGGTCGTGGCGGCCGTACGGCATGTGGACACGCCGTACGACCAGCTGCTGATGAGTGGGGCGTCGAGGTTCGAGGCGCGGCGGCGGATCGCCGCGGCCGTGGAGAGCGTGCTGCGGGGGTGGGCAGCGGAGGCCGACGTCGGCTGAGGACGCCGGCGGCAGGGCGGGGGCTGGACGCTCGCGTATGCCCCCGCGTCCCTCGGCCATGGTCGCCTCGGCGCCCTGCCCCTTCACTGGAAGGGAGCACTGAAGCCGGGTCTCGGCTCGGGACGAGCTCGAAGTGGGGTGTGACCGTGATCGATGGGCCGTTCTTCGTGCTGGCCGTGCTCGGTGTGCTGGGGACCGGGCTGGTGGCCGGGGTGTTCTGCGGGTTCTCGACCTTCGTGATGCGCGGGCTGGCCGCGCTGCCTCCGGCGCAGGGCGTCGCCGCGATGAGGGCGATCAACGTGGCCGCCGTGCGGCCCGCCTTCATGCTGGTGTTCATCGGCTCGGCGGTGCTGTGTGCGACAACCGCGGTGGTGACGTTCGTGGTGTGGCCGGACGACGGGAAGGTGGAGCTGCTGCTGGGCAGCGCGCTGTACCTGTTCGGCTCCTTCGGGCTGACCATGGTCGCGAACGTGCCCCGCAACGACAGGCTGGCCCGAATGGCCCCGGGCAGCCCCGAGGCCACGGCGTACTGGCCGCAGTACGTGCGCGAGTGGACGTTCTGGAACCACGTCCGCACGGTCGCCTCCGCCGCGGCCGCCGTCGTGTACGTGCTGGCCCTCGCCTGAGCCTCCCCTGTGCGGGATCGGGGAGCCGGCGGGCCGGGCGCCGAGGGAATCCCTTCAGAAAGCGCTGTCCGCCACTCTGCGTGAGTGTCGGGGTGGACGTATCGTGGCCGAAAGAGTGCCGCCCGATGACGCACGGCCCGTCGTACATCGAGTACCTCCGGTACGCGTACGCGAGGAAGACGACCATGGCCGATCCCAAGGGGTTCATGACCACGCCGCGCCAGGAGTGGCCGCGGCGGCCCGTCGAGGAACGGGTCCGGGACTGGGACGAGGTCTACGTCCCGGGAGCGCTGCTGCCGATCATCAGCAAGCAGGCGGACCGCTGCATGGACTGCGGCATCCCGTTCTGCCACGACGCCTGCCCGCTGGGCAACCTGATCCCCGAGTGGAACGACCTGGTGTCCCGCGAGGACTGGCGCGCGGCGAGCGACCGGCTGCACGCGACGAACAACTTCCCCGAGTTCACCGGGAGGCTGTGTCCGGCGCCCTGCGAGGCCGGGTGTGTGCTGGCGATCAACCAGCCGGCCGTCACCATCAAGAACGTCGAGTGCGCGATCGCCGACCGGGCATGGGAGGAGGGTTTCACCCCGCCACGGCCTCCGGACCGGCTGTCGGGGAAGACCGTCGCGGTGATCGGATCCGGGCCGACCGGGCTCGCCGCGGCGCAGCAGCTCACCAGGGCCGGGCACACCGTCGCCGTGTACGAGCGGGACGACCGGATCGGGGGGCTGATGCGGTACGGCATCCCCGAGTTCAAGATGGAGAAGCGGCATCTGGACCGGCGGCTCGCCCAAATGCGGGCCGAGGGGACGAGGTTCCGTACGTCGACGGTGGTCGGGCGGGATGTCCCGGCGGACGTTCTGCGGACCCGCTACGACGCGGTGGTGGTGGCCACGGGTGCGACGGCATGGCGGGAACTTCCGGTGCCGGGACGGGAGTTGACCGGGATCCACCAGGCGATGGAGTACCTGCCGCTGTCCAACCGGGTGTGCGAGGGGGATCTGGAGGCCTCGCCGCTGTCCGCGGCCGGAAAGCATGTGGTGATCGTGGGTGGCGGCGACACCGGGGCGGACTGTCTGGGGACCGCGGTGCGCGAGGGGGCCGCGTCGGTGACCCAGCTGGACATCTACGCGCAGCCGGGTACCGAGCGCGACGAGGAGGCCGAGCCCTGGCCGACGTACCCGAAGCTCTACCGGCTGTCCGCCGCGCACGAGGAGGCGCGGGACCTGCGGACGGCTCCGGCGGCGGACGCGGACGCGCGGTTGTTCGCGGCGTCCACGCTCCGCTTCGTCGGGGACGACAGCGGGCACATACGGTCGCTGCACCTGGTCGAGGTGGACGAGCGGCGGCAGCCGGTGCAGGGCACCGGGCGGACGCTGCCCGCCGACCTGGTGCTGCTCGCCCTCGGCTTCTCCGGGCCCGACCGGGAGGACGGGCTGGTCGACCAGCTGGGGTTGTTGATGGAGCCGCGAGGCACGATCGCCCGCGACGGCGGCTTCGCGACCAATGTCGCCGGTGTGTTCGCCGCCGGGGACGCGGCGCGTGGGCAGTCGCTCATCGTGTGGGCGATCGCGGAGGGGCGGGCGGTGGCGGCAGCCGTGGACCGTTACCTGACGGGGAGTTCACGGCTGCCGGCGCCGATATCCGCGCATGACCGGCCGATGGCTGTGTGAGGAAGCGGGAGTTGTGGGCGTCAGCGGCGCCTCTCGTCCGTCCCCGCCACCTTCCCGGTGGCCGGCGCCACCCGGTCCCACGTGTTGATCGTGACCATCAGGGCCAGGACCTGGGCCGGTCCCGCCTCGCCCGGACCGGGCGGCGGCCTGGGCGTAGACCTCGTCGGGGACGCCCGCGCCGCACATCGGGGTGACCGGCATCGCGGCCGGGCTGCACGCCGTGCTCAGGCTGCCGCCCGGCACCGAGCGGTCGGTGGTGAAGGCGGCCGCGTGGCAGCGGGTCACCCTGGGCGGACTGGCCGCGTTCCGGCATCCGCAGACGCGGATGCCGGCGACCGACGGCCTGGCGGTCGGGTACGCCACGCCGCCGGAACACGCCTACGGCGCGGCGCTCGAGGCGTTGTGCGGGCTGCTGCCACCCGGGTGAGAGTCATGGGCAAGTCGAGCAAGAAGCAATAACCATCAGGCAGTTCAGGAGAGCAGGAAGTCGGCCTCCCCCGCCTTGGCGCCCTCGATGAACGCGGTCATCTCGTCCGTGGTGTAGATCAACGCCGGTCCGTCGGGGTCGGTCGACTGCCGTACGGCGATCCGGCCGTCGGCGAGCTTCATCGCCTCCAGGCAGTTTCCGCCGTTGCCGCCGCTCCAGGGCTTGTGCCACCCCTCGCTGCCCAACTCCCGTGCGGGCATGCCGTTGTAGACGCGAGTGCGCGGCTCTATGTGATCCATTCACAGCTCCTTGCGGAGATCCTGGAGGATCTCCTTCGTGCGTTGTGCCGTGGCGGCCTGCGCCGCCATGCGGTCCATGACCTCCAGGTGGGTCGCCACCTCGGAGCGCGCGTCCAGGTAGACCGCGCCGGTCAGGTACTCGCTGTAGACCATGTCCGGGAGTTCCGGCATGGCGAATCGGAACAGGACGAAGGGTCCGTACGTCCCCGGGTGCGGCCCGTTGGCGAACGGGGCGACCTGGAGCGTCACATTCGGCAGCGTCGTGGCCTCGAGCAACTTCTCGATCTGCGTACGCATCACCTCCGGGCCGCCGACCGGGCGGCGCAGGGCCGTCTCGTCCATCACCGCCCAGAAACGGGGGGCGTCGGTACGAGTGAGCAGTTCCTGGCGTTGCATGCGCAGCGCGACATGGCGCTCGATGTCGTCGGGGCTGGTCTGGCCGATGGCACCCGACTTGAGCACGCCGCGCGCGTAGTCCTCGGTCTGCAGCAGGCCGGGGACGAAGTGCGGCTCGTAGGAGCGGATGAGGCCGGCCGCGCCCTCCAGGCTGACGTACATCGAGAACCAGCCCGGCAGGATGTCGTGGAACCGCTGCCACCAGCCGGGCTTGTTGGCCTCTTCGGCCAGTTGGACGAAGAGGTCGGCCTCGGCTTCGGGAACTCCGTAGGCCTTCAGGAGCAGTTGCAGGTACGGGATCTTGAGGGAGACCTCGGCCATCTCCATACGGCGGATGGTGGCGGGGGCGACGCGGAGCACACGGGCGGCCTCCTCGCGCTTCAACCCGGCGCGCTCCCGCAGGTCCAGCAGGCGTCGGCCGAGGACCACCTGGCCCACGGTCGGCGCGGACCGCGGCTCGCTCACGCTCCCACCTCCGACACAAGAGTCCGCTCCGGCAAAAGAATCCCGACAGCCCTGCGGCGCCGTTCGAAGACTCATTCGAAGATCCGGCCGGATCGACGACGGTCCCAATTGGCGCCGCTCGAGGTGCTGTTGCGAGCAGTGTGCCACGGCCGTTGACCGAGTCACACAGCACTCTGCAATTTTCAGAGTGACACTTGCCAAGTGTCCACGCCGGGGAGATAGTGGCAAGCGTGATTCCGCCCGCGCCCTTAGGAACAGACGCCGCCGCTGACCGCCTTGGTCCAGGTACGGCAACGGGAGCAGCCCCTGGTGGGGGCGCTGCCGAGCGCCGGTTCCGCTTCGAGCTGGCCGCACATCCGGGTTCCCCCGCCCAGGCGAGGCGCCTGACGCGTGCCCGGCTGACCGGCTGGTCGGTGTGTGCGGACACCTGCGACAACGCGGCCCTCGTCATATCCGAGCTGGTCACCAACGCGATCGTGCACACCGCGAGCAGTCGCGTCGTGTGCGAGCTGCACGACCACGACGACATGGTGCGCATAGCCGTGCGTGACGAGGGTTGTGCGCCCGGCGAGCCCCACCCCTCCCCGCAGCGCCCCGACGAGGAGCACGGGAGGGGGTTGCTCCTCGTCGATGCACTGTGTCAGGCCTGGGGTGCGCAGGAACACGGGCCGGGGCTGCTGGTCTGGGCCGAGCTGGCCCGTCAGACCGACGCGGCCCGCGGCACCGTGGAACCACGCAACGACCTGGGCTGGGGTGCCCGCCCCAAGCCGGACGGCCCGCCGCCCGGTCCGGGCGAGGAGGACGAGGCACAGGCCCGGCACCGGCCCCCGGAGCAGCGGCGCGCGTGGGAGCAGCCGTGAGCGGCGCCGACGAGTCCGGCCGGCCGCTCGGCCTGGACACCCTGGTCCGCCTCGGACGCCGGCAGCACACGCCGGCCACGGTCCGTCGCCTGCAGGTCCCCGAAGGCATGACGTCACCGTTGGGCTGTGACGCCGTGGCCGTACCCGACCGCCTCGGACCACTGATCGTCCCGCGGCTGCCGCGGGTGGGCTGCGTGTACACCGACGGCACGCACTGGTGGTGGATCGTCCCGTCGGACTCCGACTACGCCCTCCCCTGGCCGGCCCCCGCCCAGTACGCCCCCGGCGCCCTGGTCCCCGCCACCGCCCGCCTGATCCACCGCCCCGAGGGCACGGTCCCCTACACCCCGCCGATCCCCCTGTACCTGGCCCTGTGCCGGGTGACCGGGACCACCCCGGACTGGTCCCGAGCCGTCCCGGCGTGAGGCTGCGCCGGCCCCGGCCGGTAGGGCGGGGTGAGGTACGGGACTCTTGACCGGCACCTCCTCGTCACCGGCGCCTCCTTGCCCGGCGGACGCAGCAGCCGTGCGTACTCCTCGCCCGGCGGACGCCGTAGCCGTGGGTACTCCTCGCTCGCCCAGCGCGACAGCCCCGCGTCCCGGCTGCCCCGCGTCCCGGCTGCCCCGCGTCCCGGCTGCCCCGCGTCCCGGCTGCCCCGCGTCCCGGCTGCCCCGGTCCGACGGCCACCACGCGCCCGGGCCCCTCGCTCAGCCGGCCCCACAGCCCGACGGCCCACACCCGCCACCCCTCCACCGCCGCACCCCCTTCGCGCCCCCGGTGCCACCTCTCGCGCCCTGCCCCACCGCCGGTCCGCCAGCGATAGTGGCCGTTCGGTCATGAGCCGGGGTGGAGGGGCGCGGTGCGAAAGAAGCGCGAGGCGGGTGGCTCCGAGGTCTCGGGGTCGGAGCAGCTGCTGTTCGGGGGACCGCTGCGGTACGACATGGGGTGGAACGAGCATGCGGACGCCTTTCTCGAGCTGAGCTTCCGGGCGATGGTGGTCCGGTTGCCCGGCATGCTGGCGTCCAGCCTGCGGCTGGCCCGGCAGGCGGACCCGCGGGCGGCCCGGATCGTGCTGGTCACCGAGCTGGGCCGGGGCGTGACCCAGGCGGTGAGCCTGCTGGCCGTGAACAGCGCCCTGGGGAAGCTGCTCGCCGGGCCCGACATCGCGCTGCGGCTGCGCGCGGCCGCCCCCGCCCTGGCCGTCATGGCCGCCGTGATGCTGGTCGCGGCGCTGCTGCGGGCCGCGTCGATCTATGCCACCGGACGGCTGGAGCCCAAGGTGGAGCGGGTGGCGACCGAGCTGTATCTGGACCGGGCGGCCAATGTGGAGCTGGCCGCGATCGAGGACCACGCCTTCCACAAGCTGCTGGACACCGCCCAGTACGGCGCCCGGTCCGCCCGCGGCATGATCTCCATCGGCGCCCGGGTCGTCAACGCGGTGATCTCCCTGATCGCCGCGGCCGGTGTGCTCACCGTGCTGCATCCGGCGCTGCTGCCGCTGCTGGTCACCATGACCCTGCCCAGCGCCTGGGGCGCCCTGATCAACGCCCGCCGCCGCTACGAGTCCTTCCACACCTGGGTGCAG
This sequence comes from Streptomyces sp. NPDC101165, assembly GCF_044768135.1. NCBI lineage: Bacteria > Bacillati > Actinomycetota > Actinomycetes > Kitasatosporales > Streptomycetaceae > Streptomyces > Streptomyces sp. NPDC101165. The sequence goes on along the minus strand of NZ_JBIWPG010000009.1, from coordinate 139,690 downwards.
CACGCCCGTGCCGGCCATCTGATCGGCAACCTGCTCACCGAGCCCGCCGCGGCACCGGAGATCCGCGTGCACGGCGTCGGCCCGTTCCTGCTGCGGCACTTCCGCTCCATGTCGGAGACCGCCGAGGCGGAGCAGGCCCGGCTGTCCCGGCTGGCCGCCCGGACCGGTCTGATCGCGGCCGCCTGGACGGGGCTCGCGACCGTCGCGACGTACGCCACGCTGGGCGCGCTGCTGCTGGGCGGCGCGATGGCCCTGTCCGTGGCCGGTACGGCGGTGATCGCGATCCGTACCGGGTCGGCGAGCCTGGACACACTGGTGCTGGAGATCAACGAGCTGCACGAGGAGGCCCTGTTCGTGGGCGATCTGCAGCGGCTGTACACCGAGGCGGCCGAGCGGGCGATCCCGGTCGGGGGCACGCCGCTGCCCGAGGAGCCACGGGAGATCCGGTTCGAGAACGTCACGTTCAGCTATCCGGGTGAGGCGGCCCATCCCGCCCTCGACGACGTGAGCCTCGCGCTCCCCCTCGGCCGGATCATCGCGCTCGTCGGCGAGAACGGCTCGGGCAAGACCACCCTGGTCAAGCTGCTCGCGGGGCTGTACACACCGGACCGGGGCCGGATCCTGTGGGACGGTGTCGACGCCGCGAGCGCCGACCGGCGGCTGCTCGCCGAGCGCGTCGCGATGGTGGCCCAGGACTTCAAGCGCTGGCCGTTCACCGCGCGGGTGAATGTGGCGGTCGGCCGCTCCTCCGCGCCCCTGACCGAGGATCGCCTGGCCACGTCGATCGCCGAGGCGGGGGCCGAGGAGGTGGTGGCGGATCTGCCGCGCGGTCTGGACACGCTGCTGGCGCGGAACTTCAGCGGCGGCCACGAGCTGTCCGGCGGCCAGTGGCAGCGCCTCGGCATCGCCCGGGCGGCCTACCGGCGCGGGCGCATCCTGATCGTGGACGAGCCGACGGCGGCGCTGGACGCGCGGGCCGAGCTGGAGGTCTTCGACAAGATCCGGGCGCTGGCGGGCAGCGGTCAGACGGTCGTTCTGATCACCCACCGGCTGGCCTCGGTCCGCCATGCCGATCTGGTGCACGTACTGGAGCACGGGCGGCTGGTGGAGTCCGGCACCCCGGAGGCACTCCTGGCCAGGGGCGGTGTCTACGCGGAGCTGTACGCGCTGCAGGCGGAGCAGTTCACGGCGAAGGTGCCGGCCCCGAAGCCGGCCTGAGCCGTCTCACTCCGTGGCGTCGCCGCGCACGATGACCAGGAAGGTGTCCGTCGCGAGGTCCATGACGACCTCGGCGGGCAGGCCTTCGAGCCGCCGGGCGTGCGCGAACTCCTCCGCCGGCCAAGATCCTCGCGGGCCACCTGCGGGAAAGCACTCGAGCACGGTTCGCCCGTTCACCATCTCGCACCTCCAGAAAGCGTCGTACTTCTTGGAGTTAACGCCCTGGAGAAGGCCGACGGCTCGCTCGGTGACGGGACTGAGACATTGTTGACACCGAGTCAGAGCGGACCGTGAGGATCCCTTCACTTTCCGACAGGAACGGCACATTCGGCGACAGTTTCACCACGCTCTGTGTCACTCCTCGTACGCGTCGTGGTACCGGAGCCGGTCGCTGCCCGTCGGGTTGCGGCCGAGCGCGGTGAGGTCGAGCAGGCCTGTGGTGACGCCGAGGCCGTCCAGGCCGTCGTCGTGGACCGAGTAGGTGTGGAAGACCTGGTCGCGCTCCCGCAGGAAGCAGCTGATGCCGGGGCGCTCGACCAGCTCCCCGCCCCGCTCGACGGTCGCCTCGAAGTCCCGGTTGAAGTCGCTGTGGCAGGACGAGTACCACGGCACCGCCCAGCCCATCCGCGCCTTGAACGGCAGGAGCCGGGTGAACGGCGCCCGGGAGACGGCCGCGAACGAGGTGTTCCGGGCCCGCAGATGGGCGAGGTGGCCGACCTGGTCGAGGAAGGACGCGCAGCACGGACAGCCCGCCTCCCAGTCCGGCGCGAACATGAAGTGGTGGACGACGAGCTGGGCCCGGCCCTCGAAGAGATCGAGGAGGGTGGCCTTGCCGTCGCCGCCCTCGAAGACGTACTCCGGGTCGACCTCGACCATGGGCAGCCGCCGCCGCTCGGCGCTCAGCATGTCCCGCGCCCTGCTGACCGCCTCCTCCTTGCACAGCAACTCCTCGCGCGCGGCGCGCCACTGCTCACGCGAGACGATCTCCGGAAGCGACATGAGCTCTCCTGTCCGCCGGTCGGTTCGAGGTGGTGACCGCCGGCGGGAGCGGAACTCATCGGAGTACGGCGCCGGATTCCAAGACTTTTCCGGCACCGCTCAGCATCCCGGCGCGGAATCACACGTCCCGGAGCAGGCTCACGTGTCCCGGAGCAGACCCACGCGTCCCGGGACGGACTCAGGTGCCGTACTCCTGGATGCGCCGTCCGTGGCTCCGGTCGATCAGAGCGGGCAGGCGCCGGTCCAACTCCCGCACGACGGCGGGCACGTCGAGGGTGAGCAGCTCGCGGTCCCGCATCAGGACGCGGCCGTCCACGACAGTGGTGCGGACGTCGGCGGAACGGGCGCTGTGCACCAGGGTGGCGGCGAGGTCGTGGACCGGCTGGGTGTGCGGGCCGGTGAGGTCGACCAGGATGAGGTCGGCGCGCCGGCCGGGGGCGAGGGTTCCGATGCTGCCGCCGAGGCCGACCGCCCGGGCGCTCTGCAGCGAGGCGTGGTGCAGGGCCTGACGGGAGGTCAGCCAGCGCGGGTCGCCCTCGGTGGACTTCTGGATCAGGGAGGTCAGCGCCATCGACTCCCACACGTCGAGGGAGTTGTTGGAGGCGGCGCCGTCCGTGGCGAGGCCGACGGGGACGCCGATCGCGCGCAGGGCCCGTACCGGGGTGGTGTCGGGCCACGCGAACTTGAGGTAGCCGCGGGGTGCGGTCGCCACCGCCGTACGGCCGCCCGTGCGGGCGAGGAGCGGCAGGTCGCGCTCGATGATGCCGGTGCCGTGGGCGATGAGCAGGTCGGTGTCGAGGAGTCCGGTGCGGTCGAGGACCTCGACGGGGGTGAGGCCGTGCCGGGCGAGGCTGGTGTCGGTCTGGTCGCGGTTCTCGGCGGCGTGGAGGTGGACGGGCAGGCCGTGGGTGCGGGCGAGTTCGGCGGTGGCGGTGAGGTCGGCGTCCGTGACGGTGTAGGGGGCGTGCGGTGCGAGGGCGGTGGTGATGCGCCCGCCGGCGGCGCCCCGCCGGCCCAGCGCGAACTCCAGTGACCGTTCCCGTCCTTGCGGACCCTGCGAGGAGAAGTAGGCCTCGCCGAGGTGGGCCCGCAGCCCGCACTCGGTGACGACGTCGGCGACCACGTCCATGTGGAAGTAGTGGTCGGCGAAGCAGGTGACCCCGCCGCGGATCATCTCGGCGCAGGCGAGCCGGGCACCCAGCTCGACGTCCTTCTCGGCGAGGTTGGACTCGACGGGCCAGACGACGTCGTTGAACCACTCCTCGGTCGGCAGGTCCTCGGCGAGTCCGCGCAGGGCGACCATCGGCGCGTGCGTGTGGCAGTTGACGAGTCCGGGCATCGCGACCTGCCCGCGCGCCTCGATCCGCTCCGCGGCCGCCAGGCCCTCCGCGGCGGCCGCGGTGGTCACCGCCTCGATCACGCCTTCGCGTACGACGATCGCGGCGTCCTCGCGGAAGGCGATCCGCTCCTTCTCGTCGTGCACGAGGACGGTGCAGCCGGTGACGACCAGGTCGGCGGGAGAGGCGCTCATGGGCCCAACGTACGACGCTCCGGTACCGCGAGGTGGGCCGAACCGCCCATCCGGCGCTGTGCGGCGGCGGGCGGCCGGACCCACTCCCGGCCGCACTCCAACTCGTCGAGCAGTTCCTGCAGTTGACGCGTGTGCCGGGAGGTGAGGCGGCCGGTGTCGTCGAGGTGCACGGCGCAGGCCGTGGTGGTGTCGACGAGGCGTTCCAGTACGGCGGCGACGGCGTCCGTGCCCTCGGTGTGCCGGGCGAGCGCGGGCAGTTCGGCGGCGGCGAGCGCGATCGCGGTACGGGCCTCGGCGAGGGCGCGGTAGGCCTCGCGGCGCAGCGCCCACCGTTCGGTGCGGTCGCCGGACTCGCTCAGGACGTGCACGAGATAGGCGTGCGCGGCGCTCGCGGCGGCGGCGAGCCGGGCCCGTACCCCGCCGCCCCGCTCCCCCGGCATCGGCAGATGCCCGACGATCAGCACGATCACGCAGGCCAGCAGGGTCTCGCCGATCCGGCTGACGGAGGCCTGCGGCTCGCCGCCGACCATCACCAGGGCCAGGACGAGAACGGTGACGACGGTGGTGAGGGCGCCGAAGTTCCGGGTGGCGACGGGGACGAGCGCTCCGCACAGCGCCACCAGCACGATCAGCCCCTCCGGGCGCGGCAGCAGCGCGGCGAGCCCGGCGAACACCAGGGCACCGAGCACGGTCCCGGCGGCCCGGCTCAGCACGCGGGAGGCGAGCGGCCCGAGGTCGGGCTTGACGAGGAAGACGGCGGTGGCGGGCAGCCAGTACCAGTGCTGGTGCTGCCCGTACCAGCGGGTGTGGTGCAGGGCCTGGGCGACGGCCGCGCTGGCCCCGAAGCAGAGGGCGACGCGCAGCCCGTACTCCCGCCCGCCGGTGCCGAGCGCGGCCCGGACGGCGGCCCCGGCGCCGCGTCGCCGGGCGAGCGGCCGGTGTGCGCCGTCCGCGGTCCGGTCGAAGGTCTCCGCGGCGCGCAACAGGGCGTCGTCGAGGGCGCGCAGGGCGGGTGCCGACCGAGTGGGGGCGGGCAGCGGGCCGGTGTCGGTGTTGCCACGGACGGCGGCGGCGAGCCGCCGGGGTCCTTCCACCGCGCGCGCGGAGAGGGACTCGCCCGCCCAGGCGAGGGCGGTGGCGGCCTCGGCCAGGGGCAGCGCGGCGGCGTACTGGGTGTGCAGCCTGCGCTCGGCCGCGGAGCCCGCGTACCGGCGCAGCCGGGGTCCGGCGAGGGCATCCTGGGCGTGGTCCAGGGCGGCGGTGAGCGCGGCCCGGCGGGCGGTGGCGGCGTCGCCGCCCACGGCGTCGAGCAGCGCGGCGACGGCGTCGTACACGTCGGCGACCGCCTCCCGTTCGCCGTCGAACCGGAAGTCCCCGGCGAGCGAACCCGGCGTGGGCAGCGCCAGCCGCAGCAGGAGCAGCCAGCCGGCGCCGGCGAGGAAGGCGAGGGCCCGCTGCCAGCCGCTCTCGGCCGCCGGCATCCCCGCGCCGATGGCGGCGGCGACGAGCAGTTGGGTACCGGCGGCGGAGGCGACGGGCCCGACGGCACTCATGCCTCCGGCGGCCAGCCCGAGGAGAGTGAGGAAGACCGTCAGCGGTACGGCGGACAGCAGCTGCCCGGTGTACGTCCCCACGAGCAGCCCGAGGGCGCCGGCCAGCGCGGGCACCCCGAGCCGCCGGACGGAGGCCCGCCTGCTGCCGGGCCGGTCGTTGATGCCGGCGAGCATCGCGGCGATGGCGGCGACAACCCCGTCGGAGACACGCCCCGCGACGACACCGGCGAGCAGCAGCGGCCCGGCGGCGAGCGCACCCCGGGTCACCGCGCTCCAGGGGACGGGCCCGCGCTGGGTGCGGAACGCATGCGCGAGCCAAGGGGGCAGGGACAGTACGGCGGGGCGGTGCACGGGGCTCCTGTTCGTTCGAGGGCGGGGGTGGGCCTTCGGACGACGGCGGCCGGGCTGCTGGTGTGTGTCCCACGGTAGATCGCGTTCGCCGAGCAAACGGGACGTTCACGTTTCGGGGAGGTGAAAGGTGGCGGGGTGGGGGGTTTCTTTATGAACGCAATGCGCTCGGGGTCCTGGGGCCACGGTCGCCCCTCACCTCTCGGGGCCGAGCCCGAGGATCTCCTCGGCCTGTCCGATCGCACCCGCCAGCGCTTCCGGCTCCGCCCGCAGCGCGCCCACCACGTCGTCGATCCGCCGCAGCCCGGCCCGCTCCAGCAGCCGCTTCTCGTTCGTCACCCACTCCCCGCGTGCCGCCAGCACCGCGTGGCCGGCCTGTAGGGCGGCGGTGGCCAGCGCACCGGCGACCTCGGTGAGGCGCGCGTGCGGGGCGTGGTTGGCCTTGGCGTAGTCCAGGGTCGCGCGGGCCGTGCCGGACCAGCGCTCCGCCGCGGTCCGGCGCAGTTTCTCCGGGTAGGCAGCCGGGCGCGGCAGTTCGCCGCGCAGTACCCGGTTGACGGCAAGTTCGGCCACGATCAAGTAGCTGGGGATCCCCGCCAGATGGAACAGCAGCGGCTCCACCCGGAACCGTCCCGCCTCCGCCTCCGCCAGCTCGTGCTCGACCACGTCCAGGTCCCGGTAGTGCACGTCGACCCGGCGTCCGTCGATGGTCAGCCAGGCCCCGCCGTTGAAGACACCGCCACCCCAGCCGCCGATCTCGGACACCTCGCCCTCCCAGCCGAGGGCGCGCAGGTCGGCGGGGTCGAAGGGGCCCCGTTAGTAGACGGCGAGGTCCCAGTCGCTGTCGGGGGTGTGCGTCCCCTGGGCTCGGGAGCCACCGAGGGCCACGGCTCGGACTGTGGGGAGGGTGGCCAGGCGGTCGGCCGTGGTGGTGAGGAAGTCGGGGTCGGGGAGCGTGGGCATGGGTGGGGGCTCCAGCTGGGTGAGGGTTCGGTGCGGGGAGCGTAGGCCGGGTGTGGGGCGCGCGGCGACCCGATTGTCAGTGGGGCGCGCTATCAAGGAAGTCGTCACTCATTGTCACGACGGGGGAGGTCATGGTGACGACTGGGGAGAGCGGTGCGAAGGCGCGGCGCGGTCATGTGTCGATCGCCGGGCTGCGGGCTCGCGGGTGGACGGCCGAGCTGGTGCGCCGGTTGCTGGGCGAGCCCGACCTGCTGCGCGTCAATCCGTACTCGGCGACGGCCCCACGGACCCGGCTCTACGGCGTCGAACGGGTCGAAGCGGCCGAGCAGAGCGCCGAGTTCAGGGCCGTGGCGGCGGCCGCGGTACGGCGGTCCATCGGGGTGAGGGCCGCCGTACGGCGCCGACGGCGGGAGGTGTCGGCGAGGGTCGCGGCGGCACGACGGGAGGCGGGCGCCGGAACGTCGGACCGGCCGTCCGGGGCCGTTGCCGAGCCGGAAATTCGGGTGCGGAGGCCCGGGCGGGCGCCGGATGATCAGCAGGTTGTCCACCCACCACCCCAGGGGCCGCCATGATTCGCCGAGTGACCGTACCGGGGCTCTTCCCGCCGCCCACCTACGCGCACGCCTCCGTCGTCGAGGCCGGGACGAAGCTCGCGTTTCTCGCGGGAGCCGTGCCGCTCGACGAGAAGGGGGAGGTGGTGGGAGTCGGGGATCCCGTGCGGCAGGCGGAGCAGGTGGTGGCCAATCTTCGGGAGCAACTGTGCGCGGTGGGCAGCGACTTGGATCATGTCGTCTCGACCGACGTGTACGTCGTGAGCGGCGAGCCGTCGGTGCTGTCCGCGGTGTGGGAGGTCGTCGAGGCCTCGGGGCTGAGCCGGGGGCCGCACTCGTCGACGCTGCTCGGTGTCGCCTGCCTCGGGTACACCGGACAACTCGTGGAGATCACGGCGACGGCCGTGGTGCCGGAGCGGGAGGAGGGCCGGGGGACGGTGGAGATCGTCCTTCGCCGGGCGGTGGCGGCCGACGCCCGTGCCGTCGCCGACGTGTGGCTGCGGTCCTACACCGCCGCGTTGCCCACGGTCGTGCGGCCGCGCTCCGACGACGAGGTGCGCGACTACTTCCGGGAGGTCGTGGTGCCGTCGCGGGAGACCTGGGTCGCCGCGGCGGGAGGCGGCGAGATCGTGGGCATGATGGTGCTCGCCGGGGACGAGCTGTCCCAGCTGTACCTCGACCCCGACTGGCGCGGCCGTGGCCTCGGCGACCGGTTCGTCGCGCTGGCCAAGGAACGCAGTCCGGGCGGGCTCGGCCTGTGGACCTTCCAGGTCAACGAGCCCGCCCACCGCTTCTACGAGCGGCACGGATTCGTCGCCGTCGAGCACACGGACGGCCGCGGCAACGAGGAGCGGGAGCCGGACGTGCGGTACGTGTGGCGACCCTGAAGGGCGTCCACGCGAAGGGTGTCCATGTGAAGGACGTCCACATGAAGGGCGTCCCTCACCTCCTCGGGCGTGCTCCCCATGTCCTCCCCTTCGGCAGTGGCCTCGCATAGGTGCCCGCCCGGCTGGTCGTCAGCCCCAGCGACACCAGCGACTCCGCCAGCTTCACCGCCGCTCCGACCCCGTCGACCACCGGGAGCCCGAGCTTCTCCCCCACCGCCCGCTGCAGTCCCGTCATCCCGGCGCAGCCCAGCACCAGGACCTCGGCGCCGGCTTCGCGGGCCCGTTCGGCGGCGGCAAGGAAGGCGGCCTCGGTGCGGGCCGGGTCGTCGGCGAGGTCGAGGACACCGAGGCCCGTGCCGATCACGGCGGCGCAGTTGCGGGCCACGCCGGCGGTCTCCAGGCTGTCCTCGATCTGGCCTCGGGACCGGTCGAGGGTGGTGACGACGCCGTACCGCCGCCCGAGGAGGCAGGCGAGGTGGGCCGCGGCCTCGGTGATGTCCACGACGGGCACGTCCACCAGCTCCCGTACGCCCTCCCGGCCGTGCTCCCCGAACCCGGCCAGCACGACGGCGTCGTACGACGGGCCGTCGTAGGTGCGCAGTGCGTCGAGGACGGCCGCGGCCGAGAGGTAGCTGTCGAGCCAGCCCTCGGCCGATGCCGGGCCCCACGCGGGGGTCAGCCCGGCCATGGTGGTGCCCGGGCCTGCGGCGGCCCGGGCACCTCGGACGATCTCCTCGGTCATCTCCTGCGTGGTGTTGCAGTTGGTGACGACGATCCGCACGTCCGTCAGACCTCCGCCCCGGCCGTCCGGGCCCGCTCGCCGCGGCACAGCACCGCGTACAGCCCGGCGGCCAGCGCCGTGCCGATGAACCAGGAGTACGGCGCCACGTCGCTGAAGGCCTTGACCAGCGCCAGCACCGCGGCGACCGCGGCCGAGGGCAGGAACGCCCACAGAGCCTTCGGGTTGACGCCCTTGCGGTAGTAGTAGCGGGAGCCGGGGGTGGCGTCGAAGAGCTGGTTCACGTCGACCCGGCCGCGCTTGACCGCGTAGTAGTCGACCATGATCACGCCGAACAGCGGTCCCAGGAAGGCGCCGAGGCCACCGAGGAAGTAGTTGACCACGGTCGGGTTGGAGAAGAGGTTCCAGGGGGTGACGACCAGGGCGGCCACCGTGCTGATCAGGCCGCCGATCTTGAAGGTGATCTTCTGAGGCCAGACGTTGGCCAGGTCGTACGCCGGTGAGACGAAGTTGGCGACGATGTTGACGCCCATGGTGGCGATGGCGAACATCAGCGCGGCCAGCACCAGCACCCAGGTGTTGCCGACCTTGGCGACCAGCTCCGCCGGGTCCGTGATGGCCTCGCCCCAGACCTCCAGGGAGCCCGCGGTGACGATGACGGAGACGACGACGAAGGCGGTGGAGTTGATGGGCAGGCCCCAGAAGTTGCCGCGCCGGACCGTCCTGTAGTCGGGTGCGAAGCGCGAGAAGTCGCAGAAGTTGAGCATCAGCGTGCCGTAGGTGGCGAGGATCAGGCCGATCGCGCCGAACCACTGCCGCCACTGCTCGCCGACGGAGACCGGGTGCGGGGTGGAGGTGAGCGAGATGCTCCAGTGGGCCTTGGCCAGGACCCAGACCGCCAGCGCGATCATCACCAGCCAGATCGCCGGACCGCAGAAGTCCTGGAACTTCCGTACCGATTCCATGCCCTGACTGATGATCAGCGCCTGGATCAGCCAGAGGGAGACGAAGGAGATCCAGCCGAGGGCGTCCAGGCCGAGGAAGGAGCTGTGGGTGAGGGACTCCAGGCCCGGCCAGGCCGCCAGCAGCATCACGTTGACGGCGACGGAGGCCAGATAGGTCTGGATGCCGTACCACATGATGGCGATCACGGCCCGGATCAGGGCCGGGATGTTGGCGCCCCAGACGCCGAAGCTGATGCGGCTGACGACGGGGAAGGGGACGCCGTGGCGCTGGCCGATCCTCCCCATCCAGTTCATGCCGACGTAGATGAGCACGAAGCCGACGAGCAGGGAGGTGAAGACCTGCCAGACGTTCATGCCGAGGACCAGCAGGCCGGCGGCGAAGGTGTAGTTGCCGAGGTTGTGGACGTCGGACATCCACATGGCGAACAGGTCGAAGACCTTCCAGTTCCGCTGCTCGGCGGGGGCGAGATCCTCGTTGGTGAGGCGTGGGTCGGGGACGAACGCTGGGGCGCCGGTGGCTTCGGCGCGGTCGGCGAGGGACACGGGGCCTCCATGGGCGAGGGGACGGAGGAGGACGGCTGGTTGTCCGGAGTACCGGACTGCGGGGGGTGTGCCGAGCGATTCGTTTGGTATACCAAACTGCCTCATGGTCCCGCCGTCAAGCGTTCGGACCGATGTCATCGCTGTTACTTCTCCGTAAAAGCACCGCCGGGTCGGCGAGGATGGCCCCATGAGCCCCACCACGACGAAGACCGAACCCCTGGGCGCGGTGCGCGAGCGGGTCCTCGCGACCCTGCGGCAGGACATCATCGCGGGGCGTCTCGGGCCCGGTGAACGGCTCGTCGAACGGGAGCTGGCCGAACGGTTCGGCGTCTCGCGGGTGCCGGTGCGGGAGGCGATCCGCGCCCTGGTCGCCGAGGGCTTCGTCCTGTTCGAGTCGGCACGCCGTACGGTCGTGCGGCGGCTGACCCCGACCGATGTGCAGGAACTCTTCGAGCTGCGCGAGGCATTGGAGGTGTACGCGGCGGGACTGGCCGCGGCACGGGTGACGCCCGAGGCGCTGGCGGAGCTGCGGGGACTGCTGGCCGAGGCCGCGACGGCGACGAACGACGGGGACGGCGAGGCGATCACGGACATCAACACCCGCTTCCACGACCGCATCCTGGCCATGGCCGGCAACAGCCTGCTGATCTCCGTCATGGAACCGGTCGACGGCCGGCTGCGCTGGCTCACCCGGCAGAACGAGGAGTGGCCCCAACTCCTGGATGAACACCGCGAGTTGTACGAGGCCATCGCTTCCGGCGACCCGGACCGCGCTCGCGCCCACGCACTCGGCCACGTCCGCGCCAACTACCGCTCGACGGTACGGCACCTGTTCGGAACCGAGCCGGACGAAGCCGGCTGAGTCTGCACTACGGCAGTCCGGCCGCGTCGGCCGCCGTGCGCAGCACCTCGCGCAGCATCTCGGGGGTGAGCCGGCCGGTGAAGGTGTTGCGCTGGCTGACATGGAAGCAGCCGAAGACGTCCAGGCCGCCCAGGGCGACTCGGGTGCCGTGGGCGAAGACGGGGCGGGGCCGGGGCACGGGCCAGCCCGCCTCGGCGAACGCGGGCAGTGCCGCCTGCCAGCCGAAGGCGCCGAGCACCACGGCGGCCCCGAGCGTCGGGCGCAGCAGCTTCAGCTCCTGGACCAGCCAGGGGCGGCAGGTGTCGCGTTCCGTGGGGGTGGGCTTGTTGGCGGGCGGGGCGCAGTGCACGGGCGCGGTGACACGCACGCCGTACAGCTCCAGGCCGTCGTCGGCGCGCACGGAGGTGGGCTGCGCGGCGAGCCCCACGTCGTACAGCGCCTGGTACAGCGCGTCGCCCGAGCGGTCCCCGGTGAACATGCGCCCCGTGCGGTTGCCCCCGTGCGCGGCGGGGGCCAGCCCGATGATCACGAGGCGGGCGTCGGCCGGCCCGAAGCCGGGCACCGGCCGCCCCCAGTACGTCCAGTCGGCGAACGCGGCCCGTTTCGTCCGAGCCACCTCCTCACGCCACTCGACCAGCCGTGGACAGGCCCGGCACTCCGCAACGCGCCGGTCGAGCCGCGCAAGGGCACAGCTGTCATCCATACGGCCACCGTATGCCCGGACCTGGACAGCGCCTCCGGCTCGCCGGCGCTGAGGCTGCGTGATCCGGGTGGGACCCCCTGCAGGAGGGGCGGGCCGGCGGGTGGGGCTTCCGGGCCGCCGGGGTCTCGGGGGCGGGCGTCCTTCGACACTCGCCCTTCGACACCCGCCCTTCAGCACTCACTGGGCCCGGCGCCCCGGAGAACGCCCCGACTCGCCCCGGCCCGCCCGGTTCACGTGGCGCGCTTCGGCGCTCCCTCGGGGGACAGCCGCTCCCCGGAAAACGCCTCAGGATCGCCCGGCCCACCGGGTTAAGGTCAGGACATGGCTTCCGAGGATGCGGACGAGAACGTGCAGCGTGACTCCGGCGGATCGGGCGACGCGGCCCCCGCCCAGGGCGCCGAGGGTTCTGGAGCCGCCGGTGCCCAGCCGGTCGACCCGAAGATCGCCGCCGCGGTGGCTGCCGCCGAGGCCGCCGGGCCGGCGAACGGCGAGACCGTACGGATCGACAGCTGGATCTGGGCCGTCCGCCTGATCAAGACCCGCTCGCTCGGCGCCACCGCCTGCCGTGGCGGGCACGTCCACGTCAACGGCGAGCGGGTGAAGCCCGCCTACTCCCTGCGCGTCGGCGACGAGGTGCGCCTGCGGAACGAGGGCCGGGAACGGGTCGTGATCGTCAAGCGGCTGATCCGCAAGCGCGTCGGAGCCCCGGTGGCCACCCAGTGCTACATCGACAACTCCCCTCCGCCCCCGCCCCGCGAGGCCGTGGCCCCCGTCGGCCTCCGCGACCGCGGCGCCGGGCGCCCCACCAAGCGGGACCGCCGCGAGATGGACCGCCTGCGCGGACTGGGTGGCATGGGCGGACTCGTTGGGCCGAGTGGACCAGGCGAAGCGAGCGGGATGGACGGCCCGGGCGGGTCGGACGGGTCGGACAGGGCGCAAGGGCCCGGCGGGCGGGGCGGGCGGCCCCGAGGCCGGTGAGCCGCCGCCCGCGTGTGCATCATCCCCATGTCCCGGCACACCGTCCCAGCACACCGGTGACCGTGTCCGCACACGGTGACGCCGGCCGGGCCCCCGCGCCCCGGCCGACGTCACCTGCGGTGTCCCGCACGGGTCACGCCCGTCGCCCCGCCCGCTGCAGCAGCCGCAGCAGTTCCGCGTTGTGCCCGCGCCGGGACCAGGCGATCAGGACGAGCGGCACGATCAGGATCAGCGGGGTCGCCGCGTACTGACCGTCGAAGACGGTGAGCTGGACGACGAACGCACCCACCATCAGCGCGCTCAGCGCGATCGCCGCCACCGACTGCAGCACCGGCACCAACAGCGCGACCGCACCGGCCAGTTCGAGCGCGCCGATGGTGTACATGCCCACACTGCCCCAGCCGATCCTGTCGAAGGACTCGACGGCCGACGGGTGCGCGATCAGCTTGGGCAGGGCGCTCGCGATCCCGTAGAAGAGGGCGAGCAGCACCTGCACCACGCGCAGGGCGATCCGGGTGAGGCGACCGCGGGCGGTCTCGGAAGCGGCGGAAGGAGCGGAAGTGGCGGAAGTGGCGGGGGCGGTGGTCTCGGACATGGGGTCTCCTGGGTGAAGCGGTCCCGATTGCTGTCACCGAGGTAGACCGCCCACTGTCCAAAAACTCATCGCTCCTACGCGGCCGGTACCGCCCTCACCCACATCCCGTCGGGAGTCAGATAGGCGTCCACCTCCAGTCCCGCCTCCGCCAGTGCCTCCTCGAACTGCTCCTTCGTCAGGGGTCGGGCCAGGAACGTCTGGGTCCAGACCGCGTCCCGGAACACGTACTCGGCGCGCACCGAGTTCACTCCGTGGCCGACCGGCTCCGACGACGCGATCCGCACGGTGAAGCCGCTCGGGTCGTCCCGCTCCCTGGGCACGTTCGTGTGGTAGTCCGCGCCCTCCCGCTGGATGAGCACGCAGCCGCCCTCCGCCACATGCCGGGCGCAGGCACGCAGCATGCCCCGTCTCACCTCGACGTCACCGTTGTGCACGAGGAACGACGCGAGCATCACCACGTCGAACCTCTCGTCCAGGTCCAGCTTCTCGATCGGGGCGCATATCGTGCGCGCTCCGCGGACGTGGGCGAGCATCTCGGCGGACTCGTCCACCGCCGTGACCGTGAAGCCCCGCTCCAGCAGGGGGTGGGTCATCCGGCCCACTCCGCTGCCCAGCTCCAGGATGTGCGCCCCTGCGGGCCCCGCCGCGGCGATGACGTCCGGCTCGTCGCCCACCGGCAGCCGCGTGTACAGCTCGACCGCGCAGCCGTCCGGAGTGATCGCACCGGGTCCGGTTCCGTCGTGTCCCTCACGCATTTCGACTGTCATGCCCGAACAACGGGCGGCCTCCGCACGCCCGTTCCCGTCCGACCCCGGTTCACTCGTTCGAGTCATTCACCGCGCAGCGGGAACTCCTGGAGCGGAAACCAGCCGTGCCCGATGTACCAGTGCCCGCCGGCCCGCAGATGGTCGCCGACGGCCCGCTCCACGGACGTGCGCCGCGGCAGCTGGTCGACCGGCAGGTCCGGGTCCCCGAAGACGAACTGGACGGGCTCGGTGTCGGCCGGTTCCGTGTCCTCGCGGGCGATGCGGAAGCGTTCCTGGAAACGGACGACGTTGGACTGCGCGGGCAGGTACCGCTTCAACTGGGGGTCCAGCAGCCAGGAATGGCACAGCACCGCCTCGGCGTGTTCCCCGGGGAAGTGCAGGGCGAAGAACTCCCGGGCCAGCTCCAGGGAACGGTCGCAGGCGGACGGCGTCAGCGGGCCGTGGAAGTCGGGTATGTGCAGGTTCAGGCAAGGTGTGCCCGGGACCGCGTCCAGACCGGCCGCCGCCATCACCGGCGCGCTGTGCTGCCCGATTCGCGCCCGCTCGAACTGCAGCCGCCCCAGTTGGTACAGCTCCCCGCGGAAGTGGAGGGCGAGCCAGCGCGGTGACTGCACCCCGGCCCTGCCGTGCCGTCCGCGGTGCACCGCCAGATGACGGCCCAGGTCGGCCAGGGTGCGCCGGGAGATCTCGGCCGGGATGCCGCGTTCCCGGTGGTAGGCGAGGGTGTACGGGAGCGCGGCGACGAAGACGTACACGGCGAGGGTGCCGTGCAGCGTCGGCGGAGCGGACGCGAGCAGCTCGGCCAGGTCGGGTGTGCGGCCCGTCTCGCCGAGGTCCCGGAGCAGCTCCTCGACGCCCTCCTCCAGGAGGCGGCGCGTCCCCGGGTCACCCGTCACCGTGCGCCGCAGCGCGACCAGTTCGTTGATCTCCTCGTGCGGCACGGCCAGGTCGAGGAGCACTTCGGGCAGGTCGTCCGCGTCCGGCAGCACGACGTATCCCCCTTCGACGAACGTCGTTGATGAACGTCCCCGACGAAGAGTACGTTGCAAGGAGGAGTGGTGATCCGATGCGTACGGGCAGTGAACCGGCGACCGCGCGCAGTGCGCTGCGAGCGCGCTTCTGGCTGAGTGTGTGGGGGCTGGTCTGGGCGATCTTCGGCACGGCGGTGTTCGCGCTCGTCGGGCGCCCCGGCTGGGCGGCCGCCTGCGGGGTGCTGTGGCTGGTGGCCACCGTCGACATGACCATGATCCTCAGGCACATCCGGCAGGGTCCGCACTACCAGCCGGGCCGGGACGTACCGCCGTACCGGCCGGTGGACAGCGGCCCGCCCTACCCGCGGCCGAGCAGCCGGCCCTACACCCGCCCGCCCCGGCCCCGGCACCCGTGACGGCGGCCTGCGGACGCCTCGGCGCGGGCTCGCCCCTCGGCGCGCCCGCAGCGCGGAGCCGTCGGGGCGGACCCGGCTCGGCCCCATCGGCGCAGACGCCCCGGCGCAGCCCCGTCGACGGTCAGGACTCGAAGCCCGCCGCCTTCAGGTACTGCGGGTTGGGGTCGAGCGCCGCGGCCAGCCGGAAGTGACGCTTGGCCTGGTCGGCGCGGCCCTGGCGTTCGTAGGTGCGGGCGAGCGCGAAGTGCGCGAACGCGTTGTCCGGCTCACGCTCCAGCACGATGGTGAACTCGAGTTCGGCGGGCCGCAGTTGCGCGGCCGCGAAGAAGGCACGCGCGCGCAGCAGCCGGGCCGCGGTGTTCTCGGGATGTGCGGCGATGACTCCGTCCAGCAGCTTCACCGCACCCCGCGGGTCCCGCGCGTTGAGCAGCTGCTCGGCGGCGCGGAAGTCTATGACATGCGTCTCCGGAGTACGTCCGGTGGAACCGCTGGTCTCGGGCACGGCAAAGTCCTTCCCTCACTGCGGCGGTTCAACGCCCCGACGCGAACAGCTATTCCGCGCCACCGTCGCGCGGCCGCCCGCCCCCGGATGCCGCCCGGGGCTCGCGCGCCCGGCGCACGAGGTCGTCCCAGACCTCCGCCACGCGCTTGTGCAGCGCGTCCAGGGGTACGTCGTTGTCGATCACGATGTCCGCGATCTCCCGGCGCTGCTCACGGGTGGCCTGCGCGGCCATACGCGCGCGTGCGTCGATTTCGGTCATCCCGCGCAGCCGGACCAGCCGCTCGAGCTGGGTCTCGGGGCTCGTGTCGACGACGACCACCAGGTCGTACAGCGGCGCCAGGCCGTTCTCGGTGAGGAGCGGCACGTCGTGGATCACGACGGCGCCCTCGGCCGCGGCGTTCTCCAGTTCGAGGGAGCGGGCGCCCACGAGGGGATGCACGATCGAGTTGAGGACGGCCAGCTTCTCGGGGTCGGCGAAGACGATGGAGCCGAGTCGGGGCCGGTCCAGGCTGCCGTCCGGGGCGAGGATCTCCTCGCCGAAGGCCTCCACCACGGCCGCGAGCCCGGGCGTCCCGGGCGCCACGACCTCGCGCGCGATGCGGTCGGCGTCGATCAGCACGGCCCCGTGCTCCACGAGCAGCCGCGACACCTCGCTCTTGCCGGCACCGATGCCGCCGGTCAGGCCCACTTTCAGCATGAGCGGAAGCTTAGGCCCTGCCGCTGACAGGGCGACCCCCGGCGTCGGCCCCGCGGCCGGGCCGGTGGACCGTGCCTAGCTCTCTCCCTCGCGCTCCGCCAGGAACCGCTCGAACTCCAGCCCGATCTCGTCCGCGGACGGAATCTCGACCGGCTCGGCGAGCATGTTGCCCCGGGACTCGGCGCCCGCGGCCGCGTCGTACTGGTGCTCCAGGCCCTGGACGAGGGAGGTCAGCTCCTCGTCCCCCTCCTGGATCTGCCGGTCGATCTCGGTCTGCGTGCGGTGCGCCTCCGTGCGCAGGGAGTGCGCGATGCCCGGCAGCACCAGCCCGGTGGCGGCGGTGACGGACTCCAGGACGGTCAGCGCGGCGTCCGGGTACGGCGAGCGGGCGATGTAGTGCGGGACATGCGCGGCGACACCCAGGACGTCGTGTCCGGCCTCCATGAGGCGGTACTCCAGCAGCGACTCGGCGCTGCCGGGCACCTGGGCCTCCTCGAAGGGGCTGCGGTGGCCGGGGACCAGGTCGGTGCGATTGCCGTGCGGGGTGAGGCCCACGGGGCGGGTGTGCGGGACGCCCATGGGGATGCCGTGGAAGTTCACGGACAGGCGGACGCCGAGCCGCTCCACGATCTGCCGTACGGCGGCCGCGAACCGCTCCCACTCCACGTCCGGTTCGGGCCCGGACAGCAGCAGGAAGGGGGCGCCGGTGGCGTCCTGGACGAGGTGGAGCTCGATGGCGGGCACCTCGTAGTCGGTCCAGCTGTCCCGCTTGAAGGTCAGCAGCGGGCGGCGGGCCCGGTAGTCCACGAGCCGGTCGTGGTCGAAGCGGGCCACGACCTGGTGGGGCTGTGAGTCGAGGAGCCGGTCGACGATCTGGTCGCCGGTCTCACCCGCGTCGATGTATCCGTCGAAGTGGTAGAGCATGACAAGTCCGGCCGACTCCTGGGCGAGCGCCATGTCGACGACGGCCAGGCCCTTCGGCTCCCATGCGTACAAACCCTGCGGATCAAGCACTGTGACCGCTCCTCCTCGTGTTCCTCTTCGACAACGTCCCCTGGGGCATGGGCATTCCCGCGTCGGGCCGCTGATCAGGCGCCTCGCTCCGCACACCTTGACGCCCCGTCAACTGGTCCGTACCTTCACGAAGACCGAAGTTCACATTCACGCACAGCGTTCATGTATGAGATCCAGTGCCCGTACGACAGGAAGGCACCCCCCATGCGCACGCGCACACTGCTCACCTCCCTGCTCGCCGCGACCACCGCCACCGGCGGCCTGCTCCTCTCCGCGAGTCCGGCCCCGGCCGCCCCGACCATCGAGGTCGGCACCGCGGCCCAGCTCAAGGCCGCGCTCAGCAGCGCGAAGCCGGGCGACACGATCCATCTCGCGGACGGCACGTACACCGGCAACTTCAAGGCGACCACGCCGGCCGGCGCCACGGCCCGCATCACCCTCACCGGCTCACCGAAGGCCGTACTCACCGCGAGCGGCGGCTACGGCCTGCACCTGAACGGCGCGTCCTACTGGACGGTCAGCGGGCTGACCGTGACCGGCGGCCAGAAGGGCATCATGATCGACTCGGCCAAGGGTGTCGTGGTGGACGGCGTCACCGTGCACGGGCTCGACATGGAGGGCGTGCACTTCCGCAACTCCAGCACGGACGGCGTGATCAGGAACTCGAGGATCTACGACACCGGGAACGACGGCCGAGGCATGGGCGAGGGCGTCTACGTGGGGACCGCGAACACGCCCTCCGACAGGAGCGACCGCATCCAGATCCTCGACAACACGATCGGCCCCGGCGTCGGCGGCGAGAACGTCGACATCAAGGAGGGCACGACCGGCGCACAGATCGTCGGCAACACGTTCGACGGCAGCGGGCTGACCGGCGCCAACTACGACGACTCCTGGGTCGACGTGAAGGGCGACGACGTCCTCGTCCAGGACAACACAGGGCGGAACACCAGCAACGACGGCTACCAGACCCACACCCAGCAGTCCGGCTGGGGCTGCGGCACGGTCTTCAAGAACAACAAGTCGGCTCTGACCGGCGCCACCGGCTCGACCCGGCTGGCCGTCGACGTGACGAACTACAGCACCGCCTGCAGGACGACGGTGTACGGCAGCAACACGGTGACGGGCGGCAAGGGCCTGACCAACATCACGGTGACTCCCTAGGGGCGCGGGGCCGTATCGCTATGCGGCTCCGCCGCGTGGGCGCGACAAGCCACGGACGGCCTGCACCCGCGATGGGTGACCGCAAGCCTCCAGGAGACGCCCGAGGGGCCGCACCTCGAAAGGTGCGGCCCCTCAGCCAGCTATCGGCTAAGCCTCAGCGGCAGCGTTCAGCTCTGGCCGCCGGCCAGCTTCTCGCGAAGCGCGGCCAGCGCCTCGTCCGAGGCCAGGGCACCGGAGGTGTCCGCACCCTCGGAGGAGTACGAACCGCCACCCGACGCGGCCGGAGCGGCAGCCTCGCCACCCTCGGCGGCAGCGGCAGCGTCGGCCTCGCGGGACTTGATGACCTGCTGCTGGTGCTGCTCGAAGCGGGTCTGCGCCTCGGCGTACTGGTGCTCCCACGCCTCGCGCTGGGTCTCGTAGCCCTCGAGCCAGTCGTTGGTCTCGGGGTCGAAGCCCTCGGGGTAGATGTAGTTGCCCTGGTCGTCGTAGGACGCGGCCATGCCGTACAGGGTCGGGTCGAACTCGACCGTGGCCGGGTCGGCGCCGAAGGCCTCGTTGGCCTGCTTCAGCGAGAGGCTGATGCGACGACGCTCGAGGTCGATGTCGATGACCTTGACGAAGATCTCGTCGTTGACCTGGACGACCTGCTCCGGGATCTCCACGTGGCGCTCGGCCAGCTCGGAGATGTGGACCAGACCCTCGATGCCCTCGTCCACGCGGACGAACGCACCGAACGGAACCAGCTTGGTGACCTTACCCGGGACGACCTGACCGATCTGGTGGGTCCGGGCGAACTGCTGCCACGGGTCTTCCTGGGTCGCCTTCAGCGACAGGGAGACGCGCTCGCGGTCCATGTCGACGTCGAGAACCTCGACGGTGACCTCCTGGCCGACCTCGACAACCTCGGACGGGTGGTCGATGTGCTTCCAGGACAGCTCGGAAACGTGGACCAGACCGTCGACGCCACCCAGGTCCACGAAGGCACCGAAGTTGACGATCGAGGAGACGACGCCGGAGCGGACCTGACCCTTCTGGAGGGTCGTGAGGAACGTCTGGCGGACCTCGGACTGGGTCTGCTCGAGCCAGGCACGGCGGGACAGGACCACGTTGTTGCGGTTCTTGTCCAGCTCGATGATCTTGGCCTCGAGCTCCTTGCCGACGTACGGCTGGAGGTCGCGAACGCGGCGCATCTCGACCAGGGAGGCCGGGAGGAAGCCACGGAGGCCGATGTCGAGGATGAGACCACCCTTGACGACCTCGATGACGGTACCGGTGACGATGCCGTCCTCTTCCTTGATCTTCTCGATGGTGCCCCAGGCACGCTCGTACTGGGCGCGCTTCTTCGAGAGGATCAGGCGGCCTTCCTTGTCCTCCTTCTGGAGGACCAGGGCCTCGATCTCGTCGCCGACGGCCACGACCTCGTTCGGGTCGACGTCGTGCTTGATCGAGAGCTCGCGGCTCGGGATGACACCTTCGGTCTTGTAACCGATGTCGAGCAGGACCTCGTCCCGGTCGACCTTCACGATGACGCCGTCGACGATGTCGCCGTCGTTGAAGTACTTGATCGTCTCGTCGATCGCGGCGAGGAAAGCTTCCTCGTTACCGATGTCGTTGACCGCAACCTGCGGGGTGGTGGCGGTGGTCTCGGTGCTGCTCGTCATGTGGGAAAGGGCTCCGGTACGGACATTGAGTCGTAGGTACTGCTACGCCGGGAGCCCGTATCGCTCTGAAGAAGCCGGACAGCCAAGGAAGCGCCCCACCAGAGACTGGTGATGGCGCCTCGACAACCGAGGGGACATACAACAGATGCGAGCGCAGCCTGCTACGTCTGAGGTGCGCAGGCCCGCAGCGCAACTTGTAGCATACGGGGGCAGCCGGACATGGTCAATGCGCGAAGGCGCACACCCGGGGCGGATCACCGCATACCCGGCACAAGAAACGTCCCAGGAGGCCACGCAGGGCCGTGGGACCCCTTCCGTGACGCACTCGCCCGGGCGGGTTGCACGGAAGAGTACGACGAGGGAGCCGATCATCCAAGAGTCCGAAGCACTCGACCCTGAGGGGTTCGAGCCGGAAGCCACCCGACGTGACTCCGGGGTCGCGGAGAGCACCCGGGCCAACCGTGGCTGGTGGGACCGCAACGCCGACGCGTACCAGGTCGAGCACGGCACGTTCCTCGGTGACGACCGCTTCGTCTGGGGCCCGGAGGGCCTGGACGAGGTGGGCGCCGAGCTGCTCGGCGCCCCGGAGGACCTGAAGGGCAAGGAGGTCCTGGAGATAGGAGCGGGCGCGGCGCAGTGCGCGCGCTGGCTGGCCGCCCAGGGCGCGCATCCGGTGGCCCTGGACCTCTCGCACCGCCAGCTCCAGCACGCCCTGCGCATCGGCGGATCGTTTCCCCTTGTCTGCGCCGACGCCGGCGCGCTGCCCTTCGCGGACGGCTCCTTCGACCTGGCGTGCTCCGCGTACGGGGCGCTGCCGTTCGTGGCGGACCCGCGGCTGGTGCTGCGCGAGGTGCGGCGGGTGCTACGGCCGGGTGGCAGGTTCGTCTTCTCGGTGACGCACCCGATCCGCTGGGCCTTTCCGGACGAGCCCGGCCCCGAGGGTCTGTCGGTGTCCGCGTCCTACTTCGACCGCACGCCCTATGTGGAGCAGGACGAGGAGGGCCGCGCGGTGTACGTCGAGCACCACAGGACGCTCGGCGACCGGGTCCGGGACATCGCGGTCTCGGGCTTCCGGCTCGTGGACCTGGTGGAGCCGGAGTGGCCGGCCTGGAACACCTCGGAGTGGGGCGGCTGGTCTCCCCTGCGCGGGAACCTGATCCCGGGGACGGCGATCTTCGTCTGCGAACGGGACTGAGCGGCCTCGCTCACCGACGCCCCGCACGCACGCGTGCGGGGCGTTTTCGGCGCCGTACGACACTGGGGGCGTGATCCGTTACGACGCCCTGGACGCGCTGCCCGTCCGTGCCGCCCTGCCCGCACTGAGCGACGCCCTGGAGGGGCACGGCACCGCCGTGCTCGTGGCGCCGCCCGGCACCGGCAAGACGACGCTGGTGCCGCTCGTGCTGGCGGGGCTGGTCGGCGGCGGTCCGGCGCGGCGGGTCGTGGTGGCCGAGCCGCGGCGGATCGCGGCGCGGGCGGCGGCCCGGCGGATGGCGTGGCTGCTGGGCGAGAAGCCCGGCGAGAGCGTCGGCTTCACGGTGCGCGGCGAGCGGGTCGTGGGGCGCCGCGCGCGCGTGGAGGTCGTGACGACCGGTGTGCTGTTGCAGCGGCTGCAACGGGATCCGGAACTGGCCGGCGTCGACGTGGTGGTGCTCGACGAGTGCCATGAGCGCCATCTGGACGCCGACACGGTGGCCGCCTTCCTGTGGGACGTACGGCAGACGCTGCGGCCGGAGCTGCGGCTGGTGGCCGCGTCGGCGACCACGGACGCGCAGGGCTGGGCCCGGCTGCTGGGCGATGCCCCGGTGGTCGAGGCCGAGGGGGTCTCGCACCCCGTGGACGTCGTCTGGGCGCCGCCCGCGCGTGCGGTACGGCCTCCGCACGGCATGTGGGTCGATCCGGCTCTGCTGGGGCATGTGGCGTCGGTGGTGCGGCAGGCGCTGGCCGAGCGGGAGGGGGACGTGCTGTGTTTCCTGCCCGGCGTGGGCGAGATCGCGCGGGTGGCCGGGCAGCTGGGCCGTCCGGGTGAGGTCGAGGTGCTGCAGGTGCACGGGCGGGCGCCGGCGGCCGTGCAGGACGCGGTGCTGGCCCCTGGGGGGCGGCGCCGGGTGGTGCTGGCCACGTCCGTCGCGGAGTCGTCGCTGACGGTGCCCGGGGTGCGGGTGGTGGTCGACTCGGGGCTGGCGCGGGAGCCTCGTGTGGACCACGCGCGCGGGTTGAGCCGGCTGGCGACCGTACGGGCGTCCCGGGCGGCCGGGCGGCAGCGGGCGGGGCGGGCCGGACGTGAGGCGCCGGGTGCGGTGTACCGGTGCTGGACGGAGGCCGAGGACGTCCGTCTGCCGGCCTTTCCGGCACCGGAGATCAAGGTGGCCGACCTGACCGCGTTCGCCCTTCAGGCGGCCTGCTGGGGCGATCCGGACGCCTCCGGACTGGCGTTGCTGGACCCGCCGCCGGGTGGGGCCATGGCTGCGGCGCGCTCCACGCTGACAGCAGTGGGTGCGGTGGACTCCGTCGGTCGGGCCACTGAGGTCGGTGTCCGGCTGGGGCGGTTGGGGGTGCACCCTCGGCTGGGGCGGGCCTTGCTGGACACCTCCGGCGAGGGTGCCCCGGTTGTCGCTCTGCTCTCCGAAGAGGTGCCTCGGGACTACGGGGATGATCTTGCGGGTGCGTTGCGGCGTGCTCGGCGTGGGGGTGACGCCTATGGGGGGCGGTGGACCGGTGAAGTACGGCGGCTGCGGGCCGCATCGGAGGGGTCTTCCCACCCGGTCGTCCCTGACCGTCGGTTGGGAGTGGGGTCCCAGGCCGGACCGGGCGCCGGTGACGACAGGATCGCCGGGCTCGTCGCCGCTCTCGCCTTCCCCGAGCGGGTCGCCAAGCTCGACGGTGGCTCGTATCTCATGGCGTCCGGGACCCGGGCCGACCTGTCCGAGGGGTCGGCGCTGCGCGGCGCACCCTGGATCGTCGTCGCCGTCGCCGACCGGCCCGGCGGAAAGGGGCACGCGCGCGTACGGCTCGGAGTCGGCGTGCACGAGGACGTGGCGCGAGCGGCGGCCGGGGCACTGCTGGAGGAGCGGGACGAGGTGCACTGGGCCGACGGGGATGTCGTGGCCCGGCGTGTCGAACGGCTCGGGGCCATCGAGTTGGCCGTACGGCCCCTGAAGGACGTCGATCCCGGGCTCGTGCGCGGCGCCCTCCTGGAAGGGCTCCGGCTGGAGGGGTTCGGGCTGTTGCGGTGGTCCCCGGAGGCGGAGGTGCTGCGGCAGCGGCTGGCGTTTCTGCGTGCACATGTCGGGGATCCGTGGCCGGACGTGTCGGACGAAGCGCTGCACGCGCGCGTGGACGAGTGGTTGGAGCCGGAGCTGGGGCGGGCCCGGAGGCGGACCGATCTCGGGCGGATCGACGCCGGACAGGCACTCGCGCGGCTGCTGCCGTGGGCGAGCGGGGAGGCCGTCCGGCTGGACGAGCTGGCGCCCGAGCGGATCGCCGTACCCAGTGGGTCCAGAATCCGGATCGACTACGGGGACCCGGAGCGGCCCGTCCTCGCGGTGAAGCTGCAGGAGATGTTCGGGCTGCAGGAGACCCCGGCGGTGGCCGGGGTGCCGGTGCTCGTCCACCTCCTCTCCCCCGCCGGTCGGCCCGCCGCCGTCACGGCCGACCTCGCCTCCTTCTGGAAGGACGGCTACAAGGGCGTGCGGGCGGAGCTGCGCGGGCGCTACCCGAAGCATCCGTGGCCCGAGGACCCGGCGACCGCCGAGCCCACCCGGCACACCAACGCGCGGCTCAGGCGCTGACCGGTTCGGGTTCCGTCGCCTGTGCGGGTGCCGGGTCCTCGGGGCGGCGGCCGCGTGCCTCCAGGTAGAGGGAGAGCGCGAGGAGCAGCAGGCCGAGGCCGAGGAAGCCCCAGGGCAGGTAGGAGGTCATCAGCAGGACCAGGGTGCGGTTGTGGTCGACCAGGGCGACGGTGTGCTCGATGTAGTCCTCGCGCATCTTCACGTCCCCGGCGAACGCCGTCACCTTGGCGCGGCCGCCGAGCAGAGTGCCGCCGCGCAGCTCCTCCTTGTGGAGCTCCTCGCCGTAGACGGGCGCTCCGGTGACGGGTTCGACCCAGAACTTCCGGACCGTGCTGTACCAGCGGGTGGTGCCGGTCTTGGCCACCGACTCGGGGGTGATGCCCTGGACCGGCATGGTCTTGGGCATGGCGACCTTGGTCCAGGGGATGGTCTGTTCGAAGTAGTAGACCTTCAGACCGCGGAAGGTCTGGGTGCCCTTGTAGTGGATGGGGCTGGTGGTGCGGGTCTGCGCGTCGAAGTACTCGTAGTCGCGCTTCTGGGTCAGGAAGGGCCACTTGAACTCGATGCCGTCCCGCTCGACCGGGTCGCCGTCGACCGACTCGCCGGTGGCGTGGACGGGGTCCTGGCTGTGGGCGTCGAAGATGTAGCGCTCCGGGATCCGGGAGATCATCTTGCCGTCGGGGCCCTGGAGGTAGGACAGCCCGTCCCAGACGACGACGGGCCGCCCCGCGCTCTTCTCGATCTGCTCGGCGGCCTCCACGTCGCCCTTGAGGGTCTGCACGACGGTCACCTTGGAGACCTTCTTCGCGCGCATGGTGCCGTAGTCGAGGAGGGTCGCGTCCCTGGCCTCGAGGACCATGTCCTGGTACTGGTTCGCGGGGATCCTGGCCAGGCGCGGGAAGGCGTACCAGCGCAGCAGCGGGGACAGCGCCGCGAAGAACACGGCGCAGGCGAGCAGGACCAGGCTTGCCTTGCGGCGCATTCCGGCCTCCCTCCCGGACGGGCGCTGCTACGGGTGCGCGGGCACCGTCGTCAGCAGCGGCTTGGGGGATGTCCGGCCCGTCGGCGCGCCCATGGCGGTGATCGCGAGGACCAGGGCGAGCGCGAGGGCGAGACCGGTCGCGGCGGCGATCAGGGCGCGCATGCGGGGCCTCCCGGCGGACAGTTCCTGATGGATCGTCAGGTGCGGCACCGTAGCAACGCGCGCGCGAGATGAGAACACGTCGCGCACACAGACGAGGGCGCCCCCTCCGCCGAGGCGGAGGAGGCGCCCTGTGGCCCTGAGTCGAGTCCGTGCCGTCAGGGGGTCACGGACGGGCTCGGCGAGGGGCTGGCCGAGGCGTCGGCCGCGGCTACGTTCAGCTCGACGGTGATCGTCGCGCCGCCGGTGGTGGTGATGCGGAGCAGGAAGGTGCCGGTGACGTCGTCCGCGTACAGCTTCGGCAGCGTGAGCAGGCCCTTGGCGTCCGTCTGGAGGCCGCTGAGGGTGCGTACGACCTTGCCGTCGGCGTCCTTGAAGTAGGGGCCCTTGTCGTTCTCGGTGGCGTCGTCGGCCGACTTGATCAGGGTGGCGGTGGCCGCCACCTTGTCGGCGACGGCGCCCTTGTACGTCGCCTTCACCTGGACCTGGTCGGCGAACTCGCCGCCCGGGGTGCAGGTCAGCGGGGTGTCGCTGGTGCGGGCGAGGGCGTCGGCGGCGCGTGCGGTGACGGTCGCCGTGTAGTCGACCCCCTTGGCCTTGTGTCCGACGACGGCCGTGGTGATCTTGAAGTTGCCGGTCTTCTCGCCCGCCTCCAGCGCCGGTGCCTGCGCCACGCCCTTGGCGTCGGTGGCGATCGTGGCCACGGTCTCGCCGCCGGCGAAGGTGGCGTCGGTGTCGCCGGTGATGGTGAACCGGATGCGGACCTTGCCGACGGCCGACCCGGCCTTGGTCTCGGCGCGGGTGCTGATCCGCTGGGCGAACGCGTCGCCGGCCATCGCGGTGAGCTTCGCGGTGCCGGTGCTCGCGTCCTCCAGGTGGTCCACGGTGTCGGAGGGGGTGGGCGGCTTCGGCGGCGTCGGCGGCTTCGGGTCGTGGTGTCCCTTGCCGCCGCCGGGCTTGCCCGGCTTGGTCTTCGGCGGGTCGGAGGGCTTCGTGGTGTGCTTCGAGCCGTCGTCGCTGCGGTGGGAGGGCACGCCGCCGGTGCCGTCGGGCACGGAGTGGCTGCCCTTGCGGTAGTACTCCAGCCAGCTCAGGACCAGGTTCAGGTAGTCCTGCGAGTTGTTGTAGCTGAGGATCGCGCTGTGCAGGCCGGCGTCGCCGGACAGGTCCCAGTCGTTGCGGCACAGGTAGTGGCCTGCGGCGAGCGCGGCGTCGTAGACGTTGTTGGGGTCCGCCTTGCCGTCGCCGTTGCCGTCGCGGCCGGCCCAGGCCCAGGTGGACGGGATGAACTGCATGGGACCGACGGCCTGGTCGTAGGCACTGTTGGCGTCGTACTTGCCGTGGTCGGTGTCCTTGATGAGCGCGAAGCCGTTGCCGTCGAGCTGCGGGCCGAGGATCGGGCTCAGCGTGGTGCCGTCGGCGTCGACGCGGCCGCCGCGGGCGTGGCCCGACTCGACCTTGCCGATGGCGGCCAGGAGTTGCCAGGGCAGGTTGCAGCCCGGCTTGGAGGTGCGCAGCTCGGCCTCGGCCTTCTTGTAGGCGTCGAGGACCGTCGCGGGGATACCGGCCTCGGCCGGGCCCCGGGAGACGGGCGTGCCGATGGTGGGCGACGGGCTGGGGTTGGGGCTGTTGAGCGGCGGCAGGTCCGTGTAGTACGGCGAGTTGCCGGTGGCGTTGCCGTCGGCGGTCACGTCCGGTACCGGGGCGCTGGCGCCGGCCGCGGCCTGTCTGCCGTGGTCCTCGCTGGGGGCTCCCGGAGCCTGGGACGCGGACAGAGCCGCGACCGCTACCGCGGCCACGGCGGTGGTCGCCGCTCCCTTGCGCAGCCGCCTGCCGATGTGCGCCGCCATAGAGTGAACCCCTCCCGTGGACGCCCGCGCGTCCGTCTCCGTCCGTGTGCCTCGCTCTGGTCTGACGGTTGACCCGGTGCTCTGGTTGCCCCTGTTCCGTCTTTCCATCCCGCGCGACGTACGTTCGAACGTGCGCCCGGCACCGCGACCCAGGTGACCCTACGACACCTTCCTTGAGGCGGGCACGGGTTCGCGCCCGTTTTTCACCGGTTGGCCAACTTCCGTTGGTGTGGCGGGCGTCGGACGGTACTCACGCATACTGGACGGGCATGATCACCGGTTCCGGCGCCTCGGCCGACGACCGCTCCAGGGGGCTCTGTTGCCGTTCACGCTCAGCCATGCGGCGGCCGTGCTGCCGGCCGTCCGCCGGGACGGCGGTGGCCGGGGCCGGCTGGTGCCGTCGGTGCTCGTCGCGGGCTCCTTCGCGCCCGACATGACCTACTACGCCGCGAGCGTCCTGCCGGGCGGCATGGAGTTCGGGGCGGTCACGCACTCCTTCACCGGTGTGGCCGGTGTCGACGTGCCCATCTCCTGGGCGCTGGTGGGGCTGTGGCTGCTCGTCCGGGAACCGCTGGTGGCCCTGCTGCCCCGGGCCCGGCAGGGCCGGCCGGCCGCCCTGCTGCGCTGCGGTGCGCCACGCGCGCGCGTGCGGGCCGTTTCGGTGCTGTGGTGGTACGTCTCCGCGGTGCTCGGCGCGCTGACGCATGTCGTGTGGGACGCGTTCACGCATCACGACCGGTGGGGGTCCCGGCTGGTTCCGGCCCTCGGGCGGGGCCTGGCGGGCATGCCGCTCTACTCGTGGCTGCAGTACGGCACGTCCGCGGTGGCCGCCGTGGTGATCGCCGTGTTCCTGGTCGGCGCGCTGCGGCGGGCGCCGGCCGGCGAGCCGGTGGGGGTGCCCGCCCTGTCCGTACGGGACCGCTGGTGGGCCGCCGCCGTGCTCGGCGGCTGCGCCCTGGCGGGAGCGGTGCAGCGGGCGACGCGATGGTGGGAGTACTGGGGTGCGAACGCGCAGCCCTGGGACCTGGTGCCCACCCTGTGCTTCGGTGTGGGCTCCGGGCTGGTCCTCGGCGTGCTGGTGTACGCGGCCGGGGTCAGGGTGTGGCGCCCTGCCCCGGTTCCGGGCAGTCCCGCAGCGGCGGTCGGTGCGCGCCGGGACCGGTCCGCCGCTCGATGACAGGGGCCACGAACACGGTGAGGGTGCGCCGGGGCCGCGTTCTGGGGATCAGGGTGATCAGCAGCGCGACATAGCCACGGGCGAGATCTGGCCAGGCGCGCCAGTCGGGGGCGTGGCGGGTGCGGGCGGCCAGTCGGCGCCGGAGGTCCACCGCGGCGCTGCGCACGGTCGTGGCCAGGTCGGCGGGGATGCGGGCGGTGCTTGCGTCGGCCGCTAGGGCCGGAACCGGCGAGGCGGGCGTGGCCCCGTCCGTGGCGGTGTCCGCCGGGGCCGGGGTGCCGCCCGGCGCCTCGGGCGTCCGGCGGTGGAGCATGCGTATACCCATGCTCGCAGTGTTGCGGTTGCGGGGCTCGGGGGGCGTTTTGGCGGGGGCCACGTGAGTGAAACGCCCTCCGGGGGTTCGGCCGGGACGGGTGCGGGTGGGTGAGGGCCGTCGAGGTGCCGTGGGTTCGGCGCGTTCGGCACCACGGGAGCACCGATGGGGGTCGATCGCCGTTACGGCGGCGAAGTGACCGGCGCCCGGTGCGGAAGAAGCGACCGTCGGGCGGCGTAGAGGCGTTGTCCGGCCCTCGGTCGGACAACGCCCCTACGCCGAATCGCCGAAGGCTAGTGCGCCGCCGACTCCCAGTCCGGGCCCACACCCACCGAGACGTCGAGCGGGGCCCTCAGCTGGACCGCGTTCGCCATCTCGTGGCGGACGATCTCCTCGGTGGCCCTGCGCTCGCCGGGGGCGATCTCCAGGACGATTTCGTCGTGCACCTGGAGGAGCATGCGGGACTTGAGCTCCGCCTCGCGCAGGGCCCGGTGGACGTTGAGCATGGCGATCTTGACGATGTCGGCCGCCGTGCCCTGGATCGGCGCGTTCAGTGCCATGCGTTCGGCCGCCTCGCGGCGCTGACGGTTGTCGCTGTTGAGGTCGGGGAGGTAGCGGCGGCGCCCGAAGAGCGTCGCCGTGTAGCCCGTCGCCCGCGCCTCGTCGACCGCCCGGCGCAGATAGTCCCGGACGCCGCCGAAGCGCTCGAAGTAGGTGTCCATCAGGGCGCGTGCCTCGGCCGCCTCGATGTTCAGCTGCTGGGAGAGGCCGAAGGCGGAGAGGCCGTACGCCAGGCCGTACGACATGGCCTTGATCTTGCGGCGCATCTCCGCGTCCACCGCGTCCCGCTCGACCGAGAAGACCTGGGAGGCGACCGTGGTGTGCAGGTCCTCGCCGGAGGTGAACGCCTCGATCAGGCCCTCGTCCTCGGAGAGGTGGGCCATCACGCGCAGCTCGATCTGGCTGTAGTCGGCGGTCATCAGGGACTCGAAGCCCTCGCCGACCACGAAGCCGCGGCGGATCGCCCGGCCCTCGTCGGTGCGGACCGGGATGTTCTGCAGGTTCGGGTCCGTGGAGGACAGCCGGCCGGTCGCGGCCACCGTCTGGTTGAAGGTGGTGTGGATACGGCCGTCGCCGGCGACGGTCTTGATCAGGCCCTCGACCGTGACGCGGAGCTTCGCCTGCTCGCGGTGCCGGAGCATGATCACCGGCAGTTCGTTGTCGGTCTGGGTGGCGAGCCAGGCGAGGGCGTCGGCGTCGGTGGTGTAGCCGGTCTTGGTCTTCTTCGTCTTCGGCAGGGCCAGCTCGCCGAAGAGGACCTCCTGGAGCTGCTTCGGGGAGCCCAGGTTGAACTCGTGGCCGGCGGCCGCGTGTGCCTCCTTCACGGCCTGCCGCACGGCACCGGCGAACATCTGCTCCATCGCCTCGAGGTGCGCGCGGTCGGCGGCGATGCCGTGGCGCTCCATGCCGGCGAGCAGGGCGGAGGTGGGCAGCTCCATGTCCCGGAGGAGGTCGGCGGCACCGACCTCCTGGAGGCGGGCCTCGAAGGCCTCGCCCAGGTCGAGGACGGCGCGGGCCTGGATCATCAGCGCCTCGGCCTCGGCGCCGTCGTCCGCGCCGAAGGCTAGCTGGCCGTCGGCCGCGGCGGCGGGGGCCAGCTCGCGGTGCAGGTACTCCAGGGACAGCGCGTCCAGGTCGAAGGAGCGGCGGCCCGGCTTGACCAGGTAGGCGGCGAGGGCGGTGTCCATGGCGACGCCCTCGACGCTCCAGCCGTGCTCGGCGAGGACACGCATCGCGCCCTTGGCGCTGTGGAACACCTTGGCGCGGCCGGCGTCGGCCAGCCAGGCCGCGAACGCGTTCTCGTCGGTCTCGTCCAGCTCGGCGGGGTCGAACCAGGCGGCCGCTCCCCCGGCCGCTGCCAGGGCGACCTCGGCGACCGAGCCGGTGCCCAGGGCCCAGGTGTCGACCGTGGCGACGCCGAGGGTCCCGGTGCCGTGCTCGGCCAGCCAGGGGGCCAGCTCGCCGGCGCCGAGGATCTTGCCGTCCAGTTCCACGCCGTCCGCCGCGACCGGGGTGGTCTCGGCCTCCTCGGTGCCCGGGTCGACGGCGTAGAGACGCTCGCGCAGGGAGGGGTTGCGGATCTCCAGGGTGTCCAGGACCATCGCGACGGTCTTGCGGTCGTACGGGCCCCGCTCCAGGTCGGTGACCGTCTTCGGCAGCTCGACCTGGCGCTCCAGCTCGGTGAGGCGGCGGTTGAGCTTGACCGCCTCCAGGTGGTCGCGGAGGTTCTGCCCGGCCTTGCCCTTGACCTCGTCGACGCGCTCGACCAGCTCCGCGAACGAGCCGAACTGGTTGATCCACTTCGCGGCGGTCTTCTCGCCGACCCCGGGGATGCCGGGGAGGTTGTCGGACGGGTCGCCGCGCAGGGCCGCGAAGTCGGGGTACTGGACGGGTGTCAACCCGTACTTCTCGAAAACCTTCTCCGGGGTGAAGCGGGTCAGCTCCGAGACACCCTTCGTCGGGTACAGCACGGTCGTGTTCTCGGTGACCAGCTGGAAGGAGTCGCGGTCGCCGGTGACGATCAGCACCTCGAAGCCCTCGGCCTCGGCCTGGGTGGCGAGGGTGGCGATGATGTCGTCGGCCTCGAAGCCCTCGACGGCGAAGCGCGGCGCGTGCATGGCGTCGAGCAGCTCGCCGATCAGTTCGACCTGGCCCTTGAACTCGTCCGGGGTCTTCGAGCGGTTCGCCTTGTACTCGGTGAACTGCTCGGAGCGCCAGGTCTTGCGGGAGACGTCGAAGGCCACCGCGAAGTGCGTGGGGGCCTCGTCACGCAGGGTGTTGGCCAGCATCGACGCGAAACCGTAGATCGCGTTCGTGGGCTGGCCCGTCGCGGTCGTGAAGTTCTCCGCGGGCAGCGCGAAGAACGCGCGGTAGGCCAGCGAGTGCCCGTCCATGAGCATCAGCCGGGGACGGGTGCCGCCGGGGTTCTTGTCGGTCTTCTTCGATGCTGTCTCTG
The DNA here is from genome assembly GCF_044768135.1 of Streptomyces sp. NPDC101165. NCBI lineage: Bacteria > Bacillati > Actinomycetota > Actinomycetes > Kitasatosporales > Streptomycetaceae > Streptomyces > Streptomyces sp. NPDC101165. The sequence goes on along the minus strand of NZ_JBIWPG010000009.1, from coordinate 107,775 downwards.
CCACGCCCCCGATCCTGCCACGCCCCACTGACACTCCGGGCCGCGGCGGGTTCGGCACCGCGCGCGGAACCCCACGGACACGGGCCGGAAGCCCGCGGATCCCGGCTGGAACCCCGCAGACCCCGGCGCAGGCATGGCGCCCGTCGCCCGGCAGGACCGGGGCTCATCGCTGTCGGTGCCCCGTGGGAGGATCGGAGGCGTACTTCTCATACGCAGTCGAAGGGGACCGTGCGATGGCGACCAAGCCGCCCAAGGGTGATCCGGTTCAGGACGCGCCGCAGGTCGCGGAGCCGAAGCACGCGGCGGCGGGGCTGCCCGCCATCGGGCACACCCTGCGCATCGCCCAGCAGCAGATGGGCGTGAAGCGCACCGCACTGACCCTGCTGCGGGTGAACCAGAAGGACGGCTTCGACTGCCCGGGCTGCGCCTGGCCGGAGCCGGACCACCGGCACAAGGCGGAGTTCTGCGAGAACGGCGCCAAGGCGGTCGCCGAGGAGGCCACCCTGCGCCGGGTCACCCCGGAGTTCTTCGCCGCGCACTCGGTGGCCGACCTGGCCACCAGGAGCGGGTACTGGCTGGGACAGCAGGGGCGGCTCACGCATCCCATGCATCTCCCCGAAGGCGGAGATCACTACGAGCCGGTGAGCTGGGAGCGTGCCTTCGACATCATCGCCGAGGAGATCTCCGCCCTCGGTTCCCCCGACGAGTCCGTCTTCTACACCTCGGGGCGGACCAGCAACGAGGCCGCGTTCCTGTACCAGCTCTTCGCGCGCGAGCTGGGCACGAACAACCTGCCCGACTGCTCGAACATGTGCCACGAGTCGTCCGGCTCGGCGCTCTCCGAGACGATCGGCATCGGCAAGGGCAGCGTCCTGCTGGAGGACCTGTACAAGGCCGACCTGATCGTCGTCGCGGGGCAGAACCCGGGGACGAACCACCCGCGCATGCTCTCGGCGCTGGAGAAGGCCAAGGCGAACGGCGCGCGGATCATCAGCATCAACCCGCTGCCCGAGGCCGGCCTGGAGCGGTTCAAGAACCCGCAGACCCCGCAGGGCATGCTCAAGGGCGCCGCCCTCACCGATCTGTTCCTGCAGATCCGCATCGGCGGCGACCAGGCCCTGTTCCGTCTCCTCAACAAGCTGATCCTGGAGAGCGAGGGCGCGGTCGACGAGGAGTTCGTCCGCGAGTACACGCACGGGTACGAGGAGTTCGCCGCGGCCGCGCGTGCCGCCGACTGGGACGAGACGCTCCGGGCGACCGGCCTGTCCCGCACGGAGATCGAGCAGGCCCTCGGCATGGTCCTCGCCTCCGAGCGGACCATCGTCTGCTGGGCGATGGGCCTCACCCAGCACAAGCACGCCGTCCCGACCATCCGCGAAGTGGTCAACTTCCTGCTCCTGCGCGGCAACATCGGCCGCCCGGGCGCGGGCGTGTGCCCGGTGCGCGGCCACTCCAACGTGCAGGGCGACCGCACGATGGGCATCTTCGAGCGGCCCGCCCCGGCCTTCCTGGACGCGCTGGAGAAGGAGTTCGGGTTCGCGCCCCCGCGCGAGCACGGATTCGACGTCGTGCGGGCGATCCGCGCGCTGCGGGACGGCGAGGCGAAGGTGTTCTTCGCCATGGGCGGCAACTTCGTCTCCGCCTCCCCCGACACGGACGTCACCGAGGCGGCCATGCGGCGCGCGCGGCTGACCGTGCACGTGTCGACCAAGCTCAACCGCTCGCACGTCGTCACGGGCGCGCGTGCCCTCATCCTGCCGACGCTCGGCCGCACGGAGCGCGATCTGCAGGTCGGCCCGAACGGGAAGAGCACGGAGCAGTTCGTCACGGTCGAGGACTCCATGGGCATGGTGCACGCCTCGCGCGGGCGGCTCGCGCCGGCGAGCCCGCAGCTGCTGTCCGAGCCCGCGATCGTGTGCCGGCTGGCGCGCCGGGTGCTCGGCGCGGACAGCAAGGTGCCGTGGGAGGAGTTCGAGAAGGACTACGCGACGATCCGCGACCGCATCGCGCGCGTGATCCCCGGTTTCGAGGACTTCAACGTGCGCGTGGCCCGCCCGGGCGGCTTCACGCTGCCGCACGCGCCGCGCGACGAGCGCCGCTTCCCGACCGCGACCGGCAAGGCGAACTTCACGGCGGCGCCGGTGGAGTACCCGGAGCTGCCCGAGGGCCGGCTGCTGCTGCAGACGCTGCGCTCGCACGACCAGTACAACACCACGATCTACGGTCTGGACGACCGCTACCGGGGCATCACCAACGGCCGCCGGGTGGTGCTGGTGAACCCTGAGGACGCGCGGGCCCTGGGGGTCACCGACGGGTCGTACGTGGACCTGGTGAGCGAATGGAAGGACGGCGTGGAGCGGCGGGCTCCCGGCTTCCGTGTCGTGCAGTACCCGACGACGCGGGGCTGCGCGGCGGCGTACTACCCGGAGACCAACGTGCTCGTGCCGCTGGACGCCACCGCCGACACCAGCAACACCCCGGCCAGCAAGTCCGTCGTGGTGCGCCTGGAGAGCGCGCTGGAGGGCCGCCCGGCGACCCGGCCGGAAGCCCGTCTGGAACAATCGGCGACCGACTGAGCGTTTGCTCAGCCAAGAGACAGGTGTACGACGAACGGAGCCGGGGCCATGGGCGAGCAGCAGCAGGTGAAATTCCCGCAGGACGTCATCGACGAGTACGCGGCGCTCGGTGTCGACCTGCCCGCGCTGTTCTCGGCGGGCCACCTCGGGACGCGGATGGGCGTGCAGATCCTGGAGGCATCGGCGGAGCGGGTCGTCGGCACGATGCCGGTGGAGGGCAACACCCAGCCGTACGGGCTGCTGCACGGAGGCGCGTCCGCGGTGCTGGCGGAGACGCTGGGCTCGGTCGGCTCCATGCTGCACGGCGGCAGCTCGAAGATCGCGGTCGGCGTGGACCTGAACTGCACGCACCACCGCGGGGCCCGCTCGGGCCTGGTGACGGGCGTGGCGACGCCGGTGCACCGGGGACGGTCGACGGCGACGTACGAGATCGTGATCAGTGACGAGGAGGGCCGCCGGGTGTGCAGTGCCCGGCTGACCTGCCTGCTGCGCGACGTGCGGGCCGGTGACGAGGCGCACGTCCGGCCCGCCGGCGACTGAGAGCGTCCCCGCCGCCCCGTTGCTCCCCCGCCGTCCCTCCCCTTAGCTTCGGCACATGGGACGGCATGGGGGCCCCCGGCCGGGGGTGAGGTTCCTGGTGTTCTCACTGGCGCTGCCGGCACTGCTGTGGACGACGAGCTGCGGCGGGGCGGACGGCGCCGGGCGAGGTGCGGGCGGCTCCGGCGGCCCCGGGCACTCGGCCCGCGGCCCGGCCGCCGCGTCCGCGTCGCCGGCCTCCGACGCGGAGCTGTGCGCGAGGATCGTCGCGCACTGGTCGCGGAAGGTGCTCGACAGCGGCACCTACGGCGACTACCAGTCCATGGGGCTGTCCAACGGGCAGTACGAGATCCTGCGCGACGTCGTGGACGCGGCGCGGGCGGCCGAGCGGCGCCAAGGGGCCGCTGCCGCCGATGAGTTGATCGGCCGTCAGGCCCACGAGTCCTGCGCCGAGCGGTACCGGCACGGAACCCCGAGCGGAGGTCCGTGGCGATGAGCGGCATCGGCCCCCTGGAGCCCGGCGAGGGTACGCAGGCGTGGGACACCGCGCCGCAAGCGCCCCGCGGCCGAAGGCACGCACTGATCTCGTCCCTGTACGCCCGCCACCGCCGGGCCGTCCTGGTCCTCGCCGCCGTCGCGCTCCTGCTCACGGGCGGCGGCTATCTCTACGCGACCCGCCCGCAGCAACCGCCACCGCCCCAAGTGCCGTACCCCGCCCAGGTGGTGACGATGTCGTACCTGCGCGAGCGGGCCACCCCGCCCGGTGCGCCGGCCCGCAGCTTCAGCTTCGAGGTGCTGTTGAAGGTGGAGTCGGGACCGCCGGTCACCGTGACCCGGGTGACCCAGCCGTACGCCGGCCTCGCGGTGGCCGCTACGCCACATGCCCCCATCCGGACAAAGGCAGGCGCTCCCCGCAAGATCACCATAACCATGCAAGTGACGGAATGCGGAAAGGTTCCGAAGGACGCCGGGATGCCTTTCCTGGAAGTAACTCTGCGTAATACGCGCGCAATCCAGATTCAGAGTTTCATCCTCGGCCCCCGCTACGCACAGCACCTCTCACACGCCCTGAAAGTCGCCTGCAGCAACAGTGGTGTGTAATCACCAAAACCCTCGAGACACCTGAACGGATCACGGTGAGTCCTGCGGGTTCTCACAATGCGGACGGGGCGAATCGGCCTGAATTCCGGCGTTCCCCCCACGGAGTACCGCTCTGCATTACCTCGTGTCATAACAAGAGCGTCACAGCATTGGTCAGACCCTCCTCCACGTTCCCCACACGCGCCTAGAGTCACGGCCAGTCACCGCGCAGTCGGATTCCCACTTCGGCCAGGCGCGAGCGGCTCGACCGTTTCCACGGGGATGCGGTCGTCGATCGGAAAGGACTGATCGTGCGTCAACGTTCGCTCATCGCCATCACCGCCGCCCTGGCGGCGGGTGCACTCACCCTCACCGCCTGCGGCTCGCGCGACAGCGGCGACAAGGGTTCGGACTCCGGCAACGGCGGCGGCACCACCGTCACCATCGGCGTCGACGCCCCGCTGACCGGCGACCTGTCCGCGCTCGGCCTGGGCATCCGCAACTCGGTGGACCTGGCGGCCAAGACGGCCAACAAGAAGAACTACGTCAAGGGCGTCACCTTCAAGGTCGAGGCCCTCGACGACCAGGCCCAGCCCTCCTCGGGTCAGACGAACGCCAGCAAGTTCGTCGGTGAGTCCGGCGTCCTCGGTGTGGTCGGTCCGCTGAACTCCTCCGTCGCCCAGTCGATGCAGAAGGTCTTCGACGACGCCAAGCTGGTCGAGGTCTCCCCGGCCAACACCAGCCCGGACCTGACCCAGGGTCCCGACTGGCGGAAGTCGAAGTCGCGCCAGTACAAGTCGTACTTCCGCACCGCGACCACGGACGCCATCCAGGGCCCGTTCGCCGCCCAGTACGTCTACAACAAGGCCAAGAAGACCAAGGCCTTCGTCATCGACGACAAGAAGACGTACGGCGCCGGCCTCGCCGGGACGTTCACCGACGAGTTCAAGAAGCTCGGCGGCAAGATCGTCGGCACCGAGCACATCAACCCCGACACCAAGGACTTCTCCGCGGTCGCCACCAAGGTGAAGAACTCCGGTGCCCAGGTGGTGTACTACGGCGGCGAGTACCCGCAGGCCGGTCCGCTCAGCAAGCAGATCAAGGCCGCCGGGTCCAAGATCCCGCTGGTCGGCGGTGACGGCATCTACGCCGACGACTTCATCAAGCTGGCCGGCGCCTCCGGCAAGGGTGACCTGGCCACCTCGGTCGGCGCGCCGGTCGAGACGCTCGACTCCGCCAAGGAGTTCGTCGCCAACTACAAGGCGGCGGGCTACAAGGAGGCGTACGCGGCGTACGGCGGTTACTCCTACGACTCCGCCTGGTCGATCATCGAGGCCGTGAAGAAGGTCGTCGACGACAACGGCGGCAAGCTGCCGTCCGACGCCCGCGCGAAGATCACCGCCGCGATGCAGAGCGTCTCCTTCGACGGTGTGACCGGCAAGGTCTCCTTCGACGAGTACGGTGACGCGACCAACAAGCAGCTCACCGTCTACTCCGTCACGGGCAGTGCCTGGAAGGCCGTGGAGTCCGGCACCTACAACGGCAGCTGACCCACACCCGCACCAGCCGAGCCGCGCGGGGCGCTGTTCCACAGGCGCCCCGCGCGGACTCGCATCCGGACACATCCGTCGAACTTTCCGAACGCTCGGAGGACATGCGGTGAACGAACTGCCGCAGCAGCTGGTCAACGGCCTGCTACTTGGATCCATGTACGGGCTGGTCGCCATTGGCTACACGATGGTCTATGGCATTGTCCAGCTCATCAACTTCGCCCACGGCGAGATATTCATGACCGGAGCGTTCGGCGCGCTCACGGTCTACGCCTACATCCTTCCCGACGGCACCTCGATGTGGGTGGCCCTGCCGCTCATGCTCGTCGGCGCCATCCTCGTCGCCGTCACGGTCGCCGTCGGAGCGGAACGGTTCGCCTACCGCCCTCTGCGCAGCGCACCCCGCCTCGCTCCCCTCATCACCGCCATCGGTCTCTCCCTCGCCCTCCAGCAGGCGGTGTGGGCCTGGTACCCGGGCGCCAAGTCCGCCCGTACCTTCCCGAGCATCCCCGGCGGGCCCTTCGAGATCGGCAACGTCACGATCCAGACCGGTGACATCTTCCTGGTCTGCGCGGCGCCGCTCAGCATGGCGTTCCTCGCCTACTTCGTGATGCGCACCCGTACCGGGCGCGGCATGCAGGCCACCGCCCAGGACCCGGACACCGCGAAGCTGATGGGCGTCAACACCGACCGCATCATCGTGATCGCGTTCGCCCTCGGTGCCACCTTCGCCGCCGTCGGATCCGTGGCCTACGGCCTCAAGTACGGCCAGATCGACTTCCGCATGGGCTTCATCCTCGGCCTGAAGGCGTTCACCGCGGCCGTCCTCGGCGGTATCGGCAACATCTACGGCGCCATGCTCGGCGGCCTCGTCCTCGGCGTCGCCGAGGCCCTGTCCACCGCCTACATCGCCGACATCCCCGGCATGGACAAGTTCGGCAGCCAGTCCTGGGCAGACGTCTGGGCGTTCGTACTCCTCATCCTCGTTCTGCTGTTCAGGCCCCAGGGTCTGCTCGGCGAACGCGTCGCGGACAGGGCGTGACACCGATGACCACACAGACCACCGCATCCGAGACCCCGAGCGCTCCCGCGGCCGCCCCGTCCGGCCTGATCGGCCTGCCCGCCCCGCTCGGCCGGGCCCTCGCCACCGGCGGCGGCGTCCTGACGATCCTCTCCACCTTCCTCGCCTGGACCTGGACCGCCGCGTTCCCCGGCGACCTCACCGTCTACGGCTACCCGGGCGGCCTTCAGGTCCTCGTCCTGATCGGCGGCATTCTCACCACCGCCTTCGGTCTCGCCTCCTACGGCGTCAAGGGCCTGAAGTGGCTGACCCCGGGCAGCGCCGACAGCGCCCTGAAGACGGCCGCGCTCGGCACCTTCGCCACCGCCTGGTACACGGTCATCGCCATCAGCGCCAAGCTGGGCGGTCTGGTGAACCTGGAGGCCGGCGGCTTCATCGTGGCCATCGCCACGCTGGCGGCCCTGGTCGGCGCGCTGGCCCTGCCGTACGAGCGGCCGGCTCCGGACCTCGCCGACCCGGACGACACCGGCCTGGAGAAGTTCCGCCACCAGTCCCGGCAGAACTGGAACAACTTCAAGGCGGCCTTCGCCGCCAAGGCCCCGGCGCCGGCCCCCAAGCTGCCCGCCTACGCCGAGATCCTCGTCATCATCGCGGCGATGGCGGTCGGTCTGATCGTCTTCACCTACGGCATCGGCACCGCGTACGACCAGCTGTTCATCGGCTTCCTCATCACCGCCGGCTTCGGCTTCGGCGCCCTCGCCAAGGCCGGGCTCGTGGCCCGGGTCTCGACGATCACCGCGCGCCACCGCAACATCACCATGACCGGTGCCTTCGCCGCCGCGGCCGCCTTCCCGTTCACCCAGTCCGACGACCAGTACGCGACGATCGGCGTCTACATCCTGATCTTCGCCACCGTCGCGCTCGGCCTGAACATCGTCGTCGGCCTCGCCGGCCTCCTCGACCTCGGTTACGTCGCCTTCCTCGGTGTCGGCGCCTACACCGCGGCCCTGGTCTCCGGCTCGCCGTCCTCGCCGCTGCACGTCAACCTGCCGTTCTGGGCCTCGGCGCTGTGCGGCGCGGCCGTCGCGATGGTCTTCGGTGTGCTGATCGGCGCCCCGACCCTGCGACTGCGTGGCGACTACCTCGCCATCGTGACCCTCGGCTTCGGTGAGATCTTCCGCATCACCGTCCTCAACATGGACGGCACCTCGGGCCCGGACGTCACCAACGGCTCCAACGGCATCTCCTCGATCCCGAACCTGAACATCCTCGGCTTCGACTTCGGCCAGGAGCACCAGTTCCTCGGCGCCACCGTCGGCCGGTTCGCGAACTACTTCCTGCTGATGCTGGTCATCACGCTCATCGTGGTCGTGGTGTTCCGGCGCAGCAGCGACTCCCGCATCGGCCGCGCCTGGATCGCCATCCGCGAGGACGAGACCGCCGCACTCGCCATGGGTATCAACGGCTTCCGGGTCAAGCTCATCGCGTTCGCCCTGGGCGCCTCCATGGCCGGCCTCGCCGGTTCCGTCCAGGCCCACGTCACGTACACGGTGACCCCGGAGCAGTACCAGTTCGCGCACGTCGTGCCGCCCAACTCGGCCTTCCTGCTGGCCGCGGTGGTCCTCGGCGGCATGGGCACCATCTCCGGTCCGCTGGTCGGTGCCGCGCTGCTGTACCTGATCCCGGCCAAGCTCCAGTTCCTGGGCGACTACCAGCTCTTCGCCTTCGGCGTCGCGCTCGTAATCCTGATGCGCTTCCGCCCCGAGGGCCTCATCCCCAACCGGCGCCGCCAGCTCGAATTCCACGAAGAGGCAGAAGCGCCCGCCGTCCTCAGCAAGGCAGGGGCGTGACCACCATGACCACCGACACCACCACCCAGGACGCCGCCCCCGGCGCTTCCGCCCCCGGCGAGGTCGTGCTCGACGCCCGCGGTGTCACGATGCGCTTCGGCGGTCTGACGGCCGTACGCAATGTCGACTTCACCGTCAACAGCGGCGAGATCGTCGGTCTGATCGGCCCCAACGGCGCCGGCAAGACCACGTTCTTCAACTGCCTCACCGGTCTGTACGTCCCCACCGAGGGCGAGGTCCGCTACAAGGGCCAGGTCCTGCCGCCGAAGTCCTTCAAGGTCACGGCGGCGGGCATCGCCCGTACCTTCCAGAACATCCGTCTGTTCGGCAACATGACGGTCCTGGAGAACGTGCTGGTCGGCCGGCACACCCGCACCAAGGAGGGCCTGTGGTCCGCGCTGCTGCGCGGCCCCGGCTTCCACAAGGCCGAGGCGGCCTCCCGCGCCCGTGCCATGGAACTCCTGCAGTTCGTGGGCCTGGAGGCGAAGGCCGAGCACCTCGCCCGCAACCTCCCCTACGGCGAGCAGCGCAAGCTGGAGATCGCCCGGGCGCTGGCCAGCGAGCCCGGCCTGCTGCTCCTGGACGAGCCGACCGCCGGTATGAACCCGCAGGAGACCCGGGCCACCGAGGAACTGGTCTTCGCCATCCGGGACAAGGGCATCGCCGTGCTCGTCATCGAGCACGACATGCGCTTCATCTTCAATCTCTGCGACCGCGTCGCCGTCCTCGTGCAGGGCCAGAAGCTCGTCGAGGGCGACAGCGCGACCGTCCAGGGCGACGAGCGGGTCGTCGCCGCGTACCTCGGCGAACCCTTCGAGAACGCTCCCGGCGACGAGGAGGTCGCCGAGGTCGAGGCGGCCGAGGCGCACGCCGAGGCCACGACGGACGCCGCGCCCGGCAAGGAGAACGACCGATGACCGCACTGCTCGAAGTAGAGGACCTGCGGGTCGCCTACGGCAAGATCGAGGCCGTCAAGGGCATCTCCTTCAAGGTCGAGGCCGGCGAGGTGGTCACCCTCATCGGCACCAACGGCGCCGGCAAGACCACCACCCTGCGCACGCTCTCCGGCCTGCTCAAGCCGGTCGGCGGGCAGATCAGGTTCAACGGCAAGTCGCTGAAGAAGATCCCGGCCCACCAGGTGGTCTCGCTGGGGCTCGCCCACTCCCCCGAGGGGCGGCACATCTTCCCGCGCATGACGATCGAGGACAACCTGCGCCTCGGTGCGTTCCTGCGGAGCGACAAGCCGGGCATCGAGAAGGACATCCAGCGCGCCTACGACCTCTTCCCCATCCTCGGGGAGCGCAGGAAGCAGGCGGCCGGCACCCTCTCCGGCGGTGAGCAGCAGATGCTGGCGATGGGCCGCGCCCTGATGTCCCAGCCGAAGCTGCTGATGCTGGACGAGCCGTCCATGGGTCTGTCGCCGATCATGATGCAGAAGATCATGGCGACGATCGCCCAGCTGAAGTCCCAGGGCACGACGATCCTGCTGGTCGAGCAGAACGCCCAGGCGGCGCTCTCGCTCGCCGACCAGGGCCATGTCATGGAGGTCGGCAACATCGTCCTGTCCGGCACGGGCCAGGACCTGCTGCACGACGAGTCGGTCCGCAAGGCGTACCTCGGCGAGGACTGACCGCCGGGGCACACGAAGAGGCCCGCGCCCCCTTCTCCGGGGCGCGGGCCTCTTCGTTCACGTGCAGAGTGTCAGGCCTTGTTCACGTGCGGGGTGTCAGGCCTTCTTCGTGGCCTTCTTCTCCTCGTTGTCCGCGATGACCGCCTCGGCGACCTGCTGCATCGACATCCGGCGGTCCATGGAGGTCTTCTGGATCCAGCGGAAGGCGGCGGGCTCGGTCAGCCCGTACTCGGTCTGCAGGACGGACTTCGCGCGGTCGACCAGCTTGCGGGTCTCCAGCCGCAGGGTGAGGTCGGCGACCTCCTGCTCCAGCTGCTTCAGTTCGGTGAAGCGGGAGACGGCCATCTCGATGGCCGGTACGACGTCGCTCTTGCTGAACGGCTTCACCAGGTAGGCCATGGCACCGGCGTCCCGGGCGCGCTCGACGAGGTCGCGCTGGGAGAACGCGGTGAGCATGAGGACCGGGGCGATGGACTCCTCGGCGATCTTCTCGGCCGCGGAGATGCCGTCCAGCTTGGGCATCTTCACATCGAGGATCACCAGGTCCGGCCGGTGCTCGCGGGCCAGCTCCACGGCCTGCTCCCCGTCCCCGGCCTCGCCGACGACGGTGTACCCCTCCTCCTCCAGCATCTCTTTCAGGTCGAGCCGGATCAGTGCCTCGTCCTCGGCGATGACGACACGGGTCGTCAGCGGAGGCACGTGCGACTTGTCGTCGTCGGGCGCGTCTACGGGCTGGGGCGACTCGGCGGTCACTGGGGCTCCTCGTTCAGGGCAGGGGTACTGCTGACAAGAGCCTACCTAGCTACGGTATGGTGGACGCGCGGAGGGTCGGGGGAAACCTTGGATTCTGCGAGCCCCGGTAGCCCAATTGGCAGCAGGCAACGGATTCAAAACCCGTACAGTGTCGGTTCGAGTCCGACCCGGGGCACTTTTCCTTGGATTCCAAGGTCACTGAATTGGCGGGGCCCCTCCGGACGAGGGGCCCTTTTCCGTTCCCTGGTCCCACTTTGGGTCCGCTATTTGGGACTGTCGTCCTCGCCGATGTGGTGCACCCGGACCATGTTGGTCGAGCCGGAGACACCGGGCGGGGAACCCGCCGTGATGACCACGACGTCGCCCTTCTGGCAGCGGCCGTACTTCAGCAGCAGCTCGTCCACCTGGTCGACCATGGCGTCCGTGGAGTCGACGTGCGGGCCGAGGAAGGTCTCCGCACCCCAGGTGAGGCTGAGCTGGGAGCGGGTGGCCTGCTCCGGGGTGAAGGCCAGCAACGGGATGGGCGAGCGGTAGCGGGACAGCCGGCGGGCCGTGTCTCCCGACTGGGTGAACGCCACCAGGAACTTCGCCCCGAGGAAGTCGCCCATCTCGGCCGCGGCCCGGGCGACGGCGCCGCCCTGGGTACGGGGCTTGTTCCGCTCGGTCAGCGGCGGCAGGCCCTTGGCGAGCAGGTCCTCCTCGGCGGCCTCGACGATCTTCGCCATGGTCCGCACGGTCTCGATCGGGTACTTGCCGACGCTGGTCTCGCCGGACAGCATCACCGCGTCCGTGCCGTCGATGACCGCGTTGGCGACGTCCGAGGCCTCGGCACGGGTCGGGCGGGAGTTGTCGATCATCGAGTCCAGCATCTGGGTGGCCACGATGACCGGCTTGGCGTTGCGCTTGGCGAGCTTGACGGCGCGCTTCTGCACGATCGGGACCTGCTCCAGCGGCATCTCCACACCCAGGTCGCCGCGCGCGACCATGATGCCGTCGAAGGCGGCGACGATGTCGTCGATGTTCTCGACCGCCTGCGGCTTCTCCACCTTGGCGATCACCGGGAGGCGGCGACCCTCCTCGCCCATGACGCGGTGGACGTCCGCGGCGTCCTTGCCGCTGCGCACGAAGGAGAGGGCGACGACGTCGAAGCCGGTGCGCAGCGCCCAGCGCAGGTCGTCCTCGTCCTTCTTGGAGAGGGCGGGCACGGAGACGGCGACGCCGGGGAGGTTCAGGCCCTTGTGGTCGGAGATGACGCCGCCCTCGATCACCCGGGTGTGGACCCGGGGGCCGTCGACGGCGGTGACCTCCAGGCAGACCTTGCCGTCGTCCACGAGGACGCGCTCACCCGGGGTGACATCGGCGGCGAGGCCGGCGTAGGTGGTGCCGCAGGCATGGCGGTCGCCCTCGACACCCTCCTCCACGGTGATGGTGAAGGAGTCGCCGCGTTCAAGGAGTACGGGGCCTTCGCTGAAGCGGCCGAGCCGGATCTTCGGACCTTGAAGGTCGGCGAGGATTCCGACGCTGCGACCGGTCTCGTCGGCCGCCTTTCGTACGTGCCGGTATCGCTCCTCGTGCTCGGCGTGAGTGCCGTGGCTGAGGTTGAAGCGGGCGACGTCCATTCCGGCCTCGACCAGTGCCTTGATCTGGTCGTACGAGTCGGTGGCGGGGCCCAGAGTACAGACGATCTTTGCTCGGCGCATGATTCGAGCCTAGGCCTTACCCGTCGGTAGAGAATCCGGGCCACATGACCACTCAACAACCTTTGAGTAAAGGGCTGTTGACAAGTGTTGAATTGTGCGGCAGCCCGCTCCTATGAGCGATTCTTTTCGGTCATAGCTTCTCCGTGCCCGGAATTCACAGCCGCGGTGGTACCAGTGTGAATTGGGCGCTGACCTGGGCGGTGACACGCAGTCGCGAGGGTTCCAGATCGAGAGGTTCGGCGGGCTCTGCCTCTTCGGCCATGCTCATGCGCCGGACACCCCGCGCGAAGGCGGCCCCGCCGCCCCGCGGTCGCTCGGCGCCGGTGTCGGCCAGTTCGACCAGAGCGGCGATCGAGGTGCCGAGGGCCTCGGCGTACTCCCGGGCCCGCTGGAGCGCCTCGCCGACCGCCCGCCGCCGGGCCTCGGCGTGCACCGGCGAGCCGGGGCGCAGGGACCACCAGGGGCCGTCGACCCGGGTCAGCTCCAAGTCGGCCAGGCGCGTGGTCAGTTCACCGAGGACGGTGAAGTCCGAGAATTCCGCGCCGAGGTGGACCCGGCCCTGGTAGCTGCGCACCCGCTCACCCCGGCCGCGCTCGGTGAGCTCCGGGGTGATGGAGAAGGCGCCGGTGGACAGCTCCTCCACCGCGTCCCCGTAGGACTTCACGAGGTCGAGGACGGCGGCGTTGCGCCGGGTGAGGTCGTCCAGGGTGGAGCGCCGGTCGCGGCCGCGGGCGGTCACGGTCACGCCGATGCGGGCGATCTCGGGCTCGACGTCGAGTTCGGCCTCGCCGCGGACCACGAGGAGAGGGGCGTCGGGGGTGCCGTACGGGACGGCCGACGGAGAGGTCATACGTCCCACTCTGTCACGCACCTCCCGCTTCGGCGGCCGGAGTTCACGCATCAGGTCACCAGATCGCAACCTCTTGGACCTGTTGCCGTCAGTCATGACCAGGTCAGAATCTACGCGCGTCGTTGACCATTCGCCGAGGAGACCGAGAGATGCCTTTGAACCGCCGGAAGTTCCTGAAGAAGTCCGCCGCGACGGGCGCGGGAGTCGCGATCGCCGGTGCGGCGGCGGCTCCGGCGGCCGAGGCGGCCGAGCAGCAGACGCCCGGGAAGCATGTGAAGCGCCACTCGCTCACCGTCATGGGCACCACCGACCTGCACGGCCACGTCTTCAACTGGGACTACTTCAAGAACGCGGAGTACACCGACAAGGCGGGCAACGCCCAGGGCCTGGCCCGGATCTCGACCCTGGTCGACCGGATCCGCGCGGAGAAGGGCCGCTGCAACACGCTGCTGCTGGACGCCGGCGACACGATCCAGGGCACCCCGCTGACGTACTACTACGCCAAGGTCGACCCGATCACCGCCAAGGGCGGCCCGGTGCACCCGATGGCGCAGGCGATGAACGCGATCGGGTACGACGCCGCGGCGCTCGGCAACCACGAGTTCAACTACGGCATCGAGACCCTGCGCAAGTTCGAGGACCAGCTGGACTTCCCGCTGCTCGGCGCCAACGCGGTCGACGCGAAGACGCTGCGGCCCGCCTTCCCGCCCTACTTCATCAAGACGTTCCACGTGCCGGGCGCCCGTCCGGTCAAGGTCGCCGTGCTCGGCCTGACCAACCCCGGCATCGCGATCTGGGACAAGGCGTACGTGCAGGGCAAGCTGGCGTTCCCGGGCCTGGAGGAGCAGGCCGCGAAGTGGGTGCCGAAGCTGAAGGCGCTCGGCGCGGACGTCGTCGTGGTGTCGGCGCACTCCGGGTCCTCCGGCACCTCGTCCTACGGTGACCAGCTGCCGTACGTGGAGAACGCGGCCGCCAACGTGGCCAAGCAGGTCCCGGACATCGACGCGATCCTCGTCGGGCACGCGCACGTGGAGATCCCGGAGCTGAAGGTCACCAACGATCAGACCGGGAAGACGGTCGTGCTGTCGGAGCCGCTGGCCTACGCGGAGCGGCTGTCCGTGTTCGACATCGAGCTGGTCTTCGAGAAGGGCCGGTGGACCGTCGAGTCCGTCTCCTCGAAGGTGCTCAACTCCAACTCGGTCGCCGACGACCCGAAGATCACCAAGCTGCTCAGCGACGAGCACGCGAAGGTCGTCACGTACGTGAACCAGGTCGTCGGGACCGCAACCGCGACCCTGACGACGGTCGAGGCCCGCTACAAGGACGCCCCGATCATCGACCTGATCACCAAGGTCCAGGAGGACGTGGTCAAGGCCGCGCTGGCGGGCACCGAGTACGCCTCGCTGCCGGTCATCGCGCAGGCCTCGCCGTTCTCCCGCACCTCCGAGATCCCGGCCGGCAACGTGACCATCCGGGACCTGTCGAGCCTGTACGTGTACGACAACACGCTGGTCGCCAAGCTGCTGACGGGCGCGCAGGTGCGGGCGTACCTGGAGTACTCGGCGGCGTACTACATCCAGACGGCCGCCGACGCCGCCGTCGACGTCGAGAAGCTGACCAACGAGGGCGGCCGTCCCGACTACAACTACGACTACGTCTCGGGCCTGTCGTACGACATCGACATCGCCCAGCCGGTCGGTTCGCGGATCAAGAACCTCACCTTCGACGGTGCCGCGCTGGACGACGCCCAGCAGTTCGTGTTCGCGGTGAACAACTACCGCGCCAACGGCGGCGGCGCCTTCCCGCACGTCGCGTCGGCCAAGGAACTGTGGTCGGAGTCGACGGAGATCCGCACCCGGATCGCCGAGTGGGTCACCACGAAGGGCGTCCTGGACCCGAAGGACTTCGCGTCCGTGGACTGGAAGCTCACGCGGAACGGCACGCCCGTCTTCTAAGCCGCACGAGCAGGGAACCGGCCTCCCGGGACCGGCCACGCACAGGATGCGTGTCACCGTCCCGGGGGGCCTTCTACCGTTCGTCCACCAGCGGGGTCAGCTGCGTCGCCTGCCTGGTCTGCGGCACCCGGGACTGCGGCTCCTGGAGTCCGTACGTGGTGAAGGACGTCCGGGTGGGCAGCGGGTACGGCTCCTTGCCCGTCAGGGAGTTGAGGATGGTGGCGCTGCGCCAGGCGGCGAGCCCCAGGTCGGGGGTGCCGACGCCGTGGGCGTGGAGCCCGGCGTTCTGGACGTACACCGACCCGGTGACCGAGGGGTCGAGAAGCAGCCGGAACGATCCCTCGATACGCGGGCGTTCGCTGCTGTCGCGGCGCATGTAGGGGTCGAGTCCCGCGAGGAGGCGGCCCAGCGGGCGCTCGCGGTAGCCGGTGGCGAGGACGACGGCGTCCGTGGTGAGCCGGGAACGGCTGCCCTGCTGGACGTGCTCCAGGTGGAGTTCGACCTTGGTGGTGGCGACCCGGCCGGCGGTACGGACGCGGACCCCGGGAGTCAGGACCGCGTCGGGCCAGCCTCCGTCCAGGGTGCGCCGGTACAGCTCGTCGTGGATGTCGGCGAGGGTGCCGGCGTCGATGCCCTTGTGCAGCTGCCACTGGGCGGCGACCAGCCGGTCGCGGACGGGTTCGGCGAGGGCGTGGAAGTAGCGGGTGTAGTCGGGCGTGAAGTGTTCCAGGCCGAGCTTGGAGTACTCCATCGGCGCGAACGCCTCGCTGCGGCCGATCCAGTGCAGCCTCTCGCGTCCGGCCGGGCGGTGGCGCAACAGGTCGAGGAAGACCTCGGCGCCGGACTGTCCGGAGCCGACGACGGTGACGTGCTCGGCGGCGAGCACGGTGGCGCGGTGGTCGAGGTAGTCGGCGGCGTGGACGACCGGGACGCCGGGCGCCTCGACGAGGGGCTGCAGCGGGTCGGGCACGTAGGGGGCGGTGCCCACGCCGAGGACGACGTTGCGGGTGTAGGTGCGGCCCAGCGCCTCGGCCTCGCCCTCGGCGTCGAGCTGGGTGAAGTCGACCTCGAACACGTCGCGTTCGGGGTTCCAGCGGACGGCGTCGACCTGGTGGCGGAAACGCAGCCCGGGGAGGTTCTCGGAGACCCAGCGGCAGTAGGCGTCGTACTCGGCACGCTGGATCTGGAAGCGCTCGGCGAAGTAGAAGGGGAAGAGCCGCTCGCGCGTCCTGAGGTAGTTGAGGAAGCTCCAGGGGCTGGTGGGGTCGGCGAGGGTCACCAGGTCGGCGAGGAACGGCACCTGGATGGTGGCGCCCTCGATGAGGAGGCCGGGGTGCCAGGCGAAGGCGTGGCGCTGTTCGTAGAAGACGGCGTCGAGTTCGGCGAGCGGGTGGGCGAGGGCGGCGAGGGAGAGGTTGCAGGGGCCGATGCCGATGCCGACCAGGTCGCGCGGGGACTCGGGCTCGTGGCGTGGAGGGATGGTCATCTGGGGGTCGTTCCTTCTACGAGTTTGACGAGCTGGGCCAGTTCGTCCGGCCGGGTGTGCGGGTTGAGGAAGGTGGCCTTGAGCCAGAGACGGTCGTCGAGCCGGGCGCGGCCGAGGACGGCCCGGCCCTCGTGCAGCAGCCTGCGGCGTACGGTGGCCACCGTGTCGTCGTCCGCGTCGACGGGCCGGAACAGGACCGTGCTGATGACGGGCCGGTCGTACAGCTCGAAGCCGGTGTGGCCCTGGACGAGCGCGGCGAACTCCCGCGCGCGGGCGCAGACCTGGTCGACCAGGGCGCCGAGCCCGCTGCGGCCCAGCGTCTTCAGGGTGACGGCGATCTTGAGGATGTCCGGGCGGCGGGTGGTGCGCAGGGAGCGGCCGAGCAGGTCGGGGAGTCCGGCCTCGGTGTCGTCGTCCGCGTTCAGGTAGTCGGCGCGCTGGTGCAGGGCGGCGAGGTCGCGGGGCCGGGCCACGGCGAGGAGGCCGGCTGCGGCCGGCTGCCAGCCGAGTTTGTGCAGGTCGAGGGTGACGGAGTGGGCGGCTTCGAGTCCGACGAGCTTGTCCCGCTGCCGGTCGCTGAAGGCGAGGCCGCCGCCGTAGGCGGCGTCGATGTGCAGGCGGGCACCGTGGGCGGTGCACAGGCCGGCGATCTCGGGCAGCGGGTCGATGAGCCCGGCGTCGGTGGTGCCGGCGGTGGCGGCGACCAGCAGCGGGCCGGAGAGCGCGGTGAGGGCCGCGTCCAGGGCGGCCGGGTCGAGGATGCCGCCCGGGGCGGGGACGACGACCGGCTCGGGCAGGCCGAGCAGCCAGGCGGCGCGGGGCAGCGAGTGGTGGGCGTTGGCCCCGCAGACCAGCTGGACGCTGCCGCCGTGGGCCTCGCGGGCGAGCAGCAGGGCGAGCTGGTTGGACTCGGTGCCGCCGGTGGTGACCACGGCGTCGGCGAGACCGATCTCCTGGGCGAGGGCTCGGGTGACCTCGGCTTCCAGCGCGGAGGCCGCCGGGGCCTGGTCCCAGGAGTCCAGGGACGGGTTGAGGACGCCGGCGGCGAGGTCGGCGGCGGTGGCGACGGCGAGCGGCGGGCAGTGCAGATGGGCCGCGCACAGCGGGTCGGCGGGGTCGGCGGCGCCCTCGGCGAGGGCGTGCACGAGGGCGCGCAGCGCGTCGGGGTCGCCGTCGTCCGGCAGGACGTCCCCGAGGGCGTCGGCGATCCGTGCGGCGACGGCCTCGGGCCCGCCGGCCGGCAGCGGTCCGCCGCGGGCCCGGGCACCGCTTGCGAGCGCGTCCATGACGGTGTCCAGGAGCGGCCGCAGGGCTCCGGGGCCGTCGGGTCCTGAGGCGAGGGGCGGCATGCTCATGGGCTCTCCTGGGGCGCGGGGACATGGGGGCGACCATGGGGGCTTCCGGCTGGTGCAGGGACCTCTGTACGGCTGTACGGCGTCTTCCAGTTTGTACGGGAAGAGTCCCACGCGTCCGGAAAGCCCAACGATCGGAACCCGAAAGTGGGTACTGCCGTACGGGGAAAACGCGTTGGAGTGGGATGACCTGCGGCTGACGTCGGTCGGGTGGTTGACGCGTGGGTGATCGACGTACCCGGTGAGCGGGTGGCGGCCACGGTCCCGGCCGGCACTCCGGTGAGCGCTTCCTGGAGCGCCTCGGCTTCAACGTGACCGCCCCTGCTCCCGCCCGGCCGAGGTGGACAATCGGCGGGCGGGGCGAGGCGAAGGGGACGTACGGCGGGCTGAGTTGAGGTTCTAGACGCCTCGGAAGTCGTCCACGTGATCCTGTGCCCACTGGTCGAAGGTGCGCGCCGGAGTGCCCGTGACGTCCTCGACCGTGGTGGTGATCTCGGGGGGTACGCCCACCGTGGCGGCGAAGCTCTTCAGCAAGGGCTGGACGAACTCCGGCGGGGCGTGCGGGAACAGCTTGGGTCCCGCTTCTTCCGGGGACACTTCGACGAAGGTCAGATCGCGGCCCACCGCCCGGCCGATCGCGGCGATCTGGTCGGTGTTGGTGGTCGCCCCGGGCCCGGTGAGACGGTGGACGGCGCCTTCGTGTCCGTCGTCCAGCAGGGCGCGTTCGGCCACGGCGGCGATGTCGTCCTCGTGGATGGGCGCCGTGAGCATGCCCGCGAAGACACCGTGGACGGTGTTGCCGGCACGGATCTGCGGCGCCCACTGCAACGCGTTGGTGGCGAAGGCGTTGGGGCGCAGGAACGTCCACTCCAGGCCGCTGTCGCGGACCTGCCGCTCGGCGGTGGCGTGCATGACGTGGATGGGATGGGTCTCGTCGGCGCCCTCCTGGATGATCCCGGAAGAGAGCAGCACGACGTGGCGCACCCCGGCCGTGCGCGCGGCCGCCAGCAGGGCGGCGGTCCGCTCGCCGCCCGCCTGGACGTACAGGAAGAGCTTGCTCGCTCCCTCGAAGAGGGCGGCGGGCTCCTCCGGCGCGAACGTCACCACCTCGGCCTGCCGGGGCAGACCCGCGCGCTCGGGGTCGCGGGTCAGTGCCCGTACCGGCCGGCCGGCGGCGACGAGACGCTCGACGAGGGCACGGCCGACGTTGCCGGTCGCACCGGTGACTACGATCACGGGTTGCCTCCTGGGCTCGGGTTGATCGTCCTGGTCGTCCTTGGCCCTCCGAGCCTAGGAAGGACGATCGGCCCTCCGCATCGTCGTCAGGGACCAGCCGCCCCGGCCGCGCCCTACGTTCCCGGCCCTACTCCCCCCGTACCCGCAACGCCCGGGCCAGGTCGTCCAGTTCGTCGACCAGCTTGCGGCGGAGGGCGACGACCGGGTCGGCCTCGTTCAGGCAGGCCTCGCCGAGGGCGAGGGTCTCCGCGTCGACGGCGTGGTGCGGGAAGGCCCAGCGTCCGGCGGCGACGGCGATGGCGGGGCCGCGGCGGGCGGCGAGGGCGACCACGTCCTCGTAGTAGCGCGGCACGTACTCGCGTACCAGGTCGGCCTGTTCGGGCTGCCAGAAGCCCCGCGCGGTGGCCGTGAACAGGTAGTTGGAGAGCTCGTCCGTGACGAACATCGACTCCCAGGCCGCGCGCTTGGCCTCGGGGTCGGGCAGGGCGGCGCGGCAGGTGGCGGCGCCCTCCCGGCCGGTGGCGGACGGGTCGCGCTCCAGCTCGGCGGCGATGGCGGCCTCGTCGGTGGCGCCGAGCACGGCGAGCCGGACGAGGATGCGCCAGCGCAGCTCGGGGTCGAGTTCCGGCCCGCCGGGCACCGTGCCGTCGGCGAACCAGGCGGCGATGGTGTCGGGGTGGGCGGCGACGTCGATGAAGTGCCGTACGGCGACCAGGCGCAGGCCGGGGTTGTCGCCGTCCTCGGTGCGGCGCAGCAGGTCGCGGCAGAGGGAGCTGAGGGTGGCGAGGGCGGCCGGGCGGTCCTCGGGGCGCAGGAAGCGGTCGGCGACGTAGGTGGAGGCGAACGCGAGGACACCCTGGACGAGGGCCAGGTCGGTCTCCAGCGGGAGGTGGGCGCGGGCCGTCTCCAGATAGGCCTGGGGCGGAAGTTCGCCGTCGCGGACGGCGTCCCTGAGGGCGTTCCACACCACCGCGCGGGTGAGCGGGTCGGGCAGCCCGGACAGGCCCGTGCGGACCGCCTCGAAGGAGTCGGCGTCGAAGCGGACCTTGGCGTAGGTCAGGTCGCCGTCGTTGAGCAGGAGCAGCGCGGGGCGCTTGCCGATGGGCTGCGGGGCGGTCTGCGGGACGTCGAGGTCGATGCGCTCGCGCAGGGTGAGACGGCCCTCGTCGCCGAGGTCGCGGTCGTAGAGGCCGGCGGTGACGCGGTGCGGGCGGCTGCCCGCGCGGTCGACGGTCAGGGCGAAGGAGCCGTCGACGGACTTGATCGCCGGGGTGAGCGTGTCGACACCGGTGGTGCGCAGCCAGGCGTCGGCCCAGGCGTGCACGTCGCGCTCGGTGGCCGCGGCGAGGGAGTCGATGAAGTCGGCGAGGGTGGCGTTGGCGAACCGGTGCCGCTTGAAGTGGATGTTGATGCCGGCGAGGAAGTCCTTCTCCCCGAGCCAGGCCACCAGCTGGCGCAGCGCGGAGGCGCCCTTGGCGTAGGAGATGCCGTCGAAGTTGAGCAGGGCGGCGGCGGTGTCGTCGACCGCCTCGGGGGCGACGGGGTGGGTGGAAGGACGCTGGTCGGCGTCGTAGCCCCAGGCCTTGCGGGCGACCCCGAAGTCGGTCCAGGTGTCGGTGAAGCGGGTGGCCTCGGCGGTGGTCTGGTAGCCCATGTACTCGGCGAAGGACTCGTTCAGCCAGATGTCGTCCCACCACTTGAGGGTCACGAGGTCGCCGAACCACATGTGGGCCATCTCGTGGGCGATGACCATGGCGCGGGTCTGCCGCTCGGTTTCGGTGACGGCCGAGCGGAAGACGAACTCGTCGCGGAAGGTGACCAGTCCGGGGTTCTCCATGGCACCGGCGTTGAACTCGGGGACGAACGCCTGGTCGTAGGAGTCGAAGGGGTAGGGCTCCTCGAACTTCTCGTGGTAGCGGTCGAAGCACGCGCGCGTGACCTCGAAGATCTCCTCGGCGTCGGCCTCGAGGTGGGGCGCGAGGGAGCGGCGGCAGTGGATACCGAAGGGCAGGCCGCGGTGCTCGCTGCGCACGGAGTGCCAGGGGCCTGCGGCGACGGCGACGAGGTAGGTGGAGATCAGCGGGGTCGGGGCGGCCCGCCAGCGGCCCTCGCCGAGGTGCTCGGTGATGCCGTTGGCGAGGACGTTCCAGCCGTCGGGCGCCGTGACGGTGAGCTCGAAGACGGCCTTCAGGTCGGGCTGGTCGAAGGCGGCGAAGACCCTCTGGACGTCGTCCAGGAACAGCTGGGTGTAGACGTACGTCTCGCCGTCGGTGGGGTCGGTGAAGCGGTGCATGCCCTCGCCGGTGCGGGAGTAGGGCATGACCGCTTCGACCCGCAGTTCGTGCTCGCCGGCGGTGAGGTTCTTCAGCGGCAGCCGTTCGTCCTGGAAGGTCTCCGGGTCGAGGGGCTGTCCGTCCAGCGTGACCGTGCGCAGCTCGGTGGGCTTCAGCTCGACGAACGTGTCCCCGTCGGTCCGCGCGGTGAACCTGATCACGGTACGGGAGTCGAAGGTCTCGTCCCCCGTGGTGAGGTCGAGTTCGATCGAGTAACGATGGACGTCGAGGAACTGTGCTCGGAGCTGCGCTTCGTCGCGCGTGATGACGGACATGCAGGCCATGCTGCCCGATGCCGCCGACAGCGCACAGGGGTGGATCGGTACATGGCATATGTCCGGTCCCGCGCCCGCCGCCCGGTGTGCCCGGTGGTGGGGATCAGGCGGGCTGCCCGTTCGCGGTGTCCTCGGCGATGGACTCGTGGTGCCGGATCACCTCGGCGATGATGAAGTTCAGGAACTTCTCCGCGAACGCCGGGTCGAGCTTGGCGTTCGCGGCGAGGCTGCGCAGCCGCTCGATCTGCCGGGCCTCGCGGTCCGGGTCGGCGGGCGGCAGCTGGTGCACCGCCTTGAGCCGGCCGACCTGCTGGGTGCACTTGAAGCGCTCGGCGAGCATGTGGACGACGGCCGCGTCGATGTTGTCGATGCTCTCGCGCAGCCGCTCCAGTTCCTGGCGGACCGCGGGGTCGACGTCACCGCTACCGGTGTTCCTGATGGTCATGGGCGTCAACCCTAAGGGGCGGGGCACCTCCCGTTCACCGGCTGATCAGCATGCGATCAGCCGCCGATCGTCGGAGGATCGTCCGGATCCGGGATCCGGTCGCTCCAGCCGCCGGGGACGCTGCGGCCCTGCTGGGCGCGGAAGCGGACGGGGGCGAGGCCGACCCGGCGGGAGAACAGGCGGGAGAAGTAGGCGGGGTCGTCGTAGCCGACGCGGCGGGCGACGGCGGCGACGGGCAGCTCGGTGGCGGCCAGGAGCTCCTTGGCGCGGCCCAGGCGGATACCGAGGAGATAGTCCTTGGGGCTGCATCCGGCGGCGCGGCGGACGGCATTGCGCAGCTCGGCGGGGGTCATGCCGTGCCGGGCGGCGTGGTCGGCGACGCTCATCGGCCGGCAGGCGTCCCGGGCCAGGGCCTGCAGCACCTGATCGCCGTCGGGGGCGAGGTCGGCACGGGCGCGGCGCAGGGCGACGAGGAGTTCGTGGACGGCGGCGCCGGTCTCGACCTCCAGCAGGGGGTTGCCGCGGCGGGCGGCACGGGCGATGCGGGCGACGACCGCGCGGGGGCCGGTGGCGTCCGAGAGCGGGACGACGGGGCGTTCGGGCTCGATGTAGCCGAGTTCGGTGTAGGTCGTGGTGGCGGGCCCGGCGAAGTCGACGAAGCCCTCGTCCCAGCCGGTGTCCGGGTCGGGCCCGTAGTGGTGCGGCACTCCGGGGGTGAGCCAGAGCAGTGCGGGCGCGGTGACGGTCGTACGGCGGCCGTCGGCGCCCTGGTACCAGCCGCCGCCCGTGCTGACCACGACGGCTACGTGGTGGTCGAGGGTGCGGGGGCCGACCGTGGGCAGCGCGCCGTACTGGAGGCCGACGCCGAGGCAGACCAGGCCGAGGCGGTGGTGGGCGGGGCCGGGGCTGAAGAACCGCATCCAGGTCTGGTACATCGGTGCTCCTCCCGGCGTCGGCGACGGCGGACTTTTGTCCAAGCAGCGCCGATCTTCGTCCATGGCGTCGATCACCGCCAGGGCCGAGGCTGGGGTGCATGAGCGAGTTCACGGTGGGGGAATCCGACTTCCTGCTGGACGGACGGCCGGTACGGCTGCTGTCCGGGGCGCTGCACTACTTCCGGGTGCACGAGGCGCACTGGCGGCACCGGCTGGAGATGCTGCGGGCGATGGGCCTCAACTGCGTGGAGACGTACGTCCCGTGGAATCTGCACCAGCCGGGCCCGGGGCGCTTCCGGGACGTGCGGGCGGTCGGCCGGTTCCTGGACGCGGTCCACGAGGCCGGCCTGTGGGCCATCGTGCGGCCGGGTCCGTACATCTGCGCCGAGTGGGAGAACGGCGGGCTGCCCCACTGGGTGACCGGCGAGCCGGGCACGCACGCGCGTACCCGTGACGAGCGCTTCCTGTTCCACGTGCGGAACTGGTTCCACCACCTGCTGCACGAGATCGTGCCCCGGCAGATCGACCGGGGCGGGCCGGTGATCATGGTGCAGGTCGAGAACGAGTACGGCAGCTACGGCTCGGACGCGGACTACCTGGAACAGCTCGCCGACCTGCTGCGGGTCAAGGGCGTCACCGTGCCGCTGTTCACCTCGGACGGCCCCGAGGACCACATGCTCACCGGCGGCTCGCTGCCCGGTGTGCTCGCCACGGTGAACTTCGGCTCCCACGCGCGCGCGGCCTTCGAGACGCTGCGCCGCCACCGCCCCGGGGGCCCGCTGATGTGCATGGAGTTCTGGTGCGGCTGGTTCGACCACTGGGACGGCGAACACGTCGTACGGGACCCCGGGGAGGCCACCGAGGCCCTGCGGGAGATCCTGGAGTGCGGTGCCTCGGTGAACCTGTACATGGCGCACGGCGGCACGAGTTTCGGCGGCTGGGCGGGCGCCAACCGGGGCGGCGGCGAGCTGCACGAGGGTCCGCTGGAGCCGGACGTGACCTCGTACGACTACGACGCACCGGTCGACGAGTACGGGCGCCCCACGGAGAAGTTCTGGTGCTTCCGCGACGTGCTGGCCGAGTACCACCCCGATCCGCTGCCCGAACTTCCGCCCCCGCCTGCCCGGTTGGTTTCTCCGACGGAGGTGGCGCTCACCGGATGGGCACCCATGGGTGACGTCCTGGAGGCGCTCGGCGGCGAGGAGACCGTCACCCCCGTACCGCCGTCCTTCGAGGAGCTGGGCGTCGCCCGGGGCGTGGTGCGCTACGAGGTGAGCGTGCCGGGACCGCGGCAGCCGTACCCGCTGACGGTGCGCGGACTCAGGGATCTCGCGGTGGTGTACGTCGACGGCGAGCGGGCCGGGGTGCTCACCGAGGAGGAGGCCCGGCTGAAGGAGCCTGTCGCGGGCCCCGCGCGCGTGGAGCTGTGGGTGGAGTCCCTGGGGAGGGTGAACTACGGGCCGCGCTCCGGCGAGGCGAAGGGCATCACCGGGGGCGTCCTGCACGAGCGGCAGTATCTGCACGGGGTACGCGCGCGCGGGCTCGATCTGGACGCCTTCGACGACGGCCTGGAGGCGGTGGCCTTCGGCGCGGTGTCCGGGGACGGCGCCCCGGGGCTGTACCGGGGCAGCGTCACGGTCCGCGGGGCCGGGGACGCCCGGCTCGAACTGCCCGGCTGGGCGCGGGGCTTCGTCTGGCTCAACGGCTTCGGCCTGGGCCGCTACTGGTCCGTGGGGCCGCAGCGGTCCCTGTACGTCCCCGGGCCGGTGCTGCGGGAGGGCGAGAACGAGGTGTGGGTGCTGGAGCTGCAGGAGGCGGGGCCGGGTCCGTGCGCACCGAGGCTGCTGCCGGTCTGAGCCCCCGGTCCGGCGACCGCGGCTTGTTCGAGGGTACTCAGGCCGCCACCGGCGAAATCCGCTCACACCCGCCTAGAGTGGATGGCAGTTCTGGGCGTCTTAGGGGGTCGGACGTGGCGAACGGCGGACCGGTCGAGCACGGCTACCCGCATCTGGAGACGGTGCGGGCCGCGATCACCGCGCTGTACAAGCGGCTGTCGTACGACACCGTGCAGACCTTCTCGACCAGTGTGGCCCCCGTCGACGTGGCCTTCAGCGACACGGACGACGTGCATCTGGGCGCGCAGCGCGTGGCCCGCGAGATCGTGCGGCACTTCCGGCTGCCCGATGCCCGGCTGATCGTCGGCTTCCGGGAGATGAGCCACGCGGCCAATGTCGAACTGGCGGCGGGCCCCGAGTACTTCGTCGAGCTGAACGACCGCTTCCGCACCCACCGCAGGGACATCGGCGCGGCCCTCGCCCACGAGGTGACCCACGTCTACCTGCACCGCCTCGACCTGGCCTTCCCCACCACGGCGGAGAACGAGATCCTCACGGACACGGCGACGACCTACCTGGGCGCGGGGTGGCTGCTGCTGGACGCCTACCGCGAGGACGGCGCCTCCTCCCAGAAGCTCGGCTATCTCACCCCCGAGGAGTTCGGTTACGTCCTCGCCAAACGGGCCCGGCTCTTCGGCGAGGATCCCTCCGTGTGGTTCACCAGCCCGCAGGCGTACACGGCCTACGTCAAGGGTATGGAGCGGGCCCGGCGGGACGAGCAGCAGCCGCCGCTGACCGCGGCCGGCTGGGCGGGCCGCCGCCGCTACGCCCACGACCGCCGCCACGGCGTCCCGCCCGGAGCGCCCTACGCCTTCAGCCCCGACCCCGCCGGCCACCTCCGCGTCTCCTTCCCCTGCCCCACCTGCCACCAGCGCATCAGGGTCCCGGTCCGGGGGCGGGTGCGGGCGCGGTGCGGGTTGTGCAGGACGGTTCTGGAGTGCGACACCTAGGTGCGCAACACCCTCGTTTGTAGCTGCGCTTCTCGACCCACCGAGTCGGTTGGTGGGTGGGCATAGGCGGGGGTCCAGGGGGGCGGAGCCCCGTGGTGGGCCCAGTGCAGGTCCGACTACTCGGCGGCCCCTACTCCGGGGCCCCGTACACCGCCCCCGCCGGCTCCGCCTCCGCCAACAACTTCAACACGGCCTCCCCCGCCTCGGCCGGGGCCCAGCGCGCCCCCTTGTCCATGCCGGGCCCCGGGCGCCAGCCCTCCATGACCGTGATCCGGCCCCCCTCCGCCTCGAACACCCGGCCGCTCACACCTGCGCACGCGGCGGAACCGAGCCAGACGACCAGCGGAGAGACGTTCTCGGGCGCCATGGCGTCGAAGCCGGCGACCGGAGCCGCCATGGTCTCGGCGAAGGTGCGTTCCGTCATGCGGGTGCGGGCCGCCGGGGCGACGGCGTTGACCTGGACGCCGTAGCGGGCGAGTTCGGCCGCCGCGACGAGGGTCAGGCCGATGATCCCGGCCTTGGCGGCGCTGTAGTTCCCCTGCCCGACCGAGCCCAGCAGGCCTGCCCCGCTGCTGGTGCCGACGATCCGGGCGACCGGTGTGCGGCCTGCCTTGGCCTCGGCCCGCCAGTGCGCGGCGGCGTGTTTGAGGGGGAGGAAGTGCCCCTTGAGGTGGACACGGATCACGGCGTCCCAGTCGTCCTCGTCGAGGTTGACGAGCATGCGGTCGCGCAGGAAGCCGGCGTTGTTGACGAGGGTGTCGAGGCGGCCGTACGTCTCGACGGCGGTCCTGATCAGGGAGGCGGCGCCCTCGGTGGTCGCGATGTCGCCGCCGTGCACGACCGCCTCGCCGCCCGCCTCCCTGATCTCCGCGACGACGGCCGCCGCCGGGCTGTCGGGTCCGGGCACCCCGTCCAGTCCGACGCCGAGGTCGTTGACGACGACCCGGGCGCCCTCGGCGGCGAAGGCGAGGGCGTGGGCGCGGCCCAGCCCCCGTCCGGCTCCGGTGACGACGACGACTCGCCCTGCGCAGATTCCGGTCATGCCAGGCCTCCTTGTTCTTCCTTGTCGGCGGTCGCGGCGTCCAGGAAGGCGGGCCGCTCCCCGCCCCCGTGCACCAGCAGACTCGCCCCGCTGATGTAGGCGGCCGCGTCGGAGGCGAGGAAGACGGCGGCCGCACCGACGTCCGAGGGGGTGGCCAGCCGGCCCAGCGGGACGGTGCGGGAGACCGCGGCGATGCCGTCCGGGCCGCCGTAGTGCAGATGGGACTGCTCGGTGCGGACCATGCCGACGACCAGCGTGTTGACGCGGACCTCCGGCGCCCATTCCACGGCCATCGACGCGGCCAGGTTCGCCAGGCCCGCCTTGGCCGCGCCGTAGGCCGCCGAGCCGGGCGAGGGACGGCCGCCGCTCACGCTGCCGACCATGACGACCGAGCCTCGGGTGTGCCGGAGCCGGTCGTAGGCGGCCAGGGAGGCGGTCAGCGGGGTGACGAGGTTCAGCTCGATGACCCGGGCGTGCCGCTCGGCGTCCACGTCGGCCAGCCGTCGGTACGGGGTGCCGCCCGCGTTGTTGACGAGGACGTCGAGCCGGGGCAGCGCGGCGAAGAAGGCGCTGACGGCGGGCGGGTCGCGCAGGTCGAGGGGCACGAACTCCACGCCGTCGAGGGGCTGTTCGGGCGGCCGCCGGGCGCAGGCCAGCACCTGGGCGCCGGCCTGGGCGAAGGCCTGCGCGATGCCCTCCCCGACGCCCCGGGTGCCGCCGGTGACGACGACGGTCCTGCCGTGCAGCGAGTTGTCCACAGGCCCTGCCGCGGAGTTTTCCACAGGCTCTCCCGCTCGTCTTCGCCGACTGCTAGCTTCGAAGCCTCACACCTAACAAATGTTTGGTGGAAAGGCGTTGAGTGCGAAGGTAGCTGATGCGTCCATGGGTGTCTCCATGTCGGCCCCGGAAAAGGGGATTTCCGTAGTCACCGTCGACTTCCCGCCGGTGAACGCGCTGCCGGTGCGCGGCTGGTTCGCCCTGGCCGAGGCCGTGCGCGCGGCGGGCCGTGACCCCGAGGTGCGGTGCGTGGTGCTGGCCGCCGAGGGGCGCGGTTTCAACGCGGGCGTGGACATCAAGGAGATACAGGCGGCGGGCCAGGAAGCGCTGATCGGCGCCAACCAGGGCTGCGCGGAGGCCTTCGCGGCGGTGTACGAGTGCGAGACACCTGTGATAGCGGCGGTGCACGGGTTCTGTCTGGGCGGCGGAATAGGCCTGGTGGGGAACGCGGACGCGATCGTGGCGAGCGACGACGCCTCCTTCGGGCTGCCGGAGCTGGACCGGGGCGCGCTGGGTGCCGCCACGCATCTGGCCCGGCTGGTCCCGCAGCACCTGATGCGCGCGCTCTACTACACCTCGCGCACGGCGAGCGCCGCCGAGCTGCACGCGCACGGGTCGGTGTGGCGGGTGGTGCCCCGGGCGCGGCTGCGGGCGGCTGCGCTGGAGCTGGCGCGCGAGATCGCCGCCAAGGACGGACGGCTGCTGCGCATGGCCAAGGCCGCCATCAACGGGATCGATCCCGTCGACGTGCGCCGCAGTTACCGCTTCGAACAGGGCTTCACGTTCGAGGCCAACCTCAGCGGGCTGGCCGACCGGGTCCGCGACACGTTCGGGAAGGAGGGTGCGTAGGTGGGCGACAAGACGATGACCGCCGACGAGGTGGTCTCCCGGCTGTCCAGCGGGATGACCCTGGGCATCGGCGGCTGGGGTTCACGGCGCAAGCCGATGGCACTGGTCAGGGCCCTGCTGAGAGCCGATATCGGGGACCTCACGGTCATCTCGTACGGCGGCCCGGACATCGGCATGCTGGCCGCGGCCGGCCGGATCCGCAAACTGGTCACCGCTTTCGTCACCCTCGACTCCATCCCGCTCGAACCGCACTACCGGGCGGCCCGAGAGCGCGGGGACTTCGAGCTGACGGAGGTCGACGAGGGGATGTTCATGTGGGGGCTGCGCGCGGCCGCCGGCCGGCTGCCCTTCCTTCCGGTGCGAGCGGGGCTCGGCTCGGACGTCATGCGGGTCAACCCGGACCTGAGGACGGTCACTTCGCCGTACGAGGACGGGGAGACCTTCGTGGCCATGCCCGCCCTGCGGATGGACGTGGCCCTGGTGCACGTCAACCGCGCGGACCGGTTGGGCAACGGGCAGTACCTGGGCCCGGACCCCTACTTCGACGACCTGTTCTGCGAGGCGGCGGACGCGGCCTACGCCTCCTGCGAACGGATCGTCGACACGGCCGAGTTGACGAAGGAGGCGGCCCCGCAGTCGCTGCTGCTCAAGCGGCTCGCGGTGACGGGTGTGGTCGAGGCACCGAACGGCGCACACTTCACCTCCTGCGCGCCGGACTACGGCCGGGACGAGGAGTACCAGCGGGAGTATGCGTCCACGCCGTGGCCGGAGTTCGCCGAGCGGTACCTGTCCGGGGACGAGGAGGCGTACCGGTCGGCGGTGCGGGAGTGGCGGAAGGAGCGGGAATCATGAAGGTCACCCGGGCCCCACTTCCCCCGCCCACCCGCGCCGAGTACTGCGTGATCGCCTGCGCCGAGGCCTGGCGGGGCGGCGGGGAGATCCTGGCCAGTCCGATGGGCCTGATCCCGTCGCTGGGCGCGCGGCTGGCCCGGCTCACCTTCGCGCCGGACCTGCTGCTCACCGACGGGGAGGCGCTGCTGGTCCGCCCGGACGGCACGCCCGAGGGCTGGCTGCCCTACCGGCAGCATCTGGCGCTGGTGGCGGGCGGACGCCGGCACGTGATGATGGGCGCGAGCCAGATCGACCGGTACGGCAACCAGAACATCTCCTGCATCGGCGACTGGGACCGGCCCCGGCGGCAGCTGCTCGGGGTGCGCGGAGCACCGCTGAACACACTGAACAATCCGACGAGTTACTGGATCCCGAGGCACTCCGGGCGGGTGTTCGTGGAGCGGGTGGACATGGTGTGCGGGGTGGGGTACGACCGGGCGGCGGAGCTGGGGAGCACGGCCCGCTTCCACCGCGTCCCCCGGGTCGTCTCCGACCTCGGCGTCTTCGACTTCGCCACCCCCGACCGGTCCATGCGGCTGGCTTCGCTGCATCCGGGGGTGAGCGTCGAGCAGGTGCGGGAGGCGACGGGCTTCACGCTCGCCGTGCCCGACGAGGTGCCGTACACCCGGGCCCCCGGCGAGGAGGAGCTGCGGCTGATCCGCGAGGTGCTGGATCCGGCGGGGGCCCGCGCGCGTGAGGTGCCCGAGGGGGCGAGGGGGTGATGGAGACCGCGCTGACCCGGCTGGTGGGGGTCCGGCATCCGATCGTGCAGACCGGGATGGGCTGGGTGGCCGGCCCCCGGCTGGTCACGGCGGCGGCGAACGCGGGGGCGCTGGGCATCCTGGCCTCCGCGACGATGACCGTCGACCAGCTGCGGTCGGCGATACGGGAGGTCCGGTCGCGGACCCGGGCGCCGTTCGGGGTGAACCTGCGGGCGGACGCGGCCGATGCGGACGACCGGGTGCAGATCATGCTGGACGAGCACGTCCGGGTGGCCTCCTTCGCCCTCGCCCCCTCCCCCGAGCTGATCAGCCGGCTCAAGGAGGCCGGTGTGGTGGTCGTGCCGTCCGTCGGGGCGCGGCGGCACGCCGAGAAGGTGGCCGCGTGGGGCGCGGACGCGGTGATCGTGCAGGGCGGCGAGGGCGGCGGGCACACCGGCGAGGTGGCGACGACCGTGCTGCTGCCGCAGGTGGTGGACGCCGTGCGGATACCGGTCGTGGCGGCGGGCGGCTTCTTCGACGGGCGGGGCCTGGTCGCGGCGCTGGCCTACGGGGCGGCCGGAGTGGCGATGGGCACGCGGTTCCTGCTGACCTCGGACTCGACGGTGCCGGACGCGGTGAAGGCCCGGTATCTGGCGGCGACGGTCCGGGACGTGACGGTCACCCGGGCGGTGGACGGGCTGCCGCACCGAATGCTGCGCACGGACCTGGTCGACGCGCTGGAGCGGTCCGGCCGCGTACGGGCCCTCACCCACGCGGTGCGGCGGGCCTCGGGCTTCCGGCGGCTGTCGGGGCTCACCTGGCCGCAACTGGTCCGGGACGGCCTGGCCCTCAGGCACGGCAAGGAGCTGTCCTGGAGTCAGGTGCTGCTGGCCGCGAACACGCCGATGCTGCTGAAGTCGGCGATGGTGGACGGCCGTACGGACCTCGGGGTGATGGCCTCCGGGCAGGTCGCCGGGGTGATCGACGACCTGCCGTCGTGCGCGGAGCTGGTGGAGCGGATCGTGAAGGAGGCGGAGGAGGTGCTGGCGGGACTGGAGAGACTCAGAGGCGCTCGATGATCGTCACGTTCGCCTGACCGCCGCCCTCGCACATCGGCACCATCCCCGACGGCCCCCTCGCACTGCTCGGCCCCAGGGGGCCTCCCAGGCTTCGGGAGCCTGCGCCGGACTCCGTCCGCCGAAGCGGGTGGCCGCCCTTGTCGTCGCTCCGGTCACACGCGTTCGATGATCGTCACGTTCGCCTGACCGCCGCCCTCGCACATGGTCTGGAGGCCGAACCGGCCGCCGGTGCGCTCCAGTTCGTGCAGCAGGGTCGTCATCAGCCGGACACCGGTGGCGCCGAGTGGGTGGCCGAGGGAGATGGCGCCGCCGTTGACGTTGACCTTCTCCGGGTCGGCGCCGGTCTCCTTCAGCCAGGCGAGCACGACGGGGGCGAAGGCCTCGTTGATCTCCACGAGGTCGATGGCGTCGATGGTCAGGCCGGTCTTCTTCAGGGCGTGGGCGGTGGCCGGGATGGGCGCGGAGAGCATGCGGATGGGGTCCTCGCCGCGCACGGAGAGGTGGTGGACGCGGGCCCGCGGGCGCAGCCCGTGTTCCCGCACCGCCCGCTCGGAGGCGAGCAGCATGGCCGCGGCCCCGTCGGAGACCTGGGAGGAGCAGGCCGCGGTGATGGTGCCGCCGTCGAGGACGGGCTTGAGCGCGGCCATCTTCTGCGGGGAGGTGTCCCGGCGCGGGCCCTCGTCGACGGTGACCTCGCCGTAGGGAACGGTCTCGCGCTCGAAGCGGCCGGTGTCGATGGCCCAGACCGCCCGCCGGTGCGAGCGCAGGGCGAACTCCTCCTGGTCCGCGCGGCTGATGCCCCACTTGGCGGCGATCATCTCGGCGCCGGCGAACTGGTTGACGGGCTGGTCGCCGTAGCGGGCGCGCCAGCCGGTGCTGCCGAGGAAGGGCCCGTCGGTGAGGCCGAGGGGGGCGGCGGCCTGTCGGGAGGCGAAGGCGATGGGGATCTGGGACATGTTCTGCACCCCGCCCGCGACCACCAGGTCCTGGGTGCCGGAGAGCACGGCCTGCGCGGCGAAGTGCACGGCCTGCTGGGAGGAGCCGCACTGCCGGTCGACGGTGACGCCCGGTACCTCCTCGGGCAGCCCTGCGGCCAGCCAGCAGGTGCGGGCGATGTCCCCGGCCTGCGGCCCGACCGCGTCCAGGCAGCCGAAGACGACGTCCTCCACGGCGGCCGGGTCGATCCCGGCCCGTTCCACGAGCGCCTTGAGCACATGGGCGCCCAGATCGGCCGGGTGGACCCCGCTGAGCCCTCCCCCACGCCGCCCGACGGGCGTGCGGACCGCTTCGACTATGTAGGCCTCGGCCATGGCGACTCCCTCACAAGAAAGGGGTGTTGAGCGTGATGTCATTCGCGTACGGCGATCCCGTCCAGCACCATCGACAGGTACTGGCGGGCGATCTCCTCCGGGCTGTGCTGTCCGCCGGGCCGGTACCAGGACGCGGCGACCCACACCGTGTCCCGGACGAACCGGTAGGTGAGCCGGACGTCCAGGTCGGCGCGGAAGACGCGCTCGGCGACTCCGCGCTCCAGCGTGGACAGCCATGCCTTCTCGAACCGGCGCTGCGAGTCGGCGAGGAAGGCGAAGCGGTCCTGCGCGACGAGCTGCTTGCTCTCCTTCTGGTAGATCGCGACGGCGGCGCGGTGCCGGTCGATCTCCCGGAAGGACTCGGTGACCAGGGCCTCCAGGGTCTCGCGGGGCCCGAGCCCGGAGGCCAGGACGGTGTCGTAGCCGTCCCACAGCTCGTCCAGGAAGGTCCGCAGGATCTCCTCCAGCATCGACTCCTTGGAGTCGAAGTGGTAGTAGAGGCTGCCCGCGAGCATCCCCGCGTGGTCGGCGATGGTGCGGACGGTGGTGGCGTTGTAGCCCTGCTCGGCGAAGACCTCGGCGGCGGTGCCGAGGAGTTCGTGACGGCGGTCCTGAGCGGCGGCAGCCGCGGGCTTCCTCGTGGCGGCAGCCGCAGGCTTCCTCGCGGCGGCGGCCGTGGGCTTCTTCGGGGCGGCGGCCGCAGGCTTCTTCGGGGCGGTCACCTGGGGCTTCTTCTTGGTCGGCACGAACCCATTGTGGTCTGCCCGTCGTCAGGGATGCTGGCTGCTGACGGCGACGACCTCGCCGGTCAGGTACGAGGAGTAGCCGGAGGCCAGGAACACGATCACGTTGGCCACCTCCCAGGGCTCCGCGTACCGCCCGAAGGCCTCCCGTGCGGTCAGTTCCCGGAGCAGTTCGGCGGAGGTGACCTTCACCAGGTGCGGATGCATGGCGAGGCTGGGCGCCACCGCGTTGACCCGCACCCCGTAGGCGGCCGCCTCGATCGCCGCGCACCGGGTCAGCGCCATCACGCCGGCCTTGGCGGCGGCGTAGTGGGCCTGGCCGGCCTGGGCGCGCCAGCCGACGACGGAGGCGTTGTTGACGATCACCCCGCCGCCGGTGTCCCGCATGGCGCGCAGGGCCGCCCGGGTGCAGCGGAAGGTGCCGTTCAGTGTGACGTCGAGGACGCGGGACCATTGCTCGTCGGTCATGTCGACAAGGTCCGAGGTGCCGCCCAGCCCCGCGTTGTTGACGACGATGTCGAGCCTTCCGTGTTCCTGTACGGCCGCCTCGAAGAGTGCGCCCACCTGGGTCTCGTCGGTGACGTCGCAGGGCACCGCGGCCACCGCGCCGGGGAACTCCCGGACGAGCCGGGCCTCGTGCTCCTTCAGGCGGCGCGTGTGCGCGTCGCTGATCAGCACCCGGGCGCCCTCCTCCAGGAAGCGGCGCGCGGTGGCCCCGCCGATCCCCGCGCCGGCCGCCGCGGTGATGACGGCGGTGCGCCCCTTCAGCAGCCCGTGCCCGGGCTCGTACGCCGGACTCTCGACGCCTGTCATAGGGCCACGCTAACCTACCAAACACTTGTTAGGGAAGGATGGTGACGGCGACCGTGGACCTGACCCACGCTCCGGCCGACGAGGAGTTCCGCGCCGAGGCCCGCGCCTGGCTGGCGGCACACGTGCCCCGCACCCCGCTCCCCTCCCTGGAGACCGCGGAGGGCTTCGCGGCGCACCGCGCCTGGGAGGCCGAACTGGCCGCGGACCGCTGGTCGGTGGTGTCCTGGCCCGAGCAGTACGGTGGCCGTGCGGCCACCGTCCTCAGGTGGCTGGTGTTCGAGGAGGAGTACTGGGCGGCGGGCGCGCCGGGCCGGGTCGGCCAGAACGGCATCAGCCTGCTCGCGCCGACCCTCTTCGACCACGGCACGGCGGAGCAACGCGCGCGTGTGCTGCCACCGATGGCCTCCGCCGAGGTGGTCTGGGCGCAGGCCTGGTCCGAGCCGGAGGCGGGCTCCGACCTGGCCTCGCTCACGTCCGGGGCGGTACGGACGGACGGCGGCTGGCTGCTGAGCGGCCAGAAGACCTGGTCCTCTCGGGCGGCCTTCGCCGACCGGGCCTTCGGCCTGTTCCGCAGCGACCCCGAGGCCCCGAAGCCGCACCAGGGGCTCACGTATCTGATGTTCGACCTGCGGGCCCCCGGCGTCACCGTCCGCCCGATCGGCCGCCTGGACGGCAAGCCGGCCTTCGCGGAGCTGTTCCTGGACGAGGTGTTCGTGCCGGACGAGGACGTGATCGGAGAGCCCGGCCAGGGCTGGCGGATCGCGATGTCCACGGCGGGCAACGAACGCGGCCTCACCCTGCGCTCCCCCGGCCGCTTCCTCGCCTCCGCCGCCCGGCTGCTGGAGCTGTGGAGGGCACAGGGCCGCCCGGAGCAGGCGCGCGCCCGGGTGGCGGACGCCCTGATCGGCGCCCGCGCCTACCAGCTGTTCACCTACGCGGCCGCTGCCCGCTTCCTGGAGGGCGGCGCACTCGGCCCGGAGTCCAGCATGAACAAGGTGTTCTGGTCCGAGTACGACCTGGCGCTGCACGAGACGGCGCTCGATCTCCTCGGCACGGAGGGCGAGTCGGCGGACACGGACTGGGCGGAGGGGTACGTCTTCTCGCTGGCCGGACCCATCTACGCGGGGGCCAACGAGATCCAGCGCGACATCGTCGCCGAGCGCCTGCTCGGCCTGCCGAAGGGACGCCGCTGATGCGCTTCCTCCTCGACACCGAGCAGCGCGCCTTCGCCGACTCGCTGCACGCGATGCTGACGGCGGCGGACACCCCGGCGGTGGTCCGGGACTGGAGCCGCGGCGACCATACGGGCGGCCGCGCGCTGTGGCGCCGTATCGCGGACGCGGGGGTGTTCGGTCTTGCCGTGCCCGAGGAGTACGGGGGGCTGGGGCCGCACCCGGTGGAACTGACCGTCGCGTTCGTGGAGTTGGGCAGGCACGCGGTGCCCGGACCACTGGTGGAGACGGTCGCTGCAGCCGTACTGCTCGGTGCCGTCGAGCCGGCCAAGCGGTTCCTGCCCGGGCTCGCGGCGGGCGAGATCATCGCCACCGTGGCGGCGCCCACCGGGTACGCCCTCGACGGCGACGCGGCCGTGCTCCACCTCGTCCCGGCACCGGATGGACTGCACCTGTCGCCAGGTCCCGGCCCGGTCCGCCCCTCCCTCGACCCCGCCCGCCGGCTGACCCCGCTGGCCCCCGGCGGCGAACTGCTGTCCGCCGGCCCACCGGACACCCGAGCCCTCACCTGGGCGCGCCTGGCCACCGCCGCACAGGCCCTCGGCGTGGGACACGCCCTGCTCGACCGGACGGTCGCCCACGTCCGGCAGCGCACACAGTTCGGTGTCCCCATCGGCTCGTTCCAGGCCGTCAAGCACCGCCTCGCCGACGCGAAGATCGCCCTGGAGTTCGCCCGGCCCCTGCTCTTCGGAGCGGCGCTGTCCCTGCGCCCCGCGGACGTGGCGGCCGCCAAGCTGAAGGCCTGCGAGGCGGCCTACGCCACCGCCCGCACGGCACTGCAGCTGCACGGCGCGATCGGGTACACGGCGGAGTACGACCTGTCCCTGTGGCTGACCAAGGCCCGTGCCCTGCGCACCGCGTGGGGCACGCCCGACGAGTGCAGGGACACGGTGCTCGGGGACGCCGGCTAGGCGGTCGGGGCCGGCCGGCGCACGGCTCAGGCAGGCCGCGCGATGCCCGCGGCGCGTGCGGCCGCGAGCCACTGGGGGAACTCGGCGACGAGACGGTCGTACAGCTCGGCGTCGGAGACCTGCCGGGGATCCTGGCCCGCGTGGAAGAAGCCGGCGTTGTCCACGGGCCGCTTGCCGGGGACCGCCAGCTCGTCCAGTTTGCGCAGGAACTCGAACTGGCGGCTGCCCGGGTCACCGAAGCCGACGAACTGCCAGAACAGTGGCAGCTTCGCCGCCTTGCACAGGTAGCGTTCCGCGGCGAGCTTGTTGATCGGGCCGCCGTCGGTCTGGAAGACGACCAGCGCGGGGTCGGTGGCGCCGCTGTCCATGTAGTGGTCGATGACGGCGTCCATCGCCAGGTGATAGCTGGTCTTGCCCATGTGCCCGAGCCCGGCCGCGATCCGTTCGATGCGGCCCTCGTGGCCGTCGAGGGCGATGTCGGTGACCGCGTCGACGTCCGTGGAGAAGAACACCACGGGCACCCGGCCGTCGTCGTCCAGGTGCGCGGACAGGCCCAGCACCCGGTCGGCGAGCGCCTGCACGCTGCCGTCCTTGTAGTACGGCTTCATCGAGCCCGAGTAGTCGACCACCAGGTACACGGCGGCCCGCAGCCCGTCCAGGCCGTGTTTGCGCAGGCAGACGCCGGCCGAGCGGTACGGCTCGACGAGCGCGGGCGCGGTCTCCTCCACCTTGCGCAGGCTGATCGCGGCCATGGTTCCCCCCTCGGCTGTGCGGGAAGCCGAGCCTAAGGGATCACAGGCCCCTGCTGTCGCTCCCGTCACATCAGTTCGCTATTTTGTTCGCCGCCGTCCCCACCGGCTCACCTTGTCCCGAAC
The DNA here is from genome assembly GCF_044768135.1 of Streptomyces sp. NPDC101165. Taxonomy (NCBI): domain Bacteria; kingdom Bacillati; phylum Actinomycetota; class Actinomycetes; order Kitasatosporales; family Streptomycetaceae; genus Streptomyces; species Streptomyces sp. NPDC101165. Next base: position 70,143 of record NZ_JBIWPG010000009.1, on the reverse strand, counting down.
TTTCCTCAGAGGAGCCGGCCGTGACCGCCGAGTCCGCCGTCACCACCTGTTTTCGTCACCCCAAGGTGGAGTCCCACGTCCGCTGCACGCGCTGCGACCGCCACATCTGCCCGTCCTGCATGCGGGAGGCCGCGGTCGGTCATCAGTGCGTGGAGTGCGTGAAGGAGGGGGCACGCTCGGTCCGGCAGGCGCGCACGGCGTTCGGCGGCCGGATCAGCGCGGTGCCGGTGGTGACGTACGTGCTGATCGGGCTCAACGTGCTCGCCTACCTGGCCGAGTTGGCGCGGCCGTCGATCGAGGACCGGTTCGGCATGCTGGGCACCGTGCCGGCGGGTTACCACCCGGAGGGCGTCGCCCACGGCGAGTGGTACCGACTGCTGACCGGAGCGTTCCTGCATCTGACGCCCGCCGAGGGCACGTTCGGCATCGCGCACATCCTGATGAACATGCTGGCGCTGTGGAACGTCGGCCGGGTGGTCGAGGCCCAGCTGGGCCGGGTCCGCTATCTCGCCCTGTACCTGCTGTCGGCGCTCGGCGGCTCGGTCCTGGTGCTGCTGCTCGCCCCCGAGACCCTCACGGTCGGCGCCTCCGGGGCCGTCTTCGGGCTGGGCGCCGCGTACTACGTCATGGGCCGTCGCCTCGGCTACGACATGCGTGCGGTCAACCAGTACATGGGCGGTCTGCTGCTGTGGCTGGTGATCTCCGCATGGCTGACCTCCTGGCAGGGCCACCTCGGGGGCCTGCTGGCGGGCGGGGCGGTGACGCTGGCGTACGCGTACGCGCCCCGGGACAACCGTCGCGTCCTGATCCAGGCGGGCGCGTGCGTGGCCCTAATGGCGCTGCTGCTGGTCCTCGCCTGGGTCAAGGCCGGGGATCTCACGGGAGGCGCGGCCGCATGAGGCGGGCGGGAATCCTGCTGCTCGCGGCCGTGCCGGTGGTCGTCGCGGCGGCGGTGTACGCCACCGGCCCCGATCGGTCCGGCTCCCCGGAGGGCAAGCACGCCACGGCTTCCCGGGAGGCCGCCGGGCGGGCCGGGTCGGCGCGGGACCAGGACGCGGAGGTCATCGCCGACGCCCCGCCGGGCCTGGCCGCGCCCGCCAAGAAGGAGCTGGCGCAGCAGATCGTGGCCAGCGCCGAGAACTCCACGCTCGACTGGCGCACCGCCTACGGCTACATCGAGGACATCGGCGACGGGCAGGGCTACACCGCCGGCATCATCGGCTTCTGCACCGGCACCCACGACCTGCTCACCCTGGTCGAGCGCTACACCGGAGCCCACCCGGACAACGGCCTCGCGACGTATCTGCCGGCCCTGCGCAAGGTCGACGGCTCACACTCGCACGAGGGCCTGGGCCCCGGCTTCATCGCGGCCTGGAAGGCGGAGGCCAAGCTCCCGGCCTTCCGCAAGGCCCAGGACGAGGAGCGCGACCGCGTCTACTTCGACCCCGCGGTCCGCCGCGCCAAGCTCGACGGCCTCGGCACACTGGGCCAGTTCATCTACTACGACGCGATGGTCTATCACGGCCCCGGCGCCGGCCCCGACAGCTTCAACGGACTGCGCGAACGCGCCCTGAAGGAGGCCGACACCCCCGCCGAGGGCGGCAGCGAGAAGAACTACCTCGACATCTTCCTCGACGTCCGCCGCCGGGCCATGAGGGCGAAGAGGCCGGGCGTCGACACCTCCCGCGTCGACACGGCCCAGCGGCGGTTCCTCTACGACGGCAACCTCGACCTGGACACTCCGCTGGAGTGGCGGGTGTACAAGGAGCCGTACCGGATTCCGTAGCGCGTCACGGACGTCAGCCGGCCCACTTCCGGCGCAGCACCTCCTCCGCGGGTTTGCCGTGCGGGGTGTACGCCAGGCGTGCCGGGGTCTCGCCGCTGTCCGGCCAGTCGTCCCACATCCACCAGCAGACTCCGGCCCACCACGGGCGGCCCTCGAAGGAGTCGAGGAGTGCCCGGTAGGCGGCGGCCTGTTCGGCGTCGGCCGGGTGGGTGCTGACGGTCCAGGAGTACGGGGCGGTGGTGGAGCCGCGCTGGCTGACGTAGCCGGCCTCGGTGAACAGGATCCGGCGGTGCTGGCCTGCCGAGTAGGCGGCGAGCTTCTGCCGGATCGGGGCCCAGGCGCGGTTCAGCAGGGCGGGATCGGTGGTGGGTTTCTCCGCGAGCGGCCAGTAGGCGTCGATGCCGATGAGGTCGAGGTCCTTCCAGAAGTGGATGTGCTGGTACTCGTCGTAGTTGGCGGCGTAGGTCAGCGGGCCGTCGTAGTGGGCGCGGACCGCCTTGATCACCTTCGTCCAGGCGGCGGTGTCGCCGGAGACCCCGGCGAGTTCGGTGCCGATCGCGAGCTGTTCGGCTCCGGTGTCGGCGGCGATGTCCGCGTAGTGAGTGATGAAGCGGCGGTAGGCGGCGAACCAGGCGGACCGGTCGCGGGGACGGATCTCGGCGCGGTCCTGGTCGCCGGGCAGGTCCACGTGCGGTTTGATCATCACGTTGAGTCCGGCCGCGTGGGCGCGCTCGACGATCCTGCGCAGGCTCGCGTCGCTCGCGGTCTCCTCCGTGGTGTGCGGGCCGGAGTCGGTGACCCGCTTCTGGTACCAGGTCGGGGTGAAGGTGACCCAGCGTGCCCCGGTGGCCTTGATGTCGCGCAGATAGCGCGGCACGGCCGGGCTGTCGTAGTCGGTGCGGTACCACGAGGGCAGGGTGATGCCGCGCAGGGTGGTGGTCCCGGTCTCCGGGCGGGAGGCGTGCGTGCTGCCGGGGCCGGAGCCGTGGCCCGGCCCGGTGGACACGCAGCCGCCGGCGGCGAGGAGGACCGCCGCCATGACGGCGACGGTCCTCCTCCTGGGGGCGGGCGCCGTCACAGCGCCGCCGGGCTGACGAAGGTGTAGCCGAGTGCCCTGATGCCGTCGATCGTGTCCTTCAACGGCTGCACCGGGTAGTACGGGTGGTAGAAGAAGCTCGCCACTCCGTCGCGCACCGCCAGGTTGGCCTTCGCCGAGGCGATGAGGTCGGCGGGCAGGCGCGCCGGGTGGTTGTTGTACGCCTCCGGCTCGTAGTTGCCGATGTTCTCGGGCAGCACCTTGGTGCCGTAGACGTCCTTCACGACGTACGGGAAGAACTGGCCGATGAACCGGTTCGGGTCGGACTGGGCCCCGCTCAGCGTCCCGGCGAAGTAGAGCGAACGCTCGAGGCGCGCCGAGAAGTTGGAGCTGAAGACCTTGTAGTCGGCCGCGGAGCCCGCGTAGTGCGGGGTGGTCCACAGCGTCGGCTTGGGCAGGCCCGCCAGCGCGAACTGGGCGAGCGCGCTGGTGACCCGGGTCTGCGCCCAGAGGCCGGAGTCCTCGGCGACCGGGCCGTCGTAGACGACGTTGTTCGCGGAGTCGACGTGCGCCCGGTAGAACTCGAAGTCGTCGCCGGTGACGCCGTTGTAGGGGTTGGCGACGTTGCCGTACTGGTGGGTGTAGCCGTGGTCCATCAGGACCGCGCCCCTGGCCAGCATGTACTTCAGCGCGCTGACCACCTGCGGGCGCTGGGCGAGCGTGATCGTCTGCGGGACGCCGTCGTTGTAGGTGCCGTTGGGGTCCGTGTAGACGGGGATCACGTTGATGCCGTACGGGATGTGCTCCGAGTAGAGGTAGTCGGCCATCGCCCGCAGCTCGGTGGGGTCGGCGTCGGGGCTGATGTCCTCCAGGCGCATCATCGCCCGGTGCCGCTCGGTGGTGGCCGGGGCGAGGGCGTCGAAGAGCAGGTCCTCGAAGGCGATGACGCGGTCGGTCTCGGAGACGTAGGCGAACGGGATCTCACCGATGTAGGTGAGGTTGGACGAGCGGACCGCCCAGCCGAAGGTGTGCCCGTTCGAGCTGTCCAGGCCCTCCGCGAGCCGGGTGACGGCCGGATACCCGGGCCCGGTCAGGACGTTGGGGCGCAGCACACCGCCGTCCTGCCCGGCCGGAATGGTGCGGGTCAGCGTCTGGCCGCGGTACGTCACCTGCGTGACGTCGCCGACCGAACCGCCGTCCTCGTAGTACGACGTCGTCGGGTCCCAGCCGTACTTCTGCGTGAACTGGGCCGCGCCCACCGCCCCCGCCATGTTCCAGATGTTGGCGCCCATCCAGATCACCGGCTTGGTGCTCGCCGACGCGTCGGCGTAGAACGCGGCCGGGACGGCGTCCGGAATGGTGCCGCCGTAGTACGTCGAGCCGATGTAGATCACGGCCGAGTACGAGTCGATCATTCCGGCGGTGTACTGCTGGACCGGCTTGGCCGTCACCGTGCCGAAGTGGCCGGCGAGGTTGGCCGTGGCCATCGCGTACAGCTCGCCCAGCTGCCCGTAGGGGCCCGCCGTGTCGTAGAGGACGAGTGCGGTCTCAGTGGCGTCCGCGGCCGCGTCGGCAGGGGCGAGCAGGGCCTTCTGCCGGGTCGCGGTGGTCGCCCTGGTCGCGGTGCGGACCGGGACGGCGGCCGCGGCCGCGCGGGTGGTCGGGGTGGTCTTCGGGTGCGGCCGGGTGCGCCGCGTCTGGTCGGCCTGGAACTGGGCCCTCGCCCAGCCCTTGAGGTCGACCCGGTTGAGTCCGGACCTGGTGCCGGCGGCCTCGCCCCTGCGGTGCTGCCCCCCGGCGGCCTGGGCGTTGGTGGCCATGAACGTGCCGCTCAGCAGAGCGGCGACGAGTAGTAGAACGACGGAAATTCGGCTGCGTGCCCGCTTCCGAAGCGGGATCAGTCGTCTCACGATCTTCCCCCCCACTTTGCCAAATGATTGACAAAGCATTTGGCGTTAGGAAGACCAGATTCTTCTGGCCACCTCGATGACTGTCAAATGTCCATCTCGGTCCCGGAAGGTCTGCTAAGTTCGCCTCGCGCATTGGGGATGCGCACCGAATATGGGGGGACAATGTACGGACGACCCGCCCTGGGGGCACTGCTGCCCTTGGCAGGAGCGATGGCCGCACCGGAAGCAATACCCGGACTACCTTTGGCCAAGGCGCTACAAGCGGTAGCCGGGGCCGGATTTCTGTTCTACTGCCTGACGGCGTGCCTGATACTGCTGGCCCGGATACATCTGCGACGTCAGGGACAGCGGATGCGGGCCCACGCCGGGGGCAGCCGTGATCATTGAGTTGCTCCTTTGGTCGAGCATCACTCTGATCGTGATGGCCGGCTGCTACAACACCAGTCTTTTCCTGCTCTCACGACGCAGAATTCGGCGCTCCAGGACAGACCGTAGAGAACGTTTTTACGTATTCCTGCTGGCGTGTCTGAACGAGGAGCAAGTTCTCGCGGAAAGCCTTGCGCGCATCACTTCGTTACCCGCCGGGAATTTCCTGGCCCTGGTGATAGACGACGGCTCCGACGATCGCACCAGTGAAATCGCGCTGGCCGCCGACCCGAACCTGGTCCGGCTGCACCGGCGCACTCCTCCGAACGCACGCCGGGGCAAGGGCGCCGCACTCAACGACGGGGTGCGGCACCTCAGGGAGTCCGGCCTGCTCGCCGGGCACGACCCGGCGGACGTCGTGCTGTGCGTGGTCGACGCGGACGGGCGGCTCGACCCGCACGTCGTGCAGTCCGTCGACCCGTACTTCGACGACCCGCGTACGGGCGCGGTTCAGGTCTGCGTCCGTATGTACAACCGGCACCTGGGGCTGCTCGCCCGCATGCAGGACATGGAGTTCGTCGTGTACGGCGACGTGTTCCAGAGCGCCCGGCGCTTCATCGGCAGCGTGGGCATGGGCGGCAACGGGCAGTTCATGCGGCTGTCGGCGCTCAACACGCTGGACGGCGCCGGCCCGTGGAGCGACAGCCTCACCGAGGACCTCGACCTCGGGGTGCGGCTGATCGCCAAGGGCTGGACCAACATGCACTGCACCACCGCCGCGGTGTCCCAGCAGGCCGTGCTCAGCCTGCGGCGCCTGGTCCGGCAGCGATCCCGCTGGTTCCAGGGTCATCTGCAGTCCGCCGGTCTCGTCCCGCTCATCCTCAGGGACGTGCCGACCCGGCCGGCGCTGGACATGCTCTACCACCTGTCGAGCCCGGTCCTGATCCTGCTCACCTCGCTGCTGCCGATCTCCTTCCTGGTGGCCCTCGGTGCCACCGTCATGGCCTCCGTCCAGGTGGGCCACGCGCTCGTGTCACCGATGTGGCTGCTCGGGCCGTACGTCCTGTCGTTCACGGCCGCCTACACGTACGGCTACGTGTACTTCAAGCGTGAGCGGCAGCTCGGGCTGGTGCGTTGTGTGCTCCTCGCCCATGTCTTCGTCTTCTACGGCTACATCTGGTTCTTCGCCGGCTGGTGGGGGTTCTGGCGGATGCTCACCGGCAAGCAGACCTGGCTGAAGACCGCGCGCACCTGAGGGCGACCGTCCCTCTCCCGCGGCCTTCCCGCCGCGCGTCTCTCCTCTCTTCTCTCATCTCCGCACCGCTCACACTCTTGCGCGGTCCTGCGACGATCGCGCATGCCCTAGGGGGGCCTTCCATGTCCACACCTCCGTCAACCCTGCCCGTACGCGCCATGCTCGTGCTGGGCACCCGGCCGGAAGCGATCAAACTGGCGCCGGTGGCTCGGGCCATGGCCGACAGCGAGCAGTTCGAACCGATCGTCGTCACCACCGGCCAGCACCGCGAGATGCTCCACCAGATGCTCGGTCTGCTCTGCGTCGACGTACGGATCGCGCTCGACGTGATGCGCAGCCGGCAGCAGCTGTCCGAGCTGACCGCCCGCCTGGTCGGCGAGCTCGGCGAGGCCATGCGGGAGCAGCGGCCGGACCTGGTCGTGGTGCAGGGGGACACCACGACCGCACTGGCCGGCGCCATGGCCGCGTTCTACGAGAAGATCCCGGTCGCCCACGTCGAGGCGGGACTGCGTACCGGAGTCATCGACAACCCGTTCCCGGAGGAGCTCAACCGCAGCCTCATCGGACGCATGGCCCGCTGGCACTTCGCCCCGACCTCGCGCGCGGCACGGCATCTGACCGACGAGGGCGTCCCGGCGGAGCAGGTGTTCACCACCGGCAACACCGTCATCGACAACCTGCTGTGGGTGCTGGCCGAGGGCACCGGCACCTCCGCGTTCCGCACCGGCGCCCGGCGGGTCCTGGTGACCCTGCACCGCCGGGAGAACCAGGGCGAACGGATGCGCGGCATGGGCCGTGCGCTCACCCGGCTCGCCGGGCGCGGGGACGTGGAGATCGTGCTGCCGCTGCACAAGAGCCCCGCCGTACGGGACGCGCTGCTGCCCGAACTCGACGGCCACGCCGGTATCTCGCTCGTCGAACCGCTCGACTACCTGGACTTCGCGGCCACGCTGGCCGAGTGCGACCTGGTGCTCACCGACTCCGGCGGCATCCAGGAGGAGGCCCCGAGCCTGAGCAAGCCCGCACTGGTGCTGCGTACGACCACCGAGCGCCCGGAGGCGGTCGAGGCCGGCGCGGCCCGGCTGATCGGCACGGACCCGGACGCCATCGTGACCTGGGCCGAGCGGCTGCTGGACGATCCGCTGGAGTACCGGCGGATGGCGACCGCGGGCAACCCGTTCGGGGACGGACAGGCCGCCGGGCGCGTACTCGCCCAACTGGCCGAGGACTTCGCCGCCGAAGTTCCGGTCGGCCTCACCGCGTCCGGGCCATACTCTGCGGCATGACGTCGTCACTCCTGCGCCCCCGCCGCCGGATCCCGTCGATCCCGCAGGGGCGCAGGGGTCGTCTGCTCACCGCCCTGGCACTGGCGATCACACTGACCGCGCTCCTGGCGGTCACCCTGACCCAGTGCCGGGGCGACACCGCACCGCCGCCCAAGCCGTGGATCGACGGCACGATCCACGGCCGTTGGCTCTCGGTGTTCAACGGCCACGGCACCAACCTGGGCGACGACGACTCCCTGTCGCTCTCCCCCAGGGCCGCGGAGGACCCCGGCACCACCCATGCGGGCCTCGTGGTGAGCACCGCCTCGTACAGGGACGTGCGGTACGAGGCGCGGATGCGGACGGTGGAGCAGCTGCGCGATCCCGACCCGAACCCGTGGGAAGTGCCGTGGCTGGTCTGGGCGTACACCGATCCGGAGCACTTCTACTACATCACCCTCAAGCCGAACGGCTGGGAGCTGGGGAAGCGGGATCCGGCCTATCCGGGGGGCCAGCGCTTCCTGGCGACCGGGCGGACGGTGTACCCGGTGGGCGCCTGGTACACCGTCCGGGTGGAGCAGAACGGTGGGAAGCTCACCGTCGAGGTGAGCGGCAGGCACCTGGTGGCCTTCGTCGACGCCGAACGGCCGTACACCGAGGGCAGGGTGGGCGCCTACACCGAGGACGCGACCGTGAAGTTCCAGGGGCTGACCGCGAGTTCGCGCTGAAAAGGCGGCGACGCCTGCCCACGTCCGGTCGGGGACTGTGGGGCAGGCGCCACCAGTGTTCCGTACGCCTTTGTACGGGACGTTCTTCTGCGGAACCGTCAGACCATCAGCGAGCGGTCCGTCGGGCGGATCGGGGCCGGCAGGTCGCTGGCTCCGGTCAGGTGCCGGTCGACACCGCGGGCGGCCGAGCGGCCCTCCGCGATCGCCCACACGATGAGGGACTGGCCGCGGCCGGCGTCACCGGCGACGAACACACCCGGCACGTTGGTGTGGAAGTCGGCGTCGCGAGCGATGTTACCGCGCTCGTCGAGGGCCAGGCCGAACTGCTCCACCAGGCCGTTCTCCCGGTCGGTGCCGGTGAAGCCCATGGCGAGGGTGACCAGCTGGGCCGGGATCTTGCGCTCGGTGCCCGGCTTCGGGGTCGGCCTGCCGTCGACGAACTCGACCTCGGTCAGGTGCAGCCACTGCACGTTGCCGTCCTCGTCGCCCTCGAAGTGGGTCGTCGAGACGGAGTAGACCCGCTCGCCGCCCTCCTCGTGCGCCGAGGTGACCTTGTAGAGCATCGGGAAGGTCGGCCAGGGCTGGCTGGTCGGGTGCCGCTCGTCGTTCGGGCGGGGCATGATCTCCAGCTGGGTGACGGAGGCCGCGCCCTGGCGGTGGGCGGTGCCCACGCAGTCGGCGCCGGTGTCGCCACCGCCGATGACGACGACGTGCTTGCCCTCGGCCGAGATCGGCGTGGTGACGTAGTCGCCCTCCTGCACCTTGTTGGCCAGCGGCAGGTACTCCATCGCCTGGTAGATGCCCTTGAGCTCGCGGCCCGGCACCGGCAGGTCACGGGCGGTCGTGGCGCCGGCGGCGATCACGATCGCGTCGTACCGCTTCTTCAGGTCGGTCGCCCTGAGGTCGCGGCCGATCTCGATACCGGTGCGGAAGCGGGTGCCCTCCGCGCGCATCTGCTCGATACGGCGGTTGATGTGCCGCTTCTCCATCTTGAACTCGGGGATGCCGTACCGGAGGAGGCCTCCGATGCGGTCCGCGCGCTCGTAGACGGCGACCGTGTGACCGGCCCGGGTCAGCTGCTGGGCGGCGGCGAGGCCCGCCGGGCCCGAGCCGATGACCGCGACCGTCTTGCCGGACAGGCGCTCGGGGATCTGCGGGGCGACGTCCCCGGTCTCCCACGCCTTGTCGATGATCGAGACCTCGACGTTCTTGATGGTGACCGGCGCCTGGTTGATGCCGAGCACGCACGCCGACTCGCAGGGGGCCGGGCAGAGGCGACCGGTGAACTCCGGGAAGTTGTTGGTCGCGTGCAGGCGCTCCTGAGCGGCCGCCCAGTCCTCGCGGTAGGCGTAGTCGTTCCACTCGGGGATCAGGTTCCCCAGCGGACAGCCGTTGTGGCAGAACGGGATGCCGCAGTCCATGCACCGGCTGGCCTGCTTGCTGATGATCGGCAGCAGGGAGCCGGGGACGTAGACCTCGTTCCAGTCCTTGACGCGCTCGGTGACGGGGCGGGTCTCGGCGACCTCACGGCCGTGGTTCAGGAAGCCCTTCGGGTCAGCCATTGATCGCCGCCTCCATCATCTTCTCGGTGATCTCGGTCTCGGAGAGACCGGCTCGCTCGGCGGCGTCCTTGGCGGCGAGCACTGCCTTGTACGTGCTGGGGATGATCTTGCTGAACCGCGCCACGGCCACGTCCCAGTCGGCCAGCAGCTTCTCGGCGACCGTCGAGCCGGTCTCCTCGGCGTGACGGCGCACCACGTCGTGCAGCCACTGCTTGTCCGAGTCGTCCAGCGTCTCGACCGCGCCGACGTTGCCGACGTTGACGTTGTCGCGGTCGAGGTCGATGACGTACGCGATGCCGCCGGACATGCCCGCCGCGAAGTTGCGGCCGGTCGCGCCGAGGACCACCGCGCGACCGCCGGTCATGTACTCGCAGCCGTGGTCGCCCACGCCCTCCGAGACGACCAGCGCGCCGGAGTTGCGGACGCAGAACCGCTCACCGGTACGGCCGCGCAGGAACAGCTCGCCGCCGGTGGCGCCGTAGGCGATGGTGTTGCCCGCGATGGTCGAGTACTCGGCGAGGTGGTCGGCCGCGCGGTCCGGGCGGACGACGACGCGGCCGCCGGAGAGGCCCTTGCCGACGTAGTCGTTGGCGTCGCCCTCCAGGCGCAGCGTGACGCCGCGCGGCAGGAACGCGCCGAAGGACTGGCCGGCGGAGCCGGTGAAGGTGATGTCGATGGTGTCGTCGGGCAGGCCCGCGCCACCGAACTTCTTCGTCACCTCGTGGCCGAGCATGGTGCCGACCGTGCGGTTGATGTTGCGGATGGCGACCTGGGCGCGCACCGGCTGTGCCTCGGTGGCGTCCGAGGCGGCGAGCGCGTCGGCGGCCAGCTTGATGAGCTCGTTGTCCAGGGCCTTCTCCAGGCCGTGGTCCTGCTCGACGATCTGGTGACGCACCGCGCCCTCGGGCAGCGACGGCACGTGGAACAGCGGTTCCAGGTTCAGGCCCTGTGCCTTCCAGTGGTCGACGGCACGGGCGACGTCGAGCGCCTCGGCGTGGCCGACGGCCTCCTCGATGGAGCGGAAGCCCAGCTCGGCGAGGATCTCGCGGACCTCCTCGGCGATGAACCGGAAGAAGTTCACCACGTACTCGGCCTTGCCGTTGAAGCGGTCGCGCAGGGTCGGGTTCTGGGTGGCGATGCCGACCGGGCAGGTGTCCAGGTGGCAGACGCGCATCATCACGCAGCCGGAGACGACGAGCGGAGCGGTCGCGAAACCGAACTCCTCGGCGCCGAGCAGCGCGGCGATGACCACGTCACGGCCGGTCTTCAGCTGGCCGTCCGTCTGGACCACGATCCGGTCGCGCAGGCCGTTGAGCAGCAGCGTCTGCTGCGTCTCGGCCAGGCCCAGCTCCCAGGGGCCGCCCGCGTGCTTGAGCGAGGTCAGCGGGGAGGCACCCGTACCGCCGTCGTGACCCGAGATGAGGACCACGTCCGCGTGCGCCTTGGACACACCGGCCGCGACCGTGCCGACACCGACCTCCGACACCAGCTTCACGTGGATACGTGCGGCCGGGTTGGCGTTCTTGAGGTCGTGGATCAGCTGGGCCAGGTCCTCGATGGAGTAGATGTCGTGGTGCGGCGGCGGGGAGATGAGGCCCACGCCCGGCGTCGAGTGACGCGTCTTCGCGACCCACGGGTAGACCTTGTGGCCGGGCAGCTGACCGCCCTCACCGGGCTTGGCGCCCTGGGCCATCTTGATCTGGATGTCGTCCGCGTTGACCAGGTACTCGGAGGTCACACCGAAGCGGCCGGAGGCGACCTGCTTGATGCTGGACCGGCGCGCCGGGTCGTACAGGCGCTCCGGGTCCTCGCCGCCCTCACCGGTGTTGGACTTGCCGCCCAGCTGGTTCATGGCGATGGCGAGGGTCTCGTGCGCCTCCTTGGAGATGGAGCCGTACGACATGGCGCCGGTCGAGAACCGCTTGACGATCTCGCTCGCGGGCTCGACCTCGTCGACGGAGATCGGCCGACGGTCGGACTTGAAGCCGAACAGACCGCGCAGCGTCATCAGGCGCTCGGACTGCTCGTTCACCCGCTCGGTGTACTTCTTGAAGATGTCGTACCGGCCGGAGCGCGTGGAGTGCTGCAGGCGGAAGACCGTGTCCGGGTCGAACAGGTGCGGCTCGCCCTCGCGGCGCCACTGGTACTCGCCGCCGATCTCCAGCGCGCGGTGCGCCGGGGCGATGCCGGAGGCCGGGTAGGCCTTGGCGTGGCGGGCGGCGACCTCCTTGGCGACGACGTCGATGCCCACGCCGCCGATCTTGCTGGCGGTGCCGTTGAAGTACTTCTCGACGAAGGTGTCCTCCAGGCCGACGGCCTCGAAGACCTGGGCGCCGCGGTAGGAGGCGACCGTCGAGATGCCCATCTTGGACATGACCTTCAGGACGCCCTTGCCGAGGGCGTAGATCAGGTTGCGGATGGCCTGCTCGGGCTCTATGTCCGACAGGAAGGTGCCCGCGCGGACCAGGTCCTCGACGGACTCCATCGCCAGGTACGGGTTCACGGCCGCGGCGCCGAAGCCGATCAGCAGCGCGACGTGGTGGACCTCGCGGACGTCGCCGGCCTCGACCAGCAGGCCCACGTGGGTGCGCTGCTTGGTGCGGATGAGGTGGTGGTGGACGGCCGCGGTGAGCAGCAGCGACGGGATCGGCGCGTGCTCGGCGTCCGAGTGCCGGTCCGAGAGGACGATCAGCCGGGCGCCGTTCTCGATGGCCGCGTCGGCCTCGGCGCAGATCTCCTCGATGCGCGCGGCGAGGGTGTCGCCGCCGCCGGAGACCCGGTACAGGCCGGAGAGGGTCGCGGCCTTGAAGCCGGGCATGTCGCCGTCGGCGTTGATGTGGATGAGCTTGGCCAGCTCGTCGTTGTCGATGACCGGGAAGGGCAGCACGACGGAGCGGCAGGAGGCGGCGGTCGGGTCGAGCAGGTTGCCCTGCGGGCCCAGCGAGCTGCGCAGGGAGGTGACCAGCTCCTCGCGGATCGCGTCCAGCGGCGGGTTGGTGACCTGCGCGAACAGCTGGGTGAAGTAGTCGAAGAGCAGCCGCGGGCGCTCGGAGAGGGCGGCGATCGGCGAGTCGGTGCCCATCGAGCCGATCGGCTCGGCGCCGGCCTTGGCCATCGGCGCGAGGATGACGCGCAGCTCTTCCTCGGTGTAGCCGAAGGTCTGCTGGCGGCGGGTGACCGAGGCGTGGGTGTGGACGATGTGCTCGCGCTCGGGCAGGTCGCCCAGCTCGATCTCACCGGTCTCCAGCCACTCGGCGTACGGCTGCTCGGCGGCGAGGGACGCCTTGATCTCGTCGTCCTCGATGATGCGGTGCTCGGCGGTGTCGACGAGGAACATCTTGCCGGGCTGCAGGCGGCCCTTGCGGACGACCTTGGCCGGGTCGATGTCGAGGACGCCGACCTCGGAGCCGAGGACGACGAGGCCGTCGTCGGTGACCCAGTAGCGGCCGGGACGCAGACCGTTGCGGTCGAGCACGGCGCCGACCTGGGTGCCGTCGGTGAAGGTGACGCAGGCGGGGCCGTCCCAGGGCTCCATCATCGTGGAGTGGAAGCCGTAGAAGGCGCGCTGGGCCGGCTCCATGGAGTCGTGGTTCTCCCACGCCTCCGGGATCATCATCAGCACGGAGTGCGGCAGCGAGCGGCCGCCGAGGTGGAGCAGCTCCAGCACCTCGTCGAAGGAGGCGGAGTCGGAGGCGTCCGGCGTGCAGACCGGGAAGATCCGCTCCAGGCCCTTGTCCCCGAAGAGGTCCGAGACCAGCTGGGACTCGCGGGCGCGCATCCAGTTGCGGTTGCCCTTGACGGTGTTGATCTCACCGTTGTGGGCGACGAAGCGGTAGGGGTGCGCGAGCGGCCACGACGGGAAGGTGTTCGTGGAGAAGCGCGAGTGGACGAGCGCGACGGCCGAGGCGAAGCGGCGGTCGGACAGGTCCGGGAAGAAGGGCTCCAGCTGGCCGGTGGTCAGCATGCCCTTGTAGACGATGGTGCGGGCGGAGAGGGACGGGAAGTAGACACCGACCTCCCGCTCGGCGCGCTTGCGCAGCACGAAGGCCTTGCGGTCCAGCGCGATGCCCTCGCTGGCGCCGTCGGCGACGAAGACCTGCCGGAAGACCGGCATGGTGGACCGGGCGGTGGCGCCCAGCAGTTCCGGTGCGACGGGAACCTCGCGCCAGCCGAGGACGGTCAGGCCCTCGTCGGCCGCGATCGTCTCGACCTGCGAGACGGCGTCCTGCGTCCCCTCACCCGGCAGGAAGGCGATGCCTACGGCATACGAGCCCGCTGCGGGAAGGTCGAATCCGGCCACCTCACGGAAGAAGGCGTCGGGCACCTGGGAGAGGATTCCGGCGCCGTCGCCCGAGTCGGGCTCGGAGCCGGTGGCGCCGCGGTGCTCGAGGTTGCGCAGGACAGTCAGCGCCTGCTCGACCAGCGCATGGCTCGCCTCACCGGTGAGGGTGGCCACGAAGCCGACGCCACAGGCGTCGCGCTCGTTGCGGGGGTCGTACATACCCTGCGCAGCAGGGCGAGCATCCATGAACGACCAGTTCTGGCCATTCGCGGAATGCTGGGACGGCTGGCGCGGCGTACGCATCGGCTCTCCCGTCGTCGTCATGTGGCATGTGGCAAGTGCCGAGGGACGACGTTGGCCCTCTGCGGATGTGGCTAAATTTCGTGCAGGTTACATGATGGAGCGGTTCTCGGGAACCGGATACTCCGTTCCAACATGCGGACGCCGCCCGGGTTTACGGCAGGTGCCGCGGGGTCGCGGCTGTGCCGCGCACGAGCGGCGGAAAGTATGGGGGGACCGAGCGGGACAAGATCGATCAGATCGGTGTCCGTCGGCCCGAAGGGGGGCGGGCGGAGCGTCGTCGCTCCTCCCGCGAGTGCGCCGCAGGCGTCATTGCCCACAGCGCTTACGGCTCATGCCCGGTGGTTAAGCATTCGAAACCAGCAAGTAACGGCTACTTATGCGGCCCATCGCATAGGTAGCGGTCGATCTATCCTACGGCCGTTCCGAACAGGCTGCCCAGGGCGTACGTCACACCGGCCGCCGCACCGCCCAGCGCGAGCTGCCTGAGGCCGCTGTACCACCAGGTCCGCGCGGTCACCCTGGCCACCACGGCACCGCAGCCGAAGAGCCCGGCGAGCGCGAGGAGCAGGGCCGGCCAGAGGGCGGTCGCACCCAGCAGGAACGGCAGTACGGGCAGCAGCGCGCCGAGCGCGAACGAACCGAAGGACGACACGGCCGCGACCAGCGGCGACGGCAGGTCACCGGGGTCGATGCCCAGCTCCTCGCGGGCATGGATCTCCAGGGCCTGCTCGGGGTCCTGGGACAGCTGCCGGGCGACCTCACGGGCCAGCTCCGGCTCCACCCCACGGGCCACGTAGAGCGCCGCCAGCTCATCCTCCTCGTCCTGCGGGTGCTTGCGCAGCTCGCGCCGCTCGACGTCGAGTTCGGCCTCGACGAGTTCGCGTTGCGAGGCGACGGAGGTGTATTCGCCGGCCGCCATGGAGAAGGCGCCGGCGGCGAGGCCCGCGAGCCCGGTGATGACGATCGTCTGGTGACCGACGGAACCGCCGGCGACACCGGTCAGCAGAGCGAGGTTGGAGACCAGGCCGTCCATCGCACCGAAGACGGCGGGACGCAGCCACCCGCCGTTCACGTCCCGGTGCGTGTGGTTGTCGCGGTGCGCCTCGTGCAGCGCCGCCTCGGTTTCGATGATGGCCATGCGGGTCCCCCAGGAAGATTAGCCAAAGCTAACTTTGGATAAGTTCTACTTTTCGACAACACCGAACGTACGCCGATAATTTCATCGTCGCCAGCAAGGAAAGGCTGGGCTAACCTGCGGCTTTGCCGTCATTCGCTCATCCGTGCTGGTTATTGCTCAGATGCCGACTGGGTGACACGGCGCCCGCCGAGGCTCACCCGCGCCCCTCCCGTGGGAGACATCCGCAAAGGTCCCCGTGACCCCCTTGAGGACCCGGCACGGCCCCGCTGTGGCCCCGTCGTGGTCCCGTGAAGGAGAGGCCGCCCATGGCATCGATCGCCTGCACTCCCCCGGCCCCGGCGCCCGGGGACGCCACCGGACTGCGCGAACGGGCCCGCGGCGCCCTGCTCGGCCTGGCCGTCGGAGACGCGCTCGGGGCGCCCGCGGAGAACCTGAAGCCCTCCGAGATCCGCTCCCGCTGGGGCCGCATCACGGGATACGTCACCGAGGAGCCTTGCGGCACGGACGACACCGAGTACGCGATCTTCTCGGGGCTGCTGCTGGCCCGGCACGGCTCGGCACTCACCCCCGCCCATGTCGAGGCCGCCTGGCACGAGTGGATCGCCGACCGCGCCGAGGGCTCCTTCCGCGGCGCGGGCTTCAGCGAGCGGGGCACGCTGGAGAACCTCCGCCGCGGCCTCGCGGCGCCCATCTCCGCCCAGCACCGGCACGCCTGGAGCGACGGTCTGGCGATGCGGGCGGCCCCCTTCGGCGTCTTCGCGGCGGGCCGTCCGGCCGAAGCGGCCCGTCTGGTGGCGATCGACGGCCTGGTCAGCCACGAGGGCGAGGGCATCTACGGCGGCCAGGCGGTCGCGGCGGGAGTGGCGGCGGCGATGGCGGGCGCCTCACCCGCGGTGGTCATCGCCTCGGCGCTCGCCGTCGTCCCCGAGGACTCCTGGACGGCCCGCTCGCTGCGGCGCGCGGTGACCGTGGCCCACCGCGGCGAACGCGCGGTCCGCTCCGCGGTGGTCATCGGCGGCTACCCCTGGACCGATCTGGCCCCCGAGGCGGTCGCCCTCGCCTTCGGCGCGTACGCGGCGGCGGACGGCGACTTCCGGGAGGCGGTCCTCACGGCGGTCAACATGGGCCGCGACGCGGACACGACGGCGGCGGTGGCGGGCGCCCTGTCGGGGGCGACCCAGGGACTCTCGGCGATCCCCCCGGAGTGGGCGTCGGCCATCGGCCCGGTGCGGGGCCGATGCCTGCCCTCCATGGCCGGCCATCACGTCCTGGACGTGGCGGAGCTGCTGGTCCCCGCCCCCACCACCGCCCTCCAGGACAGCGAGCGGGTGTCATGACGCGCCGTATCGAGGGGCTGCTGCTCGGCCTCGCCGCGGGAGACGCCGCCGGCTGGCCGGCCGCCCGGCACCGAGCCGCCAGGATGCCCGAGTGGACCCGCCGCCTGACCCGCGAGCTGGACACCTTCGCCGAGCAGAACGCCACCACCACCCTGCCCGTGCCGATCGCGCTCAACCAGCCGCCGGAACCCCTCCGCCTCGGCCCCTCCGACGACGCCGAGTGGGCGGCGTTCGCCGCGGAGGCGGTTCTGCGGGCCGGCGACGACGACGTGCTCGGCGACCTCAGCCGGGAACGTCGTATGCGCGCCGCCATCGACCTCACCTGGACCGCCGTGGCCGCCGAGGTCGCCGCGGCGGCGGACCGCGCCCCCGAGATCGAGTCCGCCGTACTGCCCCTGCGCGCCCGCATCTCCGTCCGCGCCGGCCTCGGCAACCTCGCCGCCGGCCTGCGCCCGCCCGCCACCGGCCACGACAACCCGCACTACTTCGACGACGCCGCCTGCGTCCGCGCCTGCGTCCTCGCGGTGGCCCACCCCGGCGACACCCAACGCGCCGCCGACCTCGCCGAGTTCGACGCCCGCTACACCCAGGACGGCGACGGCGTGCACGGCGCCCGCGCGATGGCGGCGGCCCTCGCGCTCGCCCTCACCGGAGCGGACCCGGACACCTGCGTGACGGCCGCGCTCGCCGAACTCCCCGCGGCGACGGAGATCGGCCGCAACACCCGCCACGCCCTCGCCCTGGCCGAGGACAGCGAGTCGGCGTTCGCTCTCGTCCCCCTCCTGGAACACCAGATCGTCGACCATGTCTACAGCTACGGCATCGCCGCCGCCGAGACCGTCCCCGTGGCCCTGGCCCTCGCCACGGCCGCCCGGGGCCGTCTCGCCGAGGCCGTCCCGGCCGCCGCCTGTCTGTCCCGGGTCGCCGACTCCGCCCCCGCCCTCGCGGGCGCGCTCACCGGCGCCCTGGGCGGCGGCGCGGCCGTCCCGGCCGGCTGGCGCGACGCCTGCCGCATCCTCTCCGGCTGTGCCCTCCCCCGCCTCACCGGCACCGACCTGGTGGAACTCGCCGGACTCCTGGAAGCCACGCAACGGGCC
Source organism: Streptomyces sp. NPDC101165 (assembly GCF_044768135.1). Taxonomy (NCBI): domain Bacteria; kingdom Bacillati; phylum Actinomycetota; class Actinomycetes; order Kitasatosporales; family Streptomycetaceae; genus Streptomyces; species Streptomyces sp. NPDC101165. Next base: position 52,078 of record NZ_JBIWPG010000009.1, on the reverse strand, counting down.
CGACCAGGAGGATGATTCGGGGCATGACGCCCATAGGAGAAGAAAACCGCGGGCCCGGCCTGGACGAGCGGATCACCGGAGCCCTGGTCGGAGCCGCCGTCGGCGACGCGCTCGGCGGCCCCGTCGAGGGCTACTCCCCCGACCAGATCACCGACCGCCACGGCGGCCGGGTCCACGGCATCGTCGGCCCCTGGCACGGCGACGACTGGCGCACGGCACGCCCCATCGCCCCGTACCACAAGGGCGACGGCCACGTCACCGACGACACGTTGATGACCCACGCGCTGGTCAGGGTCTACGCCCGTGTCCGCGACCACCTCGACGCGTACGCCGTCGCCGACCACCTGGTCCCGGACCTGATGACCAATCCCCGCTGGATCCCGGAGCTGGAGACCGAGGCGCTGCCGCTCCACCGCGTCTTCCTCGCCGAGAAGTGGCTCGTGGCACGGCTGGCCTACGGCCATGCGGACCCCCGGGAAGCGGGCGTCGGCAACATCGTCAACTGCGGTGCGGCGATGTACATGGCCCCCGTCGGCCTGGTCAACGCGGCCGACCCGGCCGGGGCCTACGCCGAGGCGCTGGACGTCGCGGGTGCGCACCAGTCGTCGTACGGCCGTGAGGCCGCCGGAGTCTTCGCCGCGGCGGTCGCCGCCGCCACCGCGCCGGGCGCGACCCCGGACTCGGTGGTGACCGCCTGTCTGTCCCTGGCGAAGGACGGCACGCGCACGGCGATCGAGAAGGTCTGCGAAGTGGCGTGCGACCACGGCGACTTCGAGTCGGCCCTGGTCCCCCTCCGGGAGGCGGTGGCCCCGTACGACACGGTCGGCCCCGACTACCGCGCCCCCTCGCTCGGCGCCCGCCGGCCCTCCCGGCTGCACTCCATCGAGGAACTCCCCATCGCGCTGGGCATGTTGCTGGTCGCCGGCGGCGACTACCGACAGGCGGTCCTGGGCGCGGTCAACTACGGCCGCGACTGCGACTCGACCGCCACCATGGCCGGTGCACTCGCGGGCGCTCTGGGCTCCCCGGTCCCCGAGGACTGGGCGAAGACGGTGGCGGAGGAGAGCCGCCTGGACCTGTGGGAGCCGGCCCGCACCCTGGCCGCGGTCACCCGCGAGGTCTTCGCACGTGACGTGCGCCGCCGGCGTGCACACGAGCAGGCCTTCGCGGCGCTCGGAGGCACGGCATGCTCCGCCTGACCTGGGTCCAGCCGGAGGACCTCCTGGGCCACGAACTCCACCAGGCCCGCCTGGACGGCCGGGAACCGTCGAGGATCGAGGCGAGATGGCGGGCGGCGGGAGGCATGGAGCCGCCTGAGCGCGCGGGAGCCTCACCGCGACCGGCGTCGCGGTACCTTCGGCTGCTTGCGGATGACCTGCTGGACGAACTCGCCGACCTGCCCGGCAGGTTGACCGACGACGAGCCGACGGACCTGGCCCGCGTCAAAGCACTGTGCCCGGACTGGCCCGAACCCTCCGGACGCCCGACCTCCCCCCTCACCCCCCTCGCCCTCGAAGCGTCCTGGCTGGGCCGGGCCATCGGCTGTCTCCTCGGCAAACCCGTCGAGAAGCTGCCCCTGGACGGCATCCGCGCCCTCGCCCGGTCCGTCGGCAACTGGCCCCTGTCCACCTGGTTCACCGCGAAGGGCGTCCCCGAAGACCTGCTCGCCCGGTACCCCTGGAACCGCCGCTCCGCCGCGACCTCCCTCGCCGAGAACATCGACGGCATGCCCGAGGACGACGACCTCAACTACCCCCTCCTCAACCTGCTCCTGCTCAAGCGCCACGGAAGGACCTTCACCACCGCCGACGTGGCACAGCTCTGGCTCGACGAACTCCCACCCGGCCGCACCTTCACCGCCGAACGCATCGCCTTCCGCAACCTCCTCAACGGCATCGAACCCCCGCACACCGCCCGCCACCGCAACCCGTTCCGGGAATGGATCGGCGCCCTGATCCGCGCCGACGTGCACGGCTGGACCAACCCGGGCGACCCCGCGACCGCCGCCGCACAGGCCCACCGCGACGCGCGCCTCACCCACACCACAAACGGCGTCTACGCGGCGATGTTCACGGCGGCCACCCTCGCGGCGGCGGCCACCGGCACCCACGACATCCACGCCTGTCTGCGCACCGGCCGCACGGTGGTCCCACCCCGCTCCCGCCTGGCGCACGCGATCGACCACGCCCTCCGAACGGCCCGGAAACACCGGGACTTCGACGACGTCGTGGACGAACTCCACACCGCCTACTCCACGACCCACCACTGGGTCCACGCCATCCCCAACACCGCCCTGATCGTCGCCGCCCTCACCCACGCGGACGGCGACTTCACCGGCTCCGTCTGCCGGGCCGTGTCCGGCGGCTGGGACACCGACTCCAACGGAGCGACCGCCGGCAGCGTCGCCGGGCTCCTCGCCGGCACCCCGAGCGCGCTCCCCGAGCGCTGGCGGGCCCCGCTGAAGAACCGGCTCGCCACCTCCGTCGCCGACTTCGACGGCACCGGCTTCGACACCCTCGCCCACCTCACGCACCTGGAGGCGACCCGACCATGACCCACATCGCCGTCCTCGGCAGCACCAACATGGACCTCGTCACCTACGTCACCAAGGCTCCGCAGCGCGGCGAGACCGTGACGGGACGGGACTTCCGTACGATCCCCGGCGGCAAGGGCGCCAACCAGGCGATCGCCGCGGCCCGCGCCGGCGCCACGGTCTCGATGATCGGTGCGGTCGGCAACGACGCCTTCGGGGTGCGCCTGCGCGACACCCTCGAACACTCCGGTGTGGACACCGACTTCCTGCGCACCGTCGAGGGCCCGTCCGGCACCGCGCACATCGTGGTGGACGACGAGGGGGGCAACTCCATCGTCGTCATCCCCGGCGCGAACGGCACCGTCGACCACCTCGCACCCGGCGACGAGGGCGTGCTCGCCTCCGTCGACGCCCTGCTGCTCCAGCTGGAGATCCCGCTGGCCGCGGTCGTCGCGGGCGCGCAGGCGGCCCGCCGGCACGGCGTCCGTACCCTCCTCACCCCGGCCCCCGCCCAGCCGCTCCCACCCGAACTCCTCGCCGCGACCGACCTGTTGGTCCCCAACGAGTACGAGGCCGTCACCCTCACCGGCCGCACCGACCCGCGGGAGGCGGCCGCGGCCCTGCTCGACCTGGTCCCGGAGGTCGTCGTCACCCTGGGCGCGACCGGCAGCCTGTACCTGGCCCGGGGCGCCGAACCCCTGGTGGTGCCCGCACCCGAGGTGAAGGCCGTGGACTCCACGGGGGCGGGCGACACCTTCGTCGGCGCGCTCGCGGTGGCCCTCGCGGAGGAGAAGCCGGTGCGGGAGTCCCTGGGCTGGGCGGCCGCCGCCGCGGCCCTGTCCGTGCAGCGGGAGGGGGCGTCGGCGTCCATGCCGTACCGCCCGGAGATCGACGCGCAGTGCACGGCATGAGCATGAGTACGACCACAGCTGCGAGTACGGCCCCGCGGATCCAGCCCCTCCAGGGCCTGCGGGTCCTCGATCTGGCCACCCTTTTCGCCGGCCCCATGGCAGCGACCCTGCTCGGCGACTTCGGCGCCGAGGTGATCAAGGTGGAGCATCCCGGCCGCCCCGACCCGTCCCGGGGGCACGGCCCGGCCAAGCACGGCGTCGGCCTGTGGTGGAAGGTGCTCGGCCGCAACAAGCGCACCATCACCCTCGACCTGTCCAAGCCCGGCGGGCGCGCGACCCTGCTCCGGCTCGCCGCCACCGCCGACGTGGTGATCGAGAACTTCCGCCCCGGCACCCTGGAGAAGTGGGATCTGGGCTGGGCGGAGCTGTCCGCCGCCAACCCGCGGCTGATCCTCACCCGGGTCACGGCCTTCGGCCAGTTCGGCCCGTACGCGCACCGGCCCGGCTTCGGCACCCTCGCCGAGGCGCTGAGCGGCTTCGCGGCCCTCACCGGCGAACCGGAGGCACCGCCGACGCTCCCGCCGTTCGGGCTCGCGGACTCGGTCGCGGGCCTGGCCACGGCGTACTCCGTGCTGACGGCCCTGGCCGCACGGGACCGGACCGGCGAGGGGCAGGTCGTGGACATGGCGATCATCGAGCCGATCCTCGCCGTCATCGGCCCCCAGCCCACCTGGTACGACCAGCTCGGCTACGTCCAGGAACGCACCGGCAACCGGTCCGCGAACAACGCGCCGCGCAACACCTACCGCACCGCCGACGGCCGCTGGGTCGCCGTCTCCACGTCCGCGCAGTCGGTGGCGGAGCGGGTGCTGCGGCTGGTGGGCCGCCCGGAGCTGACCGAGGAGCCGTGGTTCGCCACGGGCACGGACCGGGCCGCGCACGCCGATGTCCTGGACGAGGCGGTGGGCTCCTGGATCGCGGCCCGCACCCGCGCCGAGGTGCTCGCGGCCTTCGAGAAGGCGGACGCGGCGGTGGCCCCCGTCCAGGACGCCCGGGACGTCCTGGAAGACCCCCAGTACCAGGCCCTGGACACGGTCACCACCGTCGCCGACCCGGAGCTGGGCCCGCTGCGCATGCAGAACGTGCTCTTCCGGCTGTCCGCCACGCCCGGCGCGATCCGCTGGGCCGGCCGCCCGCACGGCGCCGACACGGACGCGGTGCTCACCGAGCTGGGCCTGGCCCCGGCCGAGCTGCGCGCCCTGCGCGAGGAGGGCGCCCTGTGACGCCGTTCCCGCTGACCTGGCTCTACGTCCCCGGCGACCGCCCGCACGTCGTGGCCAAGGCGCTGGTCGCGGGCGCCGACGTGGTGGTGATCGACCTGGAGGACGCGGTCGCCCCCGACCGCAAGGACTACGCCCGCGCGGCCACGACCGAGCGCCTCTGCGAACCGCAGTCCGTCCCGGTCCACGTCCGCGTCAACGCCCTCGACGGGCCCTGGGCGGCCGCCGACCTGACGGCGCTGGCCACACTGCCGGGCGTGTCCGGGCTACGACTCCCGAAGGTGACGTCCCCGGGCCAGATCAGACAGGTCGCCGTGGCCACTCCGGTCCCGCTGTACGCCCTCCTGGAGTCGGCCCTCGGCATCGAGCACGCGTACGCCATCGCCACCGCCCATCCGTCCCTGCGGGGCGTCTCACTCGGCGAGGCCGACCTCCGGGCCGACCTGGGCCTACGGGCCGATGCGGGCCTCGACTGGCCCCGCTCCCGGGTGGTCGTCGCCGCCCGCGCGGCCGGTCTGGCACCGCCGGCCCAGTCCGTCCACCCCGACATCCGCGACCTGGACGGCCTGGCCACCTCCTGCGCCCGCGGCCGCACCCTCGGCTTCCTGGGCCGCGCGGCGATCCACCCACGGCAGCTGCCGGTGATCGAGCGGGCGTATCTCCCGACGTCCGCGGAGATCGAGGCAGCGGAAACGATCATCAAGGCCGCGGCGACGAACGAGGGCGCCCAGGCCCTGCCCGACGGCCGCTTCGTCGACGCGGCGGTGGTGGCGGCAGCGCAGCGCACTCTGTCGTTGGGGCGGAGGCACTGAACCTCCTTCCGCACACACCGAGGGCGCCCGGAAGATTCCGGGCGCCCTCGGTGTCGTACGACCAGCCGTCAGCTCTTCTTCGCCGACTCCGCCTCGTCCTTCGCCTCCACGGCGTCCGGCTCGGCCTTGTCCTCGACCTCTACGTCGGCCTCGGTCCCCGCCTCGGCCTTCGCGTCGGCTTCCGCACCGTCGGCTTCGGCACCTGCGGCGTCCTCGGCCGGAGCATCGGAGGCGCCTGGTTCCACCACCGTCTCCCGGCCCGGCCGCTTCTTCGCCGACACCACGATGTAGGTCACCGCCAGCAGGAACACGATGATCGCGGTCCAGTCGTTGAGGCGGAGGCCCAGGATGTGGTGGGCGTCGTCGACGCGCATGTACTCGATCCAGCCGCGGCCCACGCAGTACGCGGCGACGTACAGGGCGAAGGCCCGGCCGTGGCCCAGCTGGAAGCGGCGGTCGGCCCAGATGACCAGGAGGGCGACGCCGATGCACCACAGGGACTCGTACAGGAAGGTCGGGTGGTAGTAGCCCGGCACCCGGCCGCCCTCGGAGGAGGTGATGTGCAGCGCCCACGGCACATGGGTCTCGCGTCCGTACAGCTCCTGGTTGAACCAGTTGCCCCAGCGGCCGATGGCCTGCGCGAAGGCGATGCCGGGGGCGATGGCGTCGGCGTAGGCGGGCAGCGGGATGCCCCGGCGCCGGCAGCCGATCCACGCGCCGACCGCGCCGAGCGCGATCGCGCCCCAGATGCCGAGACCGCCCTCCCACACCTTGAAGGCGTCCACCCAGTCACGGCCCGGGCTGAAGTACAGCTCGTAGTCCGTGATCACGTGGTAGAGCCGGCCACCGACAAGGCCGAAGGGAACGGCCCAGACGGCGATGTCGGCGACCGTGCCGGCTCGCCCGCCCCGGGCGATCCAGCGCTTGTTGCCGAGCCAGACGGCGACGAAGACACCGATGATGATGCAGAAGGCGTAACCGCGCAGCGGAATGGGGCCGAGGTACAGCACCCCGCGCGACGGGCTGGGAATGTAGGCAAGTTCCATGGCAAGGTCGACGCTACCGTGCCGGGCCGCGAGGACGGCAGGCAGCCCGGCTACGGGTCCATAACGGGCACGTGAGAAACGCGCTTACCCGCGGTTCGCGTCCTCCACCATCTGCTTGAGCTTCGCCGGGGTCAGCGTCTGGTCCGTGTAGATGTTCTTGCCGTCGAGCAGGACGGTGGGCGTGCTGCTGAAGCCGCCGGTCTGGAAGGCCTTGTGGGACTGGTTCACCCAGCTGTCGTGGGTACCGTCCTTGACGCACTTCTGGAACGCGGGGGTGTCGAGGCCGTTCACCTTGCCGGCCAACTGGATCAGCTTGGCGTTGTCCGCGAAGGCGTCGTCGGTCTCCTTCGGCTGGTTCGCGTACAGCACGTCGTGGTAGTCGCGGAACTTTCCGGCGTCCTGGGCGCAGGCCGCGGCGTTGGCCGCGCGCAGGGAGCCGGTGCCGCCGAGGTTGCCGTCGATCAGCCGGACCAGGTGGTACTCGACTCTGAGCTTGCCCGCGTCGGTGAGCTCGTGGAGCGTGGGCCGGTACACCGTCTCGAAGGCCTGGCAGGCCGGGCAGCGGAAGTCCTCCCAGACCGTGAGCGTCGCCTTGGCGCCGTCCTTGCCGACCGGGATGGCGAGACTGTCCTTGCCCTGCGCACCGGAGGGCGCCACGACCGGGCCCGCGCCGGTGGTCTTCTTCTTGCCCGAGTTGGCGGCGATCACGCCGATCACCGCCGCGAGCCCCAGGACGCAGACGACGCTCGCGCCCACGATCAGCGCGCGCCGTCGCTTCTCCGCGGACTTCTGCTTCTCGCGCTCGACCGCCAGCCGCTCCCTGGCGGTGCGCTTTCCGTCATGGTTCTTCTCGCTCACACCCCCAGAACGAACCGGGGAGGCGCAGCGCGCCTCCCCGGCCAGAGGTCCACTCGTTCGAGTGACCGAATCTTCCGTTACGAACCGTTACGCCTGTCGGCGAACGCCCTTCGCCAGCTCGCCGGCGAGCCCGCGCACCGCCTCGATGCCGGAGGCGTGGTCCGGGGCGTCCAGCATCCGCTTCACGAACGCCGAGCCGACGATGACTCCGTCGGCGAAGCCGGCGACCTCGGCGGCCTGGGTCGCGTTGGAGACGCCGAGCCCGACGCACACCGGCAGCGGGCTGCCGGTGGCCCGGGTGCGCTCGACCAGGTCGTGGGCCTGGACGCCGACCGACTCACGGGTGCCGGTGACACCCATCAGCGAGGCCGCGTAGACGAAGCCGCTGCCCGCCGCGGTGATCTGGGCGAGCCGCTCGTCCTTGCTGCTGGGGGCGACGACGAAGACGGTGGCGAGACCGTGCTTCTCCGAGTGCTCCCTCCACAGGCCCGACTCCTGGACCGGCAGGTCGGGCAGGATGCAGCCCGCGCCGCCCGCCTCGGCCAGCTCGGCGGTGAAGCGCTCCACGCCGTAGCGGTCGATGGGGTTCCAGTAGGTCATCACGAGCACCGGCTTCCCGGTCGCCTCGTGCGCCTCCCGGACCGTCCGCATGACGTCCGCGATCCTGACGCCGCCGCGCAGGGCGATGTCGTCGGCGGTCTGGATCACCGGACCGTCGAGGACCGGGTCGCTGTGCGGCAGACCGACCTCGACGACGTCGGCGCCGCCGTCGAAGACGGCCTTGATCGCCTCGATGCCGCCGTCCACGGTCGGGAAGCCGGCCGGGAGGTAGGCGATGAGGGCGGAGCGCCCCTCCGCCTTGGCGGCGGCGAGGGTGTCGTTCAGAAGCTGAATGTTGCCGCTCACTTGGCGTCCCCCTCGATCTCGGCGGTGTCGGCTTCGTTGGCGGCCACCTCGGCGTCGGTGTCGTAGAGGCCGAAGTAGCGCGCCGCGGTGTCCATGTCCTTGTCGCCGCGACCGGACAGGTTGACCACGATCAGCCCGTCCTTGCCCAGCTCCTTGCCGACCTCCAGGGCTCCGGCGAGGGCGTGGGCGCTCTCGATGGCCGGGATGATGCCCTCGGTCCGCGACAGCAGGCGCAGGGCCTGCATGGCGGCGTCGTCGGTGATCGCGCGGTACTCGCCGCGGCCACTGTCGCGCAGGTAGGAGTGCTCCGGACCGACGCCCGGGTAGTCCAGACCGGCCGAGATCGAGTACGGCTCGGTGATCTGGCCCTCGTCGTCCTGCAGGACGTAGGAGCGGGAGCCGTGCAGGATGCCGGGCTCGCCCGCGGTCAGGGTGGCCGCGTGCTCGCCGGTCTCCACGCCGTGCCCGGCCGGCTCGCAGCCGATCAGGCGGACGCCCTCGTCGGGGATGAAGGCGTGGAAGAGGCCGATGGCGTTGGAGCCACCGCCGACGCAGGCGACGGCGGCGTCGGGGAGACGGCCGGCGCGCTCCAGGAGCTGCCGCCGTGCCTCCACGCCGATCACCCGGTGGAAGTCGCGGACCATGGCCGGGAAGGGGTGCGGACCGGCGACCGTACCGAACAGGTAGTGGGTGTGGTCGACGTTGGCGACCCAGTCCCGGAACGCCTCGTTGATGGCGTCCTTCAGCGTGCGGCTGCCGGACTTCACGGCGACGACCTCGGCGCCGAGCATGCGCATACGAGCCACGTTGAGGGCCTGGCGCTGGGTGTCGATCTCGCCCATGTAGATGGTGCAGTCGAGGCCGAACAGGGCGCAGGCGGTGGCCGTGGCCACGCCGTGCTGGCCGGCGCCGGTCTCCGCGATGACACGGGTCTTGCCCATGCGCCTGGTGAGCAGCGCCTGGCCGAGAACGTTGTTGATCTTGTGGGAGCCGGTGTGGTTCAGGTCTTCCCGCTTGAGGAACACCCGGGCGCCACCGGCGTGCTCGGCGAACCTCGGCACCTCGGTGAGGGCGCTGGGGCGGCCGGTGTAGTTGACGAGCAGGTCGTCGAGCTCGCGGGCGAACTCGGGGTCGTGCTTCGCCTTCTCGTACTCGACGGCGACCTCGTCCACGGCGGCGACGAGGGCCTCCGGGATGAACTTGCCGCCGAATGCGCCGAAGTAGCCTTCGCCACTGGGCACCTGACCCTCGGGGTCAGGGATGAAGAACTGGCTGGGCATGCGGAATCCTCACGGTGAGTGGTGTGTGAACAGCACTGTGCGCCGTGGGGGGCGGGGTTCTGCCGGTCGAGTGCCGGCCGTCAGTGGCTGGTCGCGCCCGCGCGGCGGAGCCGCGTGTTCGGGCACTGTCCCGCGCCCCCGAGGGGGCGCTGCCATCGCATGCCGTTGACCTGCCCGGGTTCGTCACCGATGACGTACCGCACCCGCCGGCCGTGCACCCTGCGGGCGGGCGCGCGGCAGCCACGCGGGCGGCAGCCGCGCGCGAGGCGGGCGTACCGGTCCGTGGCGGTGGCGGGTGTGGTCGGAGTCATCGCGGCAAGCCTAGCCGTTGATCAGTTTCGGCCGTGCCGCAGTGCGGGGTGCTCGCCCGCCGCGACCAGGTCGGAGACAGCCGTCTTGGGGTCCTTGCCGGTGACCAGGGACTCGCCCACCAGGACCGCGTCGGCGCCGGCGTTGGCGTACGCGATCAGGTCGTGCGGCCCGCGTACACCGGACTCGGCGACCTTGACGATGTTCTCGGGGATCTCCGGGGCCACCCGCTCGAAGGTGCCGCGGTCGACCTCCAGGGTCTTCAGGTTGCGCGCGTTGACGCCGATGATCTTGGCGCCCGCTGCCACAGCCCGCTCGACCTCCTCCTCGTCGTGCACCTCGACGAGCGGGGTGAGGCCGATGGAGACGGCACGCTCGATCAGCGACTCGAGAGCCGGCTGGTCCAGGGCGGCCACGATCAGCAGCGCGAGGTCGGCGCCGTACGCGCGGGCCTCCCACAGCTGGTACGACGTGACGATGAAGTCCTTGCGCAGGACCGGGATGTCCACGCGCGCACGAACGGCCTCAAGGTCGGCCAGCGAGCCGCCGAAGCGGCGCTGTTCGGTGAGGACGGAGATGACGGCGGCACCGCCCGCCTCGTAGTCCGCGGCGAGCCCGGCCGGGTCGGCGATCGCGGCCAGCGCGCCCTTGGAGGGGCTGGAGCGCTTGACCTCGCAGATCACCTTGACTCCGTCGCCCTTGAGCGCGGCCACCCCGTCCTTGGCGGCGGGGGCCTTCGCCGCACGCTCCTTGAGCTCGTCGAGGCTGACGCGTGCCTGCCGCTCCGCGAGGTCGGCACGGACTCCGTCGATGATCTCGTCGAGCACACTCACGCGAGCGGCCCCCTTTCAGACGGTTGTTCTTTTGGGTTCTGATTGAAAACCCTTGGTCACTCCGATGGTATCCGGAGGTCCACGATGGCCCTGCATCCGATCTATACCGGTCCCACCACCTGGACACTCCCCGGGACGGGTCCGAGAGAGGTCCGGGAGCCCGGTCTAGGGATGCAGCCAGCCGCCGCCCGGCAGGTTCCGGACCACGGTGAAGACCAGCAGCAACGCGCCGATGCTCCACATCTGTACCCGCCCGAGTTCGATCCGTGGCGGCCGGCCGCGCACCGCGCGGACCACCCAGACGGTCCACAGCACCGCGAAGCCGAAGTAGGCGGCCACGCCCACCGCGTTGTCGTGCAGGGCGGTGAGGAAGTCGCCGTGGATGAAGGCGTGGGCGCTGCGCAGTCCGCCGCAGCCGGGGCAGTACAGGCCGGTGAGCCGGTACAGGGGACACACCGGGTAGTGGCCGGGTTCGTTCGGGTCGACCGTGCCGACGTACGCGAAGGCCCCGCCGACGGCCGCGAGCAGTCCGACCGGTAGGGCGAGACGGCCCCACAGGGCGGGCGGCGGGCTGGTGCGCGGGGCGCTGCGGCTGTCGGCGTTCACGCTAGGCATTCTGCCCCGCACGCCCCGCGCACGCGCGCGAGGGGCGGCCCGTACCCTCCGCGGGTTCGGGCCGCCCCTCGTGGGAAGCGGTGGTGCTCAGCTCTCGGCGCCGGCCGGCTCGCGGGTCGCGGCGGGGGCCACGTGCGCGACGGCGTGCGCCTGCTGCTTCGGCTGGCCGAGGCCCATGGCGCGCATGGCGGCGCCCACGACGCCGCCGAGGAGCACGATCACCATGCCGGCCCAGAAGCCCACGGGCTGGGCCATCACCATGAAGGCGCCCGCGACGCAGAAACCGATGAAGGCGATGGTGACGCCGGTCCAGGCGGCCGGGGTGTGACCGTGGCTGCTGCCCGCCATGACTTGCTCCTCGTTGCTGTGTGTCCTAGTCCGAGCCGGACGCTCGTCGTCCATTGTTCCGTACGCGCACGCGTGCCGGACGCGGGGGTGACGTCTGGTTCGCCACATCCAGCGACCGCCAAGGGGTACTGCTCAGGCGCCGGTCGGGTCCTCGCCCCGGTCCAGGGCCTTCCAGATCTCCTCGGGACGCTCGGGGTCCACCGGGCGCGCCTTGCGCCGCGGGCGGTCGGCCGCGCGCTCGTAGCGGCCGGACATGGCGGGCCAGCGGCTGCCGTAGCGCAGGGCGAGCAGCCCGGCGAGCAGGATCAGGACGCCGCCGACGGCCGCGACGTACGGCCAGCCGGTGTGGCCGAGCGCGGCGACCGTGGCCGAGGTGTCGCCGGTGGTCTGTGCGGCCTTCTCGTCCAGCGCGGAGCTGTCGGAGGCCCCGACGAGGGCGGCGACGACGATGCCCGCGCCGGAGAGCGCGAGCAGCGCGGCGACGGCGAGGCGGCCCGCCCCGCGGACGGCGAAGACGGCGACGAGCGCGGCGAGGCCCACTATGGCGAGGGCCGCGGGGACGCCCGTGACGTCGCTGCCCTTGGCGGTCAGCGGGAACGCGCCGCCGGCCACCGTGGCGGTGCCCTCCGCCCAGCGCTGCCGGGTCGCGAGCAGCGCCACGGCCGCGCCGAGCGCACCGAACAGCAGGGCCACGGCGAGGCTCCGCCGGCCGGACCGGGTGGGTGCGGCGGCTTCGGAACGGGGGTGAGGTACGGCAGTCACGTAGTCCACTATCGCCTGAACCCCGGGCGAACCGTCACCCGGGGTTCAGATCAGACGCTCTCGACCGTCCTCGGCCGACCGGCCGCTACCGTCCGAGGCGGTTCGCCGTGTGGACGGCCCGCAGGACCGCGGCGGCCTTGTTGCGGCACTCCTGGTCCTCGGCGACCGGGTCGGAGTCGGCGACGATGCCCGCGCCGGCCTGCACATAGGCCGTGCCGTCCCGGAGCAGGGCCGTGCGGATGGCGATGGCGGTGTCGGAGTCGCCGGCGAAGTCGAGGTAGCCGACGCAGCCGCCGTACAGGCCGCGCCGGGACGGTTCGAGTTCGTCGATGATCTGCATGGCCCGGGGCTTGGGGGCGCCGGACAGGGTGCCCGCCGGGAAGCAGGCGGTCAGCACGTCGAAGGCCGTACGGCCCTGGGCGACCCGGCCGGTGACCGTGGACACGATGTGCATGACGTGCGAGTAGCGCTCGACGGACATGAAGTCCACGACCTCCACCGAGCCGGGCTCGCAGACCCGGCCCAGGTCGTTGCGGCCGAGGTCGACCAGCATCAGGTGCTCGGCGCGCTCCTTGGGGTCGGCGAGCAGCTCCTCGGCGAGGGCCTGGTCCTCCTGCGGGGTGGCGCCACGGTGCCGGGTGCCGGCGATGGGGTGGACCATGGCGCGCCCGTCCTCGACCTTGACCAGCGCCTCCGGGGAGGAGCCGACGACGTCGAACCCGTCGAAGCGGAACAGGTACATGTACGGGGACGGGTTGGTGGCCCGCAGGACCCGGTAGACGTCCAGCGCGCTCGCCGTGCACGGGGTCTCGAAGCGCTGGGAGGGCACGACCTGGAAGGCCTCGCCCGCGCGGATGCGCTCCTTGACGTCCTCCACGGCCGCCTGGAAGTCGGGGCCGCCCCACAGGGCGGTGTACTCGGGCAGTTCGGAGGGCGGCAGGACGGCCGGGGGCTGGGCGACCGCCCGGGACAGGTCGGCCTCCATGGCGTCGAGCCGGGCCACGGCGTCGGCGTAGGCCTCGTCCACCCCGGTGTCGAGGTCGTTGTGGTTGATCGCGTTGGCGATCAGCAGGACCGAGCCCTCCCAGTGGTCCATGACGGCGAGGTCGCTGGTGAGGAGCATGGTCAGCTCGGGCAGCTTCAGGTCGTCGCGCTCGCCGGGGCCGATCTTCTCCAGACGGCGGACGATGTCGTAGCCGAGGTAGCCGACCATGCCGCCGGTGAAGGGCGGCATGCCCTCCTGGTGCGGGGTGTGCAGGGTCTGGAGGGTGGCACGCAGGGCGGCGAGCGGGTCGCCGCCGGTGGGGACGCCGACGGGCGGGGCGCCGAGCCAGTGGGCCTCGCCGTCCCGTGCGGTGAGGGTCGCGGCGGAGCGCACGCCCACGAAGGAGTAGCGGGACCAGGAGCGGCCGTTCTCCGCGGACTCCAGCAGGAAGGTGCCGGGGCGCTCGGCGGCGAGCTTGCGGTAGAGCGCGACCGGGGTGTCGCCGTCGGCGAGGAGCTTGCGCGTGACCGGGATGACGCGCCGGTCGGTGGCGAGCTTGCGGAAGGTCTCGAGGTCCATGGCGGCTGACCTTACTGATCCTGTGCCTGCACGCCGGAATCGGCGTCCTTGAGCAGCACGTCCTCGTCGAAGCAGGTGCGGGCGCCGGTGTGGCAGGCGGCGCCGACCTGGTCGACCTTGACCAGCAGGGTGTCGGCGTCGCAGTCCAGGGCGACGGACCTGACCCACTGGAAGTGGCCGGAGGTGTCGCCCTTGACCCAGTACTCCTGGCGGCTGCGCGACCAGTAGGTGCAGCGGCCCGTGGTGAGCGTGCGATGCAGCGCCTCGTCGTCCATCCAGCCGAGCATCAGCACCTCACCGGTGTCGTACTGCTGGGCGATGGCGGGGACGAGCCCGTCGGCGCTGCGCTTCAGGCGCGCGGCGATCTCGGGGTCCAGGTTGCTGGGCGGAGGCGTACTGGTCATGGGTGCCATTCTGCCGCGCGGTACTGACGGTGACGGCCCAAGTCCACTGATCGAGCCCTGCGGCGCGCAGCGCCTCGTTGAGGGGCGGTGGTCGGGTGACGGGTGGGCGGACCCTGTGCGTGGTCGTAGGCTGACTGCATGTCGACCTTCGCTCAGCGTGAACGGCTTCTGCTCGCCGACCTCTTGGAGACCACCGGTCCGGAGGCACCGACCCTCTGCGAGGGGTGGCTGACGCGCGATCTGGCCGCGCACGTGGTGGTGCGGGAACGGCGGCCGGACGCGGCCGGGGGCACGCTGATCAAGCAGCTCGCGCCTCGGCTGGAGAAGGTGATGGCCGAGTACGCCGCGAAGCCGTACGAGGAGCTGATCCAGCTGATCCGGACCGGCCCGCCGCGTTTCTCACCCTTCCAGCTCAAGCAGATCGACGAGGCGGCCAACATCGTGGAGTTCTACGTCCATACGGAGGACGTGCGCCGCGCCCAGCCGGACTGGACGCCGCGCGAGCTCGACCCCGTCTTCCAGGAGTCGCTGTGGTCCCGTCTGGAGCGCACCGCCCGCCTGGTGGGCCGGGGTGTGCCGACGGGTCTGGTCCTGCGGCGTCCGGACGGCCAGACGGCCGTCGCCCACCGGGGTGCGCCCGTGGTGACGGTGACCGGCGAGCCGGCGGAGCTGCTGATGTTCGCGTTCGGCCGGCAGAGCGCGGCGAAGGTCGAGCTGGACGGCGACGAGAACGCCATCGCGAAGCTGCACGAGTCCAAGCAGCTGGGCATCTGAGAGGCACCTCATGATCAAGGTCGCGATGACCGGTGTGTACGTGGACGACGTGCCGAAGGCGCACGCCTTCTACACGGACGTCCTCGGCTTCGAGACCCGTACCCGTCTGGACCTGGGCGGCGGCACGCTGTTCGTCACGGTCGGCGCGCCCGGCGGGGCCCAGCACGATCTCCAGCTGCTGCTGGAGCCCGGTGACAGCCCCATCGCGGAGCCGTACCGCCGGGCCCTGTACGAGGCGGGGATCCCGTGCATCGTCTTCTCGGTGGACGACATCCAGGCGGAGTACAAGCGGCTGGTGAACCTCGGCGTGCGCTTCACGCACGAGCCGCAGGAGCAGGGTCCGGTGATCGCGGCCGTGATCGACGACACGGTCGGCAACCTGATCCAGCTGACCCAGCCCAAGCCGGCCCACGGCTGAGTCTCAGCGGGGCAGTTCGGCCCGGCGCAGGCCCGGGACGCACAGGGCGACGAGCCCGCCGAGGCCGCAGACGACGGCACTGACGACGTAGACCGGGCCGAGGCCCCAGGCGCCGATCGCGGCGGCCGCGAACGGCATGCTCAGCGGGGCGAGTCCGAGGCTGACCAGGCTGGAGACGGCCGTGACCCGGCCGAGGTAGGCGGGGTCGGCCTGGGTCTGGAGCAGGGCCCCGCACATGGCGCCGCTGAGCCCGGCGAGGAGTCCGACGAGCAGGGCCACCCCGACGGCCCCGGCGAGGCTCGGGAGGAAGGCAAGGGCGCCGATCGCGACGGAGCCCCCGAGGATGGCGTACGCGGCGACCAGCCCGGCGCGCGGCAGCCGTCCGCGGGCGGTGAGCAGCAACGAGGCGGCGCCCGCGCCGACGCCGAACCCGGCGAGGATCCAGCCCATCCCGGAGGCGCCCCAGCCGCGCCGGTCGGCGAGCAGGGTCAGGCCGACGTTGAACGGCCCGACGAAGCCGAAGTCGCCGAGGGCGATGGCCAGCATGAGCGGGGCGAGGACGCGGTGCCGGCGGATGTAGCGCAGGCCTTCCCGCAGATCCCGCCGGGCGGACGTGTCCCGAGTGTCGCTCCGGTCGTCCGCCGGCAGCTTCCGGACCCGTACGGAGACCAGCAGCGGCACCGACACCGCGATGAGCAGTCCGGCGAGGGTGAACGCGGCCGCCGCGCCGCCGAGCGCCACGCCGAGGCCGCCGAGCGGGGCGCCGACGACGCTCGCGAAGCGGATCGCGAGGCCCCGCATGCCCTGTACCCGGGCCAGCTGGTCCTTGCCGGTGATCCGTGCCGGGAGGGCACCGACGGCGGGCATGAACACGGCGTCGACGGTGCCGAAGACGAGGGCCAGCAGGGCGAGCAGCCACAGCCCGGGGCTGGTGAGGAGCAGCAGGGCGGCCACCGCGAGGACGGCGGCACAGCGCACGGCGTCGCTGCCGATGACGACGCGGCGCGGGCCCAGCCGGTCGGCGAGCACTCCCCCGCCGAGCATCAGCACGGCCCGCGGCAGCGCGCTGGCCGACATCACGGCACCGGCCTGTGCGGGCGTTCCGGCCTGGACGGCGGCCCAGGACAGGGCGATGTAGTAGATGCTGTCGCCGAGCATCGAGGAGGTGTAGGCACCGAGCCAGCGCAGGACGTTGGGGTCGCGGTGGGCGGCCTTTTCGAGTTGCCGCGCGGGTATGCCGGACAGGACGGTCACGGCGGTGCCCTCTCTCAGACGCGGAACGGGAATCCGTACATGAACAGCGCGACGTGTTCGCGCCCCTCGGTCCCGCCTGCGGCTTCGGCGGCCCGGCCCTGCTCGTCGTACCGGCGCAGGATCGCCTCCAACTCGCCCTTCAGCGCGGTGAGTTCCGCCGGGGTCAGCCGCATCCAGGACTCGCTGTCCACGGACGCGGTGTTCCACTCGGGGTTCCACGTGGGGCGTTCGTCGAGATAGCGCCGGTAGCGGTCGGCACGCTGGTCGTGGAAGAGGCGGCTGGCCGCCAGGTGGGCCGCGGCCTTTCCCGGTTCGCCGCGGAAGTCCTCGCCCCGGATGCTCAGCCCGTCGGACGCAGGCTGCCACCACCGCTCCCGTGCGTCCCCGCTCTGCGGCTCCGCCTCCTCGATCAGCCCGTGCTCGGCGAGTTTGCGCAGGTGGTAGCTGACCAGGGAGACGGCTTCGTCCACATGCTCGGCGAGCTGTGACGCCGTAGCCACCTGCTCGACGCACAGCAGCCGGTACAGGTTCGCCCTCAGCGGATGCGCCAGGGCCTTCAGCGTCCCCACGTCGGTGATCCGTCGTGGCTCCTTGTCTGCCATGCCGTCAGACTAGACAGGAAAGAAAAGTTGCACAACAAATTTTGCGCAACTTCCCTTTCCTATCTGTCGAAGCTCAGCACGGCGTCACCGCACCGGGTGCCCCGCCTCCCGCAGCGTCTGCTTCACCTGGCCGATGCGCAGGTCGCCGAAGTGGAAGACGGAGGCGGCCAGGACCGCGTCCGCGCCCGCCTCGACGGCCGGCGGGAAGTCCGCCAGGCGGCCCGCGCCGCCCGAGGCGATCACCGGGACGGTGACGTGCTTGCGGACGGCCGCGATCATCTCCAGGTCGTAGCCGTCCTTGGTGCCGTCCGCGTCCATGGAGTTCAGCAGGATCTCGCCGGCGCCCAGATCGGCGGCCCGGTGCGCCCACTCGACGGCGTCGATGCCGGTGCCCCGGCGGCCACCGTGGGTGGTGACCTCGAAGGCGCCTTCAGGCGTCCGCCGTGCGTCCACCGACAGCACCAGCACCTGCCGGCCGAAGCGCTCGGCGATCTCGCGGATCAGGTCCGGGCGGGCGATGGCCGCCGTGTTGACGCCCACCTTGTCGGCGCCGGCCCGCAGCAGCTTGTCCACGTCCTCGGCCGTACGGACGCCGCCGCCGACGGTCAGCGGGATGAACACCTGCTCGGCGGTGCGGCGCACCACGTCGTACGTCGTCTCCCGGTTGCCGGACGAGGCGGTGATGTCCAGGAACGTCAGCTCGTCGGCGCCCTCGGCGTCGTACACCTTGGCCATCTCGACCGGGTCGCCCGCGTCGCGCAGGTTCTGGAAGTTGACGCCCTTGACGACCCGGCCGTTGTCCACGTCCAGGCAGGGGATGACTCGGACCGCCAGGGTCATGAGTTCACGGCTCCTCTGAATGCCTCTAGTTCCACTTCGACCAGGATGCGCGGGTCGACGAAGCCCTCCACGACCAGCAGGGTCGAGGCCGGGCGCACGGAGTCGAAGAGCTCCTTGTGGGCCCGGCCCACCGCGTCCACGTCCCGCACATGGGTCAGGTACATCCGCGTGCGGATCACGGACCCGATGTCGAGCCCGAACTCCGCGATCGCCTCCAGTGCGCTGGTGAACGCCACCTTGGCCTGCTCGTACGGGTCACCCTCCCCGTACAGCACACGGCCCCGGAAGGACGTCGTACCGGCCACCAGCACACGGTCGCCCGCCGCGACGGCGCGCGCGAACCCGAAGCTCTCTTCCCAGGGACTTCCGCTCTGCACGCGCCGCACGGCATCGCTCATGACGACACAGCCTCCAAGGCCTCTTCCAGGGTGAACGCCTTCGCGTACAGGGCCTTCCCGACGATGGAGCCCTCGACACCGAGGGGTACCAGCTCGGCGATGGCCCGGAGGTCGTCGAGCGACGACACGCCGCCGGACGCCACGACCGGCCGGTCCGTCGCGGCGCACACGTTGCGCAGCAGCTCCAGGTTCGGGCCCTGGAGGGTGCCGTCCTTGGCGATGTCGGTGACGACGTAGCGGGCGCAGCCCTCCTTGTCGAGGCGCTCCAGCGTCTCGTAGAGGTCGCCGCCGTCACGGGTCCAGCCGCGGCCGCGCAGGGTCGTGCCGCGCACGTCCAGGCCCACCGCGATCTTGTCGCCGTGCTCGGCGATGGCCCTGGCGACCCACTCCGGGGTCTCCAGGGCGGCGGTGCCGAGGTTCACCCGGGTGCAGCCGGTGGCGAGGGCGGCGGCGAGGGTGTCGTCGTCGCGGATGCCGCCGGACAGCTCCACCTTGATGTCCATCGCCCTGGCGACCTCGGCGATCAGCTCCCGGTTGTCGCCCGTGCCGAAGGCGGCGTCCAGGTCGACCAGGTGCAGCCACTCGGCGCCGGAGCGCTGCCAGGCGAGGGCGGCCTCCAGCGGGGAGCCGTAGGACGTCTCGGTCCCGGACTCACCGTGCACGAGGCGGACGGCCTGGCCGTCACGGACGTCGACGGCGGGAAGGAGTTCGAGCTTGGCCATGGTCTACAGGGTTCCGATCCAGTTGGTGAGGAGCTGGGCACCGGCGTCGCCGGACTTCTCGGGGTGGAACTGGGTGGCCCACAGGGCACCGTTCTCCACGGCCGCCACGAAGGGCTTGCCGTGCGTCGACCAGGTCACCCTGGGCGAGTGCATGAGCGGGTTGTGGGTCTCCAGGGTCCAGTCGTGGACGGCGTAGGAGTGCACGAAGTAGAAGCGGGCGTCCCGGTCCAGGCCGGCGAACAGCTCCGAGTCGGCCGGGGAGTCGACGGTGTTCCAGCCCATGTGGGGCACGATGTCGGCCTGAAGCGGCTCGACCGAGCCGGGCCACTCGTCGAGGCCCTCGGTCTCCACGCCGTGCTCGATGCCGCGCGCGAAGAGGATCTGCATGCCGACGCAGATGCCCATCACCGGACGCCCGCCGGACAGCCGGCGGTCGATGATCCAGTCACCACGGGCCTCGCGCAGCCCCTGCATGCAGGCGGCGAAGGCGCCGACGCCCGGCACCAGCAGGCCGTCGGCGTTCAACGCCCGGTCGAAGTCGCGTGTGATCTCGACGTCGGCCCCCACGCGCGCGAGGGCGCGTTCGGCGGAGCGGACGTTGCCGAAGCCGTAGTCGAAGACGACCACTCGCTTGGCGCTCAATTCCACACCTCCAGCCTCAGGACGCCCGAGACGAGGCACATGGCCGCGCCGATGGACAGCAGCACGATGAGGCTCGTGGGCATCTTCTGCTTGGCGAAGGAGATGATGCCGCCGACCAGGAAGAGGCCGACGACGATCAGGAGGGTGGACAGACCGTTCATGGGTTACAGCGCGCCCTTCGTGGAGGGGAGGATGCCGGCCGCGCGCGGGTCGCGCTCGCTGGCGTAGCGCAGGGCCCGCGCGAGCGCCTTGAACTGGCACTCCACGATGTGGTGCGCGTTGCGCCCGTAGGGCACGTGCACGTGCAGCGCGATCTGCGCCTGGGCGACGAAGGACTCCAGGATGTGCCGGGTCATCGTCGTGTCGTACTCGCCGATCATCGGCGCCATGTTCTCGGGCTCGGTGTGCACGAGGTAGGGGCGGCCGGACAGGTCGACGGTGACCTGGGCGAGGGACTCGTCCAGCGGGACCGTGCAGTTGCCGAAGCGGTAGATCCCCACCTTGTCGCCGAGCGCCTGCTTGAAGGCGGCACCGAGCGCGAGGGCGGTGTCCTCGATGGTGTGGTGGGAGTCGATGTGCAGGTCGCCGTCGGTCTTCACGGTCAGGTCGAACAGACCGTGCCGGCCCAGCTGGTCGAGCATGTGGTCGTAGAAGCCGACGCCCGTCGCGATGTCGGTCCTCCCGGTGCCGTCGAGGTCTATCTCGACGAGGACCGAGGTCTCCTTGGTCGTACGCTCCACACGTCCTACGCGGCTCATACCTCAAGCTCCTTCTTGACTTCACGTACCGCGTCGAGGAACGCGTCGTTCTCTTCGGGGGTTCCGGCGGACACCCGCAGCCACCCCGGTACGCCGTTGTCCCGGACCAGGACACCCCGGTCGAGGATCTTCTGCCAGGCGGTGTGGGAGTCCTCGAACCGGCCGAACTGCACGAAGTTCGCGTCGGACTCGGTGACGTCGTAACCGATCGCCCGCAGCTCGCTCACCAGCCGGTCCCGCTCCGACTTCAGCTGCTCGACGTACTTCAGCAGCGTGTCGGTGTGCTCCAGGGCGGCCAGGGCGGTCGCCTGGGTGATCGCCGACAGGTGGTACGGCAGCCGTACGAGCTGTACGGCGTCCACGACCGCGGGGTGCGCGGCGAGGTAGCCGAGGCGCAGGCCCGCCGCGCCGAACGCCTTCGACATGGTGCGCGAGACGACCAGGTTCGGCCGGCCCTCCAGCAGCGGCAGCAGCGAGTCGCCGTGGCTGAACTCGATGTAGGCCTCGTCGACGACGACCATGGACGGCTTGGCCGCCTGGGCCGCGTCGTACAGCGCGAGGACCGTCTCGGGCGGAACCGCGTTGCCGGTGGGGTTGTTGGGGGTGGTGATGAAGACGACGTCGGGCCTGTGCTCGGCGATGGCCTGCTCGGCGACCGCGAGGTCGATGTCGAAGTCCTCGTTGCGGGGGCCCGAGATCCAGCCCGTCCCCGTGCCGCGCGCGATGAGCGCGTGCATCGAGTACGACGGCTCGAAGCCGATGGCCGTGCGGCCCGGTCCGCCGAAGGTCTGCAGCAGCTGCTGGATGACCTCGTTGGAGCCGTTGGCGGCCCACACGTTCGCGACGCCGAGCGGGTGCTTGCCGGTCTTCGTCAGGTACTTGGCCAGCTCGGTGCGGAGCTGGACCGCGTCCCGGTCGGGGTAGCGGTTCAGGTTCCGGGCGGCCTCGCGCACCCGCTCCGTGATCCGCTCGACCAGCGGCTCGGGCAGCGGGTACGGGTTCTCGTTGGTGTTCAGCCGTACGGGGACGTCCAACTGGGGCGCGCCGTAGGGGGACTTGCCGCGCAGCTCGTCCCGTACGGGGAGATCGTCGATTCCAAAGCTCACTTGCTCGTCGGTACCTTCCACCCGAACCTTGCCTTGATCGCCGCGCCGTGCGCGGGCAGGTCCTCCGCCTCCGCCAGGGTCACCACGTGGTGCGCGACCTCGGCCAGCGCGTCCTTCGTGTAGTCGACGATGTGGATGCCGCGCAGGAAGGACTGGACGGACAGGCCGGAGGAGTGGCAGGCGCAGCCTCCGGTGGGCAGGACGTGATTGGACCCGGCCGCGTAGTCGCCGAGCGAGACCGGGGCCCAGGGGCCGATGAAGATCGCGCCGGCGTTCCTGACCCGGTCGGCGACCGCGGCGGCGTCCGCCGTCTGGATCTCCAGGTGCTCGGCGCCGTACGCGTCGACGACCCGCAGGCCCTCCTCGATACCGTCGACCAGGACGATTGCGGACTGCCTGCCGTTCAGGGCCGGGACGATCCGGTCCTCGACGTGCTTGGTGGCCGCGACCTGCGGCTCCAGCTCCTTGGCCACCGCGTCCGCCAGCTCGACCGAGTCGGTGACCAGCACGGCGGCCGCCAGCGGGTCGTGCTCGGCCTGGCTGATCAGGTCCGAGGCCACGTGCACCGGGTCGGCGGTGTCGTCCGCGAGGACCGCGATCTCGGTGGGGCCGGCCTCGGCGTCGATGCCGATCTTGCCGGTGAAGTAGCGCTTGGCCGCGGCCACCCAGATGTTGCCGGGGCCGGTGACCATGTTGGCGGGCGGGCAGGACTCGGTGCCGTACGCGAACATCGCGACGGCGGTGGCGCCGCCGGCCGCGTAGACCTCGTCCACGCCGAGCAGGGCGCACGCGGCGAGGATCGTCGGGTGCGGCAGCCCGCCGAACTCGGCCTGGGCCGGGGAGGCGAGCGCGATCGACTCGACGCCGGCCTCCTGCGCGGGCACCACGTTCATGACCACGGAGGACGGGTAGACCGAGCGGCCGCCCGGGGCGTACAGCCCGACGCGCTCGACCGGCACCCACTTCTCGGTGACGGACCCGCCGGGCACGACCTGGGTGGTGTGCGTCGAACGGCGCTGCTCGCGGTGGACCAGGCGGGCGCGCCGGATGGACTCCTCCAGGGCCGCGCGCACGGCCGGGTCGAGGCCCTCGAGCGCGTCGGCGAGCGCCTGGGCCGGGACACGGACGGATTCGAGCCGTACTCCGTCGAATTTCTCGGCGAAGTCGATCAGCGCCGCGTCGCCCCGATGATGCACGGCCTCGCAGATCGGACGCACCTTCTCCAGGGCGGCCTGAACGTCGAAGTCGGCTCGGGGCAGCAGGTCGCGCAGGGCGGGGCCCTCGGGAAGGGCGTCGCCGCGCAGATCGATT
The DNA here is from genome assembly GCF_044768135.1 of Streptomyces sp. NPDC101165. Taxonomy (NCBI): domain Bacteria; kingdom Bacillati; phylum Actinomycetota; class Actinomycetes; order Kitasatosporales; family Streptomycetaceae; genus Streptomyces; species Streptomyces sp. NPDC101165. Next base: position 28,852 of record NZ_JBIWPG010000009.1, on the reverse strand, counting down.
CGGGAGATCACGGTGTCAATTCTCTCAGACCGGGGTCCGGAGCCGTCCGCGCGTATCAATGGCTGATACAGAACGCGGGACAGCGGGCGGTACATAGCCTGGCCGGAACCCGGAAGATCCCCTTCACGTCTTGTGTAACAGGCGTCACTCAGCGGGCATGAACGGGTGTACGAAGAGGTGACAGCGAGTAGTCAGAGGAGGAAGGAAGAGCGGTGACCGAGGGGGCCGGCCTTCACGCCGGGGACCTGCCGGACGACCTGACCGCGGCCGAGGCGGGCATGTGGCAGGCCTTCCGCAACGGCAGCATGTACGACCTGAGCAGCGGGGACACCGTCGTGGACGATCCGCACGGCGGGCACCCCTGGGGGCCCGAGCGGAGCGTCAGGGCGCGCATCGTCTGCTGGCTGCTGCTGGACGGGCCGCCCGCGCTCGCGGGCCGGGTGTCCTCGCTGAAGCTGGTCGGCGTGCGGGTCACCGGCTCGGTGGACCTGGCGGGCGGCACGGTCACGCCGTACGTGGAGCTGCGCGGCTGCCGTTTCGACGAACAGATCCTCCTGCCCGAGGCCCGGTTCACGACCCTGCGCCTGGTGGACTGCGCGGTGCCGCGCCTGGAGGCGGCCCGGGTGCACACCGAGGGCGATCTGCATCTGCCGCGCTGCCGCTTCCAGAACGGGGTGCGGCTGACCGATGCGCACATCGGCACGGACCTGCTGCTCAACCAGGCGATCGTCTACCGGGACCGCAGCGGCCGCTCGATCGCCGCGGACGGCTTGACCGTGGGCCAGGACCTGCAGGCGGAGCTGCTGGAGTCGCACGGCGAGCTGAGCCTGCGCAGCGCCAAGGTCGGGGTCTCGCTGAGCCTGCGGGGAGCGAAACTGGCCAACCCGTACGCGCGCCTGGCTCTGAACGCCCCCCAGCTGACGGTGGAGCGCACCCTGTACCTGACCCCGGCCGGCGTGGGCAACCCGCTGCTGAGCGGGACGACCCCCGCGCGCGGGACCCGCATCCAGCGCTTCGAGTGCCGGGGCGGGATACGGCTGGACGACGGGCGGTTCGGGGACGCCGTGGACCTGGAGCGGGCCCGGTTCGCCTTCACCGACGACCAGGAGCTGTCGCTGCGCCGGGTGCAGACGCCCGAGCTGCGCTTCCTCGGGGACGGGCCGGAGCGCGGGAAGGTGGTGCTGTCCGGCGCGCGGATCGTGAACCTGGTGGACCACGCGGGCAGCTGGCCGGGCCCGGGCAACCTCCACATGGGCGGCTTCGCGTACGAGAACCTCGTACCGCAGGGCCCGTTCCCGCTGACCCGGCGGCTGGACTGGGTGGCGGCGGCCACCGCCGAGTACAACCCGGAGCCGTACGAGCGGCTGGCCACCGTGCTGCGCGCGGCCGGGGAGGACGAGGACGCCCGCGAGGTGCTGCTCGCCAAGCAGCGCCGGCGCCGCGAGACGCTGCCGCCGGCCGCCAAGTGCTGGGGGTACGTCCAGGACTGGACGGTGGCCTACGGCTACCGGCCGGGCCGGGCCGCGGTGTGGATGGCGGTGCTGTGGGCGGCGGGCACGCTGGCCTTCTCGCACGCCGACCATCCGCCGGTGAACCCCGGCGGCCATCCGACCTGGAGCGCCTCCCTGTTCACGCTGGACCTGCTGCTGCCGGTGATCGACCTGGGCCAGGTCGGCCAGTGGCAGCTGCGCGGCGGCTGGCAGTGGCTGGCGGCGGCCATGATCCTGCTGGGCTGGATCCTGGCGACGACGGTGGCGGCGGGGGCGACCCGGCTGCTGCGGCGCGGCTGACGCCCGGTCCATCGGCACGTACGTCACATTGGGCAGGTACACCACATTGGTTGAACAATCACCTTTTACCTGTCCTTGACCATCGGACATACAACCTTCCACGACTTACCCGGACCCTCTGGCGCTGCCCCGACCTGCGGTCTTTCAATGGTCGACACCATGGCTCTGCTGCCGGCGTTCCTCCGCCCCACACGGATGACACGACATGCCTCGCGCCCCGTCGGCCCCCGGCCGGCCGGTGACGAGGCCGTCCTCGACGCGCCCGACGAACGCCTCTCCCCCGTGCTGGTCGCGGCCGGCCGGGGCGAGTACGGCGCTGCCTCGGCCCTGCTCGCCACCACCCGCGCGGCGGCCGAGTGGGAGGCCCACGACCGCTACACCCGGCGGCTCGCCGCCTTCGCCCGCTCGCGCTGCGAGTGGTTCGAGGCCTGGCGCGCCGCCGCCCCGAACGACCCCGACGTGACGCTCGTCGCGGCCCAGCTCGCGGTGGACCGCGCCTGGCCCTCCCCGGCCCGCGCCGAGCTGCTGCGCGAGGTGAGCCCGCTGATCACGGCCGCCGCGCGGGCCGACGACCGCGACCCGGTGCCGTGGCGGATCGCGCTCGACCACGCACGCGGCTCCCGGGCCGGGCACCGCTACTTCGAGGAGCTGTGGGAGGCGGCGGTCCGGCGGGCCCCGCACCACTACGGCTGCCATGTGGCCGCCCTGCGCTATCTGGGCAGCTCCTGCTGCGTCATGTGGGGGGACACCCCCCACACCCCCCGTGCCTCGCACCACGAGTGCTTCGACTTCGCCGACCTGGCCGCGCAGGACGCCCCGCCCGACTCGCTCGTCCAGGCGCTGCCGGCCCGGGCGGCCCTCGCCTACCTGACCGACGGCTGCGGCCCCGAGGTGCCGCGCGAGCGGCTGGACGCGGCGGCCGACCAAGCGATCGCGCTCTCCGGCCGGTTCCCGGCGGCCGCGCCGTCGTACGCCGAGATCCGCAACAAACTGGTCTACGTCCTCGCCCGGCTGGAACGCTGGGAGGACGCCCGCACCCAGCTGCGCCTGATCGGCCCGTACGCCACCTCGTTCCCCTGGGAGCGGCTCTCCGACGACCCGCTGGGCCACTTCCTCAGCCTGCGCGAGACACTCCTGACGGCCGCTTGCGGCACCACCCTGACCGAACTGCTGGCGGCACCGGCGCGACCGCGGAACGAACACCGCGGCCGAGCCGCCGCCTCCGACCATTAGGCTGGGGCGCCGTGACCACCGTCCGACTCCCTCTGTTCCCGCTGAACTCAGCGCTGTTCCCCGGGCTCGTGCTGCCCCTGAACATCTTCGAGGAGCGCTATCGCGCCATGATGCGCGAGCTTCTGAAGACCCCCGAGGACGAACCGCGCCGGTTCGCCGTCGTGGCGATCCGCGACGGCCACGAGGTGGCACCGAGCGCGCCGGGCATGCCGGATCCGACCACACAGCCCGAGCGGGGCCCGTCGGCGGGCTTCGGCGCGGAGCCCCTCACGTCCTTCCACGGCGTGGGCTGCGTGGCGGACGCGGCGACCATCCGGGAGCGCGCCGACGGCACGTTCGAGGTGCTGGCGACCGGGACGACCCGGGTACGGCTGCTGTCCGTGGACGCGTCGGGCCCGTTCCTGACGGCGGAGCTGGAGGAGCTGCCGGAGGACCCCGGCGACGAGGCGGGCGCCCTGGCCGAGGGCGTCCTGCGCGCCTTCCGCCAGTACCAGAAGCGCCTGGCGGGCGCCCGTGAGCGCTCCCTGTCGACGGGCGCGGACCTCCCGGACGACCCCTCGGTGGTCTCCTACCTGGTGGCGGCGGCGATGGTCCTGGACACGCCGACCAAGCAACGGCTGCTGCAGGCGCAGGACACCGCCTCCCGGCTCCGGGACGAGCTGAAACTCCTTCGCGCGGAGACGGCCATCATCCGTAACCTTCCGTCGTTGCCCGCGTTCGAGCTGACGCGGACGCCGACCAGCCTGAACTGAGCGAACCGAGGCCGACACCCCGATGGCGAAGAAGTCGAAGAAGCAGCAGTCCGGTGGCACTCCGGCGACGGTGTCCCTGACGGCGGCGGGCGTGGGCTTCACCCTGCACTCCTACGACCACGACCCCTCCCACCCCTCCTACGGCGAGGAGGCGGCGGAGGCGATGGGCGTCTCACCCGACCGGGTCTTCAAGACCCTGGTGGCGGACGTGGACGGCGCGCTGACGGTGGCGGTGGTGCCGGTCTCCGGCACGCTCGACCTCAAGGCGCTGGCCGCGGCGGTGGGCGGCAAGCGAGCGACGATGGCCGACCCCACCCTCGCGGAACGCACCACCGGCTACGTACGCGGCGGCATCTCGCCCCTGGGCCAGCGCAAGAAGCTCCGCACCGTCCTGGACGACTCGGCCGAGTCCCACGCGACGATCTGCATCTCGGCGGGCCGCAGGGGCCTGGAGGTCGAACTGACCCCGGGAGACCTGGCACAGCTGACCGAAGCGGTGCTGGCACCGATCGGCCGAGGCTGACGGGATTACGTCAGCGGGGCTCCGTACCCGTCCTTCGGGGCCGGAGCCTGCGGGTACGGCTCGGGGTCCCGAGGCCCGAACAGCGCGGTCAGTCCCAGATGCACCAGCGAGGCGGCCAACGGCCAGGCCAGCAGCGCACCCTTCGCCCCCAGCTTCAACGGCGCCGAGAAGGTGACCCCCTTCCCGACCTGCCTCGCGTGGGCGATCACGTCGGACGTGGGCCCCAGCCACACCCCGAGCCGCCACGCCAGCAGCGACCCGAGCAGACCGCCCACACCCAGCGCCACCACCAACGGCACACCGCCGCGCCGCCGCAGCGCGAACACGACGACCGCGCTGACCAGCCCGAAGGCCAGCCCCAGCAGCGTGAACGTGCCGTCCACCCCGGCCGCCTGCTCCCCCTCGGTGTCCTTGATGTAGACGACCCAGCTCTTGCCGACCTCGTCCCCCAACAGCGGCACGTGCGGCGCCAGCCACCACCACAGCAGCCCGAACAGCACCCCGCCCAGCGCCACCGCTATCGCGATCACGACGGCTTCCAGGATCTCTTTCTTCATCCCAGGGCCGTCCTGTTCGTACAGGCTCACGCCCGCCGCCCCGGCAGGCGGCGGCGCCTGCCAGACCTGGTGCGGGGAGTCGTCGTGCGGCGGCGTGGGCGGAGTCAGCGGTGCGGTCACCCTGACATCGTGCCAGGTCGCGCTGTGGGCCGCGTCATCGGACGGCGGCCCTGCGGTAGGCCCAGGTCGCCACGGCCAGCGAGATCACTCCGACACCCGCGCAGACCCCCAGGTCAGCGAGGACGGCGGCCCAGTCCGGGTCGGCCCCGAAGGTCCGCGCGTAGGCCTCCACGCCGTAGGTCGACGGCAGCAGGTCCCGGGCCAGCCGTACGATCTCCGGCATCCGGTCGGCCGGCAGCACACCGAGCAGCAGCGCCGCCGACATGCCCAGCTGCCCGAGCAGCGTGGCGAGCTCGGGCCGCGGCGCGAGCAGCCCGCAGGCGGCACCGAGTCCGGCGAGCGCGGCCCCGGCGAGCGGGATGACGGCCACCAGGATCCACAGGTTGGACAGCGGCAGCCCGAACAGCATGCACCCGAAGACGGCGGTCACCAGGGTCCCCGGCACGGTGAAGGAGGCGTACGCCCCCGCCGCGCCCAGCACCACCGCCGCCGGCGGCACCGGCAGCGTGGCGTAGTGGTCGAGCCCACCGCTGGCCCGCAGCTGCCCGAAGTACTGCGACAGCAGATTGAGCGCGACGTACGCGACGACGAGCACCGAGGACCCGGCCACCACGGACTGCGCCTCACTGCCGCTGTCGACGACGCCCCGCATCATCACGGCGATGCCGATGGACTGGAAGGTAGCCACGAACAGCAGCGGGATGCGCGCCACCCGGGCCCGGGACAGCTGGGCCCGGTAGACGGCCACCAGCGACGGCCACAGCCGCGCGGGCGGCCCGAGCTCGGCCGCGGGCCGGGGCGGCTCCGGCACGGGCCGGGCACCGCCCTGCAGCACCTCCGCGGGTACGACACTCACGACGAGCTGCTCCTCTTCCCTACGGCAGCCGCGCCGCCGTCCCACAGGGACCATACGGGTACGACGTTCCTCGCGCTCACGCCTTCACCAGCCCCTGCCGTGCCGCCCCGCCCAGCGCCAGGTAGACGTCCTCCAGGCTGGGCGTGGCGAGCGTGAAGTCGTCCAGGGCGGCGAAGGCGGCCCCGCCGGTCACCGTGGCGACGGCGGCCCGGGCCTCCTCGGGTGCGAGCCGGAGCGTCCAGCGCCGGCCGGACTCCGTGGCCCGTTCGCGCAGCACGGCGACCTCGGGCACGTCCAGCGGCGCCCGCTCCCGCCACACCAGTTCCACCCGCACCTCGCCGGAGACCTGCTCCTTCAGCCCGGCCGGGGTGTCGCAGGCGATGACCCGGCCCTGGTCCAGGACGGCGACCCGGTCGAGGACGGTCTCGGCCTCGATGACGTTGTGGGTGACCAGCAGCACGGTCGTGCCCCGCTCGGCCCGCCGCCGGTCCACGGCCGCCCACACCGCGCGCCGGGCCACCGGGTCCATGCCGGTGGTGGGCTCGTCCAGCACGAGCAGCGACCGCTCGCCGACGAGGGCGGCGGCGAGGCAGGCGAGCCGCCGCTGTCCGCCGGACAGCTTCTTCAGCGCCCGCCCGGCGATCGGTGTGAGGCCCAGTTCCTCGAGTACCGCGTCCCGCTCGGCGCGCGCCTGCCGTAGGTCCAGCCCGCGCAGGCGTCCGGTGGTCTCGGCGGCGAGCGCGACGGTCAGCTCGTCCAGGGCGGAGGACTCCTGCCCCAGGTAGGCGAGGATCCGGGCGGCCCGCTCGGGATGCCTGACGATGTCGTGGCCGAGGATCTCGACGCTGCCGGTGTCCGGCCGCAGCAGCCCGGTGAGCTGCCGTACCAGGGTGGACTTGCCGGCGCCGTTCGGCCCGAGCAGCCCGAAGATCTCTCCGCGCCGTACGTCCAGTTCCACGCCGTCGGTGGCCCGCACCTCGGGCGCTCCCGGCGCTCCGCGCCGCCCCTTCACGGGCGGATAGGTCTTGCTGAGCCCGCGCACGCGTACGACCTCGTCATGCCGAAGTGCCTGTCCCGCGCGCGTACTCACAAGGCACGAGACTACGGGGTCCGGCCCCTTTACTCGTCTTTGGGGCCTCTTCTCACCCCTGGCTTCTCGTTCCGCCACCGGGAAAGTCCCGGCTCACTCCCCGGCAGGGGCGTGCTCGGCCGCGGCCGGTACGTCGACCTCCCGCCAGAAGCCCGCCCGGATGGCGTAACGGTCGTGCTCGTCGATCTGGTCGTCCTTGTGGGCGAGCAGCCCGAAGCGGGCGGCGTAGCGCAGCAGCTCGCCGTCGATGCGGTGCGGGATGCGCGGGTACATCGTGGACAGCCGCTGCACATGGCCCTGGTCGCCGAGCCGGGACATCCAGCGGCGGGCGAAGACCTGCCCCACCTCGTACGGGTCGCCGCCGACCGTGGTGATGTCCTCCTCCCGGTCGGCCCAGCGCTGCTCGGCGGTGGTGAGCTGGGCCAGCGTCGGCATGGAGGCGATCTCGGGCGGCTCGGAGACCCCGCCGGGCCGGTCCACCCAGCCCTTGTCGGAGGACCACCTGAGGGTCGCGGTCGCCGGATGCTGCACGGCCTGCGCACCGGGTGCGCGCAGCGCGGCGAGGTCCTTGGGGGTCGGTACGCCCTTGGGGGCGGGCACCCGCTCCTGGGCTCCGCCCTCGGCCGCGGCGGCAGGCGCGTGGCCGCCCTCCTCGGCGGGTGCTTCGGCGACCGTGGCGAGCGTGGACTCGGGCAGCGGCGCGGAGAGGATCGCGGCGATCTCGGGGCGGGGCGCGGGCGGGGGTGCGCAGACGCCGGTCAGCTCCTTGGCGCGGACGGCCTGGGTGATCCAGGCCCGGTCCAGTACGCGTCGCTCGTCGGCCTCGGCGACCAGGTCCTCGGACTGGTTGTAGTCCCCGTCGGCGGCCTGTACGGCCCACAGGTGGACGGCGACGCCGTGCTCCTTGGCGGCCATCATGCCGGGCAGCAGATCACCGTCGCCGGTGACCAGGACGACGTCGGAGCAGGCGCGGTTGCGGGCCAGCTCGGTCAGCTCGGCGTGCATGGCGGCGTCCACACCCTTCTGCGCCCAGCGTCCGTCACTGCGGGTGAGGGCGCCGAGCCGGACGGTGACGCGGGGCATCACGCGCAGCCTGCGGTGCTCCGGCTGGGGGACCCGGTCGGGGGCGCCGTCGAACCAGTAGATGCGCAGCAGCGGGCGCTCGGTCTCCGACTCCGCGCGTTCGCGCAGGGCCTGGATCAGCGCGGCGTGGTCGACGGTGATCCGGGACCGTGAGGGCTCACCGGCAAGGAGGCTGGCGGCGGCTCCCAGCAGATACCCGGCGTCCACCAGGACGATGCAGCGGTCCACGCGACTCACCCTCTTCCCAGGAGGCTCTTGCTTCGGACTTCCTTTGCTCCGGACTTCCTTCGAGTCTGCCCGACCACGCGGAGGTTAACGGCCGGAACTCGATCTTCGGCGTGGCGTTTGCGCATGCCGCTCGCCCATCGACCCTGTTACACACGGTAATTATCCGACATGCGCGTGATGTCAGCTTATGTGAATCTGGTCGCGGCCCTGGCCCCTAGATCCCCCACAGGAGGCAGATCACCATGGCCAAGAACAAGAACCGCAAGCAGGGCAGCCAGCAGCAGCGCTCGCAGGCCCAGCAGGCCCAGGAGCACGCGCAGCGGTCGTCCTCGGAGACCCACGAGTCCCCGATGCACGTCCCGGGCAGCCCGGCGGATGTTGCGCGTAAGAAGCAGCAGCGCTTCGGCCACAACTAAAGGGCAGTTGAAGCCCAGGCACACGGAAGGGGCGCACCCGCCGAGGGTGCGCCCCTTCCCGCCGCATCGGCTCAGCCCGCCAGGCAGGACGGGCCGAGCAGCACCTTCAGATCTCCGAAGAGCGCAGGATCCGGCTTCACCCGGTGCCGGTCCAGCCGGAGCACCGTCGTCTTCGTCGGCCCCTGGAGCTTGATGCGGACCTCGCTCTCGCCCCTGTGGTGGCTGAGGATCTCGCCGAGGCGGCTGACCATCGGCGGGGTGACCTTGACCGCCGGGATGGTGAGGATCACCGGCGCGTTGGTGCCCGCGTTCGACAGGTCGGGCACCTGGAGCTCCATCGCGACCAGCCGCGGCACGTCCTCGCGCTTGTCGAGCCGGCCCTTGACGAACACGACCGCGTCCTCGACGAGTTGGGTCGACACGAGCTGGTACGTCGCCGGGAAGAACATGCACTCGATGGAACCGGCGAGGTCCTCGACCGTGGCGATCGCCCAGGCGTTGCCCTGCTTGGTCATCTTGCGCTGCAGGCCCGAGATGATGCCGCCGATGGTGACCACCGCGCCGTCCGCGTGCTCACCTCCGGTGAGCTGGGCGATGCCCGCGTCGGCCTTGTCGGACAGCACGTGCTCCAGGCCGAAGAGCGGGTGGTCCGAGACGTACAGACCGAGCATCTCCCGCTCCTGGGCGAGCAGATAGGTCTTGTCCCACTCCTCGTCGGTGAACTGCACGTCGAGTCCGAAGCCGGGCTCGTCGCTCTGTTCCTCGCCCATGCCGCCGAAGAGGTCGAACTGCCCCTCGGCCTCCTTGCGCTTGACCGCGACCACGTTGTCGATCATCGGTTCGTACTGCGCGGTGAGGCCCTTGCGGGTGTGCCCCATGGTGTCGAAGGCGCCGGCCTTGATCAGCGACTCCGTGGTGCGCTTGTTGCACGCGACCGCCTCGACCTTGTCGAGGTAGTCGGGGAAGGACGCGTACTTGCCCTTGGCCTTGCGGCTCCTGATGATCGACTCGACCACGTTGGTGCCGACGTTGCGCACGGCCTCCAGGCCGAAGAGGATCACGTCGTCGCCCTGCGCCGCGAAGTTGTGCACCGACTCGTTGACGTTCGGCGGGAGCACCTTGATGCCCATGCGGCGGCACTCGTTGAGGTAGACGGCCGACTTGTCCTTGTCGTCCTTGACCGAGGTGAGCAGCCCGGCCATGTACTCGGCGGGGTGGTTCGCCTTCAGGTAGGCGGTCCAGTACGAGACCAGGCCGTACGCGGCGGAGTGCGCCTTGTTGAAGGCGTAGCCGGCGAAGGGGACCAGCACGTCCCACAGGGCCTGGATGGCCTCGTCGCTGTAGCCCTTGTCGCGGGCGCCCTTCTGGAAGAGGACGAAGTTCTTGGCCAGTTCGTCGGGCTTCTTCTTGCCCATCACGCGGCGCAGGATGTCGGCCTCGCCGAGCGAGTACCCCGCGATGATCTGGGCGGCCTTCTGGACCTGCTCCTGGTAGACGATCAGGCCGTAGGTGACGGCCAGGACCTCTTCCAGGGGCTCCTCCAGCTCCTTGTGGATCGGGGTGATCTCCTGGAGCTTGTTCTTGCGCAGCGCGTAGTTGGTGTGCGAGTCCATGCCCATCGGGCCCGGACGGTAGAGCGCGGAGACGGCGGAGATGTCTTCGAAGTTGTCGGGCTTCATCAGCCGCAGCAGCGAGCGCATGGGTCCGCCGTCGAACTGGAAGACGCCCAGGGTGTCGCCGCGCTGGAGGAGTTCGAAGGTCTTCGGATCGTCGAGCGGCAGGGCCAGCAGGTCGAGGTCGATGCCCTTGTTGGACTTCACCATCTTGACGGCGTCGTCCATGATCGTCAGGTTGCGCAGGCCGAGGAAGTCCATCTTCAGCAGGCCGAGCGACTCGCACTGCGGGTAGTCCCACTGCGTGATGGTCACGCCGTCCGTGTGCCGCACCCAGATCGGGGCGTGGTCGACGATGGGCTCGCTGGACATGATCACGCCGGCGGCGTGCACACCCATCTGCCGGACCAGGCCCTCGACGCCCTTCGCGGTGTCGATGACCTTCTTGACGTCCGGCTCGTTCTCGTACATCCCGCGGATCTCGCCGGCCTCGTTGTAGCGCGGGTGCGAGGGGTTGGTGATGCCGTCGAGGTCGATGCCCTTGCCGAGGACGTCGGCGGGCATCGCCTTGGTGAGCCGGTCACCCATGGCGTACGGGTAGCCCAGCACGCGCGCGGAGTCCTTGATCGCGTTCTTGGCCTTGATCTTGCCGTACGTGCCGATCATGGCGACCTTGTCGGCGCCGTACTTCTCCGTCACGTACCTGATGACCTCGACGCGCCGGCGCTCGTCGAAGTCGATGTCGACGTCGGGCATGGAGACGCGCTCGGGGTTGAGGAAGCGCTCGAAGATCAGGCCGTGCGGGATCGGGTCGAGGTCGGTGATGCCCATGGCGTAGGCGACGATCGAGCCGGCCGCGGAGCCTCGGCCGGGGCCGACCGCGATGCCGTTGTTCTTGGCCCACATGATGAAGTCGGCGACGACGAGGAAGTAGCCCGGGAACCCCATCTGGATGATGACGTCCATCTCGTACTCGGCCTGCTTCTGGCGGTCGTCGGGGATGCCGCCCGGGAAGCGGCGCTCCATCCCGCGGCGGACCTCCTCCTTGAACCAGGTCACCTCGGTGTAGCCGTCGGGGATGTCGAACTTCGGCATGAGGTTCTTGGCCTCGAACATGCCGGTGGTGTCGACCATCTCGGCGACGAGGAGCGTGTTGGCGCAGCCCTCCTGCCAGGCGTCCGAGGAGTCGATGGCGTACATCTCGTCCGTGGACTTCAGGTAGTAGCCGGTGCCGTCGAACTTGAAGCGGTCCGGGTCGGAGAGGTTCTTGCCGGTCTGGATGCACAGCAGGGCGTCGTGGGCGCCCGCCTCGTGCGCGTACGTGTAGTGCGAGTCGTTGGTGACCAGCGGCGGGATGCCGAGCTTCTTGCCGATGTCGAGCAGGCCCTCACGGACCCGGTGCTCGATCTCGATGCCGTGGTCCATCAGCTCCAGGAAGTACCGGTCCTTGCCGAAGATGTCCTGGTAGTCGGCGGCGGCCTTGAGGGCCTCCTCCTCCTGGCCGAGGCGCAGCCGGGTCTGGACCTCGCCGGAGGGGCAGCCGGTGGAGGCGACGATGCCCTCGGACCACTGGGCGATGGTCTCCTTGTCCATCCGGGGCCACTTCTGCAGCCAGCCCTCGGCGTAGGCGTCGGAGGAGAGCCGGAAGATGTTGTGCAGGCCCGTCTTGTTCACGGCCCACATCGTCTTGTGGGTGTAACCACCGGAACCGGAGACGTCGTCGCGCTTCTGGTGCGGCTGGCCCCACTGGATCTTGCGCTTGTTGCGCCGGGACTCGGGGGCGACATACGCCTCGATCCCGATGATCGGAGTGATTCCGGCCTTCTTCGCGGTGTGGAAGAAGTCGTACGCGCCGTGGAGGTTGCCGTGGTCGGACATGGCGATGTGCGTCATGCCCATCTCGTTGCAGGCGTCGAACATGTCCTTGAGCCGCGCGGCACCGTCCAGCAGCGAGTACTGGGTGTGGACGTGCAGGTGCGTGAAGGGCGGCTTTGACACGGTTTCGGCCTCCAAGGGAAACAGGCGTCTACGATCTTCCGACCGGCTGTGGACCGACTGCGGACGGTCTGGGGGACAACGTCGAATCCTATGCCCCGCCACTGACACCCGCGGGCGATCCGGACGTACCTTCGTGCGGGAACCGGGCACTCCCGCGAGGCGTCGCCCGTTGGAGACGGCGGAAGCGCTGTCGTACCCCTTCATGCACATTCCAGCACCACCCGTCCTGCACCAGGAGGCACCCCGCGATGTCGGTATCCCAGCTCAACGACGAGCAGCGCGGCGAGGAGATCCTCGCCGTCTTCGACACCGCCTTCGGCCGGCTCCTGGCCGCCGACCCGGCCGCGTTCCGGGTGAAGTTCCGGAAGATGGCGGCCTCGGCGTTCGCGTTCTACCGGGGCACGGCGGCCCTCTTCTACCACGACCTCGACGCCGAGAAGCGCGGCGGCCCGTACCTGGACGACCGCACCTCGCGGGTGTGGATCCACGGCGACCTGCACGCCGAGAACTTCGGCACGTACATGGACTCCAACGGCCGCCTGGTCTTCAACGTCAACGACTTCGACGAGGCCTACGTCGGCCCGTTCACCTGGGACCTGAAGCGCTTCGCCGCCTCCGTCGCGCTCATCGGGTACGCGAAGGCGCTCAGCGACGAGCAGATCGCCGAGCTGGTGACGATCTACGCGGCCGCCTACCGCGAGCGCATCCACGCCCTGGCCACCGGCGCCAAGAGCGACGAGGTGCCGCCGTTCACGCTGGACTCCGCGCAGGGCCCCCTCCTGGACGCGCTGCGTGACGCCCGCTCGCTGACCCGCTTCGAGCTGCTGGACTCGATGACCGAGATCCGCGACTTCGAGCGCCGCTTCGCGCCGGGCGGCGGCTCCATCGAGCTGGACGCCGCCACCCGCTACAAGGTGCTGGCGGCCTTCGACGGCTACCTGGAGACCCTTCCGGACTCCTCCCTGGCCCGCCCGGACTCGTACCGGGTGAAGGACGTCGTGGGCCGTCGCGGCATCGGCATCGGCTCGGCCGGCCTGCCGTCGTACAACATCCTTCTGGAGGGCCACAGCGACGCCCTGGAGAACGATGTCGTGATCTACATCAAGCAGGCCCAGACGCCGGCCGTCTCCCGGCACATCACGGACCCGGCGATCGCGGAGTACTTCCAGCACGAGGGCCACCGCACGGTGATCTCCCAGCGCGCCCTGCAGGCGCACGCCGACCCGTGGCTGGGCTGGACCGAGCTGGACGGCGCGGGCCAGCTGGTCGCCGAGATCTCGCCGTACGCCGTCGACCTGGACTGGAGCGACATCGACGACCCGGAGGAGATCGCGGCCGTCGTCGCGGACCTCGGCCGGGCCACGGCCACGATGCACGCGGCGGCGGACGACACCTCCGGCGAGTCCCTGGTGCCGTTCTCCACCGAGCGGGCCATCGACGCGGCACTCGCGGCCGACGAGGAGGGCTTCGCGCCCGTGCTGGTGGCCTTCGCGCACGAGTACGGCGCACGCGCGCGTGCCGACCACCAGATCTTCGTCGACCTGTTCCGCAACGGCCGGATTCCGGGGCTGTAACCTCGCACACTCACAGGCACTCTTTAGGGGTCTCTTACTCGCGTACGTGACAGACTCTGCTTTCGCTATGGACATTTCCGGGACCCAGCTCAGAGCCGTGCGCGCGGCGCTGTTCACGGCCGTGGTCGTGACGCTCAGCACCGCGTCGCACGTTCTGCTGTCCAGGGCCCCGCTGCCGGTGTCGACCGTCGCCACGGTCGCCACCGGTGTGTTCCTGACCGCGTACGCGCTGGCGGGCCGCGAGCGTGGCTTCGGCCGGATCGCGGCCCTGCTGATCCCGCTGGAGCTGGCCGCGGACACGGTGTTCACCACCGGCCAGCACGCCTGTTACGGCAGGGCGGGCGGGCCGGTCGCCGGACCGCTGCGCGCCCTCGGCCTGGACGTGCTGTGCCAAGGCAGCGTGGGCACCCCGCTGGCTCAGGTCACCGGCGCCTCGGGCCGCGGCGGCGCGGCACTGCTCGCGCACGCCAGCCCGGCCGCCGCCTGGCTGCTGCTCGCCGCGCACATCGGCGTCGGGCTGCTGGCCGCCGCCTGGCTGCGGCGGGGCGAGCGTGCCCTCACCCAGCTACTGCGCGCGGTCGCCGCCACCACCTTCCGGCCGCTGCTGCTCGCGGTGGCCGCAGTCGCCGTGCGGCTCCTGCCCGCACGCCGGCCGCCGCGCCCGGCCCCCCGCCCGGTCACCGCACGCGACCGGCTCCTCGTGCACTCCCTGGGACGGCGTGGACCGCCGTGCTCTCCGGCATTCATCTGAGCACGATCAGTCCCCCTTACGTATCCCGCGTACGACGTGTGCGCGTCCCCCATGGAGATCACCAACATGAGCAAGCGGAACAGCCAGACGGCGAAGACGGCGGCCCGGGAACGACTGCGCCAGGAGCGCGAGCGGCAGGCCAAGCGCGACAGGGCCAGGCGGCAGATCATCGTGGCCGCCTCGGTCGTGGGCGTGCTGGCCGCGGCCGGCGGCATCGGCTACGCCGTCGTCCAGATGAACAAGCCCAGCTACTGGGAGGGCCTGAAGGACGCCAAGGTCGTCGCCCCGGCCAACACCACGGGCACGAACGGCACCACCGTCGTCATCGGCAAGGACAGCGCCAAGAAGACGCTCAAGATCTACGAGGACCCGCGCTGCCCCGTGTGTGCCCAGTTCGAGCAGGTCGTCGGCTCGACCGTGAAGAAGGACATCGACGACGGCAAGTTCAAGCTGCAGTTCATCAGCGGCACGTTCATCGACAACCACGACAACGGCGTCGGCTCCAAGAACGCGCTGAGCGCGCTGGGTGCCGCGCTCGACGTCAGCCCCGAGGCGTTCGTCGAGTACAAGACCGCTCTGTACTCCGCGAAGTGGCACCCGGACGAGCAGACCGACAAGTTCAAGGACGACAGCTACCTCATCAAGGTCGCCGACACCGTGCCCGCGCTGAAGAACAACACGAAGTTCCAGGACGCGGTCGAGAAGGGCACCTACGACGCCTGGGCGATGGCCATGTCGAAGACGTTCGACGACAACAAGGAAGGCGTCACGGGCACCCCGAGCTTCGTCATGGACGGCAAGAAGCTCAGCGGCGGCAAGGTGATCCTGACGGTGGCCGACTTCAACAGCGGGGTGGACGCGGCCCTGAAGGGCTGACGGCTCCTCGGAAACCGGCCTTCAGATGAAGAGCGGGCGAACTTTCGGAGTTCGCCCGCTCTGACGCGTACCGATCAGTAACCTGATCGGTCGTGACCAGTCGATACAAGCCATCCGAGGCCGCCAAGCGCCTCAACTCCCTGTCTCCCCGCCGCCGTACGGTCGTCAAGGCCGCGGCGGCGACTGCTGTCCTGGCCGGCCCGCTCGCCGCCGCCCTGCCGGCGCGCGCCGCCACGGACACCCCCGCCTTCCTGCACGGCGTCGCCTCCGGCGACCCGCTGCCCGACGGCGTGCTGCTGTGGACCCGGGTGACCCCGACCCCGGAGGCGATACCCGGCTCCGGGATCGGCCCGGACACCGAGGTGAGCTGGGTCGTCGCCACGGACAAGGCGCTGACGAACGTCGTCTCCAAGGGCTCGACCAAGGCGACCGCCGCCTCCGACCACACCGTCAAGGCCGACATCCGCGGCCTGCAACCGGCCACCGACTACTGGTTCCGCTTCTCGGCCGGCGACACGAACTCCCCGGTGGCGCGTACCCGCACCGCGCCGGCGGCGGACGCTGCCGTCTCCGGCCTGCGCTTCGGCGTGGTCTCCTGCGCCAACTGGGAGGCCGGCTACTTCTCCGCCTACCGCCACCTCGCGGCCCGCACCGACCTCGACGCCTGGCTGCACCTCGGCGACTACATCTACGAGTACAAGTCCGGCGAGTACGCGGCCCGGGGCACGGTCGTGCGCCCGCACGCGCCCGCGAACGAGATCCTCACGCTCGCCGACTACCGGATCCGGCACGCGAAGTACAAGACCGACCCCGACCTGCAGGCGCTGCACCTGAAGGCGCCGGTCATCGCGATCTGGGACGACCACGAGTTCGCCGACAACGCCTGGTCGGGCGGCGCGGTCAACCACACCGAGGGCGCCGAGGGCACCTGGACGGCCCGTCAGGCCGCCGCCAAGCAGGCCTACTTCGAGTGGATGCCGGTCCGCCCCGCGATCGCCGGCACCACCTACCGCCGGCTGCGCTTCGGCAAGCTCGCCGACCTCTCCCTGCTGGACCTGCGCTCCTTCCGCTCCCAGCAGGCCGCCACGGCGAGCGGCTCGGTGGACGACCCGAACCGTACGATCACCGGTCGGGCCCAGCTCGACTGGCTGAAGGCCGGGTTGAAGGCCTCCGACACCAAGTGGCGGCTGGTCGGCAACTCGGTGATGATCTCGCCGTTCTCCTTCGGCTCGCTCTCCGCCGACCTGTTCAAGCCGCTCGCCAAGCTGCTCGGGCTGCCGCAGGAGGGGATCGCCGCCAACACCGACCAGTGGGACGGCTACACCGACGACCGCCGCGAGCTGCTGGACCACCTGCGCTCCAACGCCATCGGCAACACCGTCTTCCTGACCGGTGACATCCACATGGCGTGGGCCAACGACGTGCCGGTGGACGCGGGCACCTACCCGCTGTCGGCCTCGGCGGCCACCGAGTTCGTGGTCACCTCGGTGACCTCCGACAACCTCGACGACATCGTGAAGGTCCCCGAAGGCACCGTCTCCGCGATCGCCTCACCGGTCATCAGGGCGGCCAACCGGCACGTCCACTGGGTGGACACGGACCGCCACGGCTACGGCGTCCTGGACATCACCGCCGACCGTGCGCAGATGGACTACTACGTCCTGTCCGACCGCACCGACGCGAACGCGACCTCCAAGTGGGTGCGCTCCTACTCCACCCGCAGCGGCACGCAGCAGGTCGAGCGGACCTACACCCCGGTGTAGCCGATCACTCCGGCCGGTCCGAGGCAACCAGCGCGAAAATTGCCACATCGGACGGGGTGGTTGACAACTCGTCACCATCCTCATGATTGGAGACACATGGCCACCCCCCAAGGTGCCTTGAAGAAGACCGCGACGATCGCGGCTGCCATGACCCTCGCCGGACTCGCCTCCGTCGCTCAGGCACAGGAAGCCTCGGCGGCGCCGGCCTTCGTCAATCTGACCGTGCTGGACACCCACGGTGCCCCCACGTACGCGCAGCCCACCGACTCGTCGAGGAGGTTCCGCGTCGAGCCGTTCAAGACGACCCTGCGGATCCAGTGCTCGACCACCAGGACCCCCTCGGGGGCGCGGTGGTTCCGGATCTACGACTCCCAGCCGACGGCGTGGGTGTGGTCCGGGCACTTCATGTCGTTGGTGCACCCGCCCAAGGAGTGCTTCCCGGGCTGAGGTTCCCGACGTTCGACAACGCCGGTGATCGCGGCTGACAGCAGGCCCGGGCCACTTGCTGCCTACGCCGCCCGCAGGCCGTCGAGGAAGCCGAGCGCCACCCGCCAGGTGGCCTCGGCGGCCTCCCGGTCGTAGTCCGGCAGCTCGGGGTCGGTGTAGAGGTGCCCGGCGCCGGCATACCGGTAGACCTCCACATCGGCCCCGGCCCGGCCCATCTGCAGGTACCAGGCGCTCAGCCAGTCGTCCGTCTCGAACGGGTCCGGCTCGGCCACGTGCAACTGCACGGGCAACTCGTCCACCTGCGTGTTCGGCGCGAGGTCCGAGGTGCCGTGCAGGAGCAGCAGGCCGCGTGCCTTCTCGTCGCCGAGGGCGAGGGTCTGCGCGATGGAGGCGCCGAGCGAGAAGCCGGCGTACACGAGCCCCCGCTCCGAGTACGGCGCCGCCGCCAGCACGGCCCGCTTCAGCAACTCCTCCTTGCCGATCCGCTGCTTGAACTCCATCCCCTCCTCGACCGTGTCGAACGTGCGCCCCTCGAAGAGGTCCGGCGTCCACACCTCGTGGCCCGCCGCGCGCAGCCGGTCCGCGGCCTCGCCCACCGCGGGCCTGAGCCCGTAGGCCGAGTGCAAGAGCATGATGTTCATGAGGCCATGGTGCCAGCCGGGTACGACAACGCCGTAGCGCGGCCTCCCCCTGGTGCGCCACGAAGACGCAGGTTCAGGAGCCCGCGAGTCTGGTAAGACGCGAAGGCATGGAGAACGTGCTCCGCCCCCTGATCGTGCTCGGCGGCTCGGTACTGCTCACCGTGGCCATCGGCTGGGCCACGGACCGGCTGCTGCGCAAGGCCGACGAGCGAAACCCCGACACCCCGCTGTGGGACCTGCTGCGGCGCGGCCGCATCCCCTATCAGCTCGTCCTGTGCACCGCCCTGCTCAGAGGCTCCTACGACCACACGAAACTGCTGCAACGGCATCAGGCCGGCATGGGCCGGGCCCTGACCCTGGTGCTGATCGGGTCCGCTGCCTGGCTGGTGATCCGGATCGCCGCCGCGGTCGTCGAGACCTCCTACACCCGGTACGCGCGCGCCCACCCGGACGCCGCCCGGGTGCGCCGGGTCCGCACCCAGGTGGAGCTGATCATGCGGGTGGTCTCCGCGATCGTGATCGTGGTGGCGAGCGCGTCGATGCTGCTGACGTTCCCGGCGATGCGCGCGGCCGGTGCCTCGCTGCTGGCCTCCGCCGGCATCCTCGGCATCGTCGCCGGTGTCGCCGCCCAGTCGACGCTGTCGAACATGTTCGCGGGGCTGCAGATCGCCTTCGGTGACATGGTGCGCATCGGCGACACGGTGGTGGTGGACGGGGAGTGGGGCACCGTCGAGGAGATCACCCTGACCTTCCTGACGGTCCGCACCTGGGACGAGCGGCGGATCACGATGCCGGTGTCGTACTTCACCTCCAAACCCTTCGAGAACTGGTCGCGGGGCACCCCGCAGATGACGGGCACCGTCTTCTGGCACCTCGACCACAGCGCGCCGATCGAGGCGATGCGCGAGCGGCTCCGCGACATCCTGCGCCAGTGCCCGGCCTGGGACGGCCGCACCTCCAACCTCTACGTGACGGACGCCACCCCGAACACCATCCAGATCCGCGCCCTGGTGACCGCGAAGGACGCGGACGACATCTGGACGGTCCGAGTCACCGTCCGCGAACAAATGATCACCTGGCTGACGACCGAACACCCGTACGCCCTGCCCCGCGTCAACACAGCGGACGCGACCCTCCCACCGTGGCAACCCACACGTTCCCCCAACGGCTCGACCCGATACCACCGTTGACGCGACGAAAACAGGCGGTACGCGGGTGGGAGGAAGAATCTCAGCGCAAGCTCCGCACATCGAGATGCCTCAGCACCCGATCCACGATCTCCGGATCCGCCCCCGGCTCACTCCGCGCGGCCAGCACCTCGTGCCGAGCCGCACTCAACAGCTCCCCCTGAATCCGCCGCACCCGCTTCACCCGCCGCTCCCGCTGCTGATGCGCCTCCCGCCGCTCCGTCTCCCCCATGTCCGGGCTGATCCGGATCCCGATGTCGAAGGCCCGCCGCAGCATCTGCTCCGACAACTCCTCCGGCAACTCCTCCACCTGCTCGATCTCCCGCAGCCTCCGCCTCGCGGCCTTCGTGGCCCGTCGCGCCAACTCCTCCTCGAACTCCTTCTCCCGCTCGGAGTCCGCCCGCACCCCGAGCCGCTTCACCAGCCAGGGCAGAGTCAGCCCCTGCAGCACCAGCGTGGCGATGATCACCCCGAACGCGATGAAGATGATCTCATTGCGCTGGGGAAAGGGAGATCCGTCGTCCGTCCTGAGCGGGATCGCCAGCGCCAGCGCCACCGAGGCCACGCCCCGCATCCCGGACCACCACATCACCACGGTCTCCCGCCAGCTCACCGGGATGTCCTCGTCGTAGTCCCGCCGGGCGTGCAGCCGCTTGGTCAGCCAGGTCGCGGGCATCAGCCACAGCAGCCGTACGAGGACGACGACGCCGACGATGATGGCGGCCCAGCCGAGCAGCTCGCCCCAGCGCCCGGTCGCCGTCCTGATCGCGTTGTGCAGTTCGAGGCCGATCAGCCCGAAGGCGACGCCGGTGACGAGCGTGTCGACGATGTCCCAGAAGGTGTACCCGGCCAGCCGGGTCATCACGTCGTCGGCGTCGGTGGCGTACTCGGCGAGGAAGAGGGCCGTGGTGAGCACGGCGAGCACCCCGGACCCGTGCAGCTCCTCCGCGAGCACGTAGGAGGCGTACGGCACCAGCAGGGTCATCCCGATCTGCAGCGTGGGGTCGCCGAGCAGGTCCATCAGCCTGTTGGCGCCCCAGCCGAGCGCCAGCCCCACCACGACCGCGACCACGGCCGACAGGACCAGGTCGAGACCGGCGCGCCAGGCCGAGAACTCCCCGCTCACGGCGGCGGCGATCGCCACGTGGTAGAGCACGATGGCCGTGACGTCGTTGAAGAGCCCCTCGCCCTCCAGGATCGACACCAGTCGGCGCGGCAGCCCGAGCTGCCCGGCGACGGCGGTGGCCGCGACCGGGTCGGGCGGGGCGATCAGCGCGCCCAGCGCGACGGCGGCGGCGACCGGCAGGCCAGGCACGATCGCATGGGCGACGGCGGCCACGCAGATCGTCGTCACGAAGACCAGGGCGACGGCCAGCAGGAAGATCGGCCGCTTGTTCGCCGCGAACTGCCGCCACGAGGTCCGCCTTACGGCGGCGTAGAGCAGCGGCGGCAGCAGTCCGGGCAGGATCAGCTCGGGCGGGATGTCCACGTCGGGCACGAAGGCGGCCACCGCCAGGAGCCCGCCGAGCACGGTCATCAGCACCGGCGCCGGCACCCCGAGCCGTTCCCCCACCGGGACGCTCACCAGGGCCCCGAGCAGCACCACGAACAACAGGGTCAACTGATCCACGGCAGGCGCTCCGGGAGTCGACGATCACACGGCAGGCGTCCAGCCTGCCACGGCCCCCCGCGCCCCGGCCGTCACGGCACCTCGGCTACAGAACGCGCCGCATCGCCCGGTGCGGGATCCCGGCCTCCGGGTACTCCGGGCCGTACGCCTCGTACCCGAGGCGCTCGTAGAAGCCCAGGGCGTGGGTCTGCGCGTGCAGGTCCACCGCGGCCAGGCCACGCGCGCGTGCCGCCTCCTCGACGGCCCGCACCAGGGCCACGCCGACGCCCAGCCCGCGCGCCTCACGGGTGACGGCGAGCCGCCCCAGGGAGCCCACCGAGGCGTCCCCGCCGGTCTTCGCGGCGGCCTCCTCGCCGTACAGCAGGCGGCCGGTGCCGAGCGGCACGCCGTCCTCGCGGACCGCCAGCACATGCACGGCCACGGCGTCGTACGCGTCGTACTCGATGTCCTGCGGGACGCCCTGCTCGACGACGAAGACGCTCTTGCGCACCGCGAAGCAGGCCTCGCGGTCGGCGGGGTCCTCGGCGATCCGGACGGTGTACGGCGTGCTCACGCCCACGTCTCCTCGCGGACCTGGTCGAGGGCGTTCTGCAGGTCCTCCGGGTAGTCGCAGGCGAACTCCACCCACTGCCCGTCTCCGGGGTGCTCGAAGCCGAGCCGCACCGCGTGCAGCCACTGCCGGGTCAGGCGCAGCCGCTTGGCGAGGGTCGGGTCGGCGCCGTAGGTCAGGTCGCCGACGCAGGGGTGGCGGTGGGCGGACATGTGGACGCGGATCTGGTGGGTGCGGCCGGTCTCCAGCTTCACGTCGAGCAGGGAGGCGGCGCGGAAGGCCTCGATGAGGTCGTAGTGGGTCACGGAGGGCTTGCCCTCGGCCGTGACCGCCCACTTGTAGTCGTGGTTCGGGTGGCGGCCGATGGGGGCGTCGATCGTGCCGCTCGTCGGGTCCGGGTGGCCCTGGACGAGGGTGTGGTAGCGCTTGTCGACCGTGCGCTCCTTGAACTGGCGCTTGAGCGACGTGTACGCGTACTCGGACTTCGCGACGACCATCAGGCCGGAGGTGCCGACGTCCAGGCGGTGCACGATGCCCTGGCGCTCGGCGGCGCCGGAGGTGGAGATCCGGTACCCGGCGGCGGCGAGGCCGCCGATGACGGTCGGGCCGCTCCAGCCCGGCGAGGGGTGCGCGGCCACGCCGACCGGCTTGACGATCACGACCACGTCATCGTCGTCGTGCACGATCTCCATACCCTCGACCGGCTCGGCGACCACCTGGACGGGCGCGGGTGCCTGCGGCATCTCGACCTCGAGCCAGGCGCCTCCGCGCACCCGCTCGGACTTGCCGACCACCGTCCCGTCGACCTGGACCTTGCCGGCCGCGGCCAGCTCCGCGGCCTTGGTGCGGGAGAAGCCGAACATGCGGGAGATGGCGGCGTCTACGCGCTCGCCCTCCAGGCCGTCGGGCACGGGCAGGGTACGGATCTCGGGAATCGTGCTCACCCGACGAGTATGCCGGACGGCTCCGACGGCTCCGAACGAGCCTGTGGACAACGCCCCCGCGGTGCCGGTCGGCGTCAGTCCTTGTGGACGGTGCCGTCGGGGTCCAGGCCGCGGAAGGACAGCAGCACGATCAGGATGCCGCCGCACACGATCGCCGAGTCGGCCAGGTTGAACACCGCGAAGCCCTTGGGCGCGATGAAGTCCACGACCTCGCCCTGGAAGATCCCGGGCTCCCGGAAGATCCGGTCGGTGAGGTTGCCGAGCGCGCCGCCGAGCAACAGGCCGAGGGCGATCGCCCAGGGGAAGCTGTAGAGCTTCCGGGCCAGGCGGATGATCACCACGATCACGGCGGCCGCGATGAGCGTGAAGATGATCGTGAAGGCCGCGCCGAAGCCGAAGGCCGCGCCCGGGTTCCGGATGGCGTGCAGCTCCAGCAGGTCCCCGACCACCTCGATCGGGGCGTGGTGCTCCAGCTTCGCGACCACGATCATCTTGCTGATCAGGTCGAGGGCGTACGCGAACGCGGCCACCGCGAACAGCACCGCGATCCGGCGCCCGCGGCCGGTCCGCTGCGGCGCCGCCGCCCCCTGCTCACCCGCACCGGGCACACCGGACGTCTGCTCGCCGCTGTCGTCCGGGGTGTCCGGCGTACCGATGATGCGCTCCGCCTCTGCCACGTGAGTCCCTCAACCTAGGTGCCTGACTGGGGACGAGACTACGGCACGTCTCGGCGGGCCCTCGTGCTCAGGAGCGACGTTCCTGCTTCTGCTTGCACTCCACGCACAGCGTGGCCCTCGGGAACGCCTGCATGCGGGCCTTTCCGATGGGGTTTCCGCAGTTCTCGCACAGGCCGTAGGTGCCCGCGTCGAGCCGTTCCAGGGCGCGCTCGGTCTGGATGAGCATCTCGCGCGCGTTGGCGGCCAGCGCCATCTCGTGCTCGCGCGTGATGTTCTTGGTGCCGGTGTCGGCCTGGTCGTCTCCGGCGCCGTCCCCGGAGTCCCGCATCAGACCCACCAGGGAGGCCTCGGAGGAGCTGATCTCGGTCCGCAGCCGCTCCGCCTCGGACTGCAGCTCGGCGCGGGCCTCCGCGACCTCTTCCGGGGTCCAGGGGTCCTCGCCCGGGCGCACCGCCAGCTCGCCGGGCTCCACCGCGGCGACCCGCGCCTTGGGAACGGCCGTCTGCTCCGCCGTGGCCGTGCCAGGAGTCTTCTTCGCAACCACCGTCGTGGCTCCCGTCTGCTTCGCGGCCCGCGCCGCGCCCGCTTTCTTGGCCGTGCTCTTCCCGGCCGCCCTTGTGGAGACGCCCTCGCCGACCGCCTTCTTGCCGGCGGCCTTCTTGGCGCCCTTCACGACTCCACCGGCGACCGTCTCCTCGGCGGCCACCACCTCGGAAGCCACCTCCACCGCCTTCTCGCCCCCCTTCTCAGCGACGGCGCCCTTCCCGGCCCCCTTCTTGCCGACAGCCGTCTTCTTGGCGCCCGTCACCTTGGCCGTTGCCTTCTTGGCTCCCGCCTTCGCGGCCGAGTCCTCGGCGACCGCTTCCTTGGCCGCGCCCTTCTTGGCCACCGCTTTCGCAGCCGAGTCCTCGGCGGCCGTCGCCGTCTTCTTGGCCACTGCCTTCCTCGCCGCAGCCTTCTTCGGTGCCGTCTCCTCGGCCGCTGCCTCCTTGGCCACCGTCTTCTCAGCCGCGGCCTTCCCGGCGCCCGCTTTCTTCCCAGCCGCCTTGCCGGCCACAGCCTGCTTGACCACCACATCCCCAACCGCGGCCTTCTTGCCAGCCGTCCTCCCGGCCGCCGTCCTTCCGGCACCCGCCTTGCTGGTGCCCGCCTTCCCCGCGCCCGCCTTGCCGGCGGCAGCCTTCGCGCCCGCCTCGCCAGTCGCCGTCTTCTTCCCGGCCTCCCCGACCGGAGCGCTCTCCCCAGCCTCCCCGGCCGAAGCACTCTCGGCCTTCCCGACCGAAGCGCTCGTCCCGGCCTTCCCGACCGAAGCGCTCGTCCCGGCCTTCCCGACCGCCGTGCCCTTCCCGGCGTCCTCGACGGCCGTGCCCTTCCCGGCCCCCGCCGTAGCGCTCCTCTTCGCCGTGGAGCCCCGCTTCCGCTGGGCCTCCGCCGCCGCGGCGGGCGCGCTCGTCGTGGCAGCGCTCGGCTCCTCCCCGGGCGGCTTCTTCGCCGTCCTGGCGGGTGCCGTGCTGCCCGGAGGGTGGTCGGAGCGCGCTGTTCCGTCGGCGCGGGAGTGGACCGGTTTCTCCGGTCCCGCCCGGCCGGCCGAGGCGGCACCCGCGCGCGTGGTCTTCGTGCGGCCGGCTCCCTGGGAGCGGCCGGTCGCCGGCTGCTGTACGGCGGTCTTCTTCGCCACCATGGCCGCGACCCCTTCACATATTGTGATCTTGCCCGCGAATCGTGCTGGGACGATAAATCGACTTGAGTCCCGCGGCAACGGGGCACACCGCCCGATTCGCCCGCCCGCACCCCCCGCGCAGCGGACCTGCATCCGTTGTGCCCAGCTCCCCGCCGGGTAATCCGCCGAGCCGGGCGCGCCCGGATGCGCGCACCCGTACCCCTCGCCATTCGGGTCATCCCGCCGCCGCCTCGGCAGGGCCGCGCGGGCCCCGAAAAGCGGTCGGCCGCTGTCCGCGCGGCGCCGTACACTGGGCGAAGCGAAAAGCGTGGATGGGGACGAGTAGCGACGTACGCAGCCCAGAGCGACCCGGGGACGGTGTGAGCCCGGGGGCGAGCGCGACGTGAAGATCACCCCGGAGCCGCCGGAAGAAAGCCGTGGAGGCCCCACGGCGAGTAGAGCCGGCTTCGCGACCCCAATGAGGGGGCTCACCGGCGCGTACGGCGCGACGGGGAGCCAAGGAGGGTGGTACCGCGGGAGCGCGCCGCACACGGCGTAGCAGGAATGAAGGCTCTCGTCCCTCCGACGGAAGGCAGCAAGTCCGTTGGAGGATGCTCGCAGATGACAGCGCCGACGTACCGCCAGGTGCCCGCCCAGGTCGACCTGCCCGCGCTTGAGCACGCCGTGCTCGACTTCTGGCGCGACCAGAAGATCTTCGCCAAGACCCTGGAGCAGTCCGAGGGCCGCCCGGAGTGGGTGTTCTACGAGGGCCCGCCCACCGCGAACGGCATGCCCGGCGCCCACCACATCGAGGCGCGGGTCTTCAAGGACGTCTTCCCCCGTTTCCGCACCATGCGCGGCTACCACGTGGCCCGCAAGGCCGGCTGGGACTGCCACGGCCTCCCGGTGGAGCTGGCGGTCGAGAAGGAGCTGGGCTTCTCCGGCAAGCAGGACATCGAGAGGTACGGCATCGCCGAGTTCAACGCCAAGTGCCGCGAGTCGGTGACCCGGCACACCGATGCCTTCTCCGAGCTGACCACCCGCATGGGCTACTGGGTCGACCTCGACGACGCCTACCGGACCATGGACCCCGAGTACGTGGAGTCCGTCTGGTGGTCGCTGAAGGAGATCTTCGACAAGGGCCTGCTGGTCCAGGACCACCGCGTCGCCCCCTGGTGCCCGCGCTGCGGCACCGGCCTGTCCGACCACGAGCTGGCACAGGGCTACGAGACGGTCGTGGACCCGTCCGTGTACGTCCGTTTCCCGCTCACCTCCGGACCGCTCGCCGGCGAAGCCGCGCTCCTGGTGTGGACGACGACCCCGTGGACCCTGGTGTCCAACACGGCGGTCGCCGCGCACCCCGAGGTGACCTACGTCGTCGCGACCGACGGCGAGGAGAAGCTCGTCGTCGCCGAGCCGCTCGTCGCCAAGGCGCTCGGCGAGGGCTGGGAGACCACCGGCCAGTCCTTCACGGGTGCCGAGATGGAGCGCTGGACGTATCAACGTCCGTTCGAGCTCGTGGAGTTCCCGGAGCCGGCCCACTACGTGGTGAACGCCGAGTACGTCACGACCGAGGACGGTACGGGTCTGGTCCACCAGTCCCCCGCCTTCGGTGAGGACGACCTCAGGGTCTGCCGGTCGTACGGCCTGCCGGTGGTGAACCCGGTCCGGCCCGACGGCACCTTCGAGGAGGACGTCCCGCTGGTCGGCGGCGTCTTCTTCAAGAAGGCCGACGAGAAGCTCACCGAGGACCTCCAGCAGCGCGGTCTGCTCTTCAAGCACATCCCGTACGAGCACAGCTACCCGCACTGCTGGCGCTGCCACACCGCGCTGCTCTACTACGCGCAGCCCTCCTGGTACATCCGCACCACGGCGATCAAGGACCGCCTGATCCAGGAGAACGAGCAGACCAACTGGTTCCCGGAGACGGTCAAGCACGGCCGGTTCGGCGACTGGCTGAACAACAACATCGACTGGGCGCTGTCCCGCAACCGCTACTGGGGCACCCCGCTGCCGATCTGGCGCTGTGAGGACGACCACCTCACCTGCGTCGGCTCCCGCGCGGAGCTGACCGAGCTGACCGGCACCGACCAGGCCGGCCTGGACCCGCACCGCCCGTACATCGACGAGGTCACCTTCGCCTGCCGTCACGACGGCTGCGGCAAGACCGCCACGCGCGTGCCCGAGGTGATCGACGCCTGGTACGACTCGGGTTCGATGCCGTTCGCGCAGTGGGGCTACCCGTACAAGAACAAGGAGCTGTTCGAGAGCCGGTACCCGGCGCAGTTCATCTCCGAGGCGATCGACCAGACGCGCGGGTGGTTCTACACCCTCATGGCGGTCGGCACCCTCGTCTTCGACAAGTCGTCGTACGAGAACGTCGTGTGCCTGGGCCACATCCTCGCCGAGGACGGCCGCAAGATGTCCAAGCACCTGGGCAACACCCTGGACCCGATCCCGCTCATGGACCGGCACGGCGCGGACGCGGTGCGCTGGTTCATGGCGGCCGGCGGTTCCCCGTGGGCGGCCCGCCGGGTCGGCCACGGCACCATCCAGGAGGTCGTCCGCAAGACGCTCCTCACGTACTGGAACACGGTGGCCTTCCAGGCGCTGTACGCCCGTACGTCGAACTGGGCGCCGTCCGCCGCGGACCCCGCCCCGGCCGACCGCCCGGTGCTGGACCGCTGGCTGCTGTCCGAGCTGCACGCGCTCACGGACCAGGTGACCCAGGCGCTGGAGGCGTACGACACCCAGCGCGCCGGCAAGCTGCTCTCCGCGTTCGTCGACGACCTGTCCAACTGGTACGTCCGCCGCTCGCGCCGCCGCTTCTGGCAGGGCGACAAGGCCGCGCTGCGCACGCTGCACGAGGTGCTGGAGACGGTCACGAAGCTGATGGCCCCGATCACCCCGTTCATCGCCGAGCGGGTGTGGCAGGACCTGGTCGTGCCGGTGACCCCGGGCGCCCCGGAGTCGGTGCACCTGGCCGCATGGCCGGAGGCGGACCTCGGCGCGATCAACCCCGACCTGTCGAAGCAGATGGTCCTGGTCCGCCGGCTGGTGGAGCTGGGCCGTGCCACGCGCGCGGAGTCGGGCGTCAAGACGCGCCAGCCGCTGTCCCGGGCCCTGATCGCCGCCACCGGCTTCGAGAACCTGGACCCCGAGCTGCACGTCCAGATCACCGAGGAGCTGAACGTCTCCGCGCTGGCGTCGCTGTCCGAGGTCGGCGGCTCGCTGGTGGACACCACCGCCAAGGCGAACTTCCGCGCCCTGGGCAAGCGGTTCGGCAAGCGCGTCCAGGACGTGGCCAAGGCCATCGCGAACGCGGACGCGGCGGCGCTGTCCCTGGCCCTGCGCGAGGGCACGGCGTCGGTCGAGGTCGACGGGGAGACGGTCACCCTCGCCCCGGACGAGGTGATCATCACGGAGACCCCGCGCGAGGGCTGGTCGGTGGCGTCCGACTCGGGCGCGACGGTCGCGCTGGACCTGGAGATCACCGAGGCGCTGCGGCAGGCGGGCCTGGCCCGTGACGCGATCCGGCTGATCCAGGAGGCCCGCAAGAACAGCGGTCTGGACGTCGCCGACCGGATCGCGCTGCGCTGGACCTCCACGGACCCGGCGGTCATCGCGGCCCTGACCGAGCACAGCGAACTGATCGCCGAGGAGGTCCTGTCGACCGACTTCGGCCAGGGTGAGGCGGACGACAGCTTCGGCGAGCCGTTCACCGACGAGGGGCTTTCCCTCACGTTCCGGCTGCGCAAGGCGTAAGCGCTGATCGTTTGAAAGGGCCCGGCCTCCGGCGGGCGCTTTCTAGGGGTCATTGCAACAGGTGGTTGTGTTGATCAGGCCGCGAGCAGTTTATGCAGGCGCTCGGCTGGGGTTTCCCAGCCGAGCGT
>NZ_JBIWPG010000008.1:380858-426047 GCF_044768135.1 Streptomyces sp. NPDC101165 | reverse complement strand
GCTTCCTGGCTCCCTGCGGCTTCCGGTCTCCTCGGACCTCGAAGTCCATCGCACCCCTTGAACTGGGATGTTGCGACGACCGCTAGAACTCAAGGCGAGGAGGTCGGGCCCTTCTTCATGGGTTCCGGTGGGTGCGGTCACCGTGCGCTCACACAGTGCAGCCGCATCGCGCACACGGCGGAGCCGCATATCGATGCAGCCCGCTCCCCTGGGGTAGCAACACGCGTAAAAAGGGCGGGGCCCCGGACCGAAGTCCGGGGCCCCGCCCTGTTGAACGCTGCCGACGCCGTTGTCGTACTAGTGGCCGCGGGCCGTCAGTTGTCGTCCTCGTCGATCAGGAACCCGCGCATCGGCGACGGTGCCTGGCCCATCGGGCCGGGACCCTGCGGACGGACCGGAGCCATGGGCTGGGTCATCGCGGGGGTCATCTGCTGCTGGCCGCCGTAGGACGGGGCGGGCGGCGCCGGAGGGCCACCCATCGGCTGGTTGCCGCCGTAGGACGGGGCGCCCGCGCCGGCCGGTGCCATGGAGGGCGCCGGGGACGGCGGGAGGGACGCGGTGGCCGGGGTGCGCGGCGGAGCCAGGGAGTCGTCGGCCTGCGTCTCCAGCTGGCGCAGCTGCGACTCCAGGTACGACTTCAGACGCGTGCGGTACTCGCGCTCGAAGCCGCGCAGGTCCTCGACCTTGCGCTCCAGCGTGGCGCGCGCGGACTCCAGGGAGCCCATGGCGACGCGGTGCTTCTCCTGCGCGTCCCGCTCCAGCGCGTCCGCCTTGGCACGGGCGTCACGCTCCAGACCCTCGGCTCGGCTGCGGGCCTCGCCGACGATCTTGTTGGCCTCGGAGCGGGCCTCGGCGATCGCCTGGTCGGCGGTCTGCTGGGCCAGCGAGAGGACACGGGCGGCGCTGTCGCCACCGGGGCCCTGACCGGGGCCGCCCATCGGACCGCCCATGGGGCCGCCCATCGGGCCACCCATCTGCTGCGGCATGGGCGGCTGGCCACCCATGGGGCCCTGACCCATCGGACCCTGGCCCATCGGACCCTGGCCCATCGGACCCTGGCCCATCGGGCCGGGACCCTGCGGGCCGCCCTGACCGCCGGGACCGGCTGGCAGCTGCGGGGCGCCGCTGGGCAGCTGGGGCGGGCCACCCATGGGGCCACCCATCTGCTGCTGCGGCGGGCCCGATATGCCGGCGGGCACCGGAGCGCCGGGACCTCGCATACCCTGCTGAGGCATCCCGGGCTGCTGGTCCTGCGGCTCCGGAGGCTTGCGCATGTTCTGCTGGTTCTGGGCAGCAGCGCGCGTGGCCGCGGCCAGCTTGGCGCGCAGGTCCTCGTTCTCGCGGAGCAGACGGGTCAGCTCGGCTTCGACCTCGTCGAGGAAGGCATCGACCTCGTCCTCGTCATAGCCTTCTCGGAGGCGGACGGTCGTGAACTGCTTGTTCCGCACGTCCTCGGGGGTCAACGGCATCTCTTCACCTCAACGTAGTCATCGGCAGTCGGCAAGACCGTATCGTCCACCCTCATCACAGGAAGCTCTGCACAACGGAGATGAGGATATAGACGATGATCATCAGTACGAAGAAGGACAGGTCGAGCGCCACGCCCCCGAGACGCAGCGGCGGGATGAACCGCCGCAGAAGCTTCAACGGTGGATCGGTGACAGTGTAGGTGGCCTCAAGGACGACCACCATCGCCTTGCCGGGTTGCCACGAGCGGGCGAACTGGAAGACATAGTCCATGACCAGCCGGAAGATGAGCACAACGAGGAACACCATCAGCGCGATGTAGATCACCTGCGCGAACACGCTCATGGCCTGGACTTCCCTCTCCCCTGTTTCCGTGCTTCTTTCCGGTGGTGCGTCTCAGCTCTGGTTGAAGAACCCGCCCTCTGCGATGCGGGCCTTGTCCTCCGCCGTGACATCGACGTTAGCAGGAGACAACAGGAACACCTTCTGCGTCACCCGCTCGATGCTGCCGTGAAGACCAAACACCAAACCGGCCGCAAAGTCGACAAGTCGCTTCGCGTCTGTGTCGTCCATCTCAGTCAGATTCATGATCACCGGGGTGCCCTCACGGAAGTGTTCCCCGATGGTACGGGCCTCGTTGTACGTCCGCGGGTGAAGCGTGGTGATCCGGTAAGGCTCTCGTTCCGACACAACCTTGGGCATGATCACCGGTGCGTTCTTCTCCAGGGACTGACGTTCTTGTGTGATGGATGCCACGGGCGCGATGCGCGCCGGACGTCCGGATTCCGCGGCGAGCGAAGTCGAACGGGCCACCGGTTCACGCGGCGCGGGCGGTTGCACGATTCGCACCTCTTCGTCCCTTTGGGACTGATGTGCACTGTGCGACTGGTGTGACGATTCATGCCGTCGGTGGTCCCGCTCGGGCTCCGGGTCCAGCTCGGGCTCGAAGTCGTCGTCGGGGTCGAATCCGCGGCCGTCGTACCCATCGTCCTCCACGAGGCCGAGGTAGACCGCCATCTTGCGCATCGCGCCGGCCATGCTCTGAGTCCTCCGCTCTGTGGTGGATCGACTGACTACTGCCAAGTGCCCGCGATCCACGAGGTCGTTGTGCCCGCCTTCACAGGCATTGACCATATTTTCTGCTGTGGTCCGACTTCTTGGCGACGTTACCCGAGCCTGGGGCGGACTCCGAGTACCGCGGTGCCGACGCGCACATGTGTCGCCCCGGCGGCCACGGCCTGTTCGAGGTCCGCACTCATCCCTGCCGACACCATGGTTGCAGCAGGATGGGCTCGGCGCAGGTCAGTCGACAAATCCATGAGCCGCTCGAATGCCGCCTGTTCGCGTCCCGCGTACTCCCCGGTGAGCGGAGCGACGGTCATCAGTCCGTCGAGCCGCAGTCCGGGCGAACCAGTCACAAGGTCGGCCAACTCTTCGATTCCGCCGGGCGCCACGCCACCGCGCTCGCCCCGCAGACTCTCGCCGGCGTCGAGCGCGACCTGGATGAGACATCCCACCTCGCGCCCCACCCGCACGGCCTCGTTCGACAGCGCCGTGACGAGCCGGGCTCGGTCGACGGACTGCACGACATCGGCGTAACCGACCACGGAACGCACCTTGTTGGTCTGCAACTGGCCGACAAAATGCCAATTAAGGGGCAGATCCGCACAAGCTGCGGCCTTCGGCGCCGCGTCCTGGTCCCGGTTCTCGGCGACATGACGCACACCGAGTTCCGACAGAATCCGCACATCGCTCGCCGGGTAGGTCTTGGTGACCACGATCAGGGTCACCTCTTCCCGCTCACGCCCGGCCGCCGCGCACGCGGCGGCGATGCGCTGCTCCACTTTCGCCAGATTTGCGGCGAGTTCGGTCTTACGGTCCGTCATGCCCCATCAGTCCAGCCAGACATAGCCCGCGAGCCGCCCGGTCGTGCGGTCACGGCGGTACGAGAAGTGATCGCCCGACTCCAACGTGCACACCGGCGACTGCGCCCGGTCGCACACCCCGAGCCGGTCGAGCTGTGCGTGCACTCCGGCGCCCACGTCGACCGCGGGTGTGCCCCAGCTCGTCTCGGCGTGCGCCCTCGGCTCGACGGCGGTCACTTCGGCGCGCATCTGCTCCGGCACCTCGTAGCACCGGCCGCAGACGGCCGGTCCGGTGCGGGCGACGATCCGGCCCGGCTCGGCGCCGAGTTCGGCCATGGCCCGTACGGCAGCGGAAACGATCCCCTTGATCATGCCGGGCCGCCCGGCGTGGGCCGCGGCCACGACCCCGGCGACGGGGTCGGCCAGCAGCACCGGCACGCAGTCGGCGGTGAGGACGGCCAGGGCGAGTCCCCGGCGGACGGTGACGATCGCGTCGACCTCCGGCACGGGCCGTTCACCCCAGGGCGCGTCCACGACGGCCACGTCGGCGCCGTGCACCTGGTTCATCCAGACGACCTGCCCGGCGTCCAGCCCGAGCGCCTTCGCGGCCAGCTCCCGGTTCTCCCGTACCGCCGCGGGGTCGTCCCCGACCGCGCCGCCGAGGTTGAGCTCCTCATACGGAGCGGCGCTCACCCCGCCCCACCGGTCGGTGAAGGCGAAGTGCGCGCCGCTCACGCTCTCGCGCTGTCCTATCACTTCAGGAAGTCCGGGACGTCCAGTTCCTCGGCCGCGCTGTCCGCGTAGCTCCGCGACGACGGGACCGGCGGGGCGGCCGGGACGTCGGCCACCGGCTCCGGCGCCGGCTCCGGCTCCTCCTTCGGGGTCACGCTGCCCAGCGAGCCGAAGGACGGGCGGCTCTCAGGCTGCCGTACCGGAGTGGGCTCCTCGCGGCGGGCCGGGGCCGAGGAGGAGGCCGAGCCGAGAACGTTGTCCCGGCGGGCCGGCGGCTGGCCGCCGTCGAAGCCGGCAGCGATCACGGTGACCCGCACCTCGTCGCCGAGGGCGTCGTCGATGACCGCGCCGAAGATGATGTTGGCCTCGGGGTGGGCGGCCTCGCTGACCAGCTGGGCGGCCTCGTTGATCTCGAACAGGCCGAGGTCGGAGCCGCCGGAGATGGAGAGCAGGACGCCCCGGGCGCCGTCGATGGAGGCCTCGAGGAGCGGCGAGGAGATCGCCATCTCGGCGGCGGCCACCGCGCGGTCGTCGCCGCGGGCCGAGCCGATGCCCATCAGGGCCGAACCGGCCTCGGACATGACCGACTTGACGTCGGCGAAGTCGAGGTTGATCAGACCGGGGGTGGTGATGAGGTCGGTGATGCCCTGAACACCGGAGAGCAGGACCTGGTCGGCGGACTTGAAGGCGTCCAGGACCGAGACCTGGCGGTCCGAGATGGACAGCAGCCGGTCGTTCGGGATGACGATGAGGGTGTCGACCTCTTCGCGCAGCTCGGCGATGCCGTCCTCGGCCTGGTTCGCGCGGCGCCGTCCCTCGAAGGTGAACGGGCGCGTGACCACGCCGATGGTGAGGGCGCCCAGCGAGCGCGCGATGTTGGCCACGACGGGCGCGCCGCCGGTGCCGGTGCCGCCGCCTTCACCGGCCGTCACGAAGACCATGTCGGCCCCCTTGAGGACCTCCTCGATCTCCTCGCGGTGGTCCTCGGCGGCCTTGCGGCCGACGGCCGGGTTGGCTCCGGCGCCGAGTCCGCGGGTGAGTTCGCGGCCGACGTCGAGCTTGACATCGGCGTCGCTCATCAACAGCGCCTGTGCGTCGGTGTTGATGGCGATGAACTCGACACCCTTGAGACCGACCTCGATCATCCGGTTGATGGCATTGACACCACCGCCGCCGACACCGATGACCTTGATGACTGCGAGGTAGTTCTGCGGTGCTGCCACGTCGAAGGCCTCTCGCCTCGAATTACGTTGTCGCCACCGGGCGGTTCCCCGCACCGGGACGACGGATGCCGAATGGGACGGTCCGAACGCCGACCCGAACCCTAACCCTGAAGTTTAGGGTTACCAGTGTGTCTGTTCCCTGGAGTCTTCTGAACAGGACACTAAGTCGACAAGTGGCGCCCGTTCAACGAACACGCCGAACCTCCCGTTTTTCTTTTCACCCTATGTGATCAGCCATAGCAGTGCCCAACCAGGGTGCTGGCCTGCGCTGATGTGCGTCAACTCCCCGATGACGCAGGGGCGGTGGGGACGCTGACGTCGAAGTGCCGCGCACCGGGAGCTGCTTTCATGAGAGCTGTGAGGGCCCGTGCCTTGGCGCGGCCGCTCTCGCCGCTACCCCATGCCACGGTGCGGCCGTCGCCCAACTCCAGCGAGATGTCGTCGTAGGAGCGGACTTGGACGGTCCGCGCGTCCCGGGCGACCGCGGCCGGCAGGTCACCGGCGACCCGGACCGCCTCGCGCACCAGCCGGTCGGTGCCGAAACGCCGGAAACTGGCGGAACCGGAACCCTTGCGGGATGCGGTCAATTCCAGCGCCGGAACGCCTTTCGGCGCCTGCGAAACCGTGGCGAAACGGACACCTTCATCGTCGACCTCGATGAAGTTCCCGGCTTTCCGGACAAGTAGCACCGGGGTGCGCTCGACCACTTTCAGACCGATTCCATGGGGCCAGGAACGGACGACATCAACGGTGTCAATTCGGGGCAATTTCCGGCGAAGTCGGGCCGCGATGGCGTCCGTGTCGACGGAAATCAGTGGGTCCCCGACCGGCACCGAGGCGGCCTCGCGCACGTCGGCGGGGGTCAGGACGCGGGTGCCCGAGACCGAGACGCGCTGCACGCGCAGCCACGAGGAGCCGTACAACACCCAAGTGGAACCCGCCCCGAGGAGCACCAGGGCGACCGCCAGAATGACGATCGTACGAAGGCGGGGTTTCCTCAACCGCCGCGCGAGCGGCGGGCCGGACGACTCCTGCTGGCGTTCACCGCGCTCGGCGGTCGTCGGTCCGGCCACGCTCACTGCCCCTTCGTCATACAGTCCTATCGGCGCGAGGCGATCGCCTCGTACACCATGCCGACGAGCAGCTCGTCGGCGTCCCGGCGACCGAACTCGCCTGCCGCGCGTGACATCTCGTACAGCCGGTGCGGGTCGGCGAGCACGGGCAGGACGTTCTGCTGCACCCACTCGGGGGTCAGCTCCGCGTCGTCGACGAGGAGTCCGCCGCCGGCCTTCACCACCGGCTGGGCGTTCAGTCGCTGTTCGCCGTTACCGATGGGCAGCGGGA
This sequence comes from Streptomyces sp. NPDC101165, assembly GCF_044768135.1. Classification (NCBI taxonomy): domain Bacteria; kingdom Bacillati; phylum Actinomycetota; class Actinomycetes; order Kitasatosporales; family Streptomycetaceae; genus Streptomyces; species Streptomyces sp. NPDC101165. The sequence goes on along the minus strand of NZ_JBIWPG010000008.1, from coordinate 419,416 downwards.
CGTAGGCGGCCGGGAGCCCGACGGCAGAGAGTTCGGCGACGGTCATCGCGCCCGCGCGGCAGAGCATCAGGTCGGCCGCGGCGTACGCGAGGTCCATCCGGTCCAGGTAACTTACCGGGATGTAGGGGGGCATTCCCGGCATCTGCTGCACCTGCGGCAGTTCGTTCTTCGGACCGACCGCGTGCAGGATCTGGATGCCGGCCTGCTGCAGCCAGGGAGCGACCTGCTGGACGACCTCGTTGAGGCGCCGGGCGCCCTGGGAACCGCCCGAGACGAGCAGCGTGGGGAGGTTCGGGTCGAGGCCGAACCGGGCGCGCGCCTCAGGGCGGGCGGCGGCGCGGTCCAGGGTCGCGATCGAGCGGCGCAGCGGGATGCCGATGTACCGGGCGTCGCGCAGCTTGCTGTCCGGGGTGGAAACGGCGACCCGGGCCGCGTACCGCGAGCCGATCTTGTTGGCCAGGCCGGGCCGCGCGTTGGCCTCGTGGATCACGATGGGCACACCGAGGCGCTTGGCGGCCAGGTAGGCGGGCAGGGCGACATAGCCGCCGAAGCCGACCACGCAGTCGGCCTTGGTGCGCTCCAGGATCTGCTCGGCGGCCTTGATCGTGCCGCGCAGCCGGCCCGGGACGGTGATCAGCTCGGGCGTGGGCTTGCGGGGCAGCGGCACGGCAGGGATCAGCGCCAGCTCGTAGCCGCGCTCCGGGACGAGTCGGGTCTCAAGTCCGCGTTCCGTGCCCAGGGCCGTGATCCCCACAGTCGGATCCTGCCTGCGCAGGGCATCCGCGAGGGCGAGCGCGGGCTCGATGTGGCCGGCGGTCCCCCCACCAGCGAGTACGACATGCACCGAAATTCACCGCTCTCCGGACGAACGCGCCACCGAGGCACGCCGTCGCATCGTGTTCCATCTCCGAGGCCCCCGATCCATCCTGGCGCCTCCAGTCCGCTTTCTACCAAAGCGAGGTTGCCGCATTGCAAGCGCCGCCCGCGCAGCGGGCTCGTCGCGTGCGAAGGCGATCAGCAGCCCGATGGCGAACATGGTCGGCAGCAGGGCGGACCCTCCGTAGGAGAACAGCGGGAGGGGGACGCCGGCGATCGGCAGCAGACCGAGCACCGCACCGATGTTGATCACCGCCTGGGCGGTGATCCAGGTGGTCACGCCTCCCGCGGCGTACCTCACGAAGGGGTCCTCCGTGCATCCGGCCACGCGGATACCCGCATAGCCTAGAGCCGCGAACAGGGCGAGCACCGACAGCGTTCCCGCCAGGCCCAGTTCCTCACCGGTGACGGCGAAGATGAAGTCGGTGTGTGCTTCAGGTAGTTGGCCCCATTTTTCCACACTCGCGCCGAGACCGGATCCGAAGAGTCCGCCGGAGGCGAGGGCGTAGATCCCGTGCACTGCCTGCCAGCAGTCGGCGACCCCGGACTTCGGCTCGGTGGCGCCGATGCAGGCGAGCCGGGCCATCCGGTTGGGGCTGGTCTTGATCAGGACCACACCGATCAGACCGGCGATCGAGAGGACGCCGGCGAACAGCCGGGTCGGCGCCCCCGCGAGCCACAGCAGGCCGAACAGGATCGCTGTGAGAATGATCGCGGTGCCCATGTCGCCGCCGAGCATGATCAGCCCCAGCAGCAGGAAGGCGACCGGCACCAGGGGCACCAGCATGTGCTTCCACTGGGTCAGTAGCTTCCTCTCCTGCTTGCGGGCGATCAGGTCCGCGCCCCACAGCACCAGGGCGAGCTTGCCGAACTCGCTGGGCTGGATCTGGAAGGAGCCGCCGAGGGAGATCCAGTTCTGGTTGCCGTTGACCGCCATCCCTATCCCCGGCACCTGCACCAGGACCATCAGGAAGACGGCACCGGCGAGGATCGGGTAGGCGAGTGCGCGGTGCAGCTTCACCGGCATACGGGAGGCGGCGAACAGCAGCGCACTGCCGATGAGCGCGGCGAGGAACTGCTTGCGGAAGAAGTACGACCCCGGCAGCGACAGCTGCAGCGCGGTGATCTGGGACGCCGAGTAGACCATCACCAGGCCCAGCACGGTGATCAGCAGGCTGCCGCCGAGGATCAGGTAGTAGGCGGTCAGCGGGCGGTCCCAGGCCTTGCGCGCGCGCATGTAGAGCCGCAGGAGGGGGTTCTCGCCCGACGGCCGGGGTGCCGCGGGCCTTCTGGCGGCGCGCTGAACCGGAGGACGGCCTGTACGGCTACTGGACATCACCAGCTCCTCGCACCCGCCGACCAAACCCGAGCCACATCCGCCTCACGCGTCCCTCCAAGGGTCCCGAAGCACCCCAGGTGGCCGAGACCCGCCGTCAGGCGCCTGCGCCGAGTTCGCGGACCGCCTCCGCGAACCGGTCACCGCGCTGGTTGTAGTTGGTGAACATGTCCATGGAGGCACAGGCCGGCGCCAGCAGCACCGTGTCGCCGGGCTGCGCGAGCCGCTTCGCCTCCGTCACCGCCTGGAGCATCGCCCCAGTGTCGGTCCGTTCGAGGTCGACGACGGGTACTTCCGGGGCGTGTCGCGCGAGGGCCTCGCGGATCAGGGCACGATCGGCACCGATCAGGACGGCACCGCGAAGTCGCTTTGCCGACTTGGCGACCAGCTCGTCGAAGGTCGCACCCTTCGCCAGACCGCCCGCAATCCATACGATCGACTCATATGCCGCCAACGAGGCTTCCGCGGCATGGGTGTTGGTCGCCTTGGAGTCGTCCACGTACGCCACCTGGTCGATGTCGGCGACGTGCGCGATGCGGTGGGCGTCCGGCCGGAAGGCCCTCAGGCCGTCGCGTACGGCCTTGGCGGGCACCCCGAAGGCGCGCGCGAGGCCCGCGGCGGCAAGGGCGTTGGCGATGTTGTGCGGGGCCGGCGGGTTGACGTCGGAGACCTCGGCCAGCTCCTGCGCGTTCTTGTGGCGGTTCTCCACGAAGGCGCGGTCGATCAGGATGCCGTCCACGACACCGAGTTGGGAGGGGCCCGGGGTGCCGAGCGTGAAACCGATGGCGCGGCAGCCCTCCTCCACGTCCGCCTCGCGCACCAGGTCCTCGGTGAGCTTGTCGGCCACGTTGTAGACGCAGGCGACCCGATTGCCTTCGTAGATGCGGCCCTTGTCGGCGGCGTAGGCCTCCATGGAGCCGTGCCAGTCGAGGTGGTCCGGGGCGAGGTTCAGGACGACCGCGGAGTGGGCGCGCAGCGAGGGCGCCCAGTGGAGCTGGTAGCTGGACAGCTCGACGGCCAGGACGTCGTACCGCTCCTCGCCGAGGACCGCGTCCAGCAGGGAGACGCCGATGTTGCCGACGGCGGCCGTGCGCAGGCCCGCGGCCTCCAGGATCGACGCCAGCATCTGGACGGTGGTGGTCTTGCCGTTCGTGCCGGTCACGGCCAGCCAGGGGGCCGCTTCGGGGCCCCGCAGGCGCCAGGCCAGCTCCACGTCGCCCCAGACGGGCACGCCCGCCTGCTCGGCCGCGAGGAACAGCGGCTTGTCCGGCTTCCAGCCGGGCGCGGTGACGATCAGCTCGGTGCCCTCCGGCAGGGTGGCCCCGTCGCCGAGGCGCACGGTGATGCCGAGCGCCTCCAGCTCCGCGGCCTGCTCACGCGCGCGTGCGTCGTCGCCGTCGTTGACGACGGTGACGATCGCCCCGCGCGCGTGCAGCACTTTCGCCGCCGGGACGCCGGAGACGCCGAGCCCGGCGACGGTGACGTGCTTGCCCTGGAAGTCAGAAGGCTCAGAAGGCACCGAGGAGGTCACTTTTCCGCTGCCCATCCCGCGTAGAAGAGGCCAAGTCCGACAATCACACAGATTCCCTGGATGATCCAGAAGCGGACCACGACCAGGACTTCGGACCAGCCCTTGAGTTCGAAGTGGTGCTGGAGTGGCGCCATCCGGAAGACGCGCTTGCCGGTGAGCCGGAAGGAGCCGACCTGGATGACGACCGACATGGTGATGAGGACGAACAGGCCACCCATGATGGCCACCAGCAGCTCCGTGCGGGAGAGGATGGCCAGGCCCGTCAGGACACCACCGAGGGCGAGCGAACCGGTGTCGCCCATGAAGATCTTCGCCGGCGAGGTGTTCCACCACAGGAAGCCCAGGCAGGCTCCCATCAGGGCGGAGGCGACCACGGCGAGGTCCAGCGGGTCGCGCACCTCGTAGCAGGCGGCCGGGTTGGTCAGGGTGCCCGCGTTGGCGCAGGACTCCTGGAACTGCCAGACACCGATGAACGTGTACGCGCCGAAGACGAGGACGGAGGCGCCGGTGGCGAGGCCGTCCAGACCGTCGGTGAGGTTCACGCCGTTCGACATCGCCAGGATCATGAACAGCGCCCAGACGACGAACAGCACCGGGCCGATGGACCAGCCGAAGTCCGTGATGAACGACAGCTTGGTGGAGGCCGGGGTGTTGCCCCGGGCATCGGCGAACATCAGCGACAGCACCGCGAAGCCGATGCCGACGATCAGCTGGCCGGCCATCTTGGCCTTGGCCCGCAGACCCAGCGAGCGCCGCTTGACGATCTTGATGTAGTCGTCCAGGAAGCCGACCAGACCCATGCCGAACATCAGGCCGAGCACCAGCAGGCCGGAGTAGGTGGGCGGGTAGCCGGTGATGAGCTTGCTCAGGAAGTACGCGGCGATCGTCGCCAGGATGAAGGCGATACCACCCATGGTGGGCGTACCGCGCTTGCTGGCGTGCTCGCGCGGGCCGTCGTCACGGATGTACTGGCCGTACCCCTTGCGGGCCAGCAGCTTGATCAGCAGCGGTGTCCCGATCAGGGTCAGGAAGAGGCCGATGACTCCCGAGAACAGGATCTGCTTCATCATCGGGCGGCAACCTCACCCTCGGCACCGGTCTCGACGAGCGCCTGGGCGACGCTTTCGAGCCCCACCGAACGGGACGCCTTCACGAGTACGACGTCCCCTGGGCGCAACTCGCTGCGCAACAGGTCGACCGCCGCCTGTGCGTCGGACACGTGCACCGACTCCTCACCCCACGAACCCTCGTTATATGCGCCCAGTTGCAGCCAGGAGGCCTCAATCCCCCCGACCGCGACGAGCTTGCTGACGTTGAGCCGGACGGCGAGCCGTCCGACGGCGTCGTGCTCGGCGAGCGCCTCGTCCCCCAGCTCGGCCATCTTGCCGAGCACCGCCCACGTGCGGCGCCCCTTGCCCATGGCCGCGAGCGCCCTGAGGGCGGCCCGCATGGACTCGGGGTTGGCGTTGTAGGCGTCGTTGACGATGGTCACGCCGTCCGGGCGCTCGGTGACCTCCATCCGCCAGCGGGAGAGGGAGCCCGCCTCGGAGAGCGCGGTGGCGATCTCTTCCGCGGACAGGCCCAGCTCATGGGCGACGGCGGCCGCGGCGAGCGCGTTCGACACGTGGTGCTCACCGTACAGGCGCATGGTCACATCGCTTGCACCGGAGGGTGTGTGAAGCCTGAAGGCGGGCTGTCCGCTGTCCGTGAGTCGCACGTTCTCGGCACGTACGTCCGCTTCGGCCGACTCTCCGAAAAGGACCACCTTCGCCTTGGTACGGGAGGCCATGGCACGTACCAACGGGTCGTCGGCGTTGAGGATCGCGGCTCCGTCCTCGGGCAGCGCCTCCACCAACTCGCCCTTGGCCTGCGCGATCTGCTCACGGCCGCCGAACTCGCCGATGTGGGCGGTGCCGACGTTGAGCACCAGGCCGATCCTCGGCGGGGTGAGGTCGGTGAGGTAGCGGATGTGGCCGATGCCGCGTGCGCCCATCTCCAGGACGAGGAACCTGGTGTCCTCGGTGGCGGACAGGGCGGTCAGCGGCAGCCCGATCTCGTTGTTGAGCGAGCCGGGCGTGAACACGGTCGGCGCCTTGCTCTGGAGCACCTGGGCGATGAGGTCCTTGGTGCTGGTCTTGCCGGCCGAGCCGGTCAGGGCGACGAGGGTCGCGCCGAGCCGTTGTACGACGTGGCGGGCGAGGGCGCCGAGGGCGGTCTGGACGTCGTCCACGACGATCGCGGGCACGCCGACGGGACGCGACGCCAGGACGGCGACCGCGCCCGCCTCCACGACGGCCTGCGCGAAGTCGTGGCCGTCCACGCGCTCGCCGACGAACGCGGCGAACAGGGTGCCGGGCACCACTTCACGGGAGTCCCGGACGACCGGTCCGGTGACCTGGACGGACGGATCCGGTATGTCGTGCGTCTGCCCGCCGACGACTGCTGCGATCTCGGCGAGGGAGAGGGCGATCACAAGTTCATCCCTGGGTCTTCTGGATAGCTTCGCGAAGCACCTGGCGGTCGTCGAAGGGACGGACCACACCGGCGATGTCCTGGCCCTGCTCGTGGCCCTTGCCCGCGACCAGCACGGTGTCGCCCGGCTGCGCGCGGCCCACGGCGGCCTCGATCGCGGCGGCCCGGTCCTCGAACAGGAGCACCTCGCCGCGCTCGTGCGCGGGCACGGAGGCCGCGCCCTGGAGCATGGTCGCGAGGATCGCGAGCGGGTCCTCGGAGCGGGGGTTGTCGGAGGTCAGCACGGCCGTGTCGGAGAGCCGGGCCGCGGCGGCGCCCATCGGGGCGCGCTTGGTCTGGTCGCGGTCGCCGCCGCAGCCGAGGACGACGTGCAGCCGGCCCTTGGTGACCTTGCGCAGCGCCTTGAGCACCGACTCGACGGCGTCGGTCTTGTGCGCGTAGTCGACGACCGCGAGGTAGGGCTGTCCGGCGTCCACCCGCTCCAGGCGGCCGGGGACGCCCGGTACGGCGGCGACGCCGTCGGCCGCGACCTGCGGGTCGAGGCCGGCCACGGCGAGGGCGACGACGGCGGCGAGGGTGTTCGCCACGTTGAAGGGGCCCGGCAGCGGCGACTTGGCGTGGACGCGCTCGCCCTGGGGGCCCACGACGGTGAACGTCGAGTCCATCGGGCCGACCTGGACGTCCTCGGCGCGCCAGTCGGCGTCGGGGTGGCCCTCGGCGGAGAAGGTGACGACCGGGACGGTCGCCTCCTTCGCGAGCCGGCGGCCGTACTCGTCGTCCGCGTTGATCACACCGAGTTTGCTGCGTTTCGGCGTGAACAGCTGCGCTTTGGCCCGGAAGTAGTCCTCCATGTCGGAGTGGAACTCCATGTGTTCCGGGCTGAGGTTGTTGAACACGGCGATGTCGAAGACGCAGCCGTCGACCCGGCCGAGGACCAGGGCGTGGCTGGAGACCTCCATGGCGACCGCCTCGACGCCACGTTCGCGCATGACGGCGAACAGGGCCTGAAGGTCGGTGGCTTCCGGGGTGGTGCGCTCGGACTTGATGCGCTCCTCGCCGATGCGCATCTCGACGGTGCCGATGAGTCCGGTGTCGCGGGTGGTCTTCAGACCGCCCTCGACCAGGTAGGCGGTGGTGGTCTTGCCGGAGGTGCCGGTGATGCCGATCTGGAGCAGGTCACGGCCGGGGTGGCCGTAGATCGTCGCCGCCAGTTCGCCCATCCGCCCGCGCGGGTCGTCCACGACCAGGACCGGCAGTCCGGTCGCCGCGGCGCGCTCGGCGCCCGTCGGGTCGGTCAGCACGGCGACCGCGCCGAGGCCGGCGGCCTGGGTCACGAAGTCGGCGCCGTGCAGGCGGGCGCCCGGAAGGGCGGCGTACACGTCGCCGGGGCGGACGGCGCGCGAGTCGTGGGTGATCCCCGTGACCTCGGCGGCGCTGTCCGGAGCGGCGGCACCCAGCTGATCGGCCAGTTCCGCGAGGGGTGTGGCGGAGGCCTGAACCGGTCGCGGCGGTCCCGGATATGTCACGGAAGCGCCCTTCTGGGTGGTTTGGGACTGATCAGCGTGTGGCACGGCGGTGAGCGTACCGGGCGCACCCGCTCCGGAGCGAAGTGAGGGCTCTGTCGCGCCTTGGTTCCCGGAATCGGGGGTGATCGTTCTCACGGGCTCGTTCCTGGTGGTGTTCCGGTGGTGCGGGGTGGGGCTGATCAGGGCTTGTAGGAGACGGGCAGGTTCGCCGGCTTCGCCCCGGTCGGCGGGACCTGGAGGGTCTTCAGGGCGAACTCCATCACCTGCTTGTAGATGGGTCCGCAGATCTGGCCGCCGAAGTAGTTGCCGGACGTGGCGTTCTGGATCGCGCAGTAGACGGTGATCCGCGGGTTGTCCGCGGGTGCGAATCCGGCGAACGACGAGGTGTAGCCGCGGTAGCGGCCGGTGGCCGGATCGACACGGTTGGCAGTACCCGTCTTGCCCGCGACCCGGTAGCCGGGAATGCGGGCCTTGGCGCCGGTGCCCTGCTCGTCGTCCACGACGGACTCCAGCATCTGGGCGAGCGTCCTGGCCGTCTTCTCGCTGACCACGCGCGATTTCTTGGGCTGCGCGGCGGGGGTGAAGCGACCGTCGGCGCCCTCGGTGCCGCGCACCAGGGTCGGCTCGACGCGGACACCTCCGTTGGCGATCGTCGAGTACACGGAGGCGGCCTGCATGGCACTCAGCGAGAAGCCCTGGCCGAAAGGAATCGTGTACTGCTGCGACGTCGACCACTTGCCGGCAGGCGCGAGGATGCCCCGGGTCTCGCCGGGGAAGCCGAGCCCGGTGGCGCCGCCGATGCCGAACTTGCGCAGGTACGAGTAGAGGACCTTGTTGGCCTCCGGCTGGGTCTTGCCGAGCTGGCCGGTGGCGAGGATGGTGCCGATGTTGCTGGACCTGGCGAGCACGCCGTTGAGCGTGAGGTACCAGGTGGTGTGGTCCATGTCGTCCTGGAAGAGGCGGTCGCCGCGGTGCAGCCGGTTCGGTACGACGACATGGGTGAGCGGGGTGGCCGCGTTCTGCTCCAGCACCGCCGCCATCGACATCACCTTGGCGGTGGAGCCGGGCTCGTAGGCGTCCTGGACGGCCGCGTTGCCCATGGCCGCCCCGTCGGCCTTCGACAGGTCGTTCGGGTCGAAGCCGGGCGAGTTGGCCATGGCCAGGATCTCGCCGGTGCGGGTGTCCTGGACGATGACGTAGCCGCGGTCCGCCTTGGACTTCTTGACCTGCTCGGTGATGGCGTTCTGGGCGGCCCACTGGATGTCGCGGTCGATGGTGAGCTCGACGTCGGCGCCGGGCACGGCGGGCGTCTCCGTCGAGCCCGCGGTGGGCACCTCGCGGCCGCCGGACTGGGCGTAGCGGATCTGGCCGGCCTTGCCGGACAGCTGCTTGTTCAGCTCCTGCTCGATGCCGCCGCCGCCCCGGCCCTCGGCGTTGACCCAGCCCAGTATCCCGGCGGCGAGCTCGCGGTTGGGGTACACCCGCTGGCTGCTGGGGTCGGCGAAGACACCGGCGAGCACGTTGGCCGCGTTGTTGTCGGTCTTGGCCTTCTGGGCGAGCGCGCTCCTCAGGTCCTTGATCTGCTTCCAGACCTGCGGGGTCTGCCGGGTGGCGAGCCGGGTGTAGCGCGACAGCTTGTTCGCGGGCCTGAGCTTCTTGACGATCGTGGCCTGGTCCTGGCCGAGGATCGGCGCGAGCAGTGCGGCGGCCTGTTCGGGCCCGTCGTCGATCTTGAGCTGCTTGACGGTGAACATCGTCGGGTCGGCCGTGATGTCGTACGCGTCCTCGCTGATGGCGAGGGCCACGCCGTTGCGGTCGGTGATCTGGCCGCGCTCGGCGGCCAGGGTGTGCACGACGTACCGGTTCAGTTCGGCCTTGGCGGCGTACGCGCCGGCGTCGACGGCCTGGACCTGGAGCAGCCGTACGACGAAGGCGAGCAGCACCAGGGTGAGCGCGAGGCCGACCATGCGCAGCCGAGGGCGGGGGCTGCCGAGCCGGAGGGCGGGCGGGGGCATGGGCCGGGCCCCGCTCGGCCGGCGGGCCGGACGGGCACCGGGCCCGGGCTGCCGTCGTACGGCGCCCCGCGGCCGGGGCGGCTTCGCGGGGCCGGGCACGCGGCGGCGTGGCGCTTCCCTGTCGGACACTTCCGTCACCTGCCGGGGGTCGGGGTGGGCGCGGACTGGAGGGTGGCGGGCGGCGGCACCGCCCCGTTCGGTGCGGCCGCCGGGGCCGGAGCCGAGGGGGCGGGGGTCGCGGGCGGCCGTGTCGGCGCGACCGAGGGGAACGACGGGGTCGCGGCGGTGGAGGGCGACGCGGAGACGCCGGGGACCGTGCGGAGGACCTCCGGGGGGACCGGCTGCGTGAAGGAGGCGGGCTCGGGGCTGGCCGCGTTCGGTACGCCCTTGACTTTGCCGTCGGAGCCGAGGAAGGCCGGGTCGCCGCCGGGGACCATGCCGAGTTCACGGGCCCGGCGCTGGAGGGCGTCGGGGGACGAGTAGGCGTCGATGTCCCGCTGCAGGGCCTGTTCCTCGTCGGTGAGGCCCTTCGTCTGCTTCTGCAGGTCGTCGAGTTTGAACGAGCCTTCGCTGAGGGCGGAGTTCAGCACCAGCAGCCCGATCAGGCCGCCGCCCAGCAGCAGGACGACGAGGAGGACGAACGGGGTGCGGGCCGCGCGGGCGCGGCCGGCCGGGAAGAGCCGGGCGAGCCGGGCGGCCCTCCCCTTCAGTTCGGGTTTCCTACTCACTGGGCCTCCGGTGGCTCCGGCGCGCCGACGGGTGAGTTCGGAAACCCAACCGACCCGATTCGCTCACTCGGCGTCCTCCCTGATGCGCTCGGCACCCCGCAGCCGGGCCGGGGCGGCCCTGCGGTTCTCGGCGACCTCTTCCTCGGTGGGAAGTTCGGCACCGCGCGTGAGCAGCTTGAGTCGCGGTTGGTAGCGCTCGGGCACGACCGGCAGCCCGGGCGGCGCGGTGGACGCGGCGCCGGCCGCGAACACCTGCTTCACCAGCCGGTCCTCGAGCGAGTGGTACGACAGCACGGCAATGCGTCCGCCGACGCCGAGGGCCTTCACCGCGCCCGGGATCGCCCGCTCCAGGACGGACAGTTCGCCGTTGACCTCGATGCGCAGCGCCTGGAAGGTGCGCTTGGCCGGATTGCCTCCGGTGCGCTTGGCGGCCTGCGGCAGCGCGTCCCGGATCAGCTCGACGAGCCGCGCGCTGTTGCTGAACGGCTCCTTCTCGCGTTCGCGGACGATCGCGGAGACGATCCGCTTGGCCTGCTTCTCCTCGCCGTACGCGCGCAGGATCCGCACCAGCTCGCCCGCCGGATAGGTGTTGAGGACCTCGGCGGCGCTGATGCCGGTCGTCTGGTCCATGCGCATGTCGAGGGGGGCGTCCTGGGCGTAGGCGAAGCCGCGGTCGGCCTCGTCCAGCTGCATGGAGGAGACGCCGAGGTCGAACAGGACGCCCTGCACGCGCGGGATGCGCAGCCGGTCCAGCACGTCGGGCAGCTCGTCGTAGACGGCGTGCACCAGGGTGGCCCGGTCACCGAAGGGCGCGAGCCGCTCGCCGGACAGCCGCAGCGCCTCCTTGTCCCGGTCGAGGGCGACGAGCCGCACCTCGGGGAACTGTGTCAGCAGGGCCTCGCTGTGGCCGCCGAGGCCGAGGGTGCAGTCGACGACCACCGCTCCCGGCCGCTCCAGGGCGGGCGCCAGCAGATCCAGGCACCGCTGGAGCATCACCGGGACGTGTCGACTCTGGCTCAAGGGGGCCTCTCAGTTCCGACGGGCCGTACGCACCGCCGGGTCCCCGCCCGCTCCGTGAAGGGGAGGCCTGCCGGCGCCGGAAGCGTCAGCCGACCGGGAGCGGGAGGAGGCCGAGCCGTACGTACGCGCCGCGCACGTGGGGAGACGGTCCGGGTGTGGGCCGGGGTCTCCGGGGATTTCACCAGCAGGGAGAGCCGCCCCTCCCGCTTCGCGTCACTTTAGTCCACCGTGTCTCGCGGTCAATCAACCGGCCTGCGCGTCGCGTACCGCACCTCGGGCGGAGTGGCAATTCGAAAAGATTCACCCGTCCGGCCCACGTTTGCCCTCCGTGTGGGTTAGCTCACAACAAGCCACGATGACGTTCTTTGTCCGCTCTCACAGCAGGCTGGGACCGGGGGTGACCAGTAACGTCATGAGTATGACGACTTCCGCAGCAGTTCCCACTGGATCCGAAGGCGCCATAACGAGCGGCACCGTGACGGACCGCCTCGTGGAGGCCAACGAGCACTACGCCGAGGCCTTCACCGACCCCGGCATGGACGCCCGTCCGGTCCTGCACGTCGCCGTGGTTGCCTGTATGGACGCCCGGCTCGACCTGCACGCCGCGCTCGGCCTGCAGCTCGGCGACTGCCACACGATCCGCAACGCGGGCGGCGTGGTCACCGACGACGTGATCCGCTCCCTGACCATCAGCCAGCGCAAGCTCGGCACGCGCAGCATCGTCCTGATCCACCACACCGGCTGCGGTCTGGAGTCCCTCACCGAGGACTTCCGTACCGAGCTGGAGATGGAGGTCGGTCAGCGCCCGGCGTGGGCGGTGGAGTCCTTCCGGGACGTCGACCAGGACGTGCGCCAGTCGATGCAGCGGGTGCGGACCTCGCCGTTCCTGCTGCACGCCGACGACGTGCGCGGCTTCGTCTTCGACGTGCGCACCGGGCTGCTGCGCGAGGTCGACCCGGCCTGACCAAGGCCGCCGGCCCACCCCGAACACCCCCGCGCCGCGAAAGCTTTCCGCCGCACGGCATCGAAAACGGTGGTCGAAAAGGCCGTAAGACCGACATCGTGCGGGCAGTTGTCCACAGGCGAGTGACACGAATCGGTAACGGCAGCAAGAATGCGGGGTGTGGGCGTCGCGTGGAACCTTTTCCGCGCGGTGTCCGTGTTTTCGGGGTGGGCCGGTTTCGCATCGCAGAGCGTCGGCCCGAGTAAGAACGGGCCGAGGAGGGCCGGGTGACGACCTATGACGATCGAGCGAGCCTCACTGATCTGACCGCCACTGTGGAGCGTGTCCGCAGTTCGGTGGAGGGTGTGATCGAGGGCAAGCCCGAGGTCGTACGGCTTTCGCTGACCGTACTGCTCGCCGAGGGACATCTGTTGATCGAGGATGTCCCCGGAGTGGGCAAGACCATGCTCGCCAAGGCACTGGCGCGGTCCATCGACTGCTCGGTGCGGCGTATCCAGTTCACGCCCGACCTGCTGCCCTCGGACATCACCGGTGTGTCCATCTGGGACCAGCAGCGCCGGGACTTCGAGTTCAAGCCGGGCGCCATCTTCGCGCAGATCGTGATCGGCGACGAGATCAACCGCGCCTCGCCCAAGACCCAGTCCGCGCTGCTGGAGTCCATGGAGGAGCGCCAGGTCACCATCGACGGGCAGAGCTACGAACTGCCCAGCCCCTTCATGGTGGTGGCCACGCAGAACCCGGTGGAGATGGAGGGCACCTATCCGCTGCCCGAGGCGCAGCGCGACCGCTTCATGGCCCGGGTCTCCGTCGGCTACCCGAGCGTCGAGGCCGAGCTGCAGATGCTGGACGTGCACGGCGGGGTCTCCCCGCTGGAGGACCTCCAGCCGGTGGCACACGCGCACGAGATCGTGAAGCTGATCGAGGCGGTGCGCGGGGTGCACGTCTCCGAGGCGGTGCGGCGGTACGCGGTGGAGCTGGTCGCGGCCACCCGCACGCACCCCGATCTCAGACTGGGCGCCTCCCCGCGCGCGACGCTGCATCTGCTGCGCGCTGCGAAGGCGTCCGCCGCCCTCAGCGGCCGGGAGTACGCGCTGCCGGACGACGTCCAGGCGCTCGCCGTCGCCGTCCTCGCCCACCGGCTGCTGCCCACCGCTCAGGCCCAGCTCAACCGCCGTACCGCCGAGCAGGTGGTGCTGGAGATCCTGCAGCACACCCCGGTGCCCGCTGCGCCGCAGCAGCAGAGCGGCTTCGGCGGTCTCGGCCGGGGCGTCCCGGCCTATCCGCAGCAGCCTCCGCGGAGTCTGTGATGAGCGCCGGGGGGACGGGGCAGGCGGAGCCCGACCGCGGGGAGGCGGGCGGGGTCCGTACGGCCCTGGCGGGGCTCACCACCCGGGGACGTTCCTTCCTGGCCGCCGGGATCGCCGCCGCGATCTGCGCGTATGTGCTGGGCCAGATGGATCTGCTGCGGGTCGGCCTGCTGCTTGCCGTGCTGCCCCTGCTCTGCGCGACCGTGCTCTACCGCACGCGCTACCGGGTGGCCGGCAGCCGCCGGCTCTCCCCCGCGCGCGTGCCCGCGGGCAGCGAGGCCCGGGTGCACCTGCGGGTGGACAACGTCTCCCGGCTGTCCACGGGCCTGCTGATGCTCCAGGACCGGGTGCCCTACGTGCTCGGACCCCGGCCGCGCTTCGTGCTGGACCGGGTGGAGCCGGGCGGCCGCCGCGAGGTGTCCTACCGGGTCCGCTCGGACCTGCGCGGCCGCTATCCGCTGGGTCCGCTGCAGCTGCGGCTGACCGACCCGTTCGGGATGTGCGAACTCACCCGCGCCTTCTCGACGTACGACACGCTGACCGTCATACCGCGCGTGGAGCCGCTGGCGCCGGTCCGGTTCAGCGGTGAGGCCAAGGGGTACGGCGACGGGCGGCAGCGCTCGCTGGCCCTCGCGGGCGAGGACGACGTGATCCCGCGCGAGTACCGCTACGGCGACGACCTGCGCCGGGTGCACTGGCGCTCCACCGCGCGCTACGGCGAGCTGATGGTGCGCCGCGAGGAGCAGCCGCGCCGCTCACGCTGCACGGTCCTGCTGGACACCCGGGGCATCGGCTACGAGGGCGCGGGCCCCGACTCGGCCTTCGAGTGGGCCGTCTCGGGCACCGCGTCGGTCCTGGTGCACATGCTCGAACGGGGCTTCACGGTGCGCCTGCTGGCGGAGAACGGCAGCTCGGTGCCCGGCGAGGGCGCCGACGGGTTCGCGGGCGCCGGCCAGGACTCCGCAGACGCGGCCGGGCTGATGATGGACACCCTCGCGGTGATCGACCACTCCGACGGCACGGGCCTGTCCCGGGCGTACGACATGCTGCGCGGTGGGAACGAGGGGCTGCTGGTCGCCTTCCTGGGCGACCTCGACGAGGAGCAGGCCGCGGTGGTCGCGAAGATGCGCCAACGCAGCGGCGGTGCGATCGCGTTCGTGCTGGACCCGGACACCTGGGTGCGGGAGACCACGGACGTGCCGGGCCCGGGCGACCGGCAGTCCGAGCGGCTGCGCATGCTGCGCGAGGCGGGCTGGACGGCGCTGAGCGTGCCGCGCGGCGCCTCGCTGAACGATCTGTGGCGGCAGGCGGACCGGGAATGCTCGGGCCTGACCGCGGTGAGCGGGGAGGCACTGTGATGAGCGGGCGGGCACGACTTGCCCTCTGTGCCGCCGCGGCGACGCTGATGGCCGCGTGCGCACTGCTGCCCCTGGTCGACCAGCCCACATGGCTGTTCCAGACGGTGCTGATGGTCGCCGTGCAGACCGGAGTGGGCGCGGCGGCCCGGCGGGTGCCGCTGGCGCGGCCGCTGACCGTCGCGGCGCAGGTCCTGGTCACGCTGATGCTGCTGACCCTGATCTTCGCCCGGCAGCAGGCGCTCGGCGGGCTGGTCCCGGGTCCGGAGGCCTTCCGGCACTTCGGCGACCTGCTCCAGCAGGGCTCCGACGACGTCAGCCGGTACGCGATACCGGCACCGCTGACCGACGGCATCAAGCTGATGCTGATCGGCGGTGTCCTGGTGATCGGCCTGCTGGTGGACACCCTCGCGGTGACCTTCCGCAGCGCGGCCCCGGCCGGACTGCCGCTGCTCGCGCTGTACTCGGTGGCCGCGGGACTGTCCGGCGGCGGCACCGACTGGCTGTGGTTCCTGGTCGCGGCGGCCGGCTATCTGATGCTGCTGCTCGCCGAGGGCCGGGAGCGGCTGGCCCAGTGGGGCCGGGTCTTCGGCGCCGCGGCCCGCGCCCCGGGCGACCCGGAGGCCGGCGCGGTGGCCCCGGTGCGCACCGGACGCCGGATCGGCGCCGTCGCCCTCGGTGTCGCCCTGGCGGTGCCGCTGGCCCTGCCCGCGATGCAGGGCGGCCTGCTGGACGGCACCGGAGCGGGCGTCGGCCCGGGCAACGGAAACGGCGGCACGATCTCCGCGGTCAACCCCTTGGTGTCGCTGCGCGACAGCCTGAACGTGGAGAACGACCGCCAGGTGCTGTCCCTGAAGACCAGTGCCGGTGACCTCTCGGACATGTACCTGCGGATCGTCTCGCTGGACGACTTCGACGGCACCACCTGGAAGCCGTCCCAGCGGCACATCGTCGGCGTGCCCGAAGTCTTCCCCACGCCCGTCGGCCTGGGCGCGGACGTCAAGCGCACGACCGTGAAGACGACGATCACGGCGGCGGACTGGTACGCGCAGGACTGGCTGCCGATGCCGTACCCGCCGAGCGGCGTGCGGGTCAGCGGCAACTGGCGGTACGAGCCCGTCGGCATGACGCTCGTCGGTGACCACGGGCAGAACACGCGCAGCGAGACCTACCAGGTGAACAGCCTGGACGTGCAGCCGACCGCCGAGCAGCTGTCCGCAGCCTCGCAGCCGCCGGCGGCGCTGAGGCGCGAGTACACCAAGGTGCCGTCCAGGCTGCCGAAGGTGGTGGCCAGGACCGCCAAGGAGATCACCGCGGGCTCGGCGAGCCACTACGAGGAGGCGGTCAAGCTCCAGGACTACTTCTCGGTGTCCGGCGGCTTCCAGTACGACACCCAGGTGGAGGTCGGCCGCGGCCCCGACGCGATCGCGACCTTCCTGAAGAAGAAGCAGGGCTTCTGCGTCCACTTCTCCTTCACGATGGCGGCGATGGCCCGCACGCTCGGCATCCCCGCCCGGGTCGCGGTGGGCTTCGCGCCCGGCACCCCGCAGGCGGACGGCACGGTCTCGGTGAGCCTGAAGGACGCGCACGCCTGGCCCGAGCTGTACTTCGAGGGCGTGGGCTGGACCCGCTTCGAGCCGACCCCGACCCGGGGCACCGTGCCGTCGTACACCCTGTCGAAGACGCCCGGCACCTCCGAGCCGGACGAGGCCCTGCCGTCCCACGGGGCGTCGACGGCGCCTTCGGTGTCGGCCTCGCCGACCGAGGACTGCACGGCCCAGTTGCGCAAGCTCGAGGCGTGCGGCAGCCCGTCCGCTGCGGTGGCACCGGTCAGCGGTGGCGGCGGTTCGTGGCGTTGGCTGTGGTACGTGCTGATCGGGCTCGGCGGCCTGGTGGTGCTGGCGATCCCGCTGGCGCCCATGCTGTGGCGGGCGAGGGTGCGGTTCGTACGGCTCGGCGCACACGCGCGGACCGAGGAGGGTGCGGCGGCACACACGCTGGCGGCCTGGCAGGAGCTGGTCGACAGCGCCTGGGACGTGGGCATCCTGCCGGACGAGTCGCAGACCCCGCGCAAGGCCGCGGCCCGCATCGTGCGGCTGGGAGATCTCGACCCGTCGGCCGGGGCCGCCGTGCACCGGGTGGCGGACGCACTGGAGCAGGTGCTGTACGCACCCCGGCCGCGCCCGGTGGCGGGCCTGGCCTCGGACGTGCGCCGGGTGATCGCCGGCCTGCACGGCGGCGTGAGCGGGCGGACGCGGCTGCGGGCACGGTTCGCGCCGCGGTCGGCGGTGCGGGTGCTGTGGGCGGTGTCGGCCCGGTGGGCGACGCTCAGGGCGCGTGCGGTGGCGGCCCGGCCGACGCTGCGCAGGCCTTCGGGGCAGCAGGGCTGAGACCGGAGAACGCGTGAGGGGTGACCACCGGCTGGTGGTCACCCCTCACGGATGTCTGTTCTGGTGTGCGCGACCCTGTGGCGGGCGCGAGCCGGCGAGCGGCTAGTGGCCCTGCTGCTCGTCCCGGCGGCGCTGCCAGCGCTGCTCGATCCGGTCCATCATGGAACGCTTCTGCCGTACCTGACGGCGCGGAGCGGCCGCCGGCTGCTCACCCGGCTTGGGTGCCTTCCGCCAGCCTGTGACGGCGAGCACGGCACAGCCCAGCATGACGAGGAAACCCACCACACTGACCCAGATCTGCTGTGCGACCATTCCGGCCATGAGGAGCGCGATACCCACGAGGAAGCCTGCAACCGCCTGGTAGACCCGCCGCCGGGTGTACGTCCGCAGCCCACTTCCCTCAAGCGCCGACGCGAACTTGGGATCTTCGGCGTACAGCGCTCGCTCCATCTGCTCGAGCATGCGCTGCTCGTGCTCCGAGAGCGGCACGGAGTCCTCCTCATCGTGCAGTCGCCGGGGCGACCCGGGGGGTCCCTTCAGGATAGGCAGGGAATCGCCCCCGTGAAACCCGCCCCTCTACGCCAATAGGCCAACCGGAATCCGCCATGGCCGTCCCGGCTCGCTGAGGCTTCCATTCCCCGGCGGCCGAGCCGTCATGCCGGACGGTATACCTCGATCATACGGCGCAAACCGCTCGATCGGGGGGCTTGTGGCGTACTCCATCTGCTGCCAAGTACCTGATCAGCGCCGGGTGCCGGAAGGCCGCTCAGGCCTCAGCGGCCCCCCGCGTCTCACCGAGCACATGGAGCTGGGTGGCAACGGAGTGGAAGGCGGGCAACTCGGCCGCCGCGGCCTCCAGCTTGAGCAGGGCGTCGAGGGCGCCGGGCTCGGTGTCCACGAGGACGCCGGGCACCAGGTCGGCGAAGACCCGCACGCCGTGCACCGCACCGACCCTCAGGCCCGCGCCCTCGACCAGCGCGGTGAGCTGCTCCGCGGTGAAGCGGCGCGGCATCGGGTCGCCGGCGCCCCAGCGGCCCTCCGGGTTCTCCAGGGCCTGCTTGGCCTCCTTGAAGTGACCGGCGAGGGCCCGGGCGAGGACGGCACCGCCGAGACCGGCGGCCAGCACGCTGAGGACGCCGCCCTCGGGGCGCAGCGCGGCGACCGCGTTGCGCAGGCCCTCGGCGGGGTCGTCGACGTACTCCAGGACGCCGTGGCACAGCACGGAGTCGTAGCCACCGCGCTCGACCACCTCGAACAGGCCGAGGGCATCGCCCTGGACGCCCTTGACCCGGTCGGCGACACCGGCCTCGGCGGCGCGGCGCTCCAGCGCGAACAGCGCGTTCGGGCTGGGGTCGACGACGGTGACACGGTGACCGAGGCGGGCGAGGGGCACGGCGAAGTTGCCGCTGCCGCCTCCGGCGTCGAGCACGTCCAGCGAGTCCCGCCCCGTGGCCTTGATCCGGCGGTCGAGGGCGTCCTGGAGGACCTCCCAGACCACGGCGGTACGGAGAGAGGCGCGGGGTCGGGAGGAGCCGGAGCGCAGCGACGTCGTTTCAGGATGGTGGTGGGAGACGGGCGGGCGCATCGGGTCCGACACGGCAGTTGACTCCTCGGCAGGGCGGACGGCTTCAGGCGAACTCCACCCTATTGCCTCCGGCGCCGTACCTGGTCACCGCAGAGGTGCACTGCCGCGTCCGTCCCGCCCGGTGGACCGTGGCCGGTCAGCCCGCGTCCGGGAGACCGCCGTGCGGGCCCGGGCCGCCGCGCTCGTCGGTGTCCTGCCGGGGCTGGGGCAGGACGGGCTGGAGCACCAGCATCCGCTCGACGATGCGGAGGAACATCGCCACGTCGCGTATCAGGTCGTCGGCGTCCCGCTGTCCGGCCGCTCCCTGGATGCCCGCCTCGGCGCGGGCCCGGCGGGCGGCGCCGGAGGCGAAGAGCGCGCTCCACTCGGTCAGTTCGGGGGCGATCTCGGGGAGCACCTCCCAGGCGCTGCGGATGCGGGCCCGGCGACGCGGGGCGGTCTCGGGGCGGCCCCGGGCGGCGAGCACGGCGGCGGCGGTGCGCAGTGCGGCGAGGTGGGCCGTCGCATAGCGCTCGTTGGGGGTTTCCAGGACGGCGGCTTCTTCGAGGCCGGCCCGGGCCAGCGTCAGCAGGTCGAGGGCGGCGGGCGGGGCCGTGGCCCGGCGGAGCACGGGGTGCACATCGCCCGCCGGGCCGGTCAGTGAGGGGGCAGGGCCGGTGGCGCGGCGCCGGTGGGCGGCGGCTGCGGACGAGTTGGCCATGACGAACCTCCTGTCGTCTGGGTGACGGCACAGGTGCCGTATGTGCCCATCGTGAGGTATGGCACTGACAATCCGTTCTGACCTGGGCTTTTGCTTCGATCGCAGGTTCGGGCGTATTTTTGCACTGACCAGTCAGTTCAAAAGAACGCAACCAGGCAGGGGGGCTTGTGGACGGCGTGGACGTCACAGCCGAGGGCCTAGGGCTCAAGGGGCCGCGGGGGTGGGCCTTCCGGGACATCACCTTCGACGCGAAGCCCGGCTCGCTGATCGCGATCGAGGGACCGTCCGGCTCCGGCCGTACGTGCCTGCTGCTCGCGCTCACGGGACGGATGAGGGCCACCGCGGGCAAGGCCACCGTGGGCGGGTCCGGAATCCCCCGGCACCTGGCGGCCGTGCGCCGCGTCGCCGCCGTGGCCAACGTGGCCGGTGTCACCGACCTGGAACCGGCCCTGACCGTCGGGGAACACCTGCGGGAACGGGCCCTGCTGCAGCGCAGGTTCGGCGACTCGCCGCGCCTGCTGCTGCGCCGCCGGGCGGACCGGGCCCGCGAGTCGCAGCAGCGCGTCGACGCGGCCCTGGCCGCCGCCGGACTCGATCTCGACGCGCTCCCCAAGGGCCCGCGCACGGCCGTACGCGATCTGGAGCGGCTGGAGGAGCTGCGCCTGTCCATCGCGCTGGCCCTGCTCGGCGGGCCCGGGCTGCTCGGCGTGGACGACGTCGAGACGAAGCTCTCGGACGCCGAGCGCGCCGAGGTCTGGGACGTGCTGCGGTCCCTCGCGCGCGCGGGCACGACGGTCGTGGCGGTGTGCCGCACCGCCCCCGAGGGCTGCGTCGTCGTCCCCACCCTGCGCAGCGAGGACAAGAACGCCCCGCACAGCGCGGACGACAGCGACCGAAGCGCGGCGAAGAGCGACGACAACAGCGAGAAGAACGCGAAGAACGACACGAAGGAGGAGGCCGATGCGCTCGCCCAGGCTGGCCGCGCTTGAGCTGAGGCGCTTCGGACGCGGGAAGCTGCCGCGCGCCGCCCTGGTCGCGCTGCTCGTGCTGCCCCTGCTTTACGGCGCCCTGTACCTGTGGTCGTTCTGGGACCCGTACGGCCGTCTGGACCGCATCCCGGTGGCCCTGGTGAACGACGACAAGGGCGCCACGGCGGGCGGTAAGAAGATCACGGCCGGCGACGACATCGTGGCCGGGCTGCGCGACAGCAAGACCTTCGCGTGGCACGAGGTGAGCGACGCCGAGGCCCGCAGGGGCGTCGAGGACGGCACCTACTACCTGTCGCTGACGATGCCGGCCGACTTCAGCGACCGGATCGCCTCCAGCTCGGGCGACTCCCCGGAGACGGGCGCGCTCCGGGTGCGCACGAACGACGCGAACAACTACATCGTCGGCCAGATCTCCCGGACGGTCTTCAACGAGGTCCGCAGGGCCGCGTCCACCAAGGCGTCCCGGACCTTCCTGGACAAGATCTTCATCTCCTTCTCCGGCATCCACGACAAGACCGTGACGGCGGCCGAGGGCGCCGACCGGCTCAAGGGCGGTCTCGGGAAGGCGGAGAAGGGCTCCAAGGACCTCGCGGACGGCCTGAGGGACGCCAAGAGCGGCAGCGGCAAGCTCTCCAAGGGCCTGACGAAGCTCACCCAGGGTTCGAGCGACCTGGAGGACGGCTCGCAGCGGGTCGCGGACGGCACCCGGACCCTCGCCGACAACGTCAACGGCGTCTACCGCAAGGCCGGCCCGTTCCTGAAGGACAACGAGAAGACCATCGGGGACACCGCTCAACTGGTCGCCGACTCGGCCGCGGCGGTCCGCCACAACCTCGACGACCTGGTGAAGCTCGCGCCGGCAGCCGCACGGACGGCCCACGCGTCCGCGGCCGTCCTGGACGAGGTCTACCAGGCGCGCTGCGTGAGCGCGGCGATCCCCGACCCCATCTGCCCCGACCTGAAGAAGGCCAGGCAGGCGGCCGCCGACGTGGCCACGGTCGCCGACGACCTCAACACCCTGATCGCCGACCAGAACGGCGACCTGAAGACGCTGCGGACCAACCTCACGAAGCTCCAGACGCAGGCCCAGGCCCTGGCCGAGCGCGCGCCACACCTCTACGAGGACGTGAACGACGCCGTCACGAAGATCAACAAGCTGAACGACGGCGCGGCCGAGGTCGCCGCGGGCGCCAAGAAGCTCCACGCCGGACTGGGCACCGCCGGCACCGGCGCGACGAAGCTCGACCAGGGCATCGGAACGGCCGAGTCGGGCGCCCAGACCCTGAGTGGCGGCATGTACAAGCTGGTCGACGGCTCCGGAAAGCTCGCCGGCGGTCTGCACGACGGCGCGAAGAAGATCCCCGACTACGACAAGCAGGACCGCGACGAGCACACCGGCGTGATGGCCGACCCGGTCCAGCTCGCCACCCACGACCTGCACAAGGCGCCCAACTACGGCACCGGCTTCGCCCCTTACTTCATCCCGCTGTCCCTGTGGGTGGGCGCGATGGTGGCGTACATGCTGATCCCGCCGCTCAACCGGCGTGCCCTGGCGGCCGGTTCGCCGGGCTGGCGGATCGCGCTGGCCGGCTGGCTGCCGGTGGCCGCGGTGGGCGTGCTGCAGACGGTGGCCCTGATGTCCGTGCTGCACTGGGCGATCGGCCTGCAGATGACGCGGGCGGCCGGCACGGTCGGCTTCCTGTTCCTGGTGGCGGCGTGCTTCGCCGCGATCGTGCAGTGGCTCAACGCCCGCTTCGGCGCGGCCGGCCGGATCCTCGTGCTGGCCCTGCTGATGCTCCAGCTGACCTCGGCGGGCGGCACCTACCCGGTGCAGACCAGCCCGGGCTTCTTCAACGCCCTCCACCCCTTCCTGCCGATGAGCTACATCGTGGCGGCCCTGCGCCGGCTGATCACCGGCGGCGGGCTCGGCCCGGTGTGGCTGGCGTGCGGGGTGCTGACGGCGTTCACCGCGGGCGCCCTGGCCCTGACCGCGCTCGCGGCCCGGCGCCGCCAGGTGTGGACGCTGGACCGGCTGCACCCGGAGCTGAGCCTGTGATCCCCAAGACGCCCCTGCACGCGCGCGTACCTGTGACAATCAGGGCCATGGAAAGCAGCAGCGCCACGTCCGGCGGCAGCACGCGCCGCGAGGCAACCCGGCAGAAGCTCTACGAGGCGGCCGTCACACTCATCGCCGAGCAGGGCTTCTCCGCCACCACGGTGGACGAGATCGCCGAGCGGGCCGGAGTCGCGAAGGGCACGGTCTACTACAACTTCGCGAGCAAGTCGGTCCTCTTCGAGGAGCTGCTGCGGCACGGGGTGGGCCTTCTCACCGCCTCGCTGCGGGAGGCGGCCGAGCGGACCGCGGCCGAGGGCGGCAGCAAGGTGGACGCGCTGGACGCGATGGTCCGCGCGGGACTGGTCTTCATCGACCGCTACCCGGCCTTCACCCAGCTCTACGTGGCCGAGCTGTGGCGCACCAACCGCGCCTGGCAGTCCACCTTGATGGTGGTGCGGCAGGAGGCCGTCGCCGTCGTCGAGGGGGTGCTGCGCGAGGGCGTGGCGGCCGGCGAGTTCAGCGACGAGATCGACGTCCAGCTGACGGCGGCCGCGCTGGTCGGCATGGTCCTGGTGGCCGCCCTGGACTGGAAGTCCTTCCAGCCGGAGCGCTCCCTGGACGACGTGCACGCGGCCCTGTCCCGGCTGCTCCAGGGGCGCGTGAGCGGGAAGGGCTGAGCACACCCCGAGCACGAGGAAGGCGCCGGTCCGCTTGCCGGACCGGCGCCTTCCCACTCCCCCGTACTTCCCGTACTCCCCCGTACGGATTCCCCCTTCGGTCCCCCGCGGTGGTCTGCCCCGGGCCCCCGTGCCTCGCTTCCGCCGACGGATCGGCGGAAGGAGCGGCCAGGGCGCGGGCGCCGCTCCGCCGCCCCGTGTCGGCGGTGCCGGTCCGCGCCCCCTTGCCGTGTCTCCACTCTCCCGTTCACACGGGTTCGGCCCCATCCGCGCGCGTACTCATCTCGGCGCCTAGGTACGGATACTCACGCGTGTGTGCACGGGCCTACGACGCCGGCCCGCCGGCTGGCTACGATCGCCTCCGTGTCCGTACTCCCCTTGGTGTTCACCAGCGGCTGGGCCAGCGGCATCAACGCCTACGCGGTGGTGCTGCTGCTCGGCATCTTCGGCGTGACGGGGGTGAGCGACGACGTCCCGCAGGCGTTGCAGCGCCCCGAGGTGCTGATCGTGGCCGGCGTGCTGTTCCTGTGCGAGGCGGTCGCCGACAAGATCCCGTACGTCGACTCGGCGTGGGACTCCGTGCACACGGTCGTCCGGCCGCTGGCGGGCGCCTGGGTCGGGGCGCTGCTCGCCGGGCACAGCGGTTCGCTGTCGGACGTGGCGGCAGGGCTGATCGGCGGTTCGACCGCGCTGGCCAGTCACACCGTGAAGGCCGGGACGCGGATGGCGGTCAACACCTCGCCGGAGCCGTTCAGCAACTTCGTGCTGAGTCTCGCCGAGGACCTCGGGGTGGCCGGCCTCGTCACGTTCGCGATATTCCATCCGGAGGCCGCGGCGGCCGTCGCGGCGGTGCTGCTCGTCTCCGGGCTCGTGGTGCTGGTGTTCCTGGTCTCGCGGATCCGGCGCTTCCTGCGGCGCCGGGCCCAGCGGCGGGAGGAACGACGGCTGGCCCAGCAGGTGCCCGGACCGCCCGGCTGACCGCCCGCGGGCCGCGTTGTCGGTGGCGGTCGATAAAGTCGCAGGCATGGCACGGATTGCGGTGATCGGCGCCGGGATGGGCGCGATGGCG
This sequence comes from Streptomyces sp. NPDC101165, assembly GCF_044768135.1. Taxonomy (NCBI): domain Bacteria; kingdom Bacillati; phylum Actinomycetota; class Actinomycetes; order Kitasatosporales; family Streptomycetaceae; genus Streptomyces; species Streptomyces sp. NPDC101165. The sequence continues at coordinate 394,820 of NZ_JBIWPG010000008.1, read as the reverse complement.
GCCGCTGCCCGGCTGGCCGTCGCGGGCCACCGGGTGGCGGTGTACGAGCGTACGGACACGTACGGCGGCGCGGTGCGCCGCTTCGAGCGGGACGGGTTCGCCTTCGACACCGGCCCCGGGCTGCTGACGCTCCCGGCCGTGTACCGCGATCTGTTCGTCAAGACCGGCAAGGAGCCGCTGGAGGACGTCGTCGAGCTGGTCCAGGTCGACCCGGCCGCGCGGCACGTCTTCGCCGACGGCACACAGGTGTCCCTGCCGAACGCCTCGCGCGCGGGTGTCGTCGCGGCTCTGGACGAGGCGCTGGGCGCGGGGGCCGGGCAGCGCTGGGGCGACTTCCTGGTGCGGGCCCGTGAGGCCTGGGACCGCACGCGCCGGCCGCTCCTGGAGGAGCCCCTGTGGCCCAACTGGCAGGTGCTGGCCGAGCAGGAGCCCTATCCGGCCGTCCCGCACAAGCGGCTGCTGCGCACACGCCGGGCGGGCACACCGGCCGAGATCGGGGCCTGGGAGCTGCGCGACGAGCGCCTGGCGGCCCTCCTGGAGAGTCACGTCCTCGGCTACGGCCTCGATCCCCGGACCGCTCCGGCGAGCGCGGCCGTGCTGCCGTACATGGAGCACGCCTTCGGCACCTGGTACGTGCGCGGGGGCATCCGGGAGTTGGCGCGCGCCGTGTACGAGCGGTGCCTGCAGCGGAGAGTCGAGTTCGGCTTCGGCGCCGAGGTGACCGGGATCCTGGAGAAGGACGGACGGGCGGCGGGGGTGGAGCTGGCCGACGGTTCGGTGGCCGAGGCGGACCATGTGGTGGCGGGCGTGGACCCGCTGCGGCTGCGGGCCCTGACGGAGCATGCGCTCGACGCGGACGGGGACGTGCGGGCCGACGATCCGGTCCTGCCCCGGCCCGCACGGTTCACGGCCCTGCTGGCCCTGCGGGGCGAGCGCGAACCCGGAGCCGTCCACCGCACGGTCGTCCACGCACCGGACGCCGAGACCGAGCTGGACTTCCTGGCCTCGCCCGGCGGCGACCGGCCGGTGTGTCCCACGGTGACCGTGCTGCGCCCGGACGACCCCGCGCTCAGACCGGACGACGCGCACGAGTCCGTGGTGGTGTCCGCCGTGGTGTCGGCCGAGGCCGCCTGGGAGGACGAGGGCACGGTCCGGCGCTACACGGACTTCGTGCTCGAAGCCGCCGAGCGCGCGGTGCCCGGGCTGCGGGAGCGCCTGCTGTGGCACGAGGTGCGCACACCCGTGCACCTGGAGGAGGAGACGGGCGCCCGGTTCGGGGCCGTGCCCGCTCCCGCACTCGCCGCCGGCCGGGGCCGTTTCCTGTACCCGGCGAACACCACGCGTCTGCCCGGGCTGTACCGAGTGGGCGGCTGGTCGCACCCCGGCGGCGGTCTCCCGCACGCCGGCATGTCGGGTGCGCTGGTGGCCGGGCTGATCGTGGAGGGTCCGGAGTTCCGCGGCTCGCAGTGAGCCGCGGCAGGCCTCAGAAGCGGTACTGCTCGTCGTACCCGGAGCCGGGCTGGGGCTGCTGCCCGTGGCCCTGGTACGGGTACGGCTGCTCCTGCGGGAGTTCGCCGCCGTAGGTCTCGTCGTTGCGCTGCTGCGGGACCCAGACTCCGCTGGCCGGGGTCTCGCCGTAGCCGCCCGTGGCGTACGGGTCCTGGCCGTAGCCCTGCTGGCCGTACTGCTGCTGGTCGTAACCGGTGCCGTACGAGGTGCCGCCGTAGGACTGGGCGCCGATGTACGGGTCGGAGTAGTTGGCGTAGCCCTGCTGCTGGCCGGCGGTGTCGTAGCCGTAGCCCTGCTGGGCGTAGCCCGAGTAGTCGTAGGCGTAGTTCTGCTCGGCAGCCTGGGGCTGGGCGGCGCCCGCCGCGTAGGCGGTGTCGCCGTAGACGCCGTAGGAGCCCGTGTCGTCCGGCATGGGCTGGGGCTCGTAGACGGTGGTGGTCTCGGCGGCCGTGGGGTCGGTCGAGCGGCCCGGGGTGAAGACGTCGTCGCGGTCGTAGTCGTCGTCGCCGTAGGCCAGCTGGTCACGGCGGTAGTCGGCGTCCCGGTCGTCGCCCTCGGCGGCCTCCAGATCGGAGACCTCGAGGCTCGGGTCGTGGCGGTCCGCCCTGCCGCGGCGGCGCTTGCTGCTCCCGCCCTCGGCCTCGGCCTCGGGACGCTTGACCGCCCAGCCGGCGGCGAAGCCGCGGCGGAAGGACAGCGTGACGTAGGTCTGGCCGAGCGCGAAGGCGATCGCACCCACACCGATCACGATGACGGACGGCATGAGCACGCCGACCACGACACCGAGGAAGCCGACGAAGGCGAGCAGCCGCCAGCGCAGCCGTGCCTTGTACTGAAGCAGCACCTCGCCGAGCAACCACAGTGCGACGATGCCGAACGCGATGTAGAGGACCGTCCAGCCCATGTACGCCCCTCTCCCAGTGACCGCTACGCAGTGTGTCGTATCGCGGTGCGGCCGGTCTAGGCCTGCGGGGGGTGGTGCAGGCCCAGGTTCTCGTAGATTTCCAGGGTCGCCGTGGAGTTGTTCAGGGTGATGAAGTGCAGTCCGGGCACTCCCTCGTCCAGCAGCCTGGCACAGAACTCCGTGGCGAACTCGATACCGATGGAGCGTACCGCCGCCGGATCGTCCTTCGCTGTGAGGATCCGCTCTTTCAGGGCGTCCGGGAACTGCGCGGTGCTGAGCCTGGGCAGCCGCTCCAGCATCTTCACGCTGGTGACCGGCAGGACCTCGGGGATGACCGGGGTGTCGCAGCCCGCCGCTTCGACCCGGTCGCGCAGCCGCAGGTACGACTCCGGCTGGAAGAACATCTGCGTGATGGCGTAGTCGGCGCCCGCACGGCACTTGTCGACGAAGTGCGCGACATCGGTGTCCCAGTCGGCGGACCGCGGGTGCATCTCCGGGAACGCGGCGACGCCCACGCAGAAGTCGCCCGACTCCTTGATGAGCCGGACGAGTTCGGCCGCGTACGTCAGGCCGCTCGGGTGCGCGACCCAGTCGCCCATGGGGTCGCCGGGCGGGTCGCCGCGGACGGCGAGCATGTTGCGGATGCCGGCGTCGGCGTACTGGCCGATGATGTTGCGCAGCTCGGCGATGGAGTGGTCGACCGCGGTGAGGTGGGCGACCGGGGTGAGCGTCGTGTCCACGACGATCTGCTGGGTCTCCTTGACCGTCGTCGTGCGCGTGGAGCCGCCGGCGCCGTAGGTGACCGAGACGAAGTCCGGGGCCACCGCCTCGACCCTCCGCAGCGCGTTCCACAGGTTCCGCTCGCCCTTGGGGGTCTTCGGCGCATAGAACTCGAACGAGTACGTCTTCTTGCCGGTGGCGAGGATGTCACGCACGGTGCGTGCACGATCAGTCCTGGTGGATGCGGTTCCGAGGGCCATACCGGCAGGTTAGCCAGGGGTGGGCGGTCCCCCAACCGGGCACCGGAAATTTGCCCGAATTGCCGGATTCCTGTCCACTCCTTGGACAAAAACGTGGACAGAGCGTGGACAGACCCGGGTCCGGACCTATGCCTGGCGCAGTCGCTTCGCGAACTCCGCCGCGGCCGCTCCGGGGTCGTCGGCCTCGGTGATCGCGCGGACCACGACCACCCGGCGGGCCCCCGCGTCCAGCACCTCGTCCAGGTTGCCGAGGTCGATGCCGCCGATCGCGAACCAGGGGCGGTCGGTGCCCAGGGCGGCGGTGTACCGGACCAGGTCGAGGCCCGGGGCGTACCGGCCGGGCTTGGTGGGGGTGGGCCAGCACGGGCCGGTGCAGAAGTAGTCCACGCCCTCCTGGACGGCGGCCGCGGCGGCCTCGGACTCGGCGTGCGTGGAGCGGCCGATCAGGACGTCGTCGCCGAGGATCGCGCGGGCCGCGGGGACCGGAAGGTCGCCCTGGCCGAGGTGGAGCACGTCGGCGGAGGCGGCGTGGGCGACGTCGGCCCGGTCGTTGACCGCGAGCAGCTTGCCGTGGCGGGCGCAGGCGTCGGCGAGGACCGCCAGGTGCTCCAGTTCCTCGGCGGCCTCCATGCCCTTGTCGCGCAACTGCACGATGTCGACACCGCCGGCCAGGACCGCGTCCAGGAACTCGGCGAGGTCGCCCTGCCTGCGGCGGGCGTCCGTGCAGAGGTAGAGGCGGGCCTCGGCGAGGCCGCTGCGGGCGGTGTCGGACATGCGTGGGTCCCCCGTCGTCGGTGTCCATGGGCGGGCGAGCGGGTGGCGTACGGGCCGGAGCCCCTACGCCACCCGTGGTGCGGGTCGGTTCAGACGGCGAGCGCCTGGGCGCGGCGCTTCACCTCCGTGCCGCGATTCTCGCTCAGGGCCTGCGCGGGGGTGCCGGGCAGGGTCGGGTCGGGGGTGAAGAGCCACTCGATCATCTCTTCATCGGTGAAGCCGTCGTCCCGCAGGAGCGTCAGGGTCCCGGACAGGCCCTTGACGACCTTGTCCCCGTCGATGAAGGCGGCGGGGACGTGCAGCGCCCGGTTCTCACCTCGGCGTACGGCGATGAGCTGGCCCTCCTTGACCAGCTGCCGCACACGTGTCACCTCGACGTCGAGCATCTCGGCGATGTCGGGGAGGGTGAGCCAGGCGGGGACGAGAGCATCGATCTTTGCGTCAATCTCGGTCACGGGAACAAGCCTGCCATCCCCCACCGACAGTCGGAAGTCAGGCCGGTCCACCTGGGAGGACGTGCCTAGTCGGCGGTGGCGTCCTTCAGGGGCCGCGCCGGGTCGGTCAGCGCCTCGGGATCCATGCGCCGGCCCGCCTCGATCAGTCGGCGGCCCTGGGCCAGATCACGCGGTCGGCCCACGGCCAGCAGGGCCACCAGCCGGTCCTCGCGCAGCCAGCAGACGGTCCAGGCCGGGCCCGCCGGGTCGCCGCGCCACACCATGCGGTCGGCCGCGGGGTGGTGGCCGGCGTACTGGACGAAGCGGCCGAACTGCTCGGACCAGAAGTACGGCACCGGGTCGTAGACCGCGGGGGTCTCGCCCAGGACGTTCGCTGCGACCGTGCGCGGGCCCTGCAGGGCGTTGTCCCAGTGGTGGACCAGCAGCCGGGTGCCGTACCGGGCCGAGGGGAAGGAGGCACAGTCGCCGACCGCGTACACGTCCTCGACGGAGGTGCGCAGGTGGGCGTCGGCCACGACCTCGCCGTGCGCGCCCAGCTCGATGCCGGAGCCGGCCAGCCAGGCGGTGGCGGGGCGCGCGCCGATGCCGACCACGACGGCGTCCGCGGGCAGCCGCGTGCCGTCGGTGAGCACCACCGCGCCCGGCTCGACGCGCTCCACGCGCGCGTGGGTGCGCAGCTCGGTGCCGCTGTCGGCGTACCAGGCGGCCATCGGGGCGGCCACCTCGGGCGGGAGCGCGCCCGCGAGCGGCCGGTCGGCGGCCTCGACGACGGTCACCGCGCAGCCCGCCTCGCGGGCCGCCGTGGCGAACTCGGCGCCGATCCAGCCGGCGCCGACGACCACGATGGCGTGCTGCCGGGCGAGCACCGGCCGCAGCCGCTCGGCGTCGTCGAGGGTGCGCAGCAGGTGCACACCGGGCACGCCCTCGGTGCCCGGCAGCGTGATCGGTTCGGCGCCGGTGGCGAGGACCAGCACGTCGTACGGGACGGGCCCGGCCTCGGTGTCCAGCTCGTGGTCGCCGGGGCGCACGCCCAGCACCTCGCAGCCGAGCCGCAGTTCGACGCCGAGCGACTCGAAGTCGACGTCGAAGGCGGAGCCCTCGGCCTTGCCGAGCAGCACGGCCTTGGACAGCGGCGGCCGGTCGTACGGCTGGTGGGGCTCCGCGCCGATCAGCGTGACGGTGCCCGTGAAGCCGTGCTCGCGCAGGGCGACCGCGGTCTGCACCCCGGCCATACCCGCGCCCGCGACGACCACGCGCCGCCCCTGTGACGTGCCCTGCTGTGGTGTCTGCTCGCTCACCCGATCACCATAGACAATTGACAATTCGTCAGTCAGCGGGCGTGCTCGGTGACCTGTTCCACAACGCTGGTCCCGGCGCCCTGCCGGGACTCCCACTCCCAGGTCTCCTCCAGCCGCACCCGCCCGCCCGGCAGCTCCACGACGGTGGACACGCAGTGCCCCGAGGAGGTCGTCCCGTCGTGCCCCAGCTGCACGTACCGGAAGTCCAGCCGGTCGCCCCGCCGGGTGCCGACCAAGTGGCCGCGCACGACGTCGCCACCCGTGTACTCCGCCCAGATCTCGCCGTCCTTCTCGTGGTACGCGAACCGGGTGCGGGTACCCACCTGACCTGGGGCCTGGTCCGCCACGGGGGCCAGGATCAGTCCGTCGAGCGAGCGGGCCATGGACCGGGGCTCCCTTACGAGTGACGAGCGCTGCGGGCTAGGGTGGCCACCGTACAAGCACTCGCGGGAGCCCGGACGCACCGGGCTGAGAGGGAGGCTGGCGGCCTCCGACCGTACGAACCTGATCCGGGTCATGCCGGCGAAGGGAGGGGCTGGACGCCCATGTCGTCACGTACGTCCGACGTCCTCGTCATCGGGGGCGGAATCATCGGCCTGGTCACGGCCTGGCGGGCCGCGCAGCGCGGGCTCGTCACGGCCGTGGTGGACCCCGAGCCCGGCGGCGGCGCCGCGCGGGTCGCGGCGGGGATGCTGGCCGCGGTCACCGAACTGCACTACGGCGAGGAGACACTGCTCGCCCTGAACCTGGAGTCCGCCCGCCGCTACCCGGACTTCGCGGCCGAGCTGACCGAGCTGACCGGCCACGACCTCGGCTACCGCCGCTGCGGCACGCTCGCCGTCGCGCTCGACGCCGACGACCGCGCCCACCTGCGCGAACTGCACACGCTCCAGCAGCGTTCCGGCCTGGAGTCGGAGTGGCTGTCCGGGCGGGAGTGCCGGCGTCTGGAGCCGATGCTCGCGCCCGGGGTGCGCGGCGGGCTGCGGGTCGACGGCGACCACCAGATCGACCCGAGGCGGCTGGCCTCCGCCCTGCTGACCGCGTGCGAGCGGGCCGGAGTGGTCTTCCACCGGTCCTGGGCCGAGCGGCTCGACGTCGCACGGGACCGGGCCACCGGGGTCACCACGGAGGACGGCACCGCGCTGAGCGCGGACCAGGTCGTCCTCGCCGGCGGCAGCCTGAGCGGACGGCTCGCGGGCGTCCCGGACGACGTACTGCCCCCCGTGCGACCGGTGAAGGGCCAGGTGCTGCGGCTGACCGTGCCGCGCCGGTACGCCCCCTTCCTGAACCGCACCGTGCGGGCGATGGTGCGCGGCAGCCATGTCTACCTGGTGCCCCGGGAGAACGGCGAGCTGGTCGTCGGCGCCACCAGCGAGGAGCTGGGCTGGGACACGACCGTCACCGCCGGGGGCGTGTACGAGCTGCTGCGCGACGCCCATGAGCTGGTGCCGGGGATCACCGAGCTGCCCCTCACCGAGACCCGGGCGGGGCTGCGTCCCGGTTCCCCGGACAACGCGCCGCTGCTCGGCCCGTCCGGGCTCGACGGGCTGCTGCTGGCCACCGGGCACTACCGCAACGGGGTACTGCTCACGCCGGTCACCGGGGACGTGATGGCGGAGCTGCTGGTCGGCGGTGAGCTGCCCGAGGAGGCTCGTCCGTTCACGCCGAAGCGCTTCGGCGCCGCACTCATGGAGCAGCCCGCATGAACCTCTCCGTCACCATCTCCGTGAACGGGGCGCGCCACGAGGTCGCCCCGGGCACCGCGCTGGACGCCCTCGTGAAGACCCTCACCGTGGCGCCCTCCGGGGTGGCCGCCGCCGTCAACGAAACCGTCGTCCCGCGCGCGCAGTGGCCGACCACGGCCCTCGCCGAGGGCGACCGTGTCGAAGTCCTCACCGCCGTCCAAGGAGGCTGACCCATGGCCGACGATCCCTTCGTCCTCGGCGGTGTGCCCCTCGGCTCCCGGCTGATCATGGGCACCGGCGGCGCACCGAGCCTGGACGTGCTGGAGCGGGCGCTGGTCGCCTCCGGCACGGAGCTGACCACGGTGGCCATGCGGCGGGTCGACCCCTCGGTGCACGGCTCGGTGCTGTCGGTGCTGGAGAAGCTGGGCATCAAGGTGCTGCCGAACACGGCGGGCTGTTTCACCGCCGGGGAGGCCGTGCTGACCGCCCGGCTGGCCCGGGAGGCGCTGGGCACCGACCTGATCAAGCTGGAGGTCATCGCCGACGAGCGGACGCTGCTGCCGGACCCGGTGGAGCTGCTGGAGGCGGCGGAGACGCTGGTCGACGACGGGTTCACGGTGCTGCCGTACACCAATGACGACCCCGTGCTCGCGCGGAAGCTGGAGGACGTGGGCTGTGCGGCGGTGATGCCGCTGGGCTCGCCGATCGGCTCCGGGCTCGGGATCCGCAACCCGCACAACTTCCAGCTGATCGTGGAGCACGCGCGCGTGCCGGTGATCCTGGACGCGGGGGCCGGTACGGCATCGGACGTGGCGCTGGCGATGGAGCTGGGGTGCGCGGGTGTGATGCTCGCCTCGGCCGTCACCCGGGCGCAGGAGCCGGAGACGATGGCCTCCGCCATGAAGCACGCGGTGGAGGCGGGGCGGCTGGCCCGGCTGGCCGGGCGGATCCCGCGCAGGCACTTCGCGGAGGCCTCCTCCCCGGCCGAGGGCCGCGCGCACCTGGATCCGGAGCGCCCCGCTTTCTGAGGCAGGCCCTGGCCGGGTGCCGCGAGGGTCACAGCTCTGCTGCAGTCCGTCCCCGGAACGGCCGAGCGCGCGGGACTGTCGGTCACCCCTCGTACACTCGCCTGCGTGGATACGACCCTTCAGGACCCCCTCGTCGGGCAGGTGCTCGACGGACGCTATCGCGTCGATGCGCGGATCGCGGTCGGTGGGATGGCCACGGTCTACCGGGCCCTGGACACCCGCCTGGACCGCGTTCTCGCGCTCAAGGTGATGCACCCGACCCTGGCGGCCGACGGGTCGTTCGTGGAGCGGTTCATCCGGGAGGCCAAGTCGGTCGCCCGGCTGGCCCACCCCAATGTGGTGCAGGTCTTCGACCAGGGGACCGACGGGTCGTACGTGTACCTGGCGATGGAGTACGTCGCCGGGTGCACCCTGCGGGACGTGCTGCGCGAGCGGGGCGCGCTGCAGCCGCGGGCCGCGCTGGACATCCTGGAGCCCGTGCTGGCCGCGCTCGGCGCCGCGCACCGGGCCGGGTTCGTGCACCGGGACATGAAGCCCGAGAACGTGTTGATAGGGGACGACGGCCGGGTCAAGGTCGCCGACTTCGGGCTCGTGCGGTCCGTGGACACCGTGACCAGCACGACGGGTGCCGTGCTCGGGACCGTGTCGTACCTCGCGCCCGAGCAGATAGAACAGGGCACCGCCGATCCGCGCGTCGACGTGTACGCGTGCGGTGTCGTCCTCTACGAGATGCTGACCGGCGGCCGGCCGCACTCCGGGGACTCCCCCGCGCAGGTGTTGTACAAGCACATCCACGAGGACGTGCCGCAGCCCTCGGCGCTGGTGCCGGGGCTGCCGCACGAGCTGGACGAGCTGGTGGCCTCGGCCACCGCGCGCACCCCGGACGTCCGGCCGCAGGACGCGGCGGCGCTGCTCGGCCAGGTGCTGCGGGCGCGGGCCGGTCTGAGCGCCGAGCAGCTGGACGCGCGGCCGCCGCAGGCGCTGTCCGCGGAGCACGACAACGCCGAGGACCGTACGAGCGTGATCCCGCGGTCGCTGACCGTGCCCCGGCTGCTGCCCGTCAACGAGGACGAGGACCCGGCGGCGGCCGTCCAGCACACCAGCCGGCTGGACAGCCCGCCCGTCTCGCCCCGGCGGCGGCCCGGGCGGCCCCGCCGCGGGCTCATCACGCTCGTCGCCGCGGTCCTGCTGGTCTTCGGCGTCGGTGCCGGCGTCTGGTACATCAACTCGGGGCAGTTCACCAAGGTCCCGCAGCTGCTGGCCAAGACCGAGGCGCAGGCCAAGGCCAAGCTGAAGGCGGCCGGGCTGGACGTCAAGGGGGTCAGGCGCGAGTACAGCGAGACGGTCGAGCGCGGCTCGGTCATCGGCACCGACCCGGCCGCCGGGGCCCGTATCCGCAGCAACGACTCCGTGACGCTCGTCGTCTCCCGGGGCCCCGAGATCGTGAAGGTGCCGGACCTGAACGGCGTCCCGCTGGGCAAGGCGCAGTCCGAGCTGAAGGCGGCCGGGCTCGAGCCGGGCATGGTCAACCGGGCGTTCAGCGACAGCGTCCCCAGGGGCGCGGTGATCAGCACCGACCCGGAGGCGGGCATCAAGCGGCACGCGGGCTCGGCGATCGCGCTCCTGGTCAGCAAGGGCAACCCGGTCGACGTGCCGGACGTCACCGGTGACGACCTGGACGACGCCAAGCGGGAGCTGGAGGACGCCGGTCTGAAGGTGATCGTCTCCACCGAGCAGGTCTACTCCGAGTACGACAAGGGTCAGGTGGCCCAGCAGGACCCGGAAGCCGGCGGCAAGCAGGCCGCCGAGGGCGACACGGTGACGCTGAAGCTGTCCAAGGGCCCGGAGATGATCGAGGTGCCGGACGTCGTCGGGGACAGCGTGAACGATGCGACGAAGGCGCTGGAGAACGCCGGCTTCCAGGTCGAGAAGGACCGGGGCCTGCTCGGACTCTTCGGCGACACCGTGAGCAAGCAGTCGGTGGACGGCGGCGAGAGGGCGCCCAAGGGGTCGACGATCACGATCACCATCCGGTGACCGGGGGCGGCGCGCCGCGTGACACCCTGAACGGGTGAGCATCGAGCCGTCCCGCCCCCTCTCCGGCAGCCCCGGAACCAGTCCCTCCCGCAACCCCGTCGGCGGTCATGTCCCCGTGGCCGGGGGTCTGCACTCCGTAGGGCTGTCGTACGCCCGTGACCTCAGGGCCGAGACCGTGCAGGTCTTCGTCGCCAACCCGCGCGGGTGGGCCACACCGGCCGGGAACCCCCGGCAGGACGAGGCGTTCCGCCAGGCGTGCGCCGAGGAGTCGATCCCGGCGTACGTGCACGCCCCTTACCTGATCAACTTCGGCTCGCACACCGAGGCGACCGCGGAGAAGTCGGTGGAGTCGCTGCGGCACTCGCTGCGGCGCGGGCGGGAGATCGGTGCGCTCGGCGTCGTCGTGCACACCGGCAGCGCGACCGGCGGGCGCGAGCGGGCGGTGGCGCTGCGGCAGGTGCGCGAGCACCTGCTGCCGCTGCTGGACGAGCTGACGCACGACGACGATCCGTTCCTCCTGCTGGAGTCGACCGCCGGACAGGGCGCCTCGCTGTGCTCGCGGACCTGGGACTTCGGGCCGTACTTCGAGGCACTGGACGCCCATCCGAAGCTGGGCGTGTGTCTGGACACCTGCCACATCTTCGCCGCCGGGCACGACCTGACCGGGCCGACCGGCATGCACCGGACCCTGGACCTGCTGGTCGACACCGTCGGCGAGGGGCGGCTGAAGCTGATCCACGCCAACGACTCCAAGGACGTGGTCGGCGCACACAAGGACCGCCACGAGAACATCGGCTCCGGCCACATCGGTGAGGACCCGTTCCGGGCGCTGATGACCCACCCGGCGACCGAGGGCGTGCCGCTGATCATCGAGACACCCGGCGGCAAGGAGGGGCACGCGGCGGATGTGGAGCGCCTGAAGAAACTGCGCGACGGATAACCCCTTGGGAATACCCCTGGGGGGTATACGGTTCTTGCTCGGTGCAGGAACCGTTACCTGACATGGGGGTCGTCATGCAGCACGAGGCGCACGCAGCACAGCAGCAGCACGAGGCACACGCGCACCACCGGCACGAAGCGCACACGCACCACCACGCGTCCGCCGCCACCTGGTCCGTGGCCGCCCGGGCCACCCTGCACTGCCTCACCGGCTGCGCCCTCGGCGAGGTGCTGGGCATGGTCGTCGGTACGGCGTTCGGGTGGGGGAACCTGCCGACCATGGTGCTGGCGATCGTGCTGGCCTTCTTCTTCGGCTACTCGCTCACGCTGCGCGGAGTACTGCGCGCCGGTGTCGACTTCCGTACGGCCCTGCGGGTGGCGCTGGCCGCGGACACCCTGTCCATCGTGGTGATGGAGCTGATCGACAACGGGGTGATCCTGGTCTGGCCGTCCGCGATGGACGCGACGCTGGGCGACGCGCTGTTCTGGATCTCGCTGGTGATCTCGCTCGTGATCGCCTTCGTGGTGACCACGCCGGTCAACAAGTGGACGATCGGCCGCGGCAAGGGCCACGCGGTGGTGCACCAGTACCACCACTGACCGGCGCGCCAGGAGAAGTCAGAGCTCGGGGCCGTCCCCGGGCTCTTCCTGGTAGGAGTAGCGCTGCTCCTTCCAGGGGTCGCCGACGTTGTGGTAGCCGCGCTCCTCCCAGAAGCCGCGGCGGTCGGCGGTCATGTACTCCACGCCCCGCACCCACTTGGGGCCCTTCCAGGCGTACAGGTGGGGGACGATCAGGCGGACCGGGAAGCCGTGCTCGGCGGTGAGGAGCTCGCCGTCCTTGTGGGTGGCGAAGATCGTGCGGTCGGAGGCGAAGTCCGCCAGGCGCAGGTTCGAGCTGAATCCGTACTCCGCCCAGACCATCACATGGGTGACGTCCGGCGCCGGCGGGGCGAGGTCGAGGATCGCGCCGGCCGGGATGCCGCCCCACTCGGCGCCGACCATGCTGAACTTCGTCACGCAGTGCAGATCGGCGACCACGGTGGTGTACGGCAGGGCCGTGAACTCCTCGTGGTTCCAGGTGTGCTTGTCACCGTCGGCGGTGGTGCCGAAGACCCGGAACTCCCAGCGCTCGGGCCGGAACTTCGGCACGGGCCCGTAGTGCGTGACCGGCCAGCCACGCTGGAGTCGCTGCCCCGGCGGAAGCTCGGACCCTGCCGTTGCTCCAGATTCGCGCCCCACCGGATGACCCATGTCTCCATCCTGACAGACCTCGGGCAGTGCCCTTGACCACCGTTCCGCAAATCGGACAACTGACATCAAGTCGGCGCGTACTTACTAAGTACGCACTTACTGGACGATCTTCCCCACCGATGCAATCATGCGGCCGCATACGCCACCCGTCCCACCGTGCGGAAGGAGCCGCTGCAATGCAGGGCGACCCCGAGGTCATCGAGTTCCTCAACGAGCAGCTCACCGGCGAGCTGACCGCGATCAACCAGTACTTCCTGCACGCGAAGATGCAGGACAACTTCGGCTGGACGAAGCTCGCCAAGTACACGCGGCACGAGTCGTTCGACGAGATGAAGCACGCCGAGGTGCTGACCGACCGGATCCTGTTCCTGGAGGGGCTGCCCAACTACCAGCGGCTGTTCCATGTGCGGGTGGGCCAGACCGTCAAGGAGATGTTCGAGGCCGACCGGCAGATCGAGGTGGAGGCGATCGACCGGCTCAAGCGGGGCATCAAGATGATGCGCGAGAAGGGCGACATCACGTCGGCGAACATCTTCGAGGACATCCTCGCCGACGAGGAGCACCACATCGACTACCTCGACACCCAGCTGGAGCTGCTGGAGAAGCTCGGGGAGGCGCTGTACATCGCCCAGCTGATCGAGCAGCCGGAGAGCTAGGCGGCCTCGTCCAGACCGGCGGGGCCGGACAGCTCCGCCAGGACCGACTGGCCCTGGTCGGCCAGGTCACGGCGCGGGCAGGAGCCGCGGCCGAGGATCGCCTGGATGCGCCGCACGCACGAGCCGCAGTCCGTGCCCGCCTTGGAGGCGGAGGCGATCTGCCGGGGGGTGCAGGCGCCGTCCTCCGCGTGCTTCTTGACCTGGTCCTCGGTGATGCCGAAGCAACTGCAGACGTACACGCGGATTCACCTCCCGACGGGATTGATAAGTTTCGCCGTCCCGCTTGATCGGTGAGGCTTACCTAACCTTACCCGCCACGCCGGACCCGCAAAAGTGCAGTGGGGGGGGGGGGCGGGGGGGGGGGGGCCCCCCCCCCCCGCGCCCCCCTTAGTGCATAAAGGGGGGGGGGCACAAAGGGCCCCCGGCCCCCCCCCGGCCGGGCCGGG
>NZ_JBIWPG010000008.1:266115-380848 GCF_044768135.1 Streptomyces sp. NPDC101165 | reverse complement strand
CGTCCCGATTGTTGGGGTTGGCTTACAAAACCTCACCCCCCCCGCCGCACCCCAAACTGTGCTGGGGGGCGGGGAGCGGGTGTGACCCGCCCCCCACTGCGATCAGCGATCTTTCCTGATCACTGGTCCCGGTACATCTCGGCGACCAGGAACGCCAGGTCCAGGGACTGGCTGCGGTTCAGGCGGGGGTCGCAGGCCGTCTCGTAGCGCTGGTGCAGGTCGTCGACGAAGATCTCGTCGCCGCCGCCCACGCACTCGGTGACGTCGTCACCGGTGAGCTCGACGTGGATGCCGCCCGGGTGGGTGCCGAGGGCCTTGTGGACCTCGAAGAAGCCCTTGACCTCGTCGAGCACGTCGTCGAAGCGCCGGGTCTTGTGCCCGGAGGCCGCCTCGAAGGTGTTGCCGTGCATCGGGTCGGTCACCCAGGCCACCGTCGCGCCGGACGCCGTGACCTTCTCCACCAGCTCGGGGAGCTTGTCGCGGATCTTGTCGGCGCCCATGCGGACGATGAAGGTCAGCCGGCCCGGCTCCCGCTCGGGGTCGAGGCGGTCGATGTACTGCAGCGCCTCCTCGGCCGTCGTCGTCGGGCCGAGCTTGATGCCGATCGGGTTGCGGATCTGCGAGGCGAACTCGATGTGCGCGCCGTCCAGCTGCCGGGTGCGCTCACCGATCCACACCATGTGCCCCGAGACGTCGTACAGCCGGCCGGTACGCGAGTCCACGCGGGTCAGCGCCGACTCGTAGTCCAGCAGCAGCGCCTCGTGCGAGGAGTAGAACTCGACCGTCTTGAACTCCTCCGGGTCCGTGCCGCAGGCCCGCATGAAGTTCAGCGCGCTGTCGATCTCCCGCGCCAGCTGCTCGTAGCGCTGCCCGGACGGGGAGGACTTCACGAAGTCCTGGTTCCAGGCGTGCACCTGGCGCAGGTCGGCGTAACCGCCGGTGGTGAAGGCGCGCACCAGGTTCAGCGTCGAGGCGGAGGCGTTGTACATCCGCTTCAGGCGCTCAGGGTCCGGGATGCGGGCGGCCTCGTTGAAGTCGAAGCCGTTGACCGAGTCGCCGCGGTAGGTGGGCAGCGTGACGCCGTCGCGGGTCTCGGTGTCCTTGGAGCGCGGCTTGGAGTACTGACCGGCGATGCGGCCGACCTTCACGACCGGCACCGAGGCGGCGTACGTCAGCACGGCGCCCATCTGAAGCAGGGTCTTGAGCTTGTTGCGGATGTGGTCGGCGGACACCGCGTCGAAAGCCTCGGCGCAGTCGCCGCCCTGGAGAAGGAACGCCTCTCCCTTGGCGACGGCCGCCATCCGGGCGCGCAGCTGGTCGCACTCGCCCGCGAAGACGAGCGGCGGATACGACTCGAGGTCCGCGATCACTGCGCGCAGAGCCTCGGTGTCGGGGTACTCGGGCTGCTGCGCCGCGGGCAGGTTTCGCCAGGTGTTGCCAGCGCTCGGGCTGGTCTTAGCGTTCACGGTCACCTCGTAAACATTACGGGGTCGTGTCGCCATATTTTCCTCCGGCTCGACTGGTGAGACGGAGTGTTTGCTTCATGGACGCCACGGCCGTGCGGTAGGGTTCCTCGCATGTTCGCGCTTTCGACCCAGAACTGGTGGTGGACCGCTCATCCGGCGGCCCGCTGACTGCGCGTACTCAAGACTTCGCGAAGGCCGCCCGAGGGGCGGCCTTCGGTGTTTTCCGGGGTCGTTCCTCTCCATCGAGAAGGATCACCCATGGATCTCCAGAACCTCTTGCACGACCCCCGCCCCTTCGCCCTGCTGCGCCGTCGCACCCCGGGCCGCGACGAGCACACGGTGGAGGTGCTGCTCGGCCCCGTCTCCTCCCGGGACCGCCTCGCCGACCTGCCCGACGAGGGCCTCGCACTGGTGCCGTTCCGGCAGATCCGCGAGCGCGGCTTCGACGTCCGCGACGACGGCACGCCGCTGCTGGTGCTGACGCCCGAGGAGTCGTACGAGATCCCGCTGGCCGACGCCCTCCGGTCGCTGCCGGGGCACGACGTGCGGGTCGAGGGCGGGGGATTCGACGTCGACGACGAGGAGTACGGCGAGATCGTCGGGCGGGTGCTGCGCGAGGAGATCGGCCGGGGCGAGGGCGCGAACTTCGTGATCCGGCGGACGTACGAGGGTGAGATCCCGGGATTCGGGCGGGCCGACGCCCTGGCGCTGTTCCGGCGGCTGCTGGAGGGCGAGCGGGGCGCGTACTGGACGTTCGTCGTGCACACCGGGGACCGGACGCTGGTCGGTGCCAGCCCCGAGGTGCATGTGCGGATGTCAGGTGGAAGGGGCGGGCGCGAAGCGCTCTCGGTTGAGGGCGGTGGTGGGAGACGGGCGGGCGGCACGGTCGTGATGAACCCGATCAGCGGGACGTACCGGTATCCGGCCGAGGGGCCGACGGCCGAGCACCTGCTGGACTTCCTCGCCGACGGCAAGGAGATCGAGGAGCTGTCCATGGTCGTCGACGAGGAACTGAAGATGATGTGCACCGTCGGCGACATGGGCGGGGTGGTCGTCGGCCCGCGGCTGAAGGAGATGGCACACCTCGCGCACACCGAGTACGAGCTGCGCGGCAAGTCCTCCCTGGACGTGCGGGAGGTACTGAAGGAGACCATGTTCGCGGCGACGGTCACCGGGTCGCCGGTGCAGAACGCCTGCCGGGTGATCGAGCGGCACGAAGTCGGCGGGCGCGGTTACTACGCGGGGGCGCTGGCCCTCGTCGGGCGGGACTCCGGGGGCGCCCAGACCCTCGACTCCCCCATCCTGATCCGCACCGCCGACATCTCGGCCGAGGGCTGGCTGCGCGTCCCGGTCGGCGCGACGCTGGTGCGCGGCTCGGACCCGGCGGGCGAGGTCGCCGAGACGCACGCGAAGGCGGCGGGCGTGCTGGCGGCCCTGGGGGTACGGCCGTCCCCGCCGCGCGACGAGCGGGAGCGGCCCCGGCTGGCCGACGACCCCCGGGTGCGGGCCGCGCTGGACGGGCGCCGCTCCTCGCTGGCGCCGTTCTGGCTGCGGATGCAGGAACGGGAGACGGCGCTGGAGGGGCATGCCCTGGTGGTCGACGGGGAGGACACCTTCACGGCGATGCTGGCGCACGTACTGCGCTCGGCCGGGCTGGAGGTGACCGTACGGCGGTACGACGCGCCGGGGCTGCGGGAGACCGTGCGCGCGCACGAGGGACCGGTCGTCCTCGGGCCCGGCCCGGGTGACCCCGGCGACCTGGACGATCCCAAGATGCGCTTCCTGCGGGCCCTGGCCGCCGAGGTCGTCCGGGAACACCGGCACGGTGTCCTCGGGGTCTGCCTGGGGCACGAGCTGATCGCGGCGGAGCTGGGGCTGGGGATCGTCCGCAAGGAGGTGCCCCATCAGGGGGCGCAGACCACGATCGACCTGTTCGGGCAGGCGCAGACCGTCGGCTTCTACAACAGCTTCGTGGCGCACTGCGGCGAGGAGGAGGCCCGGGAGCTGGCCGCGCACGGGGTGGAGGTGAGCCGGGCGGAGAACGGGGAGGTGCATGCCGTACGCGGTCCGGGCTTCGCCGGGGTGCAGTTCCACCCCGAGTCGGTGCTGAGCCTGGACGGGGCAGCGGTCGTACGGGAGCTGATGGGTCAGCTGCGCCGCACGACCGTGTAGCCGTCCGGGGGCGGTCGTCAGCCGAAGAACACCCCGACCTCCTCGTACAGCTTCGGGTCCACCGTCTTCAGCTTGGCCGTAGCCTCGGCGATCGGGACGCGGACGATGTCGGTGCCGCGCAGGGCGACCATCTTGCCGAAGTCGCCCTCGCGGACGCAGTCGACGGCGTGCAGACCGAAGCGGGTGGCGAGCCAGCGGTCGAAGGCGCTCGGGGTGCCGCCGCGCTGGATGTGCCCGAGGACCGTGGTGCGGGCCTCCTTGCCGGTGCGCTTCTCGATCTCCTTGGCCAGCCACTCGCCGACACCGGAGAGGCGGACGTGCCCGAAGGAGTCGAGCGACTCGTCCTTGAGGACCACGTCACCGTCCTTCGGCATGGCGCCCTCGGCGACGACGACGATCGGGGCGTACGAGGCCTTGAAGCGGGAGGTGATCCAGGCGCACACCTGGTCGAGGTCGAAGCGCTGTTCGGGGATGAGGATGACGTTGGCGCCGCCGGCCAGGCCGGAGTGCAGGGCGATCCAGCCGGCGTGGCGGCCCATCACCTCGCAGACGAGGACCCGCATATGGGACTCGGCGGTGGTGTGCAGGCGGTCGATGGCCTCGGTGGCGATGTTGACGGCGGTGTCGAAGCCAAAGGTGTAGTCGGTGGCGGACAGGTCGTTGTCGATGGTCTTGGGCACGCCGACGCACGGCACGCCGTACTCGTCGGACAGCCGCGCGGCGACGCCGAGGGTGTCCTCGCCGCCGATCGCGATGAGCGCCTCGACCTCCAGCTTGGCCAGGTTCTCCTTGATCCGGCGGATGCCGTTCTCCTGCTTGAGGGGGTTGGTGCGCGAGGAGCCGAGGATGGTGCCGCCGCGGGGCAGGATGCCGCGCACGGCCGGGATGTCGAGGCGGATGGTGTCGCCCTCGAGGGGTCCGCGCCAGCCGTCCCGGAAGCCGACGAAGTCGTATCCGTACTCCTGAACGCCCTTGCGGACGATGCCCCGGATGACGGCGTTGAGCCCGGGGCAGTCGCCGCCTCCGGTCAGTACTCCGACCCGCATGGAAATGTCCCTTCGCCACGGTTGCCTGACGCCCAGTCACGGTAATGGTGATGCGCGTCACACAGCGAGAGGCGGGAAGGGTGATTTCGGTGAATTGTCAGGAGGCGGCTTGACCAGGCGGTTTCACGCGTCGTCGAGCCCGCGCTCGATCGCGTACCGCACCAACTCCACCCTGTTGTGCAGCTGGAGCTTGCCGAGGGTGTTCTGGACGTGGTTCTGCACCGTGCGGTGGGAGATGACGAGGCGCTCGGCGATCTGCTTGTAGCTGAGGCCCTTGGCGACCAGCCGCAGCACCTCCGTCTCCCGCTCGGTCAGCCGGGGTGCCCCCGGCTCGTCGGCGTCCGGGGCGGGCGCGGGCTCGGCGGCCAGGCGCCGGTACTCGCCGAGGACCAGTCCGGCCAGGCCCGGTGTGAACACCGGGTCGCCGACGGCGGTACGGCGCACCGCGTCCAGAAGTTCCTCGGTGGAGGCCGACTTGAGCAGGTAGCCGGTCGCGCCGGACTTCACGGCCTCCAGCACGTCGGCGTGCTCGCCGCTCGCGGACAGGACCAGGACGCGCAGGGCGGGGTTGTGGCCGACCAGTTCCTTGCACACCTGGACGCCGGGCTTGGCGGGCAGGTTGAGGTCCAGCACGAGGACGTCGGGGGCGGCGGCCTTGGCCCGGCGGACCGCCTGTTCGCCGTCGCCGGCGGTGGCGACCACCTCGAAGCCGGACTCGCCCAGGTCCCGGGCGACGGCGTCGCGCCACATGGGGTGGTCGTCGACCACCATGACCTTGATCGGGTCCTGCTGCTCGCTCATCGCTTCTCCGCCTTGTCCCGTGAGGCCTTCGGTACCGTCAGTTCGACCTCCGTGCCCTGCCCGGGGACGGAGATCAGCTCGGCGCTGCCGCCGAGGTCGCGCAGCCGGCCCCGGATCGACTGGGCCACGCCGAGCCGGCCCTCGCCCTCGGCCTGGGCGAGCCGGCCCTCGGGGATGCCGGGGCCGTCGTCCCGTACGGTGACGACGATCTCGTCGGGCTCGTCCTCGACGAGGATCCAGGCCCGGGCCTCGGCACCGGCGTGCCGGCGCACGTTGTCCAGGGCGGCCCCGACCGCGGCGGCCAGCTCCCGCGCCGCCGGTCGCGGCAGCGGCACCGGGGCACCGGGCTCGGCGAGGCTGACCAGGGCGCCGGCGTAGGGGGCGAGCAGGGTGCGCAGGTCGACGGGGCCGTCGGCCGGCTCGTCATCGGGCTCCTCGACCGCGCGGACGACGGCTCCGGCGGCCGTGTCCTCCGACACCCGGGAGACCGGCAGCAGCCCGCCGGAGACCAGCGTGCGCAGCGCCACCTCCTGCTCGCCCGCGAGGCGCCCCAGTTCGGCCGCCTCGCCGCCGATGACCGCGCCGCGCCGCTGCACCATGGCCAGCACCTGGAGCACGCTGTCGTGGATGTCCCGGGCCAGCCGCTCCCGTTCCCGGGTCGCGGCCTCGATCTCCAGGGCGCGGGCGAGGGTGCGCTCGGAGGCGCGGGCGACCTCCACGACGTAGCCGATGGCGATGGAGGCCACCCAGACCAGGATCACGTTGTGCACGGTGTCCCGGGCCGGTGTGCCGCGCTCGACCAGGTTGACGACGGCGACGGCCGTGGAGGCCACGGCGGCCCAGCGCCAGCCGCCCTTGATGGCGAAGGCCAGGACCGAGCCGGCGGTCCATATCGACGGCAGCGTCGGGCCGCCGCTCGCGATCCGCTCGTGGCTGTCGGCCAGCGGGGTGAGCATGATGCCGGCCAGGGCGATGCTCAGGTCGACGGCCAGGAAGCGCTTGGTGCAGCTCGCCGCGTTCGCCACCTTGGGCAGGGTGGCCAGGGTCCAGCCGACCAGGACCGCGTAGTAGGCGACAGCGACCCAGGGGCGTACGAAATGGTCGTACGCCGTGGCGCACAGGCCGATGGCGTACAGCATGGTCAGCACCCGGTATCCGGCGAGCGCACGCCACAGCGGCAGCTCGACCGACATCCGCATGACCCGCTCGCGCTTCGCCATGACCCCCCGCTCCCCCGGCTTCCCCCGCTAGCCCTCGGTCTGCTTCTTCTCCGCGTCCCTGGTGGCCTTCTCCGCTTCCTTGGCCGCCTTCGCCGCGTCCGCGATCTGCCGCTTGGCGGCGGTCGCGTACATGTCGACGTACTCCTGGCCGGAGAGCTTCATGATCTCGTACATGACCTCGTCGGTCACCGCCCGCAGCACGAAGCGGTCGTGCTCCATGCCGTGGTAGCGGCTGAAGTCCAGCGGCTTGCCGATGCGGATGCCCGGTCGCATCAGCTTCGGCATCACCTTGCCGGGCGGCTGGATCTTCTCGGTGTCGATCATCGCGACGGGGATGACCGGCGCGCCGGTGGCGAGCGCCACGCGCGCGAGGCCGCCGGGCTTGCCCCGGTACAGCCGGCCGTCGGGCGAGCGCGTGCCCTCCGGGTAGATGCCGAACAGCTCACCGCGCTCCAGCACCTCTATACCGCTCTTGATCGCGGCCTCGCCGGCGCCGCGCGCGCCGGAGCGGTCCACCGGGAGCTGTCCGACGCCCTTGAAGAAGGCGGCCGTGAGGCGGCCCTTCACGCCCGGGGTGGTGAAGTACTCGGCCTTCGCGATGAAGGTGACCTTGCGGTCGAGAACCGCGGGCAGGAAGAACGAGTCCGAGAAGGACAGGTGATTGCTCGCCAGAATTGCGGCGCCTTCGGCCGGAATGTTCTCCAGGCCCTCCACCCAGGGTCTGAAGGCGACCTTCAGCGGTCCTCCGATGGCGACCTTCATCGTGCCGTACAACACCCGCGTGCCTCCTGTTTCCGTAGATCAGACCTTAACCCGGACCGCCGTCAATGACCCCGACGACCCTGGTCGGTGTCAGTGCGGTCGCGTACGGTGAAGCACATCCGCCAGTTCTTCACGCCTTTCTCAGGAACAGGAGCCCGAAAGGTGCCGGTTCTCCCCGGAGCCGAGCCGTACCGCCACGAGGGCGGGGAGGTGGGTGTCCTCCTCTGTCACGGCTTCACCGGCTCGCCCCAGTCGCTGCGCCCCTGGGCGGAGCACCACGTCGCGCACGGCCTGACCGTGTCGCTGCCGCTGCTGCCCGGGCACGGCACCCGCTGGGAGGACCTGCAGTTCACGGGCTGGGAGGACTGGTACGCGGAGGTGGACCGCGAGCTGCGGGTGCTCGCCGATCGGTGCTCCCGGGTGTTCGTCGCGGGCCTGTCGATGGGCGGGGCGCTGGCGCTGCGGCTGGCGGCCCGGAACGGCGAGCGGGTCGCCGGGGTGGTCGTCGTCAACCCGGCGAACCGGGTGCACGGCCTGTCGGCGTACGCGCTTCCGGTGGCCCGGCACCTGGTACGGACGACGAGAGGCATCGCCAGCGACATCGCCAAGGGCGGCCCGGCGCTGCTCGGTTACGACAGGGTGCCGCTGCACCCGGCGCACTCCCTGCGGGTGTCCCTGCGCCGGCTGGACGGCGAGCTGCCCCAGGTGACCCAGCCGCTGCTGCTGCTGCGCAGCGCCCAGGACCATGTGGTCCCGGCGGCGGACTCGGCCCGGGTGCTGAGCCGGGTGTCCTCCGTGGACGTAACGGAGGTCGTGCTGGAACAGAGTTACCACGTGGCGACGTTGGACCACGATGCGGACCGGATCTTCGAGGAGAGCCTCGCCTTCATCGGCCGGCTCGCACCCAGTGTCGGCAAGGAAGGGACGGCCGCAGTTGGCTGAGCACGACTCCGACCGCGAGGACCGCGAGCCGGACGAGAAGGGCGTTCCCTTCGACGAGGCCGCCGCCTGGCGGGCGATCGTCGCAGGGTACGGCGACGAGCCACCGGACCCGCCGGGTTCCAGGCCCTTCAGGCCGATCGAGGATCTCGCGCTGCCCGAACCCGAGCCCCCGGGCGAGGGCACGGCCGGCTCCGAGGAGCCCCGGCCCGCGAAGCCGCTCGGCAGCTCGATCTCGTTCGCGCCCGGCGTGGGCCCGCGTGACCACACCCCGCCGGAACCGTCCGACGACGACTTCGACGAGGACGACGAGGGCCACTTCGTACCGCCCGAGCCGCCGCCGCTGCCGACCGCCGACACGACCGCGAGGTTCGCCTGGCTCGGGGTGGTCGGCGGCCCGATCCTGCTCCTGGTGGCCGTGCTGTTCGGCTGGGAGATGACCTGGTGGCTGACGACCCTCGGGATCGGCGGGTTCCTGGGCGGGTTCGCCACGCTGGTGATGCGGATGAAGACGGACGACGAGGACGACGAACCGGGACACGGCGCGGTCGTCTGACCGATCGGCTGAGGGCCCGTCCGGAGACCATCCGGACGGGCCCTCACGCATCTCCGTACGGTCGGCGGCCCGCGCCGGACCCGGTGCGCAGCCCGGCTCGCACGGCCGGTGCGCCGAAAAGGGAACCCGATTCCGCCGACCGGCGAAGGAGAGATGAACAACCCGAACAAGCCCAAGCCTTCGAGGCGTTCATTCGAACGAAAGGAGCCCCGATGACCGTCGGACCACCGGGCGTCGGCACCCGCGGCAAGGATCGCGAGGAGAGTGATGCCCGCGTGATCGCGCGGTCCCGGGACGAGCCCGAGCTGTTCGCCGCGCTCTACGACCGGTACGCCGACGCCGTGCACCGTTACGCGGCCCAGCGGCTCGGTCCCGAGGCGGCGGAGGATCTGATGGCGGAGACCTTCATCACCGCCTTCCAGCGGCGTCACACCTACGACCTCGGGCGGGACGACGCCCGCCCCTGGTTGTTCGGCATCGCGACGAACCTCATCGGTCGGCACCGCCGGACCGAGGCGCGCCGGTTCAAGGCGCTCGCGCGGCTGCCGGAGCCGGTGGAGCACGAGGAGCCGGTCGCGGACCGGGCGGTTTCCAGGGCCGGTGCCACGGGGGTGCGCCGGGAACTGGCAGCCGCGCTGGCCGGGCTGTCCGCCCGGCACCGCGACCTGGTGCTGCTGGTGGCCTGGGCCGGCCTCGACTACGAGGAGGCGGCCCAGGCCCTCGGCGTGCCGGTCGGCACGGTCAGATCCCGGCTGCACCGGGCTCGCAGCAGATTGCGCGAAGCACTGGGCGGATCCGATCCGACGGCATTCCGAGAGGCAGACGCCCATGCATGACATCGACGAACTGCGCGAAGTGAGCGACCACGCCCCGGGGACTCCCCCGCTCGACGACGCCACCCGGCACCGGGTACGGGCACGGCTGGTCGCCGCGATGGACCGGCCCGCTCCGGTCGTACGGCCGCGGCGCCCCGTCCTGCGCATCGCCCTGACCGGCGCGCTCGCCGCGGCGGTCGCCGCCGGGGTCCTGGTCGTCGTACGGGACGACGACGGCGCGAACCGGGAGCGGACGGCGAACCCGCCGGCGTCGAGTGCGCCCGCCATGCGGAATGTGAGCGCGCAGATGGTGCTGAACGGGGCCGCCACCTACGAGCGCAAGCACGAGCGGACGGTCACCCCGCGCGACGACCAGTTCATCTACACCAAGGAGATCATCAAGGAGACCAACCAGAAGACCGGCGGGACGAAGAGCTACGTCGACGAGAACTGGCGCTCGGTGGACGGCTCGAAGCCGTCCTGGATCATGGAGGTCGGCAAGGGGTGGTGGTCGCCGCCGCTCAAGAAGAACGAGAGCGTCTGGCCGCCGCAGGACTGGGGAACGCTGCGGAAGCTACCGACCGATCCGAAGAAGTTGATCCTCGCGATCGGCCGCGACGTGGGCATGCCCGGGAAGACCGACTCGCTGGACGACATCACCGACGAGCAGTGGTCAGTGATCCATGACAGCCTCACGGGGCTGCTCAAGCTGGTCCCGGTGATGCCGCAGGGGCTGCGCCCGGCGGCCTACGAGGCGCTCGGCATGGTGCCCGGGGTGAAGGCGGTGCCGAACCAGCAGGACGCGAAGGGACGCACCGGCGTGGCCATCACGTACGACGACCCCACGGTCCCGGAGGGGGTCACGAGCTTCGGCGGCTACTTCATCTTCGACCCGGAGACGTACGCCTTCCTCGGCTTCCGTGACGAGCGCTCCTCGGGCGACGGCCCGGCCATGAAGAAGTACACCCAGCTCTCCTACCTCGACAGCTGGGCCGTTGTCGGCAAGGCGAAGCAGCGGCCGTAGCTACACGGTGGCGGGCACCCTGAGGGCGGCGAGGACCGGAAGGTGGTCCGTGGCCGCCCTCAGGTCCGTCTCCGTGATCCCCGGCTGCTCCAGCGGCACGCCGCAGCCGAGCACCTCGATGCCCTTCGTGGCGAACACGGCGTCGATGCGCTGGTGGGGGTCGGCGGGGGTCGAGGTGAACTCGCCGCCCCAGGGGGCGGTGGTCCGGCAGTCCTGGAGGCTGTCGGCGAGGAGACGGAAGGTGGGGCCGTCGGGGCGTTCGTTGAGATCGCCGCCCGCGACGGCGTGCTCCACGCCCAGGCCCGCGAGGCGGTCGAGGAGCATGCCGGCCTGGTCGTAGCGCTCGTCCTGCTGCAGGCTGAGGTGGCAGCTGATCACTCCGAGGCGGGCGGCGCCGAAGCGGACCACTGCCGTGGCGAGGCCGCGGCGGTGCAGGCCGGGGGTGAGCGGGAGCAGTACGTCCTCCGTGCGCTCGACGGTGGCTCTCAGGTTGCACAGGATCGCCGGCCCCGCTGCCGTCGCTCCTCCGGTGAGGATGACCTGTCCGGAGGCCGCCGCGAGCCGGGCGAGCTTCTTGCGCCAGCGGAAGAAACGGGGGGCTTCCTGGACGAGGACCAGGTCGGGGGCGCAGGCGGTGATCACCCGTGCCAGGGCGTCGGTGTCGTCGCGCATCGAGCGGATGTTGTAGCCGAGGACCCGGATGACGGCGGAACCATCCGGTTCCGTACGGGAGTTGGGAAGCAACATGACGATCAACATACGACGATGCCCGCCGTCCCGGGACGGGACGCGGCGGGCATCGTCGTAGGAGGGGCAGGGCTCGCTACATGATCGGGTCGGGCTCGCGGGCCAGGTCGGCTGCGCCCACGAGGCCGGCCTTGTTGCCGAGTTGGGCGGCGATCACGTCGGCGACCGGACGCCAGTTGCCGCCGACCAGCCAGCGCTTGTAGGACTTGCGGATCGGGTCGAGGACCAGCTCGCCCTCCTCGGAGAGACCACCGCCGACGATGAACGCGGACGGGTCGAAGAGGGAGGCCAGGTCGGCGAGGCCGGCACCGGCCCAGCGGGCCAGCTCGCGGTAGGAGTCGACGGCGACCAGGTCGCCCTGGCGGGCGGCCATGGAGATGTGCTTGCCCTCGATGCCGTCCGGGGTGCCGTCACCGAGGCCCAGCAGGATCTCGGCGTTCTCCGGAGTGGCGTTCGCGCGCTGCTTGGCGTAGCGGACCAGGGCACGGCCGGAGGCGTACTGCTCCCAGCAGCCCTGGCTGCCGCAGCCGCACAGCAGGCCGTCCGGGACCATGCGGATGTGGCCGAACTCGGCGGCCACGCCGAAGTGGCCGCGGCGCAGCTTGTTGCCGATGATGATGCCGCCGCCGAGGCCGGTGCCGAGCGTGATGCAGATGACGTTGCGGTGGCCCTTGCCGGCGCCGAACTTGTACTCGCCCCAGGCGGCGGCGTTGGCGTCGTTCTCGACCACGACCGGGAGGCCGGTGCGGGCCTCGACCTTCTCCTTCAGCGGCTCGTTGCGCCAGTCGATGTTGGGCGCGAAGTACACCGTGGAGCGCTGCCGGTTGACGTAACCGGCCGCACCGATGCCCACGCCGACGATCTCGTGCCCGGCGCGCGCGCCCTCGACGGCGGAGGCGATGGCGTCCACGATCGCCTCGGGCGTGCCCGGGGTCGGCACCTTGTAGGTCGAGAGGATGTTGCCTTCCTCATCGACCACGCCGGCCGCGATCTTCGTGCCGCCGATGTCGACGCCGATGGTGAGTCCCATGAATCCCTCAGTTTCGGTCGAGCCCCGCTACGGCCAACCGTACCCGAGGCCCTGCCGTGGGAGGGCTTCAGTCCAGGTCGATGCGTTCCCCCGGACCGGTGCCCTCGCCCCGGTCTCGGCGGTCGGAGGAGTCGTCCTTCAGGTCGGCCGCGCCGGTGGTCCAGCGGTGCTCCTGGGCCTGGACCGCGGAGCGGTAGGCGGCCAGCAGTTCGTTGCCGGCCGCGGCGAGGTGGTCGAAGACCTCCGGGTTGCGCTCGATGACGGGCTCGACGGCGGCCTTCGCCTGCTGGACGACCTGGCGCACCACCTGCTGGGCCGCCGGTCCGGCGACGGCGCCGAGCAGCGGGGACTGGAGACCGGACAGCTTGTCGGCCACGCTGTCCACGAGTCTGCGCAGTTCCTCGGCGGCGGAGCCCGGGGGCGGGCCCTGCTCGGCGTGGCGGCGGGCCTTCTCGGCGGCGAGGTCCTCGGCGCAGGCCGTGGCCCAGGCGTCGTCGTCGGTCGCCCTCCCCCAGGCTTCCGACTGCGCTCCGGCAGGGGGGACCCCCACCCCGCGGACCTCGTCGGCCGGGTCGGGTGCGGGACGCTCTTCGCTCATGGCGGACTCCTGACTACGGTTCGCCCCTACGACGTTACCCGAACGGGCGTACGCGGTTCACCGTCCGAAGGCGGGCCACAGGTCGGGATCGGGGGTGAAGCGGATGCGCAGCTCACCCTCGCGCAGGGCGGCCCCCGCAACGGTGCAGCGGCGCAGCGCGGAGGGAAGCGGAACGATCCGCCGGAAGGGGCCCGCGGTGATCACCAGCTCGTCGCTGCGCCGGATCAGGTCCAGCTCGTCCCGTATCGCGCCGGGCAGCGGGATGTGCCAGACGAGCACGCCGTCCTCGGCGAGGCAGTCCGCGACAGGCCACTCGACCGGGGCGGGCACGAGGTTGACGCCGGGGACGGCGAGGGCGTCCAGGTCGTCGGTGCCGTGCGGGTCCCGGCCGAGGTGGGGGACGGTGTGGAGGTCGTACGGCTCGGCCCACTCGGCCAGGGCCTTGCGCTGCTGGGCGAGGAGGCCGGCCAGCCAGGAGTCGGGGGCCGTCTCGGGCAGGACCCGGTTGGCGATCAGGGCCTCGGTGCGCAGGCCGCGCAGGGCGAGGCCGAGGGTCGCGGTGTGTACGGCGTCGGCGCCGGCGGGGCCGGGTTCGGCGACCAGGCGTACGGCGGTGCGCCGGTCGGTGAGGACCGCCTCGACGGCGGCCAGCTCGACGTCCCAGCGGGCCGCCGTCTCGTACAGCCACTCGGCGGGCATGGGGACACCGGCCAGCCGGCCGAGGACCGGGCGCAGGGCGCGGGCCGCCTGCCGCTCGGGCGGGAGCAGACGGCGCAGGTAGCGGCGCAGTTCCTCGGGGAGGGCGAGCAGCGGGAGGGCCTGCTGGAGGGGTGGGAGGTCGACGACGAGGAGGTCGTAGCGCTCGGAGAGGGCGGCGTCCCGGAGGGCGCGCAGGAAGGACAGCTCCTCGGCGCCGGGCAGCGGGGTGACCTCCTCGCCGTCCAGCCGGGCGGCGCCGAGCAGGTCCAGGACGTTCGCGGCGCGGGTCTGGAAGGCGGTGAGATCCTGCCGGAAGCGTTCCGTGGCGTCGGGGCGCCAGACGGTGAGGTTCTCGGTGACCTCGGTGGGGGTCTGTCCTGTCTCGGCGCCCAGTGCCCTGCCCGCGGTGTCCGTGCGGTCGGCGCTCAGGAGGAGGGTGCGGGTGCCCTCGCGGGCGGCGTCGACCGCAGTGGCAGCGGCCATGGTCGTACGACCGCTGCCGCCCGGGCCCGTGATCAGGATGGTGCGCATGAGGGTGAACGGTAACGGAGGGCAGGGGTGCCCGATGCTGCGGCTGCCCACGGCGGTAGCCGCATGACCCGGCGGGCGAAGATCAGTCGGTCGACTCGACCCGCTTCTTCAGGCCTGCCAGAGCGCGGTCGATGATGACCTTCTCCGCCTTGCGCTTGATCATGCCGAGCATGGGGATCTTGACGTCGACCGTGAGCTGGTAGGTGACCTCGGTGGCGCCCGCGCCGGCCGGCTTGAGGATGTAGGAGCCGTCCAGCGAGCGCAGCATCTGGGACTTCACCAGGGTCCAGGAGACCTCGTTCTGGCCGGTCCAGGTGTAGCCCAGGGTCTGGTCGTCCTTGATGGCACCGGCGTCCATGACAAGGCGGACCTGCTCGGCACGGCCCTGGTCGTCGGACTTGAGGACCTCTGCTTCCTTCACCTCGCCGGTCCAGTCCGGGTAGCGGGCGAAGTCGGCGATCACCGCCATGACGTCGGCCGGAGCCGCCTCGATCGTGATGCTCGAACTGGTGTGTTCCGCCATCGCCGTGGCTCCTCCAGATACGGACCTAAGAGTGTGCAGCGTGAAGGCTACCGCGCCGCCGACCTGGAGCCTTCACCCCGTCCTTCACACGGTCCTTCACACCGCCGACCGCCCCTCGCCCGCCGGCTCCGGGGCGTCACCATTCCAGTGCCCACGGCCTGCCCGTCCCCGCGAAGTGCCCCACGTTCACACACTCCGTCGCCCCTATTCGCATCCGGCGCACCAGCGGCTGATGGACGTGGCCGAAGAGGGAGTAGCGCGGGCGGGTGCGGCGGATCGCGTCCAGGAGCGCCCGGCTGCCGCGCTCGAAGCGGCGCGCGACCGTGTCGTAGACCAGTTCCGGAACCTCCGGCGGGATGTGCGTGCACAGCACGTCCACCTCGCCGACCGCCTCGATCTTCGCGGCGTACTCCTCGTCGTCGATCTCGTACGGCGTCCGCATCGGGGTGCGCAGCCCGCCGCCCACGAACCCGAAGGTCCAGCCGCCGATCTCCACCCGCTCACCGTCCAGCACCATGGTGCCGGGGCCCGCGTACTCGCTCCACAGAGGCGGCATGTCGACATTGCCGTAGGTGGCGTACGTCGGTGTCGGGAACGCGGCGAACAGCTCGGCGTACTGCTTGCGCACCGCCTTCTCGATGGCGGTGGCCCGGTCGGAGCCGATCCCGGCCCACAGCCGGGCCCCGAAGGCGCGCGCCTCCTCGAAGCGGCGCGCGGTGCGCAGTTCGACGATGCGGTCGGCGTTCTCCTCGCCGAACAGGTCGGGGAAGATCCCGCGTGAATGGTCGGCGTAGTCGAGGAAGAGGACGAGGTCGCCGAGGCAGATCAGGGCGTCCGCACCGGCCCCGGCCCGGGCCAGGTCACGGGCGTTGCCGTGCACATCGCTGACCACATGGACGCGTGTCCTTCGGTTGCCGGAGCGTGTGGGTGCCATGGCGATCAAGGGTAGGCGTGTGGGATGTGCGTGAACAGTGGCGACCCCGCCTGGGGTTACTCGCCGGTCGCTTAAGCCGTGGACTACTGTGCGCGAAGGAACGCCATCCCGTGTGACGCAGCGAACATCTCGTCGGGACCCCCTGTCGTAGAAGCCATACCGACGGGTAACGTCCGGGCCGTCCAGTCGTGCTCTGGATTTCAACATCTGAATCCCAGAGCATCCGCCCGAGCCTTGGACCGCACCGTCGCATCACACAGTGTCGTGGCGCCGGCGCCCTATGAGGAGCAGCAGTCTTGCGCGAGTTCAGCCTTCCGGCTTTGTACGAGGTCCCTGCGGACGGCAATCTGACCGACATCGTCCGCAGAAACGCCGCGCAGCATCCCGACGTCGCCGTCATCGCCCGCAAGGTGGGAGGCGCCTGGCAGGACGTGACGGCCACGGAGTTCCTGGCCGAGGTGCACTCCGCCGCCAAGGGGCTCATCGCCTCCGGTGTGCAGCCGGGCGACCGGGTCGGCCTGATGTCCAGGACGCGGTACGAGTGGACGCTCCTCGACTTCGCGATCTGGAGCGCGGGCGCGGTCACCGTGCCGGTGTACGAGACCAGCTCGCCGGAGCAGGTGCAGTGGATCCTCTCCGACTCGGGCGCGACCGCCTGCATCGTGGAGCTGGACAACCACGCGGCCGCCGTCGACTCGGTGCGCGACAGCCTGCCCGCCCTCAAGCACGTCTGGCAGATCGAGGCCGGCGGCCTGGAGGAACTGGGCCGGCTCGGGCAGGACGTCTCCGACGCGACCGTGGAGGAGCGCAGCTCGCTCGCCAAGGCCGACGACCCGGCGACCATCGTCTACACGAGCGGTACGACCGGGCGCCCCAAGGGTTGTGTCCTCACCCACCGCAGCTTCTTCGCCGAGTGCGGGAACATCGTGGAGCGGCTGCGTCCGCTGTTCCGCACCGGTGAGTGTTCGGTCCTCCTCTTCCTCCCGCTCGCGCACGTCTTCGGGCGGCTCGTGCAGATCGCCCCGATGATGGCGCCGATCAAGCTCGGCTGCGTCCCCGACATCAAGCACCTCACCGACGAGCTGGCCGCCTTCCGGCCGACGCTGATCCTCGGTGTCCCGCGGGTCTTCGAGAAGGTGTACAACTCCGCGCGGGCCAAGGCGCAGGCGGACGGCAAGGGCGCGATCTTCGACAAGGCCGCGGACACCGCGATCGCCTACAGCAAGGCGCTGGACACCCCGTCGGGCCCGTCCGTCGGCCTGAAGATCAAGCACAAGGTCTTCGACAAGCTGGTCTACAGCAAGCTGCGCGCGGTCCTCGGCGGCCGGGGCGAGTACGCGATCTCCGGCGGTGCCCCGCTGGGCGAGCGGCTCGGTCACTTCTTCCGCGGCATCGGCTTCACGGTGCTGGAGGGCTACGGCCTGACCGAGTCCTGCGCGGCGACCGCGTTCAACCCCTGGGACCGGCAGAAGATCGGTACGGTCGGCCAGCCGCTGCCCGGCTCGGTGATCCGGATTGCGGACGACGGCGAGGTGCTGCTGCACGGCGAGCACCTGTTCAAGGAGTACTGGAATAACCCGGGCGCGACCGCGGAGGCGCTCGCCGACGGCTGGTTCCACACCGGTGACATCGGCACCCTCGACGAGGACGGCTACCTCAGGATCACCGGCCGCAAGAAGGAGATCATCGTCACCGCGGGCGGCAAGAACGTGGCCCCGGCCGTGATCGAGGACCGGATCCGCGCCCACGCGCTGGTCGCGGAGTGCATGGTGGTGGGTGACGGGCGGCCGTTCGTGGGCGCGCTGGTCACCATCGACGACGAGTTCCTGGGCCGTTGGGCCGACGAGCACGGCAAGCCGGCGGGCTCCACCGCGGCGTCGCTGCGCGAGGACCCGGATCTGCTGGCGGCGATCCAGGCGGCGATCGACGACGGCAACGCCGCGGTGTCGAAGGCGGAATCGGTGCGGAAGTTCCGCATTCTGTCCTCCCAGTTCACGGAGGAGTCGGGCCACCTCACCCCGTCGCTGAAGCTCAAGCGGAACGTGGTGGCGAAGGACTACTCGGACGAGATCGAGGCGATCTACGCGAAGTAGTACGCCTGCTGAGAGCGCGTCATGGCGCGGTGTCCTCGACGAGGACCCGCGCCATCGTGCGTTCGGCGAGCGCGGTGATGGTGACGAAGGGGTTCACACCGATCGAGCCGGGCACGAGCGAGCCGTCGGTGATGTAGAGCCTGGAGTACCCCTTGACCCGGCCGTAGTCGTCGGTCGCCTTCCCGAGGACGCAGCCGCCCAGCGGGTGGTAGGTGAAGTCGTCCGCGAAGATCTTGCTGGTCGAGCCGAAGAGGTCGTACCGGTAGATGGTCAGGTTGGCCGCGTTGATCCGGTCGAAGAGCTTCTTGGCCATGGCGACCGACACGGCGCTCTGGGCCGGGGTCCAGCCGAGTTTCACCGCCCCGGACGTGGAGTCGTACGAGAACGACGCCCGCTCGGGGTTCTTGGTGATCGCCAGGTACAGGCTGATCCAGTGCTCGAACCCCATGGGCAGCGGGGCGATCTCGGCGAAGACCGGGTTGGCGGTGTTGGCCCAGTCGTCGATGCCCATGACGGGCATGGTCGCCTGGTTGGCGCCGACGGTGTCCCACACGTGGTTGGCGCGGCCGAGCATGGTGTTGCCGTTGGTGCCCCAGCCGGCGCCGACGCTGGAGTTCAGCGCGGGCAGGGTGCCCGTGTCCCGCGCCCGGACGAGGAGTTCGGTCGTACCGAGGCTGCCGCCGCCGAGGAAGAGGTACGTGCAGCCGTACTGCTTGGTCTCCACGACCTTGCCGGTGTTGTCGATGCGGTCGACGGTCAGGACGTACGACCCGTCGCTCGCCCTGGTGACCGCCCTGACCTTCTCCTGGGTGTGGATGGTGACGTTGCCGGTGCCGAGGGCGGCGGCCAGGTAGGTCTTGTCGAGGCTGCGCTTGCCGTAGTTGTTGCCGTAGATGACCTCGCCGGCGAGCGCGGACCTGGTGGCCGTACCGGCGGCCTCGCGCTGCATGTAGCCGAAGTCGTAGACGTTCGGCACGAAGGTGGTCTTCAGGCCGGCGTTGGCGGCGGCCTTCCGGGAGGTGCGGGTGAACTGGTACCACTCCGTGGACTCGAACCAGGCCGGGTCGATGGTGTTGACGCCGAGCATGGAGCGGGCGCGCGGGAAGTAGGTGCCGTACATCTCCTCGGCGTCCACGGTCGGGAACTGCTCGGCGAAGTAGGACTTCAGCGGGGTGACCGCCATCCCGCCGTTGACCAGGGAGCCGCCGCCGACGCCCCGGCCGACGTACACGGACATGTTGTCGTAGTGCACACGGTCGAGGACCCCGGGGTAGGTGCTGATGTCCTTGTTGACGAGGTCCAGCCAGAGGAAGGTGGCCAGCGGGGCCTCCGTGCGGGTGCGGAACCACATGGAGCGCTGGTCGGGTGCGCTGGTGGAGCAGAACACCTTGCCGTCGCTGCCGGCGGTGTTCCAGAGGCGGCCCATCTCCAGGACGAGGGTGCGGATGCCGGCCTGGCCGAGGCGGAGGGCGGCTACGGCGCCGCCGTAGCCCGAACCGACGACGATGGCCGGGGAGTTGTCGACGGCGGCCGGTTCGGCTGCCTGCGCGGACTGAAGACCGATGCGGGTGAGACCTGCCGTGGCGGCGGTCTGGAGGGCGATCATGCCCAGGATGTGACGTCGACTCAGCTGACGCTGCATCAGTTTTGCTGTCATGCGCGCAGCATGTGCGGATTTTCCCGTTCCGCCTAGAGCGGGGACGAGTTTTTGAAGACGGCTTTTAGAGCAGGTCCTCGAGTTTCTCCGCCAGCAGGTCCCAGCGCCACTTCTCCTCGACCCACTGGCGGCCCCGCTTGCCCATCCGGTCGCGGAGTTCCGCGTCCCCGAGGAGGGCGATGATGCGCTCCGCGGCCTCGGCGGGCTCGCCGCCGCGGACGACCCAGCCCGTCTCGCCGTCGAGTACGGCATCGGGGGCGCCGCCCGAGTCGCCGGCCACGACCGGCAGGCCGGTGGCGGAGGCCTCCAGGTAGACGATGCCGAGGCCTTCGACGTCCAGGCCGCCGCGGCGGGTGCGGCACGGCATCGCGAAGACGTCGCCCGCACCGTAGTGCGCGGGCAGCTCGGACCAGGGCACCGCGCCGGTGAAGCGGACGGAGGCCTCGACGCCGGTCTCGCGGGCCAGTCGGCGCAGGTCCTGCTCGTAGGGGCCGCCGCCGACGACGAGCAGCACGGCGTCCGGCTCTGCGGCGAGGATCCGGGGCATGGCCTGGATCAGGGTGTCCTGGCCCTTGCGCGGCACCAGCCGGGAGACGCACACGACCACCGGCCGGTCGGTGAGCCCGAGCCGCGCCCGGACCTCGTCGCCGCCCGAGCCGGGGTGGAAGGTCTTCTCGTCGACCCCGGGCGGCAGCTGCACCATCCGCCGGGCCGCGTCCGGGGTCAGCGCGGTCGCTATCCGGGAGCGGGTGTACTCGCCGAGGTAGGTGATCGTGTCCGTGGAGTCCCCGATCCGGCGCAGCAGCTGCCGGGCGGCGGGCAGCTGGGCCCAGCCGGCCTCGTGCCCGTGGGTGGTGGCCACCAGCCGCTCGGCGCCGGCCCTGCGCAGCGCGGGCGCCATCAGACCGAGCGGCGCGGCCGCCCCGAACCAGACCGAGGTGCAGCCGTGCTCCCGCAGCAGCGAGACGGCCCGCCGGGTCGCGCCGGGCGTGGGCAGCAGCATGGTCGTACGGTCGCGTACGACGGTGAAGGGCTGATCGGCGTCGAAGGCGGCCGTGGCCTCGACGCCCTCGCGACCGCGCTTCCAGGTGGAGGCGTACACGACCAGCCGCCCGGGCTCCAGCCGGAGGGCCATGTTGTGCAGGAAGGCCTGGATGCCGCCCGGCCGGGGCGGAAAGTCGTTGGTCACGATCAGCGTCTTGTGCATCGTCGCCGACCCTACCGGGCGCGCTTCGTGGCACACGCACAGGTGGGCAGGGGATCATGGGTCGGGACCGGGGTCGGTGTACGAACAGGGGTGCGGGTGAGCGGGAAGATAGCGGGACTGCTGGCGATCTGGTGCGCCACCCGGCTGGTGCTACTGCTCTTCGTCTTCGGGGTCTACGTCTTCCCGGGCCCCGACGTCACCTCCGACGTGTCGGTGATCTACCAGGGCTGGTACGAGGTGCTGCGCCAAGGAGCGTTTCCGCTGGACGACGTGACCTGGCAGTACCCGCCCGCCGCCGCGCTCGCGATCCTCTCCCCCGCCACCCTGCCGTTCCTGAGCTACCCGCACGCCTTCTTCGTGCTGGTGTGCCTGGCCGACCTGGCCGTGCTGGCCCTGCTGCTGCACGCGGGCCGGCGGCCCGGCCGCTCGCTGCGCGGGGCGTGGACCTGGGTGGTGGGTGTGCCCCTGCTGGGCCCGACGGTGTACGCCCGCTACGACCTGATGGTGACCGCGGTGGCCGTGGCGGCCCTGCTCGCGGGGATCCGGCATCCCCGGGTGATGGGCGCGCTGGTGGGTTTCGGGGCCCTGCTGAAGGTGTGGCCGGCGCTGCTGCTGGTGGGCGCCACCCGGCTGCGGGCGTGGATGTCGGCCGCGGTGACCGCGTGCGGTGTCGCGACCCTGTTCGCGGTGTCCGTGCCGGGCGCCTTCGCCTTCCTCACCTTCCAGCGGGACCGGGGCACGGAGGTGGAGTCGCTGGGCGCCCTGGTCTTCCATGTGGCCCGGCACCACGGCTGGCAGGGCCAGGTGCTGCTGAACTACGGCTCGATCGAGTTCGTCGGCCCGTACGTCGGGCTGGTCAGCAACGTCGCGATGGCGCTGAGCGGGGCGGCGATCGGCTGGCTGGTGCTGTGGCGGCGGCGGGCGTCCCGGTTCGAGGCGCACACGCTCGCGGACGCGGCCCTCACCGCGGTGCTGCTGTTCACGGTCACCAGCCGGGTGATCAGCCCGCAGTACCTGGTGTGGCTGATCGGCCTGGCCGCCGTGTGCCTGTGCTTCCGGGCGAGCCGCATGGGCACCCCCGCCCTGATGCTCCTCACCGCGACCTTCCTGACGGTCCTGGAGTTCCCGATCGGCTTCGTGCACGTGGTCGTGAGCGACACGTACGGCATCACGCTGCTCGTCCTGCGCAACGGCCTGCTCGCCGCCGCCACGCTCATGGCGGCCCGACGGCTGTGGCGCTCCACGGTCCCCGCGGTCACGGAGACCCCACCGGCGCCTCAGCCGGCTCCCGCGAAGGAGACCTCGGCCTCCTGACGGCGGGCCCGCCGGAACAGCACCGCCACCGCCCCGCACTGCACGGCCATCGAGAGCGCCAGGGCCAGGCCGACGCCGGGCAGGCCGAGCCCGGAGAGGGGATACGCCAACGGCAGCTGGACGGCGGTGCCGAGCAGGGTGGCCCGGAGCAGCGCCGGAGCTCCCCCGCTGCCCTCGAAGACCCCGCCGAGCGCGATGAAGCAGGCCATCAGCAACAGGTAGGGGCCGATGCAGCGCAGGAACAGCACCCCCTGGTGCGCGACCTCGGGTCCTGCGCCGAAGGCGGCCATGATCCAGGGGGCGGTGGCGGCGAACAGGGCGGCGGCGCTCAGGCCGAGGCCCCCGGACACGAGCATCGTCTGCCGGCCTATGTCCCGGCGTGCGTCCTGCCCCGCGCCCCGGGTGTGCGCGGTGTGGATGGCGGCGGCCTGCCGTACCGAGTAGAAGGCCATGGTGGCGACGTACATGACCTTGTACGCGATCGAGTAGGCGGCCACCGCGGTCACCCCGAGCCGCGCCACGATCGCCACCAGCACCAGGGCCCCGCCCTGCCGCACGGTGAAGTCGGCGGACATGGGCAGGCCGGTGGTGAGGGTCCGGCGCAGGGCGGCGAGGGCCGGTTCCGCGGCAGCGGCGCCGGCCGCCGTCCGCAGCAGCGCGTTGCGGCCGAGCGCACGCAGGCCCGCCGCCAGGGCCACGCAGCGGCACAGCACGGTCGAGGCCGCGGCGCCCCGGACGCCGTAGAGGTGGATCAGGACCGGGTCGCAGAGCAGGATCAGCCCGTTGGCCAGCAGGGCGAGGCGCATCGGGGTGCGCGTGTCGCCGGTGCCCTTGAGGATGCCGTCGACGAGTTGCTGGGCGAAGAAGACGCCCATGCCCGGCAGGGAGATCGCGAAGTAGGCGGTCGCGAGGCGCAGGGCCGCAAAGTCGCCGCCGCCGAGGACCAGGCGGGCCAGCGGCTCGCGCGACAGGAACCCGCCGACCACGACCACCGGCGTCACCAGACCGCACAGCCCGCGGCCGCCGCGCACCGCGGCCCGCAGGGCGGCGGGATCGCGCGCTCCCCTGGCGTGCGCGACGAGCACGGTCGTACCGGAGGCGAAGACCAGCGCGATGCCGAGCAGCACGTTCTCGGTGTTGGTCGCGACGGCGACGGCGGCCACGGCGGCACCGCCGAGCCGGGAGACCCAGACGGTGTTGATGATCCCGGAGGCGACCGAGGCGAGGAGCGAGAGGTAGACCGGGTGGGCGAGCGAGACGAGTTGCCTGCGGTGCGCGTTCACAAGGAGCCCCCTCTGATCGAGCTACCTCGTTTAGAGGTAGCTCGATCAGAGCTACCATGGGTCCCACGCCCGCTGCAAGGAGGAGTTCGCGTGCTGGAGCTGTCGATCCTGGGGTTCCTCGCCGAGGAACCCCTGCACGGCTACGAGCTGAAGGAACGCATCAAGGCGCTGAGCGGGCATGTCCGGCCGGTCAGCGACGGTGCCCTCTACCCGGCCATCAACCGGCTGGTCGCCGCGGGCCTGCTCGACCAGCGCACCGAGGAGGGCGCGAGCGCCGCCCCGCGCCGGGTGCTGTCCCTGACCGCGAAGGGCCGCGCGGACCTGCTGGAGCGGCTGCGCACCCCCAAGCAGGCCGAGATCACCGACCAGGTCCGCTTCAACACCGTCCTCGCCTTCCTGCGGCACCTGGACGACCGGGCGGAGCAGGCCGCGGTGCTGCGCCGCCGCCTGGACTTCCTGGAGGCCCCGGCGAGCTTCTTCTACCGGGACGGGGAGCCGGTGCGCGCGGAGGAGGCGGGTGACCTGTTCCGGCAGGGCATGCTGCGGGTCGCCCGGGCCACCGGCACGGCCGAGCGGGAGTGGCTGCGCGAGGCGATCGAGGTGCTGAGGCAGGCCCCAGGTCAGCGCAGCTGAGCGCGGACGTACTGCCGCCACTCGGCGGTGAACGCCTTGGGCGTGGTCCCGAGCACCTTCTTCAGCGCCTCCTCGACCGCGCCCGCCCGCGTCCGGTGGGCGCCGACGGCCCGGTAGAAGGTGCCGAGCCGGTCCTCGCCCCAGTGGTCGGCGATCATCCGGCAGGCGAGCCAGCCGCTCTCGTAGGACTGGGCGAGGCGGGCGGGGTCGGTACTGAAGCCGAAGGCCTTGTCGGCGGGGAGACTCGCGGGCACCTTGCCGTCCTGGACCGCGCGGGCCAGTTCCGGTGCGGCCTCGGCGGGCGTGCGGCCGGTGCCGAGGTAGCCGATCCAGTCGGCGTACCCCTCGGAGAGCCACAGCGGGGTGGCGGCGTCGGTGTGCGCGCGGGTGGCCACATGGGTGGTCTCGTGGGTGAGCACGACCTGTTTGCCGACGCTGCCCAGCATCACGTACGCCTCCGGGTTGACGACCACCCGGTCCGCGGGCGCCCTGCCCGCGCCGCCCACCTCGCCGGTGGTGACGGCCGCGATGCCCCGGTAGTCGGCGGCGGGCGAGCCGAGCAGCCCCGCCATGCCCTCCAGCGTGCGCGGGACGAGGACGACGACCCGGCGGGTCCAGTCCGTGCCCCACTCGCGGGAGACGGCCGGGACCGCGCGGTCGGCGAGCCGGGCGTAGGCGCGCAGGTCGCCGGCGCTCTGGCCGGCCCCGAGGACCAGACTGTGCGCGCCCTTCACGGCGGTCACCGTGCCCTGGTCCCACAGCTGATCCCCGGCCTTCCGCGCGGGCTTGTCGGCGGTGACGTACCACTTGCCGTCGGTGGTGCGGCTGAGCCCGAGGGTGCGGCGGACGCTGACCGGGGCCCGGTCGTAGCCGGCGATCCGGTAGCGCAGCTCGGCGTCGGCGGTGGCACCCGGGCCGTCGCCGTGCACGGCGGTCACGCGGTAGGCCCAGAAGGCCAGCGGGAGCGCGCGCAGGCGGACGAACCCGGTCCGGGTGCCCGTCGTGCCGTACGCCGTCTCGTCGTGCCCGAGCAGGGCCGCCGAGCGCCGGTCGAGCACCTGCTGCACCTCGGCCGTGGCCGGGTCGGCCGCGGTCCGCCCGCCGCAGCCGGCGAGGGGCGCCGCGAGCAGCAGACAGAGCCCCGCCGCCGCGGCGCGCCACACCCTTCTACGACCAGCCATTTCCCGATCGTACGGTGAGCTCGGGAGGTCAGGGACGGGTGACCGAGGAGACGGGCATCATGCCGACCGGGTCGTAGCGCACCGGCGCGCCCGGGTAGGGGGCGTGGATGACCTGGCCGTTGCCGACGTACATCGCCACATGGCTGGCGTCGGAGCGGTAGACGACCAGGTCGCCGGGGCGCGCCTGGGAGAGCGGGATCTGCCGGCCGGCGTACCGCTGCTCCTGGGAGGTGCGCGGCAGGTGGATGCCGGCGTGCCCGTACGACCACTGCATCAGGCCCGAGCAGTCGAAGCCGGAGGGGCCGGTCGCGCCCCACACGTAGGGGCGGCCGAGGGCGGAGCGGGCGGCGGCGAGGGCGGCCGCCGCGCGGGCGTCGGGGGCGACGGCGCCGGACAGGTCGGGCAGGTCGACGCGGTCGGAGCGGGAGGCCCGGTCGTAGGCCGCGCGTTCGGCGGCGGGCAGGGAGTTGAGCAGCTGCCGGGCCCTGGCGAGCTTCTTCTCCACGGTCCGCTTGTGCGTGGCGACCGCCCTGCGGCTCTGCTCCAGCGAGGCGAGCTTCCCGGCGGCCTCGGCGCGCTCCTGGGCCAGCTCGCGCATGGCCGCGCTCAACTCGCGCAGCCGGCCCTCCTGCTGGGCGCCGATGCGGTCGAGGGTGGCCGCCTTGTCCAGGTAGTCGTCGGGGTCGGCGGAGAAGAGCAGGGCGACGGCCGGGTCGATGCCACCGGAGCGGTACTGGGCGCCGGCCAGCGAACCGAGCCGCTCGCGCATGGTGTTGATGCGCTGCTGCTGCCGGGCGATGTGGTCCTCGGCGTCCCGGACCTCCCGACGCAGCACGTCGGCCCGTTCGTCGGCCTTGTCGTAGGCCTGGGTCGCCCTCTCGGCCTCCTCGTAGAGGCGGTCCACCTCGGCACGGGTGTCCCCGTGCGGCGCTGCTTGGACGGGTACGGCGCCGAGCGCGCCGGCCGCGGCCGACAACGCGCACAGGGCGGCGCCGGCGCCCCGGTTGAACCCGGACAGTGCAAGGCGGCGATGGGACCCCACGTCAGTCCTTCTGCTGGCGGACAGAGACAGCTTCCCCGGCGCCGGGGACGGGGAGGCCCCTGCGCCGGGGAATCGTGGCAGACAGTAGCCGTGCGGAAGGACCGCGCCGAACGGCCTCGAGCGGCGCACAAACGCGACACCCCGCCCTGACGCAGGTCATGGGCGGGGCGTGGAGTCAGTCTCGGTTCCTCGGATTCGCCCGTTCGGGCGCCACCGAGTCAGCGTCGTGAGGCGCGTCAGATCCGGACGCCGAACTCGAAGGTCATGTTGCTCATCGCCTCGTAGCGCACCACGGCACCGGTGTGCGGGGCGTGCAGCACCTGACCGTTGCCCGCGTACAGGCCGACGTGGTGGTAGTCGCCGTAGAAGATGACCAGGTCCCCGACCTTCAGGTCGGCCTGGTTGTAGATGCGCGTACCGGCGTTGGCCTGTGCCTCGGAGGTGCGCGGTATGGAGACGCCGGCCTGGCCGTAGGCCCAGGAAGTCAGGCCCGAGCAGTCGAACGAGGAGGGGCCGGAGGCGCCGTAGACGTACGGTGTGCCGATCTTGCTCTGGGCGGCGGAGAACGCGGCCGAGGCGCGGCCGGAGGCGGGCGGAGCGTCGCCGAGGTCCACACGCTCGGTGGAGGAGCGGTTGGCACGCGCCTGCTGGGCGGCGAGCGCGGCCTTCTCCTTGGCGGTCAGGGTGTTGAGCAGCTTCTGCGCCTCGGCGAGCTTGCCCTGGACTTCCTGCTTCTTCTTGCCCAGCTCGGTGCGAGTGGCGGCGAGGTCCTTGAGCTTGTCGGTGGCCTCGGCCCGCTCCTGGGCGAGTTCGCGCTGTTTGTCCTGAATCTTCTTCAGGGCCTCGACCTGCTGGCTGCTCA
The DNA here is from genome assembly GCF_044768135.1 of Streptomyces sp. NPDC101165. Classification (NCBI taxonomy): domain Bacteria; kingdom Bacillati; phylum Actinomycetota; class Actinomycetes; order Kitasatosporales; family Streptomycetaceae; genus Streptomyces; species Streptomyces sp. NPDC101165. The sequence goes on along the minus strand of NZ_JBIWPG010000008.1, from coordinate 353,713 downwards.
ACTGGTCGAGCGTGGAGGCCTTGTCGAGGAAGTCGTCCGGGTTGGAGGACAGGAAGAGCTGGACGGAGGAATCTATGCCACCGGAGCGGTACTGGGCGGTCGCCAGCGAACCCAGGCCGTCGCGGAGCTTGTTGAGCTCCTGCTGGCCGCGGGCCACGTTGTCCTGGATGGTGGAGATTTCCTTCTGCAGCTTCTGCTGCTTCTCCTTGGCCCCGTTGTACTTCTCGGTGGCCTGCTCCGCCTGCTCGTAGAGCTTGTCGACCTTTGCCTTGACCTCGTCCTTGCCGAGCTTCTCGCTCGGCGCGGCATTGGCGGCATTCGCGCTGAGCGCGACGGCAGCGGCGGCTGCGGTGGTCAGCACGGTGACACGCGTGCGACTCGGCTGCTTGGGTCGACGATGGGACGCCACGGAGGACGAACTCCTTCTTGTGAGTGATCACCCGTTCGGAGGTTCGAGCCCAGACCCTAGTGACCCACTTGTGATCAGTTCAAATCCTCGCAGCAAAAAAACCTGTGACGCAATGCATTCTTTGCACATAACTCACGTGTAGTGAGGCGCGATTGACCCTACGTGGTGTGTGGGTCGGGTCAATTCGGGCATTGCGTATGCGCGTTGGACCTTCAGGACAGTCGCTTCAGAAGTACCGCAGAGGCGACGGGACGGGCACCTGCCCTGGCGACCCCGTCGGCCACCTCCCGGTCGGTCGAGGCGACGATGACCGGACGGCCCGGCGGCTCCGCGCGCACCAGCTGGCGGATCAGCTCGTCGGCCGTGACCCCCGGCTTGGAGAACAGCACCCGCACCCCGCGCGGCGGCGCGAGCAGCACGGGCGCGGCCAGTTCGGCGCCGTCGAAGACGCACGTCACCTCGGCGCCGGTCTGCGCGGCGAGCGCCGAGAGCTGCCCCAGGAGCCGCAGGCGCTGCTTCTCCAGCGGCATCTGCGGATAGCCGGTCTTGGTGACGTTGTAGCCGTCGACGACCAGATGCGCCTGCGGCAGCGCGAGCAGCTGGTCCAGGATCGCCGGATCGTTCTCGGACAGGGCCCGGGCCGCGATGTCCTTCGGGGTCATACGTCCCGGTTCGACCGCGTCCACGGTCTCGGCCGGGCGCACGGAGACCGGAGGCAGGGCGAGTTCGCGCCGCAGCCCCTGGGTGGCGTCCAGCAGGGTGTCGAGCAGCAGCCGCACCCGCATGTCCTCGACGCTGCGCCCCTCGCGGGCCGCCCGGCGGGTGGCCTCCAGCGCGGCCTCGGCCTCACCCAGGCGGGCCTTGAGCCGGCGGGACTCGCTCTCGGCGGCCGACAGCTGTGCCTGCCCCTCGGCGCGTACGGCCTCGATCTCGCCCTGGACCTTGCGCAGGGCGGCCTCGCCGCGCTTGACGTCGCTGAGCGCGGCACGGAGCTTACGGTGCAGCGACTCCGCTTCCTTCTTCGCCGACTCCATCTCGATGCGCAGCCGCTCGGTCTCGGACCGGGTCTGCGTCCGCGCCTCGGCCAGCTCCTCGCGCAGCCGCTCCAGCTCGGCCCGGCTCTCCTCGTCGGCCCGCTCGGCGTCCGCGCGCTGGGCCTCCTCGCCGGCCGCGGTGACCAGCTTCACCCAGCCCGCCGGGCGCAGCACATAGGCCGCGGCCGCCACGTCGAGCGGGTCCGCGGCCGGGGGCGGCGAGCCGGAGTCGAGGGCGCCGGACAGCTCCGGCTGCGCCTCTCTGAACTTCTCTCCGATCCGCTGCCGGAAGAGCGGATCGGTCTCCAGCGCGGCCGCCATCGCGTTCCCGGCGAACTTGGCCCGCCGGTTCGGGGCGAACCGGGCGTACTGCCGCAATTGGGCGGGCAGTTCCGCCACGGTCAGGCCGCCGAATCCGTCCGAGACGATCTGCACGACCCGTCGGCGCACGCCGTCGGGCAGCGGACGGTCAAGCACCTCAGCGGTGCCGTCGCCCGGCCCCCCGCCTGCGGTCTCCACCATCCGTCACACCCCAATACCTGTACGGGGCCCGCTCCGCTCAGGAGCCGGCGCCCGGCCTGTCCACGAGTTCCACCTGGTCCACCGCGTTGCACCAGCGGCAGCGGACCGAGTCGATGGTCTCACTGACCACCTCGCGTTCCTCGACCGTCGGCTCACCGGCGAGGTCGAGGTGGACGTACTCGACGACCTTCGACGAGCGGGTCACATCGAAGCGGGTGAGGTTGCCGCAGAGGGTGCAGCGCCATCGCGTCGTGGCGGTCGGCAGGGGAACCGTCATCGTGACTGTTCGCTTCCTTCTCGGGTCGGTCCGCGCCGCTCCTCGACGCGTGTGGCTCGTAACCCTACGGCCTGGCGGGTACTCACCGCCCGTCCGTCCACGGCGGCGAGGCGGTCTGTCAGGTTGCGTCCCCTTACGTCATGCTCTGTAGTCATGATCAACGCCTGGAGCACGACGGCCGGCCGCACACTCAGGGCGCTCCGGGACACCCCCGCGCCGATGACGTACGCCCTCATCGCCGTGTGCTCCCTGATCTTCGTCCTGGGCCCGGCCTCCGGGCTCACTCCGGCGTACGGCTCCGTGGACGCGCTGCCGGCCGCGCAGCGCGCGTACTTCCGGCACTGGGGGGTGGTCCCGGCGCGGCTGTTCGACGAGCCCGTCCGGGAGGCCCTGACCCCGGTCACCGCGCTGTTCGTGCACGGCAGCTGGGTGCATCTGCTCGGCAACATGCTCTTCCTCTTCGTCTTCGGGATGATGACCGAGGAACGAATGGGCCGGGTGGAGTTCACCCTCTTCTACGTCTGCTGCGGTTACCTGGCCCTGCTGGGCTACGCGGCCGCCAACGCCACCTCCGAGCAGTCGCTGGTGGGCGCGTCCGGGGCGATCTCGGCGGTTCTCGGCGCGTTCCTCTATCTGTTTCCCCGCGCCCGTGTCACCAGTCTGCTCCCCTTCCTGTTCTTCCTGCCGATGCGCTTCCCGGCCTGGGTGGTGCTGCCCTTCTGGGCGGCGCTGCAGTGGCTGGCGGCGGGGCGCGCCGGCGAGGGGCCGGGGGTGGCCTACCTCGCGCACCTCGTCGGCTTCGGGGTGGGGTTCGGCTACGCGTGGGTGCGGTACCGCAAGAAGGAGGGCCCGAAGGGCGGCCTGGGAAGGGCGGTGGTGGGAGACGGGCGGGCGACTAGAGTGAAGTGCGCACCGGCTCCGGCACCCGAGGGAGAGAACCCGTCGTGATCACCGCGATCGTCCTGATCAAGACCAGCGTGGACCGGATCCCCGAGATCGCGGAGCAGGTCGCTTCGCTGGATTCGGTGAGCGAGGTCTTCTCCGTCACCGGTACGTACGACCTGATCGCCATGGTGCGGGTGCGGCAGCACGAGGATCTGGCCGACGTGATTCCGGGGCGGATCAGCAAGATCCCCGGGGTCGAGGCCACGGACACGCACGTCGCCTTCCGTACGTACTCGCAGCACGACCTGGAGGCGGCCTTCTCGATCGGGTTGGACAACTGATCGGCTGAAGACCGCCCCACCGGGCGTTCAGAAGCTCACACCGCCGGGACGCAGCGGCCTTCCTCCGTGCGGTACGTCCACTTCGCGCCCTCGGTCACCAGTTCCTTCACCGCCGTGACGAAGCGCTCCACGTGCTCGTCGGGGGTGCCCGCACCGAAGCTCACGCGGATCGCGTTCAGGGACTTCTCGCCCGGTGCGGCCTCGGGGGCCCCGCACTCGCCCTGGGTCTGGGGGTCGGAGCCGAGGAGGGTGCGGACCAGCGGGTGGGCGCAGAACAGGCCGTCACGGACGCCGATGCCGTACTCGGCGGAGAGGGCGGCGGCGAAGTGGGAGCTGTTCCAGCCGTCCACGACGAAGCTGATCACGCCGACGCGCGGGGCGTCGTCGCCGAAGAGGGAGAGGACCCGGACCGCGGGGACCTCGGCCAGGCCGGCCCGCACCTTCGCGATCAGGTGCTGCTCGCGGGCGACCAGCGTGTCGAAACCGGCCTCCGTCAGCGCCCTGCAGGCGGAGGCGATGGAGTAGGCGCCGATGACGTTCGGGGAGCCGGCCTCGTGGCGGGCGGCGGTCTCGTGCCACTCCACGGCCACTCCCCCGTCCTCGCGCCGGGTCACCTTGCGGCTGGCGCCGCCGCCCGCGAGGTACGGCTCGGCCTCGACCAGCCAGTCGGCGCGCCCGGCCAGGACGCCGGAGCCGAAGGGGGCGTACAGCTTGTGGCCGGAGAAGGCGACCCAGTCGACGTCGAGGTCCTGGACCGACACGGGGTGGTGCGGGGCCAGCTGGGCGGCGTCCAGGACGATCCGGGCGCCGTGCGCATGGGCCGCGGCGGCCAGCTCGCGCACCGGCCACAGCTCGCCGGTGACGTTGGAGGCGCCGGTGACGCAGACCAGGGCCGGGCCGTAGGGGTCACGGTCGGCGAGGGCCCGCTCCAGGGTCTCGACGGCCTGCCGCGGGGTGCGCGGGGCGTCGAGGTAGGTGACGCGGGCGTCCTGCCAGGGCAGCAGGGAGGCGTGGTGCTCGGTCTCGAAGACGAAGACCTGACAGTCGGCGGGCAGGGCGGCGGCGAGGAGGTTCAGGGAGTCCGTGGTCGAGCGGGTGAAGACCACCTGGTCGGCCGCACGGCAGTCGAGGAACTCGGCGACCGTCCTGCGGGCGTTCTCGAACAGGTCGGTGGAGAGCTGGGAGAGGTAGCCGGCACCGCGGTGGACGCTGCCGTAGTACGGCGCGTAGGCCGCCACGTCGTCCCAGACGCGCTGGAGGGCGGGGGCGCTGGCCGCGTAGTCGAGCGCCGCGTAGGTGACTTCGCCGCCGGTCACGAGCGGGACGGTGACGTCACGGCCCAGAACGGACAGAGGGGCACAAACGGACTGGTCGGCAGCAGCGGTGAAGACGGACATGGCGAGCTCCTGTGAGAGGCAAGGCGAATCACCACGTGAGCGCGTACGGCTCGAACGTGGGGAAGGTGAAAGGGGTACGCGGAGGCGGGGCTCTACGCCCTATCGCATTCGCTTGCTCACAGAAGGCTCCCTCGACGACCAGGACCCCTGGTGTGCGAGGGGTCCGCGCTTGCCGTGGACCTCGTTGCCCACGGCCTGGTCTTCACCCGGGGCACCCCGCCACGGACGGAGGGTTGCCGGACAGTCGGCCGGGGCCTCATGACTGTCACTCATGACCTGGTCAGGAACGTAGCCGAGCTGATCGCCGCCGCGCAACTTCTGTCCGGATCCCGGGACACCCGCTGCGACGGCGATCAGCCACCCGCTACTTGTTGCTGGCCGCCACCCACCGCTCCAGCGTCCGCTTCGCCTCGCCCGAGTCGATCGACACGGCCGCCTTGGCCATGCCGGCGCGGAGCTGCTCGGCCAGGGGTGCCTCGGTCGGGTCGAGCGCCACCAGGGCGGCCGCCGAGTTCAGCAGGACCGCGTCCCGGACCGCGCCCTGCTCGCCGTCCAGCACGCGGCGGGCGACCTCCGCGTTGTAGGAGGCGTCGGCGCCACGCAGGGCCTCCACGGGGACGAGGTCGATGCCGACGTCCCGCGGGTCGAAGCTCTCCTCCGTGACCTTGCCGTCCCGGACCACCCACACCCGGGAGGTGGACGTGGTCGTCAGCTCGTCCAGGCCGTCGTCACCCCGGAAGACCAGGGCGGAGTTGCCGCGCTCGGCGAGGACCCCGGCCACGATCGGCGCCATCCGGGGGTCGGCGACACCGACCGCCTGGGCGCGCACCTTGGCCGGGTTGGTGAGCGGGCCGAGCACGTTGAAGGTGGTACGGATCCCCAACTGGCCGCGCGCCGCGGCGACATGACGCAGCGCCGGGTGGAACTTCACCGCGAAGCAGATGGTGATGCCGGCCTCGTCGGCGACCTCGGCGACCCGCTTCGGGGTCAGGTTCAGGTTGATCCCGAGCTTCTCCAGGACGTCGGAGGACCCGGAGGCGGAGGACGCGGCGCGGTTGCCGTGCTTGACGACCTTCGCTCCGGTGCCGGCGACGACGATCGACGACATCGTGGAGATGTTCACCGTCTTGGCGCCGTCACCGCCCGTGCCGACGATGTCGACGGCGGGCCCGGGTACCTCGATCACGTTGGCGTGCTCGTACATGGTCCGCACGAGTCCGGTGATCTCCTCCACCGTCTCGCCCTTGGACCGCAGGGCCACCAGGAACCCGGCGATCTGCGCGTCGGTCGCCTCGCCGCGCATGATCAGGTCCATCGCCCAGGCCGTGTCGTCGGCGGACAGGTCCCGGCCGTCCAGCAGCCCGTTCAGCAGGGCGGGCCAGGAACGGCCCGCCGCGGTGTCGCCTCCAGCGGGGGTCACAGCGTTCATAGCCGCTCCTGGGTGTCTAGAAGAACAGTGTGCTCCCACCCTATCCAGCCCGGGACACGGTGAAGGGCCCCGTCCGGAACACGGACGGGGCCCTTCGGCGTGGCGTGGCGACGCGGGGATCAGTGGTGGCCGTGGCCGCTCGTGATCTCCTTGTACTCGTCGACAGTCGGCTTCGGGATCTGGTTGTCCTCGCCGTAGTAGGCGTTGCTGAGCTTGGCGCGCAGCTTCTCGGACCCCTTCACCTTGCGCTCGACACCGTTCTCGTCGACCGTCGGGCCGATCTCGGCCGGCTCGTACTGGTGGTGAGCCGTGAGGGTGTGCAGCTGCTCCTGGCTGAGCGGCTCGTGCACCTCGATGAACTCACCGTGCGGCAGGCGCTTGATGATGCCGGTCTCGCGACCGTGCAGCACCTTGTCGCGGTCGCGGCGCTGCAGGCCGAGGCAGATCCGCTTGGTGACGATGAACGCGATGACCGGTCCGGCGAAGAAGAAGATCCGGACGAACCAGGTCACGTCGTTGATCGACAGGTTGAAGTGGGTGGCGATGAGGTCGTTGCCACCACCGACCAGGCCGACCATGTACACGGTGACCCAGGCGACACCGAACGCGGTACGGGTCGGGGCGTTGCGCGGGCGGTCCAGGATGTGGTGCTCGCTCTTGTCGCCGGTGACCCAGGACTCGATGAACGGGTACAACGCGATCGCCGCCAGCACGAGACCGAAGAGCACCAGCGGGATGAACACGCCCAGGACGAGCGTGTGACCCCAGAAGTTGATCTCCCAGCCCGGCATGTAGCGGACCAGACCCTCGGCGAAGCCCATGTACCAGTCGGGCTGGGCGCCGGTGGACACCTGGTCGGGGCGGTAGGGACCCATGGCCCAGATCGGGTTGATCTGGGTCACCGCGGCGATGGCGGCGATCACACCGAAGACCAGGAAGAAGAAGCCTCCGGCCTTGGCCATGTACACCGGCAGCAGCGGCATGCCGACGACGTTGTTGTTCGTCTTTCCGGGACCCGCGAACTGCGTGTGCTTGTGGTAGAAGACCAGGATCAGGTGGCCCACCACCAGGCCGAGCATGATGCCCGGCAGCAGCAGGATGTGGATCGAGTAGAACCGGGCGACGAAGTCGTGACCGGGGAACTCGCCGCCGAAGAGGAAGAACGAGATGTAGGTGCCGACGATCGGCATCGACAGGATCGCGCCCTCGGTGAAGCGGACACCGGTGCCGGAGAGCAGGTCGTCCGGGAGCGAGTAACCGGTGAAACCGGTGAACATGCCCAGGACGAACAGCAGGAAGCCGAACAGCCAGTTGATCTCACGCGGCTTGCGGAACGCGCCCGTGAAGAACACGCGCATCATGTGCACGAACATGCCGGCGAGGAAGATCAGCGCGGCCCAGTGGTGGATCTGCCGGATGAGCAGACCACCACGCACGTCGAACGAGATGTGCAGGGTCGAGCTGAACGCCTCGGACATGAGCTGTCCCTGGAGCGGGACGTAGCTGCCGTGGTACACCACCTCGTTCATCGACGGATGGAAGAACAGCGTCAGGTACACACCGGTCAGGATGATGATGAGGAAGCTGTACAGGCAGACTTCGCCCAACATGAACGACCAGTGGTCGGGGAAGATCTTGCGCATGTTGGACTTGGCCAGGGAGTAGATCCCGAGCCGTCCGTCGGCCCAGTCGGCGACGCGCTCGCCGGCGGGCGCCTTGCCGCGTCGCTCGTTGTTCTCGTTGGTGCTCATCCGCGCTCCCAGAATGCAGGACCGACGGGCTCTTCGAAGTCGCCGAGCGCCTCGAGGTAGCCCTCGTCGTTCACGCCGATGCGGAGCTGCGGCAGGGCGTGACCGGCGGGGCCGAAGATCACTCGGGCACCGTCGGAGAGGTCGAAGGTGGACTGGTGGCACGGGCACAGCACGTGGTGCGTCTGCTGCTCGTACAGGGAGATCGGGCAACCGACGTGGGTGCAGATCTTCGAGAACGCGACGATGCCCTCGTGCGACCACTCGAGCTCGCGCTTGTCCTTGATGTTGTCCGGCTGCAGCCGGATGATCATCAGGGCCGCCTTGGCGATCTCGTTCTGGAAGTCCTCCTGTGCCTCCTCCAGGCCCTCGGGCTTGGCGAAGGTCAGCGAACCGACGGCGACGTCCTCGGGACGCAGCGGCTGGTTCGTGTTCATGTTGACGAGCAGCTTGCCCTTGGCCCACAGCGTGTGGCGCAGCGAGGTGCCGGGCAGCGGGCCGAGGTCGCGCAGCAGCATGACGCCGGAGAGCGGCACCATGGCCATCGCGCCGAACATCGTGTTGCGGATCAGCTTGCGGCGGCCGAGCGCCGACTCCTTGGCACCCTGCTTGAAGTCCGCGTGGACCTGAGCACGCACCTCGGGAGAGGCGGCGATCGCGTGCCGTTCGTCGGCGACCTCGACATCGGACATCAGGGTGCGGGCCCAGTGGACCGCACCCGCGCCGATGCAGAACAGCGCCGTACCGAGGGTCAGGCCGAGCGCGAAGTTCAGCGCGCTGATGTGCCCCAGCGGGAAGACGAAGATCGCCTTGTCCTGCGGGACCGCCACGTACGAGGCGATGAAGCCGACGGTGGCCAGCATCGACACCGTGAACAGCAGGGCGACGAAGCGCTCGGACCGCTTGGCGGCCCGCTCGTCGATGTCCTGGATCCGGTGCTCGTGGGGCGGCAGCCCCGGGTCCGCGAACGGGTTCTGCTCGTCCGCGACGCTCACGGCGCCGTGCGCGTACTCCTGCTCAGCGGGCAGGTTCTCTTCTGGAATGTCTTGGCTACTCATGACTTCTTGGCCTTTGCGGTCCGAGCGGCGACCCAGACGGCTACCGCGATCAGCGCACCGAGACCGAAGACCCATGCGAACAGGCCCTCGGTGACCGGGCCGAGACCGCCCAGCTCCATGCCGCCCGGCTGCTCCGTCTCGCTGCTGTTGATCGCGTTCAGGTACGCGATGACGTCCTTCTTGTTCTTCTCCGACATCGTGGTGTCGGGGAAGGACGGCATGTTCTGCGGGCCCGTCTGCATGGCCTCGTAGATGTGCTTCGGGTCGACGCCCGTCAGGTCCGGCGCGAACTTGCCCTTGGTGAGGGCACCGCCCTTGCCGGTGAAGTTGTGGCACTGCGCGCAGTTGGTACGGAACAGCTCGCCGCCCTTGGCGATGTCCGCACCCTCCGGGCCGTACTGGTCCTTCGTCGGCACCTCGGGACCGGCGCCCAGCGAGGCGACGTACGCCGCGAGCTGGTCGATCTCGGCCTGGCTGTAGATGTTCTTCTTCTTTACGACCTGCGGGCCCTGCGAGGTGGCGGCCGGCATACGGCCGGTCGCGACCTGGAAGTCGACCGCCGCAGCGCCCACGCCGACCAGGCTCGGGCCGTCGGAGGAGCCCTGGCCACCGGTGCCGTGGCAGCTGGCGCAGCCGACCTCGTAGAGCTTCTTGCCCTCCTTGATGGTCAGGGACTGGGAGGTTTCATCGGCCTGCGCCTTGCTCGCGGGCGCGAACGCGGCGTACAGCCCCCCAGTGGCCGCCAGCGCGAAGAGTAGGACGACGACCGCCGCCAGCGGATGGCGTCGTCGTGCGGAGAGCTTTTTCACGGATTACCCCGGTGTCAGGATCTTCTGCGTCGATGCTTCAGGATGTGCGGGAGCGGTCCCGGCTACTTGATCAGGTAGATCGTGGCGAAAAGGCCGATCCAGACCACATCGACGAAGTGCCAGTAGTAGGACACGACGATGGCGGCGGTCGCCTGCTCGTGAGTGAACCTCTTGGCCATGTAGGTGCGGCCCAGGACAAACAGGAAGGCGATGAGACCGCCCGTCACGTGCATGCCGTGGAAGCCGGTGGTCAGGTAGAACACCGAGCCGTACGGGCCGGAGGACAGGGAGATCCCGTCCTTCTTCACCAGCTCGGTGTACTCGTAGATCTGACCGCCGATGAAGATCGCACCCATGATGAAGGTGAGGATGAACCAGCCACGGAGCTTCTTCACGTCCCCGCGCTCGGCGGCGAACACGCCGAGCTGGCAGGTGAGCGAGGAGAGCACCAGGATCGTGGTGTTCGTCGCGGAGAAGGGCACGTTGAGCGCGTGTGCCTGCTCCGTCCAGTACGCCGGTCCGGTCACCGACCGGAGGGTGAAGTACATCGCGAAGAGGGCCGCGAAGAACATCAGCTCGGAACTCAGCCAGATGATGGTTCCGACGCTGGTGAGGTTCGGTCGATTGACCGACGGGTGCGCGTGCCCGGTTTCTACTGTCGTTGCTGTCGCCACGACCGACATTATGTCGGTCGCTTATCCCGCCCTCACTCCGGGGGGTGCCGTTCGGAGTGTTGCTGCCCGCCGAACCGGTGTTGACGTGGTGTTCATGGGAGTAACATCCGCCCCGAACGGCCCTGTCCGTACGACGCTGACGTCTCGGAGGAAGCATGCAGCCGACCGCTACGGTGCTGGTGTACAGCGACGACTCCAACACCCGGGAACAGGTGCGGTTGGCCGCCGGCCGCAGGCCGGCTCCCGATGTGCCCCAGATCGAGTTCCTGGAGTGTGCGACCCCTGAGGCGGTGCTGCGGGAGCTGACCAAGGGCGGCATCGACGTGTGCGTGCTCGACGGTGAGGCCGTGCCCATGGGGGGCATGGGGGTGTGCCGGCAGATCAAGGACGAGGTGTTCAACTGCCCGCCTGTGCTGCTGTTGATGGGGCGGCCTCAGGATGCCTGGCTCGCTACGTGGAGCCGGGCCGATGCGGCGGTCACCTTGCCGGTGGATCCGGTGGAGTTCGCGGCCGCCCTGGCCGGTCTGCTCCGCCAGAAGCGGTTGCTGAGCGCCTAGCAGGGCGCGGGGCCGCGGATCGACGCGGCCCCGCGCCCCCCGGGTACTTCACACGGTCGTCGGCTGCAGGCGCAGGGCGTCCTGGGGAGCGGGGCCGTCCGGGGTGCCGTTGACGAGGGCGCTGCCGGTGCGCCACTTCTTCCAGTCGACGTTCCAGTCGCCGAAGCCGTTGCCGAAGGGTTCCATCGGGTTGCCGTTGGAGTTGACGACCTTGACGATGTCGCCCTCGTGGATGTTGTTGAAGAACCACTCGGCGTTGGATGTGCTCATGCCGGTGCAGCCGTGGCTGACGTTCTCGGAGCCCTGGGAGCCCACCGACCAGGGCGCGGCGTGCACGTACTCGCCCGACCAGGTGACGCGGGTGGCGTAGTAGACCGGCAGGTCGTACGAGTCGGAGCTGCCCTCGGCGATGCCGACCGTGGTGCCGCGCATCCGTACGAAGTACTGCTTGGCCAGGACGACCTTGACCCCGTTGCGGGTCTCGAAGCCGGGCTTGCCGGTGGTGACGGGGATCGACTGGACCTCCTGGCCGTTCTTGAAGAACGTCAGTTGGTGCGCCGCGGCGTCCGTGACGGCCTCGATGCGGTCACCGGTGGTGATCTTCAGCGCCTTGGACGTACCGCCCCAGAGCCGGTCGCTGATCTTCACGCCGTCGAGGTTGCTGTGCACCTGGAGGGTGGCGTGCGCGGGCCAGTACTCCTTGGGGCGGTAGTGGAGTTCCTTGTCGCTCACCCAGTACCAGGCACCCTGGACGGCCGGCGTGGAGTCCACTCTGAGGGCGCGCTCCACGACGGCCCGCTGCGCCTTGTCCTTCACCTCGTGGTCGAGTTGGGCGGTGATGGGCTGTCCGACGCCGTACTGGCCCGAATCCGGCCCGAACGTGACGTTCAGGCGCTTGGTGGTCGAGGGCTTGGTGGTGTCGAAGCTGAGGACCTTACGGCCGGGTGCGCCGTCCTCGTCCTCCGTGCTCACCGCGACCGTGTAGTGGGCGTTGGCGGCCAGCGGGGAGGTGCTGTGCCAACGGCTGCCGTCGGCCGCGAGTTCGCCCGCCACGAAGCGCCCTGTGGCGTCGTAGGCGGTGACGTCCGTGATCCGGCCGTCGTCGGTGCTGGTGGTGATCTCCAGGGGTTTGTCGGGGTCGGCCCGCTTCCCGGTGCCGGTGGGGCCGTTGAAGGAGATCTGGTCCGCTGCGTCGTACGGCTTGTCCGACAGGGGGTTGCCGTGCGAAGCGCAGCCGGTGACGCCCGCACCGAGGGCGGCCACCAGCACGGTGCAGCTGACGACGGTGCGGGTACGCGGAGAGTGGTTCATATGATCACGCTATGAGACGCAGACCCCATTTGCGCGCTATGTAACCCTTACGAGGGATGGCCTGCGGCAAAAGCAGGAGCCCGGACCCTCCTGACGGAGTGTCCGGGCTCCCGGTGCGCTACTGCGTGCTACTGGGTGCGGTTCTCACCGTGGTAGTACTCGAACACCCAGCCGAACAGGCCGACCAGGATGAACGGTGCGCCGAAGTACAGCAGCCACCAGCCGACCGCGACACCGAGGAAGGCCATTGCGCCACCGAAGCCGAGGGCGAGCGGCTGCCAGCTGTGCGGGCTGAAGAAGCCCAGCTCGCCCGCGTCGTCCGCGACGTCGGCCTCCTTGTCGTCCTGCGCACCCGCGTCGACCCGCCGGGCGGTGAAGCCCAGGTAGAAGCCGATCATGATGCACAGGCCGAAGGCCAGGAAGAGCGCCGTGGTACCGGCCGGCTCCTTCGACCACACGCCGTACAAGACGGCGATGATCAGGACGAAGAAGCTCAGCCAGATGAACATCCGGCCCTGGATCTTCACTTGCCGGCCTCCTTGCTGCCCTCGATGGCGCTGCCGTGACCGGCGTACTCGAGCTGCTCGAGCGCGGCGATCTCGGGGTGGTGCAGGTCGAACGCCGGGGATTCGCTGCGGATCCGCGGCAGGGTGAGGAAGTTGTGCCGCGGCGGCGGGCAGGAGGTCGCCCATTCGAGCGAACGGCCGTAGCCCCACGGGTCGTCCACGCCGACCGGCTTGCCGTACTTGGCCGTCTTCCACACGTTGTAGAGGAACGGCAGGATCGACAGGCCGAGCAGGAACGAACCGATCGTCGAGATCGTGTTCAGTGTGGTGAAGCCGTCGGACGCCAGGTAGTCGGCGTAACGGCGCGGCATGCCTTCCGTACCCAGCCAGTGCTGGACCAGGAACGTGGTGTGGAAGCCGACGAACAGCGTCCAGAAGGTGATCTTGCCGAGGCGCTCGTCCAGCATCTTGCCGGTCATCTTCGGCCACCAGAAGTGGAAGCCGGAGAACATGGCGAAGACGACCGTACCGAAGACCACGTAGTGGAAGTGGGCCACCACGAAGTACGAGTCGGAGACGTGGAAGTCCATCGGGGGCGAGGCCAGGATGACACCGGTCAGACCACCGAACGTGAAGGTGATCAGGAAGCCGACGGCCCAGAGCATCGGGGTCTCGAAGGACAGCGAGCCCTTCCACATCGTGCCGATCCAGTTGAAGAACTTCACACCGGTCGGTACGGCGATCAGGAACGTCATGAAGGAGAAGAACGGCAGCAGCACACCGCCGGTGACGTACATGTGGTGGGCCCACACCGTCACGGACAGACCGGCGATGGAGATGGTGGCCGCGATCAGACCCATGTAGCCGAACATCGGCTTACGGGAGAAGACCGGGATGACCTCGGAGATGATGCCGAAGAACGGCAGCGCGATGATGTACACCTCTGGATGGCCGAAGAACCAGAAGAGGTGTTGCCACAGCAGGGCTCCGCCGTTTGCGGCGTCGAATACATGGGCGCCGAACTTGCGGTCCGCCTCCAGGGCGAACAGCGCGGCCGCGAGGACCGGGAAGGCGAGCAGGACCAGGACGGCGGTCAGCAGCACGTTCCACACGAAGATCGGCATGCGGAACATGGTCATGCCCGGGGCACGCATGCAGATGATCGTGGTGATGAAGTTGACCGCGCCGAGGATGGTGCCGAAGCCGGAGAAGGCCAGACCCATGATCCACATGTCGGCGCCGATGCCCGGCGAGCGGACCGCGTCCGACAGCGGGGAGTAGGCGAACCAGCCGAAGTCGGCCGCACCCTGCGGGGTGAGGAAGCCGCCCACCGCGATGGTCGAGCCGAACAGGTAGAGCCAGTAGGCGAACATGTTCAGCCGCGGGAACGCCACGTCGGGCGCGCCGATCTGCAGCGGCATGATCCAGTTCGTGAAACCGGCGAACAGCGGCGTCGCGAACATCAGCAGCATGATCGTGCCGTGCATCGTGAACGCCTGGTTGAACTGCTCGTTCGACATGATCTGCAGGCCCGGACGGGCCAGCTCGGCGCGCATGAGGAGCGCCATCACGCCGCCGATCAGGAAGAACGCGAAGGACGTGACCAGATACAGCGTTCCGATGGTCTTGTGGTCGGTGGTGGTGAGCCACTTGACCACGACATTGCCGGGCTGCTTGCGCCTGACCGGCAGCTCGTTCTCGTACGAGTCCTCAGCTGCCGCGGCACCCTGGGGTTCGTTGAGGATGCTCACAGGTTGTTCGTCTCCCGGTTCTTCTCGTGCGGCGTCTGCGCGATGCCGGCGGGAATGTAACCGGTCTGCCCCTTCTTGGCGAGGTCCTTGAGGTGCTGCTCGTAGCGCTCGGGGGAGACGACCTTCACGTTGAACAGCATCCGGGAGTGGTCGACGCCGCAGAGCTCGGCGCACTTGCCCAGGAAAGTGCCCTGATGGTTGGGAACCACCTGGAAGGCGTTGGTGTGGCCCGGGATCACGTCCTGCTTCATCAGGAACGGCACCACCCAGAAGGAGTGGATGACGTCACGCGAGGTGAGGATGAAGCGGACCGTCTTGCCCTCGGGAAGCCAGAGGGTCGGGCCGGGGTTACCGGTCTGAGGGTTCTTCGTGCCCGGCGTACCGACGTCGTAGACACCGCCGGCGTTCGCCGGGAAGTCCTTGCGGAACCGGTCCGGGATGGCGAGCAGTTGCTTGGACGTCTTGGCGTTGCCGGGGGAACCGGGAACGTCCGCGATGTAGTTGAAGCCCCAGCTCCACTGGAAGCCGACCACGTTGACCGTGACGTCGGGCTTCTTGTCGAGGCTGAGGAGCTTCGACTCGTCCCGGGCCGTGAAGTAGAACAGCACCGAGATGATGATGATCGGGACCACCGTGTACAGGGCCTCGATCGGCATGTTGTACCGAGTCTGCGGAGGTACCTCGACCTTGGTGCGGCTGCGCCGGTGGAAGAAAGCACTCCACAGGATCAGGCCCCACACCAGCACACCGGTGGCCAGCGCGGCAGCCCAGGAGCCCTGCCACAGGGAGAGGATCCGCGGAGCCTCTTCCGTGACCGGGGTGGGCATGCCAAGGCGGGGGAAGTCCTTGTATGTGCAACCGGTTGCGGTCGCCAGGACCAGGCCCGCGGTCAGTGCCTGCAGCAGCTTCCGCCGCATCGGGCGCCGCGGCGAGCGGTCGGAGCCGTTGGGACTCACGTAGCGCCTTCCCGAGAGTCTCGCCCGCGCTGTTCGGCTGCGGCCTTCTCGCTGGTCGGTCGCCGCCCTGCGTCGGGCAGGGGTTTGGATGTTTATGCGGACCAAACCCTAGCCGACGCTCTCCGAGGGTTCGCGGGGAGGGTGCCATACGCGCCGCCGGTCACTCCTTAAGGGTGGGAATGAGCGCCCAATAGCTCGGGTTGTCGCGGTTTGGTGGGCGGGTGCGGGGTGCGTTGTGGCTGGTCGCGGCCTCGCGGCGGAGCCGCATATCGGCACCGCCCGCGCCCCTTGAGGTCGGCTGCTCCACCGAAGATTTACCGTTGCTGTGTGTCCTACTTTGACGCTGCATCCGCTGCTCCCCTCCATCCCGTTGCCCGTCAGGCGTTGTTGGCCGCTCTGGATGAAGGGTGGGCCGATCCCGCTCGGTTGTACCGGGAGGGACGCAGGGCGCGGATGTTGCTCGACGCGGCTCGGGAGGCGGCGGCCGAGGCGGTGGGGTGCCGGGCGGACGAGGTGGTGTTCACGCCGTCCGGGACGCGGGCCGTACACACCGGTGTCGCGGGGGCGTTGGCCGGGCGGCGCCGGGTGGGACGCCACCTGATCGTGTCCGCTGTCGAGCACTCCTCGGTACTCCATTCGGCTGATGCGTTCGAGGCGGAGGGCGGCTCGGTGAGCACGGTGGCCGTCGCCCGGGCGGGAGCCGTCGCTCCGGCGGACTTCGCGGCCGCGCTCCGGCAGGACACCGCGCTGGCCTGTCTGCAGTCGGCCAACCACGAGGTCGGGACCGTACAGCCGGTGGCCGAGGTGGCCGAGGCGTGCCGGGCGGCGGGAGTACCGCTGCTGGTGGACGCCGCTCAGTCGCTGGGGTGGGGGCCGGTCGAGGGCGGCTGGTCGCTGCTGGCGGCGAGCGCCCACAAGTGGGGCGGGCCCTCGGGGGTGGGGCTGCTCGTCGTGAAGAAGGGGGTGCGGTTCGCGCCGCAAGCTCCCGTGGACGAGCGCGAGTCGGGTCGCGCGGCCGGGTTCGAGAACCTCCCGGCCATCGTCGCGGCCGTGGCCTCCCTGCGCGCGGTACGGGCGGAGGCGGCCCAGGAAGCGGTTCGACTGCGGGAGCTGACGGAGCGGATCAGGCTGCGGGTGCCGCAGCTGGTGCCGGATGTCGAGGTGGTCGGCGATCCGGAGCGGCGGCTGCCGGGGATCGTCACCTTCTCCTGTCTCTATGTCGACGGAGAGGCCCTGCTGCACGAGTTGGACCGGGAGGGTTTCTCCGTGTCGTCCGGCTCGTCCTGCACGAGCAGCACGCTGACACCCAGCCATGTGCTGAAGGCGATGGGGGTGCTGAGCGAGGGCAACGTGCGGGTGTCACTGCCGTCGGGGGTGGCCGAGGAGGACGTGGAGCGGTTCCTGGCGGCGCTGCCGGGGGCGGTGGCCGGGGTGCGGGAGAAGCTGGGTGCGCCGGCTCCGGCGATCGTGACCGCGGTCCGGGCGGAGGAGCTGGTCGTCGACTCCCTCGGCAAGCGGTGCCCGATCCCGGTCATCGAGCTGGCCAAGGTGATCGGGGACGTGCCGGTGGGCGGCACGGTGCGCGTTCTCTCGGACGACGAGGCGGCCCGGCTGGACATTCCCGCGTGGTGCGAGATGCGAGGGCAGCAGTATCTGGGCGAGGAGCCGGCGGAAAAGGGCTCGGCCTATGTGGTCCGCAGGGTGAGCTGAAGGGGGTCGAGGGGGGCAGGGCCCCCCTCGAAGGGGCGCGGGGGCTGTGCCGATGTGCTCAGCCCAGGTGAGCCCGGACCTCCTCGGCCGCCTCGTCCCCGTACGCCTTGGTGAACCGGTCCATGAAGTGCCCCCGCCGCAGCTGGTACTCCTGCGTCCCCACCGTCTCGATGACGAGAGTCGCCAGCATGCAGCCGACCTGCGCCGCGCGCTCCAGGGAGACACCCCAGGCCAGGCCGGAGAGGAAACCGGCGCGGAAGGCGTCGCCGACACCCGTGGGGTCGGCCTTGCGCTCCTCCTCCGCGCAGCCGACCTCGATCGGGTCCTCGCCGACCCGCTCGATGCGCACGCCCTGCGAGCCGAGCGTGGTGACGCGGTGGCCGACCTTGGACAGGATCTCGGCGTCGGTCCAGCCGGTCTTGGACTCGATGAGCCCCTTCTCGTACTCGTTGGAGAAGAGGTAGGTCGCCCCGTCCAGCAGTATCCGGATCTCCTCGCCCTCCATACGGGCGATCTGCTGGGAGAAGTCGGCGGCGAAGGGGATGTTCCGGGAGCGGCACTCCTCCGTGTGGCGGAGCATCGCCTCCGGGTCGTCGGCGCCGATCAGGACCAGGTCGAGGCTGCCGACGCGGTCGGCGACCGTCTTCAGCTCGATGAGGCGGGCCTCGCTCATCGCACCGGTGTAGAAGGAGCCGATCTGGTTGTGGTCGGCGTCGGTGGTGCACACGAAGCGGGCGGTGTGCAGGGTCTCGGAGATACGGACCGAGTCGGTGTCCACGCCATGGCGGTCCAGCCAGGCTCGGTACTGGTCGAAGTCGAAGCCGGCGGCTCCGACGAGGATGGGCTTGGTCCCGAGCTGCCCCATGCCGAAGGCGATGTTCGCGCCGACGCCGCCCCGGCGTACGTCCAGATTGTCGACCAGGAAGGAGAGCGAGACCGTGTGCAGCTGGTCCGCGACGAACTGGTCGGCGAAGCGGCCGGGGAAGGTCATGAGGTGGTCGGTGGCGATGGAGCCGGTGACTGCGATGCGCACGACAGGCATTCTCCTGCGGGAGGCTGGATTGACAGTTCACGCTACCCGTTCATGGGCAGCCACTGAAGCTGGCAAAACTACCCGATAGTAGATCTTTCTTCGCGAGGCTCGTCATGCCTACGGTGCCATCATGACGAACCTCAAGGTCCACTCTTCCGCTCCGGCCGATCTCGAGGACGACCTCGCCTCGCTGCGCGGCGACTGCGCGCGGATGGTCCCGCACTGGACGGTTCCCCAGCACGCCGACTCCCGCCCGGTGCCGCCGTCGCTGATCCATGGGGTGACCGTGCCGAAGAGGTCGGCCCGGCTGCTGGACGCCATGTCGGACTACGGCGACTGACGCCCGGGGCGTACTGCGGGAACCGCACGCTCCCCTCGCTCGTCCCATCGCCGTCCCCCGTGCCGGGGGCGTGGGACAGGATCCAGCGAGGAGCGATGCGGTGAACACCGAGCGACCTGAGAATTCCGAGGAGCCCGAGGTCTCCGCGGTCTCCGACGCGACCGAGAACGCCGAGAGCGCCGAGGAGCCCGGGGCCTCGGACACCCCTGAGTCTTCCGACGCCTCCGAGTCTTCTGGCGTCTCCGAG
Source organism: Streptomyces sp. NPDC101165 (assembly GCF_044768135.1). Taxonomy (NCBI): domain Bacteria; kingdom Bacillati; phylum Actinomycetota; class Actinomycetes; order Kitasatosporales; family Streptomycetaceae; genus Streptomyces; species Streptomyces sp. NPDC101165. The sequence goes on along the minus strand of NZ_JBIWPG010000008.1, from coordinate 334,719 downwards.
TCTTCTGGCGTCTCCGAGTCTTCTGGCGTCTCCAAGGTCTCAGGGAGCGGCGAGGGCGCCGGAACCCCGCCCGACGAGGTCGGCGAGGTCGGCGCGGTCCGTGAGATCGGTGATGCCGACGCGGGTGAGCGGTCCGGGCGGCGGCGCTCCCCCATGGTGATCGTCTCGGTCGCGGCGGCCGTCCTGCTGGTCGGGGGCGGGGGCGCGCTCCTCTCCGCGAACCATGGTTCGGACGGCCGTGCGGGCGCCGGCGGGTCCGGCGGTGGCGGCACTCCCCCGCCCCTCGTCCTGGACGGCTGGGCGCAGGGTGGTACGGGTGACATCGCGCCTGGTGAGCCGGATCCTTACGGGGCGACGTACGTGGCCGCGGGGAAGCTGGCCGACGGTCCCGGCTCGGCGCCGGTGTACGCGCCGAAGGGCGAGGTCGGCAAGGACGACGTGGCCCGGCTGGCCGAGGCCCTCGGGATCGACGGCACGCCGGTGGCCGAGGGGCCGAGCTGGCGGGTCGGCGGCAAGGACGGCTCCGGGCCGACGCTCCAGGTGACCAAGGACGCCCCGGGCAGCTGGACCTTCAGCCGGTACGCGCCCGGCACGGACAACTGCAAGAAGGTCACCGTCTGCGCGCAGGACCCGGGCGCTCCGGCGGGCGAGCCGGTGAGCGTGGCGGTCGCCGAGAAGGCGGCGGCGCCGGTGCTGAAGGCGCTGGGCCAGGACGACGCGAAGGTCGACGCGAGCCAGATCATGGGCGCCCAGCGGGTGGTCAACGCCGATCCGGTGGTGGGCGGGCTGCCCACGTACGGCTGGACGACCGGCCTGACCGTCGACAAGCAGGGGGACGTCGTCGGCGGCCACGGGCTGCTGGTGGCGCCGGCCAAGGGGGACACGTACCCCGTGCTCGGCGCGGAGAAGACGCTCGCGCTGATGAACTCCGGGCAGAAGCACGGGCACCGGATGGGCATCGGCGGCTGCGCGAGCCCCGTCCCGCTGAAGAACCGCCTGGAGCAGCCGTGCGGCACGTCCAGGACGGCGCCCCGAGCGTCCACGGTCACCGTGGAGAGGGCGGTGTTCGGGCTGGCCGCGCACTCGGTCGCCGGGCGGCAGACGCTGGTGCCGTCCTGGCTGTTCGAGGTCCGGGGTACGGCGGCGCGGGGCGCCTTCACGGTGACGTATCCGGCGCTGGACCCGAAGTACCTGACCTCGCCGGCGGACTCGGCCCCGTCCCCCGAGCCGTCCTCGCCGTCCTCGGCGCCGAAGACTCATGACGTGAAGGTCTCCGGCTACACCGCCGACGGCCGCGAGCTGAACGTGAGCTTCTCGGGCGGGGTCTGCGCCGACTACAAGGCGTCGGCGAAGGAGAGCGCGGACCGGGTGACGGTGACGGTGACCGAGAAGGTCTGGCCGGACAAGGTCTGCGTCGCCATGGCCAGGCTGTACGTGAAGACCGTACGGCTGGACGCGCCGCTGGACGGCCGGAAGGTGGTCGGCCCGGACGGGGCGCAGATCCCGAAGGCGAAGGCCGGCGTGCTGCGGCCCCAGGCCCGCTAGCGTCCCCTGGACACACGAAGGCGGTGGCCCCCTCGGAGGGGGTCACCGCCTTCGTCGTCAGGCTCTGACCGGCTCAGCCGTCAGGCTGTAACCGGCTCAGCTGAAGGAGTCGCCGCAGGCGCAGGAGCCCGTCGCGTTCGGGTTGTCGATCGTGAAGCCCTGCTTCTCGATCGTGTCCACGAAGTCGATGGTGGCGCCGCCCAGGTAGGGAGCGCTCATGCGGTCGGTGACGACCTTGACCCCGTCGAAGTCCTTCTCCACGTCGCCGTCGAGCGAGCGCTCGTCGAAGAAGAGCTGGTAGCGCAGGCCGGAGCAGCCGCCGGGCTGGACGGCGACGCGCAGGGCGAGGTCGTCACGGCCTTCCTGGTCGAGCAGGGCCTTGACCTTGGACGCTGCGGCGTCGGTCAGAACGATGCCGTCGGTGACGGTGGTGGTCTCGTCCGATACGGACATCTACATCTCTCCCGGGTTGTACGGAGACTGCTTGCCGACCAGTGCAACCGGCGTTTCCGCGGATTCATTCCGGGCCGGGCGTTCGCGTGGTCGCGTTTTTCCTTCCGCCCTCATGCTCGCACATGCCCAAGACGGCGGACAGCAGCCCGAAGAGGGACCTGAGGGACCCGGGCGGGATTCACGTCACATCGACGCTATGGCCGTCGTCAAAGTGACGTGAACCAGTTATGATAGATAGCGTCAGTTAGACGAAAAGTAGAAAGGGTGCGTGACGTGACCACCGCCCAGACCCCGGAGCTCGACGTACAGCCGTCCCCGCTCGCCCTCCTGCTTCTCGGCCGGGAGGCCGACCCGAAGAGCGAGCGGGGCGTCGAGTGTCCCGGCGACCTGCCCTCGCCGTCCGACCCCGACCTGGTCGAGCGCGCCCGCGCGGCCAAGGAGAAGCTCGGCGCCAAGGTCTTCGTGCTCGGCCACCACTACCAGCGCGACGAGGTCATCCAGTTCGCCGATGTCACGGGCGACTCCTTCAAGCTGGCCCGGGACGCGGCCGCGCGCCCGGAGGCCGAGTACATCGTCTTCTGCGGTGTGCACTTCATGGCCGAGTCGGCGGACATCCTGACGTCCGACGCCCAGAAGGTCGTCCTGCCGGACCTGGCCGCCGGCTGCTCGATGGCCGACATGGCCACGGCCGAGCAGGTCGCCGAGTGCTGGGACGTGCTGACCGAGGCGGGCGTCGCCGAGCAGGTCGTGCCGGTCTCGTACATGAACTCCTCGGCCGACATCAAGGCGTTCACCGGCAAGCACGGCGGCACCATCTGCACCTCGTCGAACGCCAAGCGCGCCCTGGACTGGGCCTTCGAGCAGGGTGAGAAGGTCCTCTTCCTGCCCGACCAGCACCTGGGCCGCAACACCGCGGTGCGGGACATGGGCATGTCCCTGGACGACTGCGTGGTCTACAACCCGCACAAGCCGAACGGCGGCCTGACGGCCGACGAGCTGCGGGCCGCGAAGATGATCCTGTGGCGTGGTCACTGCTCGGTCCACGGCCGCTTCAGCCTGGACTCGGTGAACGACGTGCGCGAGCGCATCCCGGGCGTGAACGTCCTGGTCCACCCCGAGTGCAAGCACGAGGTCGTGGCCGCGGCGGACTACGTCGGCTCGACGGAGTACATCATCAAGGCCCTGGAGGCCGCTCCCGCCGGCTCCAAGTGGGCCATCGGCACCGAGCTGAACCTGGTCCGCCGCCTGGCGAACCGTTTCGCTCCCGAGGGCAAGGAGATCGTCTTCCTCGACAAGACGGTCTGCTTCTGCTCGACCATGAACCGCATCGACCTGCCCCACCTGGTCTGGGCCCTGGAGTCGCTGGCCGAGGGCAACCTGGTCAACCGCATCGAGGTCGACCAGGAGACGGAGGCGTTCGCCAAGTTGGCGCTGGAGCGGATGCTGGCCCTTCCGTAGGACCCGCCGTAGGCCGCCCCACCACCCTGCCGGTTCGCGAACCGGCAGGGTGGTGGCATTGGCTCACTGACCGTCGCGGCCCTCTGCGACGGCGAGCGCGACCTCGTAACCGCAGGCCTTGAACAGAGCTTCGCCGATCAGCGCGAGGTTCTCCTTGGAGAGATTTTCACAGGTGTACCGGAGAGCAATCGGGAAATCCCCGTAAAGACTCATGGCCACCAAAAGGATCGCGAGATCCTCACGCCACTCCCCGAGTTCCCCGGAATCGATCGCCTCTTTTATCCGGCGCACATCGAATCCCGCCCATACTTCATCATTCTCATCGACACCCCCCTGCGTAAGATTCCGCAGTTCAGGGCTGCCGAGCCAGGACCCATGACGCTCCAGGAGCCAGACGGCCGCATCAAGGGACCAGAGTCCGTCGGTGCCACGGCGAAGTGCATCCGCAAACTGATCCGAGGAAAAGGAAGAGAAATCAGGCATGGCAGCAGTGTAGCCGGTCGGGCAGCATCCGAAGACCTGACCGACCGGCTAACTGTGGGCTTTACAGCCTTATTCTATTTCTCTTACTCCTCCATCCCGAAGAGGAACTGCATGATGCGCCTCCGGGACATGGTGGGGACTTCCCCGCCGAGTTCGGGATTCGGGTTCCCCGCAATCGGCACTCGGAAGGCTCCATCCTTTCCTGCACCCGAGATCTGGTACTTGACGTACGGCCCCTCGTGGACCTTGTCCGCGCTGGTGGTCTCCGGATCGCCTGCTTCCATGAAGAGCATCACGTTCGAATCGCCGGGCTTGAATATCCGCGTGCCACGTCCGCCTGTCGCGGAAGTGGGCTTCATCGGCGCGGTGGACATTCCCGCCTTTTCCGACAGCTCAAGGATGTACTCCTCGCTCTGACCGCGAAGGTGCTCGGGGTCCATGAGCTTCTTCATCGCCTGGGCGGACGTCATACCGGCGACCGAGCTCGCGGCGGCCATGGGTTCGAGGCGATCGCCCAGTCCGGTGTCGACTTGGCGGAGGCCGAAGTCCTGCAGCGACGTCGCGTCCATCCGCGCCGCGGGGCACTCGCTCTTCTTCACCTTTCCGCAGTACGTGCCCCAGAACAGCTCGCTCATCGCGGCCAGCCCCTCGGGCGTTTCCGCGCCGTTCGCGAAGAAGCTGCTGTGCGACCGCACCTCGTCGAGCGCGTCGTTCCACGCCTTCTGCCCCTTGTCCGACAGATAGACGGGGGCTTTCGACTGGATCGAGAGGTTGATTCCCTCCTGTTCCTCGTGCTTGATCATCGGGGTTTCGCGGTAGACGCCACCGCAGATACCCGTGACGTCGCAGCTGGTGTGGCCGTCGAGCTCGATGAAGCTCGTGGGATTGCCACCGCCGAACGCGTACCGGTTACCGGTGTACGGGTCGACCCCGAGGCCCATGTCCGCGAGCGCCCCGTTGTACATGTCCCGCGTGGTGAAGCGGTTCAGGCCCGGGTTGTAGTCGCGGAAGCCCATGTCGTACGTGCCGGACTGGGCGTCCCACCGCTTGGCGTTGAATCGGTACGCGTTGTACGCGTCCTTCGTCGGGTCCGCCGGGTCCGGCTTGTCGATGCCGGTGAACTCGGACTTGTCGTCCTTGCCGTAGGCCGTGTAGCCGTACGTGGCCTTGGTGTCGCCGTTGTCGTCCGTGAGGGTTTCGACGTCGGTGTGGCTGTTGTAGCCGTAGTAGCCGTCCTCCGTCGTGCCGTCGCTGTTGTGCTTGACCTGCGACAGGCGTTCGCCCCAGGGGCTGTACTGGTACGACTTGGTCAGCGTGCCGGCGACCTTCTCGTCCAGGACCTCGGAGGAGAGGCCCAGGTACTCGTAGTCGGTCGTCTTGCCGTCCGCGGTCTTCGACGCGGTGCGGTCCAGCGGGTCGAAGGTGTACGCGGTCGTCTTCAGCGCGCCCGTGTCGTCCGCCTTCTGGGACTGAACGACGCGGTCGAAGCCGTCGTACACGCTCCGCTCGATGACCTTGCCCTGGGCGGACACCGACTCCTGGCGGCCGAACGGGTCGTAGGTGTAGTTCGCCGGCACGCCACTGGTGGTGGCGCTCAGCAGCCGGTTGCGGTCGTAGTCGTAGCTGGTCGGGACGTTGTCGACCGTCTGGCTGATGACGTTGGCGTTGTCGTCGTGGACGTACGTCTCCGTCGTCGCGCCGTTGCCGGTCTTCACCGCCTGCTTCAGCCGGTCGGCCGGGTCATAGGTGTAGTCCGTCGTCGAGGACAGGTACGCCGAGTGGTTGTCGGCGTTCATCTTCTTCGCGACGTCCTGCGACTTGTTCCCGTTGGCGTCGTAGGCGTAGGTGTGCGAGTCGACGAGCGTGCCGTTCGGCTTCTTCTCCGCCGTCGACTTGACGGGCCCGTCCAGGTAGTACGTGGAGTCGACCGTGTTGCCGTTGGCCTTGGTCTCCTGGAGCCGCTGGCCTCGGTCGGTGTAGGTGTACGACGTGACCCTGGGCGAGGCGTCGGTCGCGCTCTTGCCGACCGAGACCGTCTTCACCAGCTCACGCAGGTCGTACGTGTACTTGGAGAACTGGTCGGGGTGGGTGATCGTGTCCGGCTGGCCGTCCGCGTCGTACGTGTACGACGTTGACTTCTTCTCCGTGCCGGACAGCGACTCGGTCACCTTCTGGACCTGGTCGAGGCCCGTGTAGATGATCGTGTACCCGTCGATCGCCGCGCTCGACGACGTGTCGTCGATCTTGGTGAGGTTGGCGTTCGCGTCGTAGGTGTACGAGAAGGTCTTCTTCTCGTTGTCCGTGTCCGCGGAGTTGTCGCGGACCAGTTTGACCGCGTCCGCGACCGCGACACCGCCGCTGTTCTGGTCCAGCTTCAGCTTGGCGTCCTCGCTCTGCTTGAGCGAGTAGGTTCCCAGGCTCACCCAGGTGCCGGTGTTGGCGTTCTGGTCCTTCGTCACCGACGGCTCGGTCGTCGTGCCGTGTGTCAGCGTGTACTTGGCCGTCGTCGCGGCGCCCGTCACCTGCGGGTACTTCACGTACGCGGTGTACGTGCCGTCCTTGGGAACGTTGAGCGTCCACGTGAAGGCGTCGGTGCCGGTGCCCGCCGCGTGCGTGCGGTGGTCGTAGCCCTGCTGTCCGGCGATGTCCCCCTTCGTCCAGGTGCCGGTGTACGACGTGTTCTGCGTGTCGGAGTTGTCGACGAGGACGACGGACTTGCCGACCGGGACGCCGTCGTCGGACTTCGACCTCAGCTTGCCGTCCGGGTAGTACGACCACGTCATCGTGCGGTTGGAGGAACCGCCCGCCGAGGTCAGCGTCCGGGCCGTCTGCTGGCCCAGGTCGTTGTAGTCGTAGGCGGTGGCGATGTCCCACGGGTCCGTGGACGACTTCGCCCAGCCGTTGTCGAAGTAGCCGTAGGTGGTGTCGTTGCGGACCGTCTCACCGTCCGACGGCGGCAGCGAGGTCTTCGCCACCCGGCCCACCTTGTCGTAGGCGGTCTCCGTGTAGACGTTGGAGTTGTTGTAGCGGCTGTCCGCCGGGTCGTAGGGCTGGTACTGCTTGACCGGACGGTTCAGCGCGTCGTACTCGGTACGGGCGGTGAACGCGGTGGTCGTACCCGCCTCCACGGCACGCGGGCTGATCACCTTGGTGGCGTTGCCGACCTGGTCGTACTCGTACTTCGTCGACCGGGTCGTGGTGCCCTCGTGCGGGACCTTGACCTCGGTCTGCTTGCCGCGCTCGTCGTAGGTGATGAGCGTGGTGTTGTTCTCCGCGTCCGTCGTGGAGACGACCAGCGAGTCCTTGTCGTAGGACCGCTTGGACGTCTTGCCGGCCGCGTCGGTGACCTGCGTGACCCGGTGGTCCAGGTCATAGGCCGTCTTGCTGGTGTAGTCGGTGGTGTCCGCCGTCGCGTTCTTCTTCGGGTCGACGACCGTGACGACGTTTCCGACGTTGTCGTACTCGTAACTGACCTTGTCGCCCGCCGCGTTCACCACGGACGTCTGCTGGTAGATCTCGTTGTAGTTGTCGGTGGTGACGTAGTCGGTGGTGTCCGACGTCGTCAGCGTGCCCTTGGGCTCCGTCGTCGTCCTGAGGTGGCCGGCCTTGTCGTACGTGTAGGTCGACGTCCGCTCGTCCGACGTGGAGGTGTCCTTGGGCGCGGTGGCCGAGGTCACCTGGTCCGCGTTGTCGTACACCGCCGTGGAGACCGCGCCGTTGGGCGCCGTCGACGTGGTGACGTTGTCGTTCTCGTCGTACACCGGCGCGGGGGTGGTGATCAGGACACCCGCGTTCTGGTCCTTCGGCGCCGTGTTGACCAGCGGACGCCCGAACGTGTCGTACGTCTGCGTGGTCGCCTTGAGGTTGGCGTCGGTGACCTTGGTGACCTGTCCTCGCGCGTCGTACTCGAACGTCGTCGAGTTGGCCAGCGCGTCGGTGATCGTCGTCGGGTAACCGGTGGCCCCGAAGCCGCTGTACGTGGTCGGGTTGCCGTTGGCGTCCGTCGCCTTGGTCAGCTCACCGTAGGAGTCGTAGTCGTACGACGTGGTGTAGTCACCCGCCGTAGCCGTCGCGACGCCCTTCGGGTCCGTGACCGTCTTCAGGTTGCCGAACGAGTCGTACCCGAACTGCCAGGCGCGGCCCTCCGGAGAGGTCTTGCGGAACAGGTCCGACGAGTAGCCGTCGGCGCGCGTCTGGTACTCGTATGCGGACGCGTTGGCCGGGTAGGTGCCCGGGGCGCAGTCCGAGGACGGCGGTACGCCCGACTTGTTGTTCTCCGCGTCGCGCTGCCAGAGCGGGTAGCCCGTCTTCTGGTCGTAGCAGTACGCGGTCTTGGCGCCGTTGTCCTCCTCCAGGTACGTGACGTTGTTGTCCGCGTCCCAGCCCATCTTCGTGTTCTGGGACTTGGCGTTGGTCGTCTGGACACCACGGCCGAAGTCGTCCGTGACGTACTTCGTGGCGTGCGACTCGGCGTCGGTGACCGTGGTGTCGGTGAACTTGGTGTTCGCCGTGTCCGCCGCGTATGCGAAGCCGGTGTCGTTGCCGAGACGGTCCGTGATCGTCTTCGTCCACCAGTGGTACTTCGGGTCGTCACCGGTCTGCGGAGCGTAGTACGCCAACTGCGTGCCGTGACCGCGCGGGTCGGTGGCCTTGACCAGCTTGACGTTCTTGTTGCCCTGGACGGCGTCGTAGGTGAACTTGAAGACCTTCGGCTGGGACGAGCCGTCACCGTCGGTGAACTGACCCAGCAGACCCTCGACCGTGTAGAAGAAGGAGATCTTGCGACCCGAGACGTCGGTGATCGACTTCACGTGGTCGTAGATGTCCGGGTCGGTCAGGCTGGTGCCGGTGACCTTGGCACCCGTGCCGTCGATGTAGCTGTAGGTCGCGTCGCCCTTCTTGTAGTAGTCGAGGGTCAGCGACTGACGGCCCGCGGGGTCCGTGATGTACGCGAGGAACTTGGTCGGCTTGTTGTGCGACTTGCGTTCTTCGTACGTGTACGACTGCGTGTTGCCGTTCTTGTCGACGATCGACGTCAGATAGCCGTCGCAGCCGAAGTAGAACCGTGTGCCGTCGGGACGCAGCAGCGTCCAGGCGTCCGGCACCGGGTCCTTGTCCGGGGTGCAGTCCAGGCCCGCCTTGGCCGTGATGCGGTAGTGGACGCCCGCGGGGGCCTTCCACGTGCCGTCGGCCTGCTTGGTGAAGACGTGCGTGGTGCCGTCACCGTCCGGCAGGCGGATCTCCGTCGGGTTGGCGTTGGGGTGGAAGTCCAGCGCCGCGCCCAGCCGGACCGGTCCGGCCAGCTGCGCCGACCAGCCCGGACCCGAGACCGTGTCACTCGTGTCCAGCGAGTTGTACGCGAACCGTGCGAACGTGGCCACTCCCCGGCCAGGGTTCGAGAGCGCGTCGTACGACCACACGCTGTTGCCCGAGGCCAGGTTGCTCATGACCGTCGAGCCGACGCCCGTGTTCTTGCCCGTGTAGGAGTAGAACTTCTCCAGCCCCAGCGTGTTCGACGTCGGGTCCTCGACCGCCACGTTCTGCTTCAGCGACGGGATACCGCCCGTGCCCGCGGACAGCCACGTGCCGTCGGAGACCTTCTTGACGTCCCAGCCCAGCGCATAGAACGTGCTCTTGTTGCCGGAGTCCGAGTTGATCGGCGTCTTGACCTGCGCCTGGATCGTCGTCGACTGTCCCGGGGACAGCGGCGGGATCGCCGTGGACAGCTGGTTGCCGCCCGTCGTCGCGTCCGTGCCGTCGGGGAGCTGCCAGGTGTACGACAGGACCCGCTCACCGCTCGCCCACGCGCTCGACGTGGTGTTGGTGACCGTGAAGTCCACCGTGTAGGTGGAGTTGGGGGTCATGCGGGCCGGGGTCTGCGGCGCGTAGTACGTGTCGTCCGTGGTGGAGTCGACGTAGATGACGCGCAGCAGCGGGCCGATCTGCGGGTCGGCGGCCTCCGAGGCCAGGAACACGGTGCGTTCCTGCGGGCCGGTGGTGGTCTCGTCCTTGACCTTGATCAGGGCGCCGTGGTTGGAGGAGGGGGTGCGGGTCCAGCCCTGGGTGAGGGAGGTCGCGTCCCACCAGTGACGGCCGACGTCCGAGACCGTGCCGACCGTGTCCGACACCGTTCCGGAGTAGTCGCCGCCCGCCGTCGTCCACGCCGTGGTGGAGTTCGCGTTGTTCCAGGTGGCCTGCGTCTCGGTGAAGTCCTTGTTCAGACCGTGGAGCTCGTAGATCGCACCGTTGCTGCCGGTCGTGGTCTCCGCGCCCCACAGGAACATTCGGGACTCCAGCACCGTGGCGGTGGTGGGGATCGCACTGGTGTCGAACCTCAGCGCGGCGCGCGTCTTGCCGTAGGTGGGGTCGTTGTTGCCCACGCTCAGCCACTTCTGGCCCACACCGTCCCGGCCGATGGTGTCCAGGTTGGTGGTCGGCGTCGCGGACGACAGGGTGGTGTCCGTGACACCGCCCGCCGTGCCCTGGAGCAGCCGCATGGTGCGGCCCGCCTTGGGGACGCCGACGATGCGGGTCGGTGAGCCGAGGAGCTGGCCGCCCGTCGTCTTCACCGCGAGCTGGTAGTAGTACGACCTACCGATCTCCACCGAGGAGGAGTCCGGCGTCGGCGTCGCGGTGGTGTCCGTGTACGCGGTGGCCGACTTGTCGATCGGGGCGACGAGCGTGGCCGCGGACGGGGTGAACGCCTGCTGCGTGGAGCGGTGCAGCTGGTACTCGGCGATGTCCAGGTTCGGGTCGCCGGTGGTGTTCGAGTACGCCTTCCAGGACAGCTCGGGGCCGGTGGAGTGGACGACCGTCGGCGAGTTGAGGGTGGTGCCGACCTTGTCGTAGGTCACCGTCAGCCGCGGGATCGTGGACGTCTCGCCGCCGTAGTCACCGTCGCCCGCCTCGTAGCGCGGACCGCCGATCGGACCGGCCGTGGACTCGTCGGCGGCCTTCAGCACGAACCCGTTGTTGACCGAGGAGCCGTCCAGCCACTGCTGGACCGTGTCGGTCACCGGGAACTTGTGCCACTGGCTGTACTCGCCGATGTCCTTGTTGATCATCGCCGGATTGGTGAAGCGGGCCGCGTCCGCGATCACGGACGTGGTCGCCGAGGCCGGGCCGTCACCCAGCACGACCTTGCCCGCCGTACCCGCCGCGAAGTCGATCTGCGCGCCGCTCGCCAGCGGGGCCCAGACACCGTTCGTGCCGGACTGCTGGTTCACCGTGTAGGTGTTGGTGGTGCCACCCTTGGACGTCACCGTGTACGGGGCATTGGTGGCCCGGTCGGCGGCCGCGACGTAGTGCACGTCGACCTGGTACGTGCCCGCGTCCTTGATGTCCGGCTGCCAGGTGTAGGCGTCCCCGGCCACCGTGTCCTTGTTGTACCGGTAGTCGCTGCCGATCGCGTACTGCGTCAGCGTCGACCCGGACGTGGGCCAGGAGCCCGTGGCCGCCGTGGTGCCCGGATCACCGTCGTCCACCGTGTAGCTGGTGCCGGACAGCTCACCGACATAGGAACTGGTGTTGTTCCAGTTCGCCGACGCCTCGTCCCAGGTGCCCGTGGCCCGGTGCACCTCGACCGGCACCTTCGTGCCGCCGCCGTCGTGCGCGTTGTCGAAGTACATCTCCAGACGCGCCGAGTCGATCTTCGTGCCCGAGGGGATCTCGCTCAGCGGGAACTTGACCAGGGAGCGCGCCGTGCCCGAAGCCGTGCGGCCCACCGACAGCTTCCAGGACGTGTTGAAATTCGTCGTCGGCTGATCCGACAGGACCATCGTGTCCTGCGAGTCCGACGGCGACGGCGCGATCGTGATCGTCGGGTCGATCACCACTGGGTACTGACGGTCCTTCGACGCCAGCCACTTCGCATCCGGGACCACGGTCAGCTTCCAGGACCTGCCGTCCCGGGTCAGCTTCTGCGTGACCCTCGTACTGTAGGTCTTGCCGAAGACGGACCTGTCCGCCTTCTTCGCGTCCGACATGAACGGCGCCGGGATGACCATCGCCGGGGTGTTCGGCAGTGCGCCGTACAACGCGATCGAGCCGTCCTTGCGAGCCCGCGGGACCAGCCCGTCGGTGTCCAGCGTGAACGTGAACTTCACCGGACCGGCGGGGCGGTCGGCCAGGGTGATGTTCTCCTTCACCCGGCCGGGACCGACGCCGTACTCCAGATCCGCGCCGTGCACGGCGTCCTTGTACGTGACCTTCGAGCCCCTGGCCACCGGCTTCAGCGCGCCGTCCGCGCCGTCCAGGCCCAGCGTGACCGAACGGCCGTCCGGCGACCGGAAGCGCACCAGATGGTCCGCGTCCGAACCGAACCAACTGCGGCCCTCGTTGGCCGTGTTGGCGAAGTCGAAACCCTTCGCGTCCGTCGCGTGGACAGCGGTGTCGATCGGCTTCCAGCTCGCCTTCCTCCCGGAACCCGAGCGGTACGAGGTCGGCACCGCCGACAGCTCCGCCTGCACCCGTCCGTCGGACATCTGCCAGAACCGCGCCGTCGAGGTGCGCCGGGTCTTCAGCTCCTTGACCCGCTTCGCCCTCGGCGCGTTCCTGCCCTTCGGCAGCTTCTGCCGGTCGGCCACGTCCAGTTCGTCGTGGGACGGCGGCTTGTCAGATTTCCCGTCTTCGTCGGAAATCCAGCTTTTGACGGTATCGACAATTCCCTTGTCGTTTCCGTCGCCGGATATGGGCGCCGCATACGCTGACTGGGGCAATGCGGTGCTCGTCACCGCTGCCACCACCAGGCATGCCGCCCAACGGCCCAATCTGGGTCTCACGCCTTGCCTTTCCTAAAGCATCGCGATCTCAGAATGCCGCCAAGCCTCCTCCACCTGCAGCGATAGAAGAGCGCACGGGACGGCGCGGCGGTTCTACATAAATCACAGACGCAAAGTCAAGTGCAGCCGCATATCTGGACATTGCCGTCGGACGGGTCGCGAAAAGTCCGAAACTTCCACACTGTGGCCAGCGGATGCCGAGATCGGGTATAAGAGCTCCGTCATAACCCTGAGCTCGGATTCAGGCCACCCCGAGCCGAGCCGTCCGGTATTCGAGGTGACTTTTTCTGTGGGTGTCGAAAACCTGAAGCCGACGGCGAATTCCGAAGCCGAAGGAGACGAGAACGCGGAGGACGGCGAGCCGACCGCCGCTCGCCGTCCCGACCGTTCCGGTCTGCTCATCGCCGGCGCCGTGCTGGCGGCCTGCGGCGGGCTCGTGCTGTACGGCGTGCTCGACACCGAGGACAAGCCGGAGAAGCCCCACGTTGCGAGCGCCGCCGTGACGTACGAGGTGGCCGGCAAGGGCACGGCCGACATCACCTACCAGGCCCGCAGCGAGACCGGGCAGGCCGTCACGGTCGATGCGGCGCGACTCCCCTGGCGCGCGACCGTCGACGTGCCCCTCGGCCAGGACCCCGTCATCAGCATCGTCCTGGGCGAGAAGGGTGGGCAGGCCCGCTGCACCCTGGCCGTGCGCGGCCGGTACGTCCAGAGCGCCACCGCCTCGGGCAGGTTCGGCCGCGCCACCTGCGCCGGCGCACTGCCCGTGGCGGCCAGGTCCCCCGACGGCTCCGGCAGCTGAGGCGATCGGTCACCCGGCAACGCGAAAGGGGCGCCCCCGGCTCGCGGGGCGCCCCTTCTCGTGCGTGTGGCTGTCAGACCTGCGCGGGGTGCGGTTCGCCGGACTCGGTATCGGCGTCCGTCCTGGCGGCAGGCAGGCCGGACTTCTTCGCCCGCTTCGCCGCCCGCTTCTTCGCGCGGCGCTCCTTGCGGAGCTCCAGCATCGCGTAGAGCGTCGGGACGAGGAGCAGGGTGAGCAGCGTGGACGAGATCAGGCCGCCGATCACGACCACCGCCAGTGGCTGGGCGATGAAGCCGCCCTCGCCGGTGACTCCCAGAGCCATCGGGAGCAGGGCGAAGATCGTCGCCAGAGCCGTCATGAGGATCGGGCGGAGCCGGTGCCGGCCGCCCTCGATGACGGCCTCGACGACGCCGTGGCCCTGGCTGCGGTACTGGTTGATCAGGTCGATCAGCACGATCGCGTTGGTCACCACGATGCCGATCAGCATCAGCATGCCGATCATCGCCGGAACGCCCATCGGGGTGCCGGTGGCCACGAGGAGGCCGATGGCGCCCGTCGCCGCGAACGGGATCGAGACCAGCAGGATCAGCGGCTGCACCAGCGAGCGGAACGTCGCCACCAGCAGCATGAAGACGATCGCGATGGCTGCCAGCATGGCCAGGCCCAGGTTCTTGAACGCGTCGTCCTGGTCGGAGGACACACCACCGATCTCCGCCTTGGCGCCCGCCGGGAGCTTCAGGGCCTTGATCCTCGACTGGAGCTGGGTGCTGACCGCGCCCGTGTTGTCCCCGGTCGGCCGGGCCGTGATGGTGGCGGCACGCCGGCCGTCGATACGGGTCATGGACACGGGCCCGTCGACCAGCTTGACCGTGGCGATGTCACCGAGCTTCACCGGGCCGAGGCGCAGCGCCTTCAGCTGGGCCAGGGTGGTGGCGGGCTTGGCCGACTTCACGACGACGTCGCGCTCGGTGTCGTCGAGGATCGCCTTCGCCGCCGTCGTACCGCGCACGGCCTGCGCGACCGCGGCGCCCAGCTTCTGGTCGTCGAACCCGGCCGCGGCCGCCTTGGAGTTGGCCTTGACCGAGATCCTCGGCACGCTCTGGGAGAGGTCGCTGGCGACGTCGGTGACGTGGTCGAGGCCGGCCACGGTGGAGCGCACCCGGTCGGAGGCCTCGCTGAGCGCCTGCGCGTCGGACGCCTTCACGACGACCTTGAGGTCCTGGTTGCCGAAGCCGTCACCGGCGGACACGGTGGTCGTGCCGACGCCGTCGAGCTTCTTCAGCCCGTCCTCGATGCGCTTCTGCACGTCGCCGTAGGACGCCGAGTCCTTCAGCATGACCTGGTACGACGCCTGGTTGGTGTCGGTGCCGCCGCCGAAGGCCGCCATGAAGCCGGAGGAACCGACGGTGACCTGGTAGTCCTTGACGCCGTCGGTGGAGGCGAGCACCTTCTCGACCTTCCTGGCCTGCGCGTCCGTGGCCGCGAGGCCGGTGCCGGGCTTCAGCTCCTGCTTGACGGTGAGGACTTCCTGGTCGCCCTGGTCGAAGAAGTTGGTCTTCAGCAGTCCGGACATGCCGAACGTGAGGACCAGGACGACCACCGCGATCAGCACGCTGGTGAGGCGGCGGCGGGTGGCGAAGCGCAGGACGGGGACGTAGAGGCGCTGGAGGCGGCTCTTCGCCTCCTTCTCCTCGGCCCGGCGGCGGGCCTCCTCGGCGTCGTCGGGGGTGCCCTTGGGGGCGCGCAGGAACCAGTACGACAGGACGGGTACGACCGTCAGCGAGACGAGGAGGGAGGCCAGCAGGGCCGCCGTCACCGTGATGCTGAACGAGCCGAACAGGGCGCCCACCATGCCACCGACCAGGCCGATCGGCAGGAAGACGGCGACCGTGGTGAGGGTGGAGGAGGTGACCGCGCCGGCCACCTCGCGCACCGCGCCCAGGATCGCTTCCTTGCGCTCCTCGCCGTAGCCGAGATGCCGCTTGATGTTCTCCAGAACCACGATCGAGTCGTCGACGACCCGGCCGATGGCGATGGTCAGCGCGCCCAGGGTGAGCATGTTGAGCGACAGGTCGCGGGTCCACAGCACGATCAGGGCGAGGACGACCGACAGCGGGATGGACACCGCCGTGACCAGCGTGGAGCGGATCGACGCCAGGAAGACCAGGATGACCAGGACCGCGAAGAGCAGGCCGAGCGCGCCCTCCGTGGTCAGGCCCTTGATGGACTTGGACACGGCCGGGCCCTGGTCGCTGACGACGGTGAGCTTGGCGCCGGAACCGAGATCCTTGCGCAGGTCGGGCAGCTTGTCCTCGACCGCGTTCGAGATGGAGACCGCGCTGCCGTCGTGGTCCATGGTCACGTTGACGGCGAGGCTGGGCCGGCCGTCGGTGCGGGTGAGGGAGTCGGCCGGGGCCGGCTGCTGCTGCACGGTGGCCACGGCACCGAGGCGCACGGGCTTCCGGACGCCCTCGCCGGTGACCATCAGGTCCTTGATCTGCTGCAGCGAGGTGAAGCCGCCGCCGACCTGGACGGTGCGGTTGGCGCCGTTCTCGTCGAAGGAGCCGGCCGGGACGGTCGCGCCGCCCGCCTGCAGGGCCTGGCCGAGCGCGGCGGAGGTGAGGCCCGCCCGCGCCAGCTCGGCCTCGTTCGGGGTGACGGCGACCTGGAGGTCACGGACGCCGGTGACCTGGACGCGGCCAACGCCGTCGATGTCCTTCAGGGCCGGTACGACCGTCTTGTCGAGCTGGTCGGCGAGGGCCTGCTGGTCCTTGCCGGAGGTGACGGCGAGCACCACGGTCGGCATGTCGTCCGTGGAGCCGGCGACGACCTGCGGGTCGACGTCGTCCGGCAGCTGGGCGCGGGCCCGGTTGACGGCCTGCTGGACGTCGGAGACGAGCCGCTTGGTGTCGTTGCCGTAGTCGAAGGACGCCATGATCACGGCGTTGCCCTCGCTGGCGGTGGAGGTGACACCGGTGATGCCGTCGACGCCCTGGAGGTTGTCCTCGATGGGCTCGACGACCTGCTTCTCGACGACGTCCGGTGCGGCGCCCTGGTACGGCGCGATGACCGACACCATGGGAAGTTCGATGGTGGGCAGCAGTTGCTGCTTGATCTGGGGTATCGCGATCAGCCCGAAGACGAGCGCGATGAGCGACATCAGGCCGATCAGGGCCCGTTGCGCGAGGCTGAATCTCGACAGCCAGGACATGGGTCAGGGTCTCTCTTCTGTGAGCGGCAGAAGCTGCTGCGGGGCGTACATGTGAGCGCCCACCCCAACACCCTGAGCCATGCCCGAGGGCGAATCCGTAGGCCCCAGGTCCCGTTCCTTATCCGGTGCCTACTCCGCGCGCAGTACGCGCGGGTGGAGATCAGTCCATCCTCGGACGTACCAGTCCCGACTCGTACGCGATGACGACGAGCTGGGCCCTGTCCCGGGCGCCCAGCTTGGCCATGGCCCGGTTGACGTGCGTCTTCACCGTCAGCGGGCTCACTTCGAGGCGTTCGGCGATCTCGTCGTTGGAGTGGCCGCCTGCGACCTGGACGAGCACCTCCCGCTCCCGGCCGGTGAGCGCGTCGAGGCGCTCCGAGCGGGCGGGGTCGCGGCCCTCGTCGCCGTCGCCCTGGGCGAGGAAGCGGGCGATCAGGCCCTTGGTGGCGGCCGGGGACAGCAGCGCCTCGCCGCCCGCGGCGACCCGGATGGCGTTCAGCAGCTCCTCGGGCTCGCTGCCCTTGCCGAGGAAGCCGGAGGCCCCGGCACGCAGGGACTGCACCACGTAGTCGTCGACCTCGAAGGTGGTCAGGATGACCACGCGGACGTGGGTGAGGGACGGGTCGGCGCTGATCATGCGGGTGGCGGCGAGGCCGTCGGTGCCGGGCATCCGGATGTCCATGAGGACGACGTCGGCGCCGTGCTCCTTGGCCAGCCGGACCGCCTCGGCGCCGTCGGCGGCCTCCCCGACGACCTCCATGTCGGGCTCGGAGTCGACCAGCACCCGGAACGCGCTGCGCAGCAGTGCCTGGTCGTCGGCGAGCAGGACACGGATCGTCATGCGGGCCCTCCCGGTGCCGTCGTACGGGTCTTGACCGGCAGGATCGCATGGACGCGGAAACCGCCGCCGTAGCGGGGTCCGGTGGTGAGGGTGCCGCGCAGGGCGGTGACCCGCTCGCCCATGCCGAGCAGACCGTGCCCGCCGCCGGCCCCGGGTTCGGCGGTCGCGCCCGAGCCGTCGTCCAGGACGGTGACCTCGATGTTGGGCCCGACGCGTACGACGCTGACCTCGGCCCTGGCGTCGGTGCCCGCGTGCTTCTGCACGTTGGTCAGGGCCTCCTGGACGATCCGGTAGGCGGCCAGGTCGACGGCGGCCGGGAGCTCGGTGCCGTGGTCGGTGCGGGCCACCTCGACGGGGAGTCCGGCGCTGCGGAAGGTGCCGGCGAGGTCCTCCAGACGGCTGAGGCCGGGTGCGGGCTCGGTGGGCGCCTCGGGGTCGCCGGACTGGCGGAGCAGGCCGACGGTGGCGCGCAGTTCGCCCAGCGCGGAGCGGCTGGCCTCGCGGACGTGGGCGAGGGCCTCCTTGGCCTGGTCGGGCCGTCTGTCCATGACGTGGGCGGCGACTCCGGCCTGCACGTTGACCAGCGCGATGTGGTGGGCGACGACGTCGTGCAGATCGCGGGCGATGCGCAGCCGCTCCTCGGCGACCCGGCGGCGGGCCTCCTCCTCGCGGGTGCGCTCGGCCCGCTCGGCGCGCTCCCGCATGGCCTGGACGACCGCGCGGCGGCTGCGCACCGCGTCCCCGGCGGTGGCGCCGATGCCGGTCCAGGCGAGCACGCCCAGGTTCTCCTGCGCGTACCAGGGCAGCGGGCCGCCGAGCATGGCGGCGGCGGTCAGGACGGTCATGGTGAGCAGGCCGACGCGCCAGGTGGTGGTGCGGTCGGTGGTCGAGGCGACGGTGTAGAGGGCGACCACGGCGGACATGGCGACCGGTGCGCGCGGGTCGCCGGTGACGCACTCGATCAGGGAGAAGGTGCCGGTGACGGCGAGGACCGTCTTGGGCGCGCGGCGGCGGAAGACGAGCGCGGCGGCGCTGAGGGTCATCAGGAGCAGGCTGAGCGGGTCCGGGCTGCGCACGCCCCAGGTGACGGCGTTCTCCCCGCGGGGGTCCACGAAGGAGCCGGCGACCATGCACATCAGCACGCCCGCCGCGATCGCCCCGTCCAGGGCGAGGGGGTGCGCCTTCAGGCTGCACCGGGCGCGTTCGAGAGTGCTCACCCGGTGAGCGTACGGGGCCGGGCGGGGCGTCGGAACAGAGCGAGGCGCAGCTCACCCGCCGTCAGCTGTCGAGCGCTGTTCGCGCGACAGCAGCCGGTGAAGGTGCTGGACCTGCCGACCTCGGACGCCGGGGCCTGGGAGTCCGTCGTGTCCGTGCCCGACCTGGACGCCGCCGGCGCCCGGGTGCAGCTGATCACCGACGACGGCGCCGCCGACCTCTACGGCGACGCCATCCAGGCGAAGGACCTCAGCCACCCGGAGTGGCAGAGGTCCCGCACCACCTGGTTCACCCTGAGCCGGCCCGGGCCGGGCTCAGCCCGGGATCAGTCCGTCGTCGCTCAGCAGCTCCCGGACCTCCGCGAGCGTCGAGTCCGAGGACGGAAGGATCAGCTCCGAGGGTTCCAGGGAATCGTCCGGCAGCGGGGTGCCGAGCCGGCGGACGGCGTCGAGGAGAGCGGTGAGCGTGCGGCGGAAGCCCGCGTCGTCGCCGCTCTCCATCTCGGCCAGCAGGTCGTCGTCCAGCTTGTTCAGCTCGGTGAAGTGGACGTCGTCCAGCTTCACCTGGCCCTCCCCCATGATCCGTACGATCACGTCGGCCTCCTCGGCTCGGGGTCCCGGCGCCCGACTACTGCTTGTCGAAGCGCGGGGTGTCCTGCGGCTGCTGCTGGGACTGCCCCTGGCCGGTGCCGCCCTCGATCGCCTGCTGCGGCGAGCCTCCGGCCAGCTCCGCCTTCATGCGCTGCAGTTCCAGCTCTACATCCGTACCACCGGAGATCCGGTCCAGCTCGGCCTGGAGGTCGTCCTTGGCCATGCCGGTGGGGTCGTCCAGGGCGCCGGAGGCGAGCAGCTCGTCGATGGCGCCGGCCCGGGCCTGGAGCTGGGCGGTCTTGTCCTCGGCGCGCTGGATGGCCAGGCCGACGTCGCCCATCTCCTCGGAGATGCCGGTGAAGGCCTCGCCGATGCGGGTCTGTGCCTGGGCGGCGGTGTAGGTGGCCTTGATGGTCTCCTTCTTCGTGCGGAAGGCGTCCACCTTGGCCTGCAGGCGCTGGGCCGCCAGGGTGAGCTTCTCCTCCTCGCCCTGGAGGGTCGCGTGCTGCGTCTCGAGGTCCGTGACCTGCTGCTGGAGGGCGGCGCGGCGGGACAGCGCCTCCCGGGCCAGGTCCTCACGGCCGAGCGCGAGCGCCTTGCGGCCCTGGTCCTCCAGCTTGGAGGACTGCTGCTGCAACTGGTTGAGCTGGAGTTCCAGGCGCTTGCGGGAGGTCGCCACGTCGGCTACACCGCGGCGCACCTTCTGCAGCAGCTCCAGCTGCTTCTGATACGAGTAATCGAGGGTCTCGCGCGGGTCCTCGGCCCGGTCAAGGGCCTTGTTCGCCTTCGCGCGGAAGATCATCCCCATACGCTTCATGACACCGCTCATGGGCTTCGCGCGCCCCCTTCTGACGGACTCCAGCTCACAGATCCTGCGACAGAACCCACAGTACGGGCCCTGACTCCATTACCGCACTGTTCGGGGAGTGATGCGCTCATCCCCAAGAACGACTGCGGACGGTACCGCTCCGGCGTGAGGAGTAGGTGGACCTCCGGGTGGGCTCCTCTGGACCCTTCGGTGACGGCCGGATGAAGCGTCTGCAACGTCCCCTCTGTCCCCCTACAGACGCCCGGTGTTGCCGGATCGTTCCCCGGTGGGCTGGGGTCCATGCCCGGGGAGCCCGTACCCTTGGGTTTTGTGTTCCGTAGCCGTGCCAAGGAAGAGAAGGCCCTCGCCGACAAGGCGCAGGTGACCGACTCCAAGCAGCCCCGTGACCCGCAGGCCCCGAAGGGCAGGCCCACGCCCAAGCGCAGTGAGGCCCAGTCCCAGCGCCGCAGCGTCGCCAGTACGCCGATGACGCGCAAGGACGCCTCCAAGCGTCAGCGCGACGAGCGCCGGCAGGCGCTCGAGCGGCAGCGCCAGGCGCTGGCCGGCGGCGACGAGCGTTATCTGCCCGCCCGGGACAAGGGCCCGGTGCGCAGGTTCGCGCGCGACTGGGTCGACTCGCGGTTCAACGTGGCGGAGTTCTTCCTGCCGCTGGCCGTGGTCATCCTGGTGCTCAGCGTGGTGCGGGTGCCGGCGATCCAGAACATCGCGCTGCTGCTGTGGCTGATCGTGATCGTGCTGATCGTGCTCGACGCGGCCGTCAGCGGCTTCCGGCTGAAGACGCGGCTGGCCGAGCGCTTCCCCGACCAGAACCGCCGGGGCGCCGTCGCCTACGCCCTGATGCGCTCCCTCCAGATGCGCCGGCTCCGGCTGCCGAAGCCGCAGGTCAAGCGCGGAGAGCGGCCCTGAGCGCAGAGGCTTTCACCGGGGGCGCGGCAGACGCCTGGCTGAACAGGCTGGGCGGGCTGCGTGATGTCGTACGACAGGAGCTGGTGGCCCGGCAGCTCGACGAGCAGATAGCCGGGCGGTTCCCGGTCGGGCAGCGGCTGCGGGTGCTCGACGTGGGAATGGGCCAGGGCACGCAGGCGCTGCGACTGGCCCGGCTCGGCCACCAGGTGACCGGTGTCGAGCAGGACGCGACGATGATCGCGGCCGCGCGCGAGGCGCTCGCCGGTGAGCCGGACGGCATCCGCGAGCGGGTCCGGCTGGTGCAGGGGGACGGTCGGGACACCGGCGTGCACTTCCTGCCCGGCAGCTTCGACGTGGTGCTGTGCCACGGGGTCCTGATGTACGTCGAGGAGCCCGACCCGCTGGTGGCGGGTCTGGCCCGGATGCTCGCGCCGGGCGGACTGCTGTCCCTGCTGGTGCGCAACGGCGACGCGCTCGCCGTGCGGCCGGGTCTGTCCGGGGACTGGGCCGGCGCGCTGGCCGCCTTCGACACCACCACCTACCGCAACCGCCTCGGCCTCGAGGTGCGGGCGGACCGCCTCTCGGCGCTCACCGCGACGCTCGCCGGCATCGGCGCCCCGCTGCACGCCTGGTACGGCGTACGGGTCTTCACCGACACGGCGGCGGACGACGCGCGGATCCCGGACGACCTGGAGACGCTGCTGGCCGCCGAGGAGCGGGCCGGGCGGACGGATCCGTACCGGGGGGTCGCGGCGCTGCTGCATCTGTGCGGGGTACGGGGCTGAGTCGGGCTGCGCGGAGTACGGACTGAGTCCGTTCGGACGTACACGGCAAGCTGGGACATTCACCCCGACGGGACACTCGGGGCATGGACGCTTCCCGTACCCGTGCCCTGCGGAGGGGCACCGTCGTCCCCCTGCTCGTCGCGGCCGCACTCGTGGCCGCCGGCTGTACGACCCCGGACTCGTCGGCGAAGCAGGACGGCACGACCGCCCCGGCGTCCCTGCCCATGTCCGTGAACGACCTGCAGAACCAGTACCTGAAGGTCATCAAGCAGGTGCTGCCGTCGGTCGTGCAGATCCAGGCGAGCCAGGACCTGGGCTCCGGGGTGGTGTACGACGACCAGGGGCACATCGTCACCAACGCGCACGTGGTCGGCACCGAGAAGACCTTCAAGGTGACCACGGCCAACAGCAGGGAGCCGCTCACCGCGAGCCTGGTGTACTCCTACCCGGACCAGGACCTCGCGGTGATCAAGCTCGACAAGATGCCGGCCGGGCTGAGGGCGGCGGCGTTCGGGAACTCCGACAAGGTGCAGGTCGGTCACATCGTGCTGGCCATGGGCTCGCCGCTCGGACTGTCGTCCAGCGTGACCCAGGGCATCGTCTCGGCGACCGGACGGACCGTCAGCGAGGGCAGTACGGGCGGGGGTACGGGCGCGACCATCGCGAACATGGTGCAGACGTCGGCCGACATCAACCCCGGCAACAGCGGGGGCGCCCTGGTCAACCTCGACGGGCAGATCATCGGCATCCCGACGCTGGCCGCCACCGACCCGAACCTCGGTGGCGGCGCGGCGCCCGGCATCGGGTTCGCCATCCCGGCGTCGATGGTGCGGACGGTCGCCGACCAGATCATCAGGAGCGGCAAGGTCGTCGACTCGGGGCGGGCCGCGCTCGGCATCTCCGCGCGGACGGTCCTGGACGACAGCTACCAGCCGGCCGGGGCCGCGGTGGCCGCCGTCAGGAGCGGCGGCGCGGCCGACCGGGCGGGGCTGCGGCCCGGCGATGTGATCACCAAGCTGGGCGACGCCCCGGTCACCACCACCACGGAGCTGTCCGAGGCACTGGCGGCTCTGCGGCCGGGGCAGAGGACGACGGTGACCTACCAGCGTGACGGCGCCGAGAAGACGGTGGAGGTGACGCTGGGCGAGGTGTGAGGAGGGTGGCCGCTCGCGAGGGCGCCCCCTCCTCACCCCCCGATCGGGTTACGACGCGTCGGCGTGCAGGCTCATCGGGCCGTAGATCTCGGTGGTCTCCTCGAACAGCCGCACCTGGTCCGCGCCGCCTTCCTTCAGCGCCTTCCAGTGCTCGCCGATCCAGGACTCGGCGTCCCCCTGCGTGGTGAACTCCTCCGGCTGCACCGTGGGCTGGACCTCCGTCCCGTCGGCCTTCTCGAACCGCCACGTCCATGCC
This sequence comes from Streptomyces sp. NPDC101165, assembly GCF_044768135.1. NCBI lineage: Bacteria > Bacillati > Actinomycetota > Actinomycetes > Kitasatosporales > Streptomycetaceae > Streptomyces > Streptomyces sp. NPDC101165. The sequence continues at coordinate 311,411 of NZ_JBIWPG010000008.1, read as the reverse complement.
GTCATGTGGGCCTCCCTTTGATCCAACTCCTGCCCCGGAAGCGTATGCGCTCCGCCGGGTCGGCCGTTAGATCACCTCCGGTAGTACAGAAGAGTGCAGGCCGGTGGGGGCTGGTCGCGCCCACGCGGCGGAGCCGCACATCCGCACAGCCCCGCGCCCCTGCCCTGGTGCCCCTTCGGGGCCACCAGGGCGCGACACCTGCTGGGACGGGTGAAAATCGATCTCGTGGAAGTAACTCTGCTCGGTACCGGTGCCCCCGCGGGACTGCCCCGCCCCGACTGTCCCTGTGCCGTCTGTGCGACGGCGCTCGGACCGGACGCGCGGGCGGCCACCGCGCTGCTCGTGGACGGGACGCTGCTCCTCGACCTGACGCCCGGAGCGGCGTTCGCGGCCGCGCGGTCCGGGCATTCGCTGGGCGGGGTACGGCAGGTGCTGCTGTCGCATCCGCACGACGGTCCGGTGGTGGAGGTGCCGGCCGGGCTGCCGCAGCCGGGGCGGGTCCCGGACGGGCGGGAGTTGGCGCTGCTGACGGGGCATCGGGTGCGGGCCGTGGCGATGGACGCGGGCGGCACCGGGTATGCGGTGACCGGGCCGGACGGGCAGCGGCTGCTGTACCTGCCGCCGGGCGGGGCGCCGGCCGGTCTTGAGGGGGCGCCGGCGGAGACGTACCAGATGGTCCTCGCCGATGCCGTGGGACGCCCGGACGCGCTGGCCCGGCTGCGGGCGGTCGGTTCGGTGGGGCCGACCACGGACGTCGTCGCCGTCCATCTCGACCACGACGTGCCGCAGGGCGCGGAGTTGCGGCGGCGGCTCGCGGCGGCCGGCGCGCGGGCGGTGCCGGACGGTACGACGCTGACGGTCGGGGTGTACGAGGACGTGCCGGACGTGCCGCGCCGCACGCTGGTGCTGGGCGGGGCGCGCTCGGGCAAGTCCGTGGAGGCCGAGCGGCGGCTGGAGTCCTTCCCGGAGGTGCTGTACGTGGCGACGGGCGGGACGCGGGGCGGGGACACCGAGTGGGCCGAGCGGGTGGCCGTGCACCGGGAGCGCCGGCCGGGGTCGTGGCGTACGACGGAGACGACCGATCTGGTGCCGCTGCTGGGTGTGGACGGGCCGCCGGTGCTGATCGACTGTCTGTCGCTGTGGCTGACGGACGTCATGGACGCCGTGGGGGCGTGGGACGACGCGGAGTGGGCCGGGGGCGGGGAGAAGACGCTGCGCGAGCGGGTGCGGGAGCTGACGGAGGCGGTGCGGGCCACTCGGCGGACCGTGGTGGCGGTGTCCAACGAGGTCGGGTCGGGGATCGTGCCGGCCACCGCTTCCGGGCGGCGGTACCGGGATGAACTCGGGCGACTGAACTCGGCGTTCGCGACGGAGTGCGAGCAGGTGCTGCTGGTGGTGGCGGGGCAGGCCGTGGTGCTGCGGGGCTGAGCGTCAGGTGACGGCCGTGGCTTCCTTGCGGGCCACCAGGCGGTACGCGTTGGAGAGGCCGAGGTGGGGAGCCAGGGGGGCCAGGACGTGGTCCAGGATCGCGGTCACGTCCAGCACCGGGGCGGCCATGGCTCTCAGGACGGGGTGGAGGGGGGCCAGGGTCAGGGAGAGGGCCGCCGAGAGGTCGTAGGGGACGTGGGCTGCCCTGCGGTCGGTGACGAGGATCGTGCAGCCCTGGGACTCCAGTTCGGCTCGGAGGTTGGGCAGGGTCGGCAGGTGGAGATGGCGGGGCTGGCCGTGCGGGAGCCACCATCTGCCGAGGAGGCCGGCGAACGCGCTGCCCGGGTCGGGGACTTCGACGACGAGGTGGCCGCCGGGACGCAACACGGTGAGCGCGGCGCGCAGTTCGGCGCGTGGGTCCGGGGCGTGTCCCAGGTGGTGGAACATGCTGACCACGTCGTAGCGGGAGCGCAGGCGGGCCGCCAGCCCCGGGGTGGTGAGACAGCCGCGGTGGGCCTCCTCCACCCGGCCCTCCATCAGGGCCTGTTCCACGCGGGCCGTCGGGTCCACGCCGTCGAAGCTGGTATATGGGAAGAACTCCTTCGCCGCCTCCGGGAAGCGGGCGTGCCCGGTGCCCACGTCCAGCCAGCTCTCCGGTTCGCGCAGCGCCGACAGCGCGAAGGCGGCGGCGCGGTGCCTGCGGCGGACCGCGCGGTCGGAGAGGACGCGCTCGGCGAACTCCTCCAGCTGCCGCTCGTAGAAGTCCCGGTGGTAGAAGGCGAACCCCTCCGCCGTGAGCCGGGGGTTCTGGAAGACGTGCGCGCAGTCGCCGCACTCGTCGAGGACGAACGTGCCCGGCCGGTGCCGCAGCGGATCGGGGGCGCGCAGCCGGGTCCGCAGCCGACGGGAGCCGCACCAGGGGCAGTCCTCGCGGCGCGGCTCCTGGAAGGGGTCGCGTGGCTCGATGACCTGGGGGGTGAGGGGCGAGGTCTGCATGGGCGGCTCCAGGGGCGACAATCCGCTGCAAACCGGAACGTATGGGATACCCCTCCCGGGTGCAAAGACGTCGTGACCATGGGGTGGCGGTGTGGCGCGGAGGTGTTCGTTCACGGGCGGTACTGTTCGGCGAATGAGCAGCCTTAATCTGGACGACTTCACCGATCTGATCGAGCGCCCGGACGGGGGCGTGCGCCGTGACGCCGAGGCCCGCCGGGAGCGCCGGATCGTGCCGCCCGGGTCGCTCGGGCGCCTGGACGAGCTGGGCGAGTGGCTGGCCGCCGCGCAGGGCGCCGTACCGGTACGTCCGGTCGAACGGCCGCGGGTGATTCTCTTCGCGGGCGACCACGGCATCGCCGAACTCGGCGTCTCCGCACGGCCCGCGGGCAGTGCCGAGGAGCTGGTGCGGGCGGTGCTGGAGGGCGCCGCCCCGGTGTCGGTGCTCGCGCGCCGGCTCGACGTGCCGGTGCGGGTCGTGGACATGGCTCTGGACTGCCCGCCGGAGGCCTTCCCGGAGGAGGTCGTGCGGCACCGGGTGCGGCGCGGCAGCGGTCGTGTCGACATCGAGGACGCGCTGACCGCGGACGAGGCCGAGGCAGCCTTCCGGGCGGGTGTGGCGGTCGCCGACGAGGAGGCCGACTCGGGCACGGATCTGGTGGTGCTCGGCGATGTGAGCGTGGGCGGGACCACGGCGGCCGCGGCGCTGGTCGCGGCGCTGTGCGGGACCGACGCGTCCGTGGTGACCGGGCGGGGCGGGCTCGCCATCGACGACCTGGCGTGGATGCGCAAGTGTGCGGCGATCCGGGACGCGCTGCGGCGGGCGCGGCCGGTGCTCGGGGACCAGCTGCAGCTGCTCGCGACCGTGGGCGGGGCCGATCTGGCCGCGATGACCGGGTTCCTGTTGCAGTGCGCGGTGCGGAAGTTGCCGGTGATCCTGGACGGCGTGGTGGCCGCCGCGTGCGCGCTGGTCGCCCAGCGGGTCGCGTTCCGGGCGCCGGACTGGTGGCTGGCCGGGCACGACAGCGGGGAGCCGGGCCAGGCGAAGGCGCTGGACCGGATGGCACTGGAGCCGCTGCTGGAGCAGGGCGTGAAGGTCGGCGAGGGCGTGGGCGCGTTGCTGTCGCTGCCGCTGGTCCAGGCCGCGGCGGCGCTGGCCGCGGAGCTTCCCGAGAAGGAGGCGGCGGTGGAGGAGAAGGAGTAGTCCACAGCCGGAAAAGAATGGTTCGTCGGGGCGACCCCCATATGATCCTCCTCCATGGGAGATGCCCGAATTGCCGTGGAGCAGCATGCCGAGCCGGAGCGGCGGTCCAGCGGGGTCTCCCGTCGGGGCGCCGCCTTCGCCGTCTGGTATCTGCGGGCCGTCGCCTTCATCAACTTCCTCAGCGCGGTCTGGGTCTCACTGGGCCAGGACGTGCGCCGGCACAACCAGGAGAACTACTTCACGCCGTACCTGCTGACGGCCGGCTTCGCCTCGGGCGTGTTCACCGCGTTCCTGGCGATCACCATGCGCCGGCGGAAACGGGCCGCGTGGATCCTGAACCTGGTGCTGAGCGGCTCGTTCCTCGCCCTGTTCGCGTTCGCCATGGCGTTCCCGGAGATCCGGCGGTACGCGCAGAACTGGGTCTCCCTGGTGCTGACGGCCGCCTTCGTCGGCGCGCTGCTGGTCGGGCGCCGGGAGTTCTACGCCAAGGGTGACCGGTCCAACCCACGGCTCGCCGCAACCGTCGCCGTCGGCGGCGGGCTCGTCGCCTCACTGCTCGCCGGGCTGCTGATCACGGTCACCAACACGGCGCCGGACGCGGCCCGTTCGACGTTCCTGGAGCGCTGGCACTACGGCACCCTGCGGCTGGTGTCGGTGGCCGCCGAGGAATCCCGCTTCCCCGGCATCGAGCCGCCCAACTGGGCCAACGTGGCGGTCAACGTGCTCAGCACACTGCTCGTCCTCGCCGTGTTCTACGCCGCCTTCCGCTCCCGGCGTGCCGTCGACCCGCTCACCGAGGACGACGAGAAGCGGCTGCGGGCGCTGCTGGAGCGGCACGGCGAACGGGACTCGCTCGGCTACTTCGCGCTGCGCCGGGAGAAGAGCGTGGTGTGGTCGCCGACCGGGAAGGCGGCCGTCGCCTACCGCGTCGTCGGCGGGGTGAGTCTGGCCTCCGCGGATCCGCTGGGCGATCCGGAGGCATGGCCCGGGGCGATCGCACCCTGGCTGGAGGAGGCGCGGGCGCACGGGTGGATCCCGGCGGTGATGGGCGCGAGCGAGGAAGCGGGGACGGTCTACGCCCGGCACGGCCTGGACGCGCTGGAACTCGGTGACGAGGCGATCGTGGAGGTCGCCGAGTTCACGCTGGAGGGACGGGCGATGCGCACCGTGCGGCAGGCGTACAACCGGGTGAAGCGGGCCGGGTACCGGGTGCGCATCCGGCGGCACGCGGACATCCCGGCCGACGAGATGGCGTATCTCCTCAAGCGCGCCGACGACTGGCGGGACGGGGCGACCGAGCGCGGGTTCAGCATGGCGCTGGGGCGGCTCGGGGACCCCGAGGACGGCCGGTGCGTGATGCTGGAGTGCGCGGACGCCGACGGGAAGCTGCGCGCGCTCCTCTCCTTCGTCCCCTGGGGGCCGCACGGGCTGTCCCTGGACCTGATGCGACGGGACCGGGACTCCGACAACGGGCTGATGGAGTTCATGGTCATCGAGCTGTTGCGCCGGGCCCACGAGATCGAGATCACGCAGGTCTCACTCAACTTCGCCATGTTCCGATCGGTCTTCGAACGTGGGGCGCGCCTCGGTGCCGGACCGGTGCTGAGGCTGTGGCGGTCGCTGCTCAGCTTCTTCTCCCGCTGGTGGCAGATCGAGTCGCTGTACCGCGCCAACGCCAAGTACCGGCCCATCTGGGAGCCGCGGTTCCTGCTCTTCGAGAAGAGCGCGGACCTGCCGCGCATCGGCCTCGCGTCGGCGCGCGCGGAGGGCTTCCTGGAGGCGCCGGGACTGCCGAAGTGGCTGCACCGCAGGCACCTGGACACGCACCGGTGAGGAACGCTTGATGAGGACGCTCGCCCGCTGGGCCCGAGCCGAGTGGGGGCTGCTGTACGTCACCGCGCGCGAGCCCCTGCTCAAGCGCCACTGGCGGGCGATCCCCATGACGCTGGGGACGGTGTGCCTGACCGCGCTGCTGCAGTTCGTGCAGAACCGGCCGTGGGGCTACCAGATCGTGCAGGACACGGGTGCCGTACGGGCGGAGGACCCGCTGGGGCTGGCGCTGCTGCGCACTCCCCTGTCGCTGTTCGTCCCGGCGCTGGACCTGCCCGTGTGGGGGGCGCTCGCGCAGATCCTGTTCGTGTTCGGCATCGCCGAGCTGTGCCTGGGCTGGTGGCGGACGCTGGCCATCGCGTACGTGGCCACGCTCGCCGGGACGCTGTTCGCGCGCTTGGGCATCACTCTCGGCGCGCATGCCCCGTTCGGTCTGCCCTGGACGGACGCGCAGGTCGTGGACACCGGCCCGTCGGCGGCCGTGGTGGGGCTCGCCGTCTATGTGAGCTGGCGTTACGGCGCCTATGCGACGGCGGGCGCGGTGACCCTGTCGATGGTGGTGGAGGTGCTGCTCAAGGAGAACCTGGCGGGCAAGGAGCACTTGGCCGCGCTGATGGGTGTGGGGACGCTGTGCCTGGTGGCGGCGGTGCGGCACCGGTACGGGCGGCTGCCGTGGCAGCGTCAGTGGCGGTCGGGCAGGCGGACCGGGCGCGGGTCGGGCTTGCCGCCGATCCAGTCCTGAAGGGCGCGGCGGGGCCCGGCCCAGCGGCGGTCGTGGCGGTAGGCGCGCAGGGTCGCCTTGGCCCGGGCACGGGGGCGGCGGCGGTAGAAACGGCGGGCCCAGGGCGAGTCGGGGCGGGCCAGGCGGACGGCACCGACCAACGCGACCAGCGGCACGATCACGCCGAAGATCGCGACCCGGGTCTTGCCCTTGCTCAGGGCGATCAGGGAGAGGAGGAAGTTCCCCGCGATGTTGGCGATGACCGTGCCCCGGTCCTGGAGTTCCTCCGCGGACAGGTCGTTGACGCCGAACGGCGCGAACCCGGCGAGCAGCAGACCGACGAGGGCGGCGGTGAGCACGACGACCTCGACGCTCTGGCGGCCCTCCTCGGTCCAGTAGACGTCGTCGAGGTGCAGGATCAGCGCGAATTCGTCCAGGACGAGCCCCACCCCCATGCCGAAGACGACGGCGGAGATGGGCGCGGCCGCACCGTGCCGGTCGCTGGCGACGGCGCCGAAGCCGCCGACGACGGTGAGGACGACCCCGGGGACCACGTGGTGGATGTGCAGCCCGCCCGCCTTGACGTTGCCGAAGGGGCCCTTGCCGGCCCGGATCAGCCGGACGATCACACGCGTGACGAGGAAGGTGACGACGAAGGCCGTCAGGGCCAGCAGCAGCGGAAGCTTCCCCGGTTCCAGGATGTTCCGCTCCCACCAGTGCCCCATGTGCGCACTTTAGCCCCGGCCGCGGTGGGGAGCCCGGCGACGGCCCGGTAACCTGCGCCGGTGCTCAAGTCCTCCCCTCTCGACGGCCTCCGCTTCGCCTTCGGCACGCTCTCCGTGCTGCCCGTCCGGGTGCACCGGTGGGACCGGGAGGCCGCCCGCGGGGGCATGCTGAACGCCCCGGTCGTCGGACTGGTCGTCGGCTGCTGCGCCGCGGGGCTCGGGCTGCTGCTGCTCCTGCTGGGCGCCGGCCCGTTGCTCGCCGCCGTCGCCTCCGTCGCCGTACCGGCCGCGCTGACCCGCGGTCTGCACCTGGACGGGCTCGCCGACACGGCGGACGGGCTCGGCAGCGGCAAGCCCGCGGAGGACGCGCTGCGGATCATGAAGCAGTCGGACATCGGGCCGTTCGGGGTGCTGACCCTCGTCCTGGTGCTGCTGGCCCAGGTCGCCGTGCTGGCGCAGCTCTACGCCGACTCCTGGGTGCGGGGCGCCGCCGCGGCGGTGACCGCGGCGGTCGCGGCCCGGCTCGCGCTCACCCTGGCCGCGCGCACCGGGGTGCCCGCGGCCCGTCCGGAGGGTCTCGGGGCGGCGGTCGCCGGCGTCGTGCCGGTACCGGGCGCGCTGGCCGTCACGGCGGCCTTCACGATCGTCTCGGCCGCCTGGGGTACGGCGCAGGGCCCGTACGGCGCCCTCCGCGCGGCGGCCGCGGTCCTGCTGTCCCTCGCCACCGCCGAACTCCTGCTGCGCCGCTGCACCCGTCGCTTCGGCGGGGTCACCGGGGACGTCTTCGGCGCCCTCGCGGAGACGGCGGCGACGGCCGCGCTCGTGGTGCTGTCCCTGGGCCGCTAGGTCGTGTCGTCGGAGCCCAGGCCGTGGGGCAGCGGGCGGCCCCGGCCATGTCCGCGTCCGGCGGAACGCCGTAGACCAGATGGCAGACCCGCACCCCGGCCGGGTAGTGCGGGGGCGTGCGCAGGTAGGTCGCCCAGGGGCCCTCGAAGGTGACGAGGAGGTCGGCGAGCGCCGCGTACACCGGGTGCGGCGGGGTGCCGTGGTTCAGCGCGAGCGTGACGCAGCCGAGGGTCCGGGCGGCCGTGGTGAGCCGCTCGTAGTGCCCGGACTCCCCCATTCCGGACGGCACTTGGTCGAGGAACGCGCCCTGGGTGCCGTACCACTCGCGGTACCGGCGCAGATCCCGTACGACGTCCTCGTACGGCCGCCTGCCGTAGTCGGTGTCGCTGTAGCCGAGCAGGGTCACCCCCGCCGTCCGCAGCCGGGCGGCGGTCGCGGCGAAAGCCGCGTCGGGGCGGTCGCGGGGGCCGCTGGCCGGGTAACTGATGAGTGAGTTGGCCGAAGTTCGCCGTCACGTCCCTCGTGCGGGTGAACGAGGGCAGTTCCTGTGACCGTGCAGGCGCTTGGAACGAAGAGCGGCTGCGCGGGATGGCCTGGCACCAGGGGCTGGTGGTGGTCGTGGTCGACCCGGCCTACACCAGCCGCTGGGGCGGACAGCACTGGACCACGCCCCTATGGGATCAGTCCAAGAAGACCACGGTCACCCGGCATCACGCTGCCGGGGTGGCCATCGGAAGGCGCGCCCTCGGACACGGGATCCGGCGTCGGCCAGGTGTGACCCCCGCTCACCGGAGGATGAGCGCGAGGAGAGCTACCGGCCAGGCCGAATCCATACCGAGGGCGTGCGGGACCGCGAGCCCACCCAGGACAGCGGGCACGCCCACCCGGGGCGGCAAGACCCGACCGTGCCAAGGTGACCAACTCGCGCTGTTCCCAGGCCCTCAAGACCGTTCGGAGGGCCACCGGACCACGCGTCCGGACTATGGCGAGTTGGCCGACGTTGGCCAACAGCCCCAGGCACGGTGAACCACACCTACACCCCAACCTCGTGTCCGTGTCGGCCGCGAGCGGCGTGAAGTGGACCACCTCGGACAACTCCCGCGAGTCCGAGCAGCGGGTCGTGTGCAGCAGTGCGCTCACCTTCACGCCACCCAGCGGTACCTGGCCTTGTCCGCGAGCAGCTGGTCGGTCAGGGCGTCCTAGCTGGCTCTTCATCTCACTGGGCCTCGTACTGCGCGTCGGCCGCGGTCATCCGGATCGGCGTGGCCTTGTCGGTGCTGCCGGGCACGAAGACGTCGACGTAGCGCGTGAAGCCGGTGCGGGGCTTGGCAACGAAGCCGAAACTCTCCTGCAGGGAATGCGAGTTGCTGCGTACGTCCGTCGAGGATGCTGGCGTGACCGCCCGCGTAGGTGCGATCGAGGCCCACCTCGGGATGGGACCAGGTGTAGGCGTCGACCTGCGGAATGCCATACGTATTCCGCACGACTCCAGGGCCGTCTGCTCGGCGGAGCCCGCGCCGAAACGTGTCAGTGGGGATGGGACGGCCGGAGTTGTCCAGACCATGGTGTACGCGATGCCCTCGCTCTTCAGCTCTACGGTGATCGCACCGACCGGGCTGTCGCCGTCGTCGACCACCGGACCTTGTGATCAGTGCGCGGGTCGGTCGCGGCTCTCCGGCGATGCGCGGTGCGTCATGCCTGGTTCCTCCCCAGGGGATCCTCTGCGGCGAAACCGTGGAGGATCAGCGGAAATCATGCGAATCCACAGGCAGCCGGCCCGCCGGAACCCGATGAGTGTGGCTCAGCACACCGACGTCCGGGGGTGAGAAGTGGCCACGACGCCACGCACAGGTGAACACCCGCAGGCATGAGCGAACGGTCGCACGCGCGTAGTCTCGTCACGGGTGTTCGCCGACAGGGTGAAGGCCCCGGTTGCCACATGCCCCCAGGCCTGGACCTAGGGTCGGCTCTCGGGCCCGGTCGACCCACCCCTCTTCGGCCACAGCAACTTCACATCGGAAGCGAGATTTCACCACCGTGACTGCTCTGACTCTCAGCACCGCCGCGGCGCCCGGCCTCCGGGCCGACGCGATCGTGATCGGTGTCGCCAAGGGCGCCAAGGGACCCGTCGTCGCGCCCGGCGCCGACGCCGTGGACAACGCGTACGACGGCAGGCTGGCCGGCGTCCTGGAGACCCTCGGCGCCTCGGGTGCCGAGGGCGAGCTGACGAAACTGCCCGCCCCGGCCGGCTTCAAGGCGCCGCTCGTGGTGGCGGTGGGCCTGGGCGCGGAGCCCGAGAAGGACGCCGGGTACGACGCCGAGGCACTGCGCAAGGCCGCCGGCCTGGCCGCCCGGGCGCTCGCCGGGTCCAAGAAGGCCGCGTTCGCGCTGCCCATCGACGACGCGGGCTCCGTCGGCGCGATCGGGGAGGGCGTCCTGCTCGGCGCCTACGCCTTCGACACGTACAAGGACTCCGGCAAGGACGCCAAGGCCAAGAACGGCAAGGCACCGCTGGCCGAGGCCGCGCTGCTCGGCGGCAAGCCGCGGGACGCGGCCCACAAGAGCGCCGTGGCCCGGGCCGTCGCGGTCGCCGAGGAGCTGAACCGCTCCCGTGACCTGATCAACATGCCGCCGAACGACCTCACCCCGGCGATCTTCGCCGCCGAGGCGCAGACCGCGGCCAAGGAGCACGGCCTCAAGGTGCAGGTGCTCGACGACAAGGCTCTGGTCAAGGGCGGCTACGGCGGCATCCTGGGCGTCGGCGGCGGTTCGGCCGCGACCCCGCGCCTGGTCAAGCTGTCGTACACGCACCCGAAGGCGGAGAAGCACCTGGCCTTCGTCGGCAAGGGCATCACCTACGACTCGGGCGGCATCTCGCTGAAGCCGGCCGGCCACAACGAGACGATGAAGTGCGACATGAGCGGTGCCGCCGCCGTGTTCGCCGCCGTCGTCGCCGCCGCCCGCCTCGGCCTGGAGGTCAACGTCACCGGCTGGCTGGCGCTGGCCGAGAACATGCCCTCCGGTTCCGCCGTGCGCCCCGGTGACGTGCTGCGCATGTACAACGGCAAGACCGTCGAGGTGCTCAACACCGACGCCGAGGGCCGGCTGGTCCTGGCCGACGCGCTGTGGGCGGCCTCGCTGGAGAAGCCGGACGCGATCGTGGACGTGGCCACGCTGACCGGCGCGATGATGCTGGCGCTGGGCAGCCGGACGTTCGGTGTCATGGCCAACGACGACGCCTTCCGCACGGCGGTGTACGAGGCCGCGGAGGAGGTCGGCGAGCCTGCGTGGCCGATGCCGCTGCCGGAGCACCTGCGCAAGGGGATGGACTCCACCGTCGCCGACATCGCGAACATGGGTGAGCGGATGGGCGGCGGACTCGTCGCCGGTCTGTTCCTGCGCGAGTTCGTGGGCGAGGGGATCACCTGGGCGCACCTCGACATCGCGGGCCCCGCGTTCAACGAGGGCGGTCCCTTCGGGTACACGCCGAAGGGTGGTACCGGCTCCGCCGTGCGGACGCTGGTGCGGCTCGCGGAGCTCACGGCTGCGGGTGACCTGGGCTGAGTCGCCCGATGGCTCGGTCGATTCCGTAGTACGGATCCGCCGCGTGGGGGCTGTTCGCCCCCGCGCGGCGGAGCCGCATATCGATACAGCCCCGCACCCCTGTCCTTCCTTTCAAGTGAGCGTGGGGTGTCTCACACTCCAGCCCGGCGTCTCGTCCGCCTCGAACAAGTGCAAAGATGGAGCCCGGCAGGACAGGGCCCCCACCGAAGGGCCGAAGCATCAAGCGGCCGGACACCAGCCGCCAGCCGGTCATCGGAGACCGGCGTACGGCGCACATGCATGGAGGACGTGACGTGGCGAACGACGCCAGCACCGTTTTCGACCTAGTGATCCTCGGCGGTGGTAGCGGTGGTTACGCCGCGGCCCTGCGCGGGGCCCAGCTGGGCCTGGACGTCGCCCTGATCGAGAAGGACAAGGTCGGCGGCACCTGCCTGCACCGGGGATGCATCCCCACCAAGGCCCTGCTGCACGCGGGCGAGATCGCCGACCAGGCTCGCGAGAGCGAGCAGTTCGGCGTCAAGGCCACCTTCGAGGGCATCGACGTCCCGGCCGTCCACAAGTACAAGGACGGTGTCATCGCCGGCCTGTACAAGGGTCTGCAGGGTCTGATCGCCTCCCGCAAGGTGACCTACATCGAGGGTGAGGGCCGCCTGTCCTCCCCGACCTCGGTCGACGTGAACGGCCGGCGCGTCCAGGGCCGCCACGTCCTGCTGGCGACCGGCTCCGTGCCGAAGTCGCTGCCGGGCCTGGAGATCGACGGCAACCGGATCATCTCCTCCGACCACGCCCTCGTCCTGGACCGCGTGCCGAAGTCCGCGATCATCCTGGGCGGCGGTGTCATCGGCGTCGAGTTCGCCTCGGCGTGGAAGTCCTTCGGCTCGGACGTCACGGTCATCGAGGGCCTCAAGCACCTCGTCCCGGTCGAGGACGAGAACTCCTCCAAGCTTCTTGAGCGCGCGTTCCGCAAGCGCGGCATCAAGTTCAACCTGGGCACCTTCTTCCAGAAGGCCGAGTACACCCAGGACGGTGTGAAGGTCACCCTCGCGGACGGCAAGGAGTTCGAGGCCGAGGTCCTCCTCGTCGCCGTCGGCCGTGGCCCGGTCTCCCAGGGCATCGGCTACGAGGAGCAGGGTGTCGCCATGGACCGGGGCTACGTCCTGGTCGACGAGTACATGCGCACCAACGTTCCGACCATCTCCGCCGTCGGTGACCTCGTCCCGACCCTCCAGCTTGCGCACGTCGGCTTCGCCGAGGGCATCCTGGTGGCGGAGCGTCTGGCCGGTCTGAAGGTCGTTCCGATCGACTACGACGGTGTCCCGCGGGTGACGTACTGCCACCCGGAGGTCGCCTCCGTCGGTATCACCGAGGCCAAGGCCAAGGAGATCTACGGCGCGGACAAGGTCGTCGCTCTGAAGTACAACCTGGCGGGCAACGGCAAGAGCAAGATCCTCAACACCGCGGGCGAGATCAAGCTCGTCCAGGTGAAGGACGGTGCCGTGGTCGGCGTCCACATGGTCGGCGACCGCATGGGTGAGCAGGTCGGCGAGGCCCAGCTGATCTACAACTGGGAGGCGCTGCCGGCCGAGGTCGCCCAGCTCATCCACGCCCACCCGACGCAGAACGAGGCGATGGGCGAGGCGCACCTGGCGCTCGCCGGCAAGCCCCTGCACTCCCACGACTGAGCCTTCGGTCCACGGGCGCGACGACACAGACTTCCGCAAATTCGTAAGGAGAAACCGAAACCATGGCGGTTTCCGTAACCCTTCCGGCGCTCGGTGAGAGCGTCACCGAGGGCACTGTCACCCGCTGGCTGAAGGCCGAAGGCGAGCGCGTCGAGGCCGACGAGCCGCTGCTCGAGGTGTCGACCGACAAGGTCGACACCGAGATCCCCTCGCCCGCGTCCGGCGTGCTGGCCTCCATCAAGGTCGCCGAGGACGAGACCGTCGAGGTCGGCGCCGAGCTGGCGGTCATCGACGACGGCACGGGTGCGCCCGTTGCCGCTCCGGCCCCCGCGGCCGCCGAGGCTCCGGCCCCGGCCCCCGTCGCCGAGGCCCCTGCCGCTCCGGCCCCGGCCCCCGAGGCCCCGGCCGCCCCCGCCGCCACCCCGGCCGGTGGCGCCCAGGGCACGGACGTGGTCCTGCCCGCGCTCGGTGAGTCCGTCACCGAGGGCACCGTGACCCGCTGGCTGAAGTCGGTCGGCGACTCCGTCGAGGCCGACGAGCCGCTGCTCGAGGTCTCCACGGACAAGGTCGACACCGAGATCCCGGCGCCCGCCTCCGGCGTGCTGCTCGAGATCGTGGTCGGCGAGGACGAGACCGCCGAGGTCGGCGCCAAGCTCGCCGTCATCGGCGCCGCGGGTGCGGCTCCGGCCGCCGCCCCGGCTCCCGCTGCCCCGGCCCCGGCCCCGGCCCCCGCTGCCCCGGCCCCGGCCCCCGCTGCCCCGGCCCCGGCCCCGGCTGCCCCGGCCCCGGCCCCGGCCGCTCCGGCGCCCGCCCCGGTCGCCGCCGCCCCGGCTCCGGCCGCCCCGGCCCCCGCGCCGGTGGCTCCGGCTCCGGTCACCCCGGCCCCGGCCGCCGCCCAGGCGACCGACGAGGGCGCCTACGTCACCCCGCTGGTGCGCAAGCTCGCCGCCGAGAACGGCGTCGACCTGGCCACCGTCAAGGGCACCGGCGTCGGCGGCCGCATCCGCAAGCAGGACGTCATCGCCGCCGCCGAGGCCGCGAAGGCCGCTGCCGCCGCTCCGGCTCCGGCCGCCGCTCCGGCCGCCGCCAAGAAGGCCCCGGCGCTCGAGGTCTCCCCGCTGCGCGGCCAGACCGTCAAGATGCCCCGCATCCGCAAGGTCATCGGCGACAACATGGTCAAGGCGCTGCACGAGCAGGCCCAGCTGTCGTCGGTCGTCGAGGTCGACGTCACCCGCCTGATGAAGCTGCGCGGCAAGGCGAAGGACTCCTTCGCCGCCCGTGAGGGCGTCAAGCTCTCCCCGATGCCGTTCTTCGTCAAGGCCGCCGCCCAGGCGCTGAAGGCCCACCCGGTCATCAACGCCCGGATCAACGAGGCCGAGGGCACGATCACCTACTTCGACACCGAGAACGTCGGTATCGCGGTGGACTCGGAGAAGGGCCTGATGACCCCGGTCATCAAGGGTGCGGGCGACCTGAACATCGCCGGCATCGCCAAGGCCACGGCCGACCTGGCGGGCAAGGTCCGCGCCAACAAGATCACCCCGGACGAGCTGTCCGGCGCGACCTTCACCATCTCCAACACCGGTTCGCGTGGCGCGCTGTTCGACACGATCATCGTGCCGCCGAACCAGGTCGCGATCCTCGGCATCGGTGCCACGGTCAAGCGTCCGGCCGTCATCGAGACGGAGGAGGGCACGGTCATCGGCGTCCGCGACATGACCTACCTGACCCTCTCCTACGACCACCGCCTGGTCGACGGCGCCGACGCGGCCCGTTACCTGACGGCGGTCAAGGCGATCCTGGAGGCGGGCGAGTTCGAGGTCGAGCTCGGCCTCTGATTCCCTGATCAGGCAGTACGAAGCCCCGCCCGGAACCTTCCGGGCGGGGCTTCACCTTTGAACGGGACAAGCCGCAACGCCCCAGGGGCGCGGGGAACTGCGCGAGCAACCACAGACAACCCGCTGTCGCCCGAAGACCGTCCGCACCGAGCCGTCAGGCGCCGCAGGCCCCATGTGCGCCTCGTCTCACCTGCACGAAAGCACCCCCATGCATCCCCTCGAAGCGGCGCACGGCTTTATTGTCTAAGCGTCAGCCCCTCCCGAAGGAGCCCTCATGACCGCCCCCGTCATCCACTCGCTGCGCGAACAGATCCGCGAGCACATCGTGGAGGGAATCGTCAGCGGTCGCTGGCAGCCGGGCGAGCGCATCGTGGAGCGGCGGATCGCCACCGAGCTGGAGGTCAGCCAGACACCGGTCCGGGAGGCCCTGCGCGAGCTGGAGTCCCTGCGGCTGATCGAGTCCGCGCCGAACAAGGGCGTACGCGTACGGAACCTGACCGCGGCCGACCTGGAGGAGAGCTACCCCGTCCGAGCCGGCCTGGAGGCCATCGCGGCGGAGCTGGCGGCCGAACGCCTCGCGGAGGACTGCTCGGCCCTGGAACCGCACGTCCTGGCCCTGTACGAGGCCGACCGCAAGGCCGACGGCACGGCCCAGGTCCGCCACACGGTCGGCTTCCACCGCGAGCTGGTCCGCGCGGCGAACAACTCGGTGCTGCTGCACACCTGGGAGGGCCTGGGCATCGAGGTCTTCACGGCGCTGTCGATCCGCTGGCTCGGCACGGTCCAGCAGTCGTACGCGGAGGAGCACGAGGAACTGGTGCAGGCCTTCAAGCGCCGGGATCCGCGCATCGCCGAGCTGGTGAAGGCCCACGTCCTGGGCTGCGCCCCGAGGGCTTGATTCACCCGAGCATACCGTCGCTCACCTGCGAAAACCTCGACCTGAAGCGGCACCGGGTGCCCATTTCAAAGGCACCGGGTGCCTACTTTCTCGAAATCGAGAAGTTTTGCCCCGTACCCCTTTGATCGATCATCGATCAGGGAGTTACAGTCGCCGACGGACTTCCACCGAAGTCCGCTGCCCTGTCCTGCCAAAGACCAAGGGCACCCCCGAACCCTTACCGATGAGGGAACCCCCTTCGACTGAGGAAGGCGGCGACATGACCGACCCCAACGCCATCCAGCCGAGCGCGCTCGACCAGCTCCCCGACCGCGACCCCGAGGAGACCGCCGAATGGCAGGCCTCCCTGGACGCCGTCGCCCGGGAGGCCGGGCCGCACCGCGCCGCATACCTGATGCGGCGCACGCTGGAGCGCGCCGAGGCGGGCGGCATCGCGCTGCCGAAGCTCCTCGAGACCGACTACGTCAACACCATCCCCACCGCCGCCGAGCCGGGCGTTCCCGGTGACGAGGCGATGGAGTCCCGGATCACCGCGTGGAACCGCTGGAACGCGGCCGCCATGGTGACCCGCGGCTCGAAGTACGGCGTCGGCGGCCACATCGCCACCTTCGCCTCCGCGGCCTGGCTCTACGAGACCGGCTTCAACCACTTCTTCCAGGGCAAGGAGGCCGACGGGTCCGGCGACCAGCTCTACATCCAGGGCCACGCCTCCCCCGGCATCTACGCCCGCGCCTTCCTGGACGGCCGGCTGAACGAGGGCCACCTCGACAACTTCCGCCAGGAGTCCGGCGGCAACGGCCTGCCCTCGTACCCGCACCCGCGCCGCCTGCCCTGGCTGTGGGAGTTCCCGACGGTGTCGATGGGCCTCGGCCCGCTGTCGGCGATCTACCAGGCGCGCTTCAACCGCTACCTCACCAACCGCACCATCAAGGACGTCTCCGCCTCGCACGTGTGGGCGTTCCTCGGCGACGGCGAGATGGACGAGCCGGAGTCGACGGCGGCCCTCGCGCTCGCCGCCCGTGAGGAGCTGGACAACCTCACCTTCGTCATCAACTGCAACCTGCAGCGCCTCGACGGCCCGGTGCGCGCCAACTTCAAGATCGTGCAGGAGCTGGAGGCCCAGTTCCGCGGCGCCGGCTGGAACGTCATCAAGACGCTGTGGGGCTCGGCCTGGGACGAGCTGTTCCAGCTCGACACCACCGGCGCGCTGGTACGCCGCCTGCGCGAGGTACCGGACGCGCAGATCCAGACGTACCAGACCCGCGACGCCGCCTACATCCGCGCCGACTTCTTCGGCAAGGACCCGGCGCTCGCCGAGATGGCGAAGCTGCTGAGCGACGACAAGATCCTCGAGTGCTTCCACCTCTCGCGCGGTGGTCACGAGGCCCGCAAGGTCTACGCCGCGTACAAGGCCGCCGTCGAGCACAAGGGCGCGCCGACCGTGATCCTGGCCCAGACGGTCAAGGGCCACACCCTCGGCGAGGGCTTCGCGTCGAAGAACGCCAACCACCAGATGAAGAAGCTGACGGTGGACGAGTTCAAGACGATGCGGGACCTGCTCGACCTGCCGATCAAGGACAGTGACTTCGCCGACGGCGTGGTGCCCTACGGCCACCCGGGCGCCGACTCCCCCGAGGTCCGCTACCTCCAGGAGCGCCGCGCGGCCCTCGGCGGCCCGGCCCCGGCCCGCCGCACGCACGCGCTGGCCCCGCTGCCCGCCCCCGCCGAGAAGGCCTTCGCCTCCTTCGACAAGGGCTCCGGCTCCCAGAACGTGGCCACCACCATGGCCTTCGTCCGCCTGGTCAAGGACCTGGTCCGCGACAAGGAGACCGGTAGGCGCTGGGTGCCGATCGTCCCCGACGAGGCGCGCACCTTCGGTATGGAGAGCCTCTTCCCGTCTCTGGGCATCTACTCGCCCAAGGGCCAGACGTACGAGCCGGTCGACCGCGACCAGCTGATGTACTACAAGGAGGCCAAGAACGGCCAGATCCTCAACGAGGGGATCACCGAGGCCGGTTCGATGGCCGACTTCATCGCCGCGTCCACCGCGTACGCCACGCACGGCGAAGCGATGATCCCGTTCTACATCTTCTACTCGATGTTCGGCTGGCAGCGCACCGCCGACCAGATGTGGCAGCTCGGCGACCAGCTCGGCCGCGGCTTCCTCGTCGGCGCGACGGCGGGCCGTACGACCCTGACGGGCGAGGGCCTCCAGCACGCCGACGGCCACTCCCCGGTGATCGCGGCCACCAACCCGGCCGCCCTCACCTACGACCCGGCGTTCGCGTACGAGATCGCGGTCGTCGTCCGTGAGGGTCTGCGCCGGATGTACGGCGAGGCCAAGCCGGGCGAGGACCAGAACGTCTTCTACTACCTGACGGTCTACAACGAGCCGATGCCGCAGCCGGCCAAGCCGGCCGGGCTCGGTATCGACGAGGGCATCGTCAAGGGTCTGTACCGCTTCAACACGGCGGAGTCCGCGGGCGTGACCGCCCCGGCCAACGCCCCGCGCATCCAGCTGCTCGGCTCCGGTACGGCGATCCACTGGACCCTGCAGGCGCAGCGGCTGCTCGCCGAGGAGTGGGGCGTGGCCGCCGACGTGTGGTCCGCGACCTCCTGGTCCGAGCTGCGCCGCGACGCGCTGGAGGCCGACGCGGCCCTGCTGCGCGGCGAGGAGCGTGTGCCCTACGTCCGTCAGGCGCTGCAGGGCGCCGAGGGCCCGGTCCTGGCCGTCTCCGACTACATGCGCCAGGTCCCGGACCAGATCGCGCAGTGGGTCGAGCAGGACTGGTCCTCGCTGGGCGCCGACGGCTTCGGCCTGTCCGACACCCGCGAGGCGGCCCGCCGCCACTTCGGCGTCGACGCGGAGTCGATCGTCGTCGCGGCCCTGGCCCAGCTCGCCAAGCGCGGCGAGGTCAAGGCGACCGCGGTGAAGGAAGCCCGGGAGAAGTACGGGCTGTAGTCACCTGAGTCCTGGGAAGGGGTACGGCAGCCGCCGTACCCCTTCTTTGTCAGTGGCCCCCGGCATCATGAAACGCATGCGTGCGGCCCGGCTCATCAAGATGGTGCTCCTCCTCCAGTCCCGGCCCGCCATGACCGCCGCCGAGCTGGCCCGGGAGCTGGAGGTGTCGGAGCGGACGGTCACGCGGGACGCGCAGGCGCTGTCGGAGGCCGGGGTGCCCGTGTACGCCGATCGGGGGCGGGCCGGCGGGTACCGGCTGATCGGCGGGTACCGCACACGGCTGACAGGGCTCGCGCGCAGCGAGGCCGAGGCCCTGTTCCTGAGCGGGGTGCCGGGGGCGCTGCGGGACATGGGGCTGGACGACGTCGCCTCCGCCGCCCGGCTGAAGGTCTCCGCGGCCCTGCTGCCCTCCCTGCGGGACGCCCCGGACAGCGCCGCCCAGCGGTTCCATCTGGACGCGCCCGCCTGGTTCCGGGAGCCGGAGACGCCCGCGCTGCTGCCCGTGATCGCCGAGGCGGTGTGGGGCGACCGGCGGATCGGGGCCGTGTACCGGCGCCCGGGCGCGGAGCCGGAGGGGCGCGCCGGTTCCGAGGGGGTGAGCGCGCGGAGGCCCGAAGGGCTGAGCACGGTCGCCCCCTCGGAACCGGCTGAGGCGCCCCGGAGGCGGAGCGCCGATGAAGCTGCCGCGGTCGTCGAGCGGGACCTGGAGCCGTACGGGCTCGTGCTGAAGGCGGGTGTCTGGTACCTGTGTGCGCGGGTGGGCGACGGCGGCGCCTTCCGGACGTACCGGATCGACCGGTTCGACGCCGTCGAGGCCCGTGACGAGCGCTTCAGCCGTGATCCGGAGTTCGGCCTCCCCCGGTACTGGGCCGAGCAGGCCGAGCGGTTCGCCCGGTCGATCCTGCACGCCGAGGTCGTCGTACGGCTGTCCCCGGGCGGCGTGCGCAGGCTGCCGTACGCCGTCGATCCGCTCTCCGCGCGCGAGGCGCTCGCGGGCGCGGGCGAGCCGGACGCCGAGGGGTGGGTGACGGTGACCGTGCCGGTGGAGTCGGAGGAGGTCGCGCACACCCAGCTGACGGCGCTGGGCCCGGAGGGCGAGGTGCTGGCACCGGGGAGCCTGCGGGAGCGGTTCGCGGCGGACGCGGCTGCGCTTGCCGCGCGCTACGGGCGTGGAGCCGTCTCATAACGATCCGCAGCAGTCCGTGCGACTCCGCGTGCGCCCCACCGGCTCAGGCCCGATGCTGGACCCGTGATGGAAGAGTCGGAATTCTGGGAGCTGATCGACACCACCCGCGAGGCCGCCGAGGGCGACCCCGAGGAGCAGGCCGACCTGCTCGTGGACCGGCTGCTCCAGCTGGACCCGGAGACGGTCCTGGACTTCGCCCGTCACTTCGAGTCCCGCTACAACCGCGCCTACCACTGGGACCTGTGGGGCGCCGCCTGGGTGCTGCTGGGCGGGGCCAGCGACGACGCGTTCGACTACTTCCGGTGCTGGCTCATCGGCCAGGGCCGGGAGGTCTTCGAGGGCGCCCTGCACGCCCCGGACTCGCTGGCCGAGCTGCTGGAGGACTTCGACGAGGAGATCGACGGCGACGGCGAGGAGCTGGGGTACGCGGCGGACGAGGCATACGAGCAGCTCACCGGCACCGTCGCCCCGGACCTCGGCATCGCGTCCACGAGCGACGAACCGGAGGGCACCCCGATCGACTTCGAGAACGAGGCGGCCCTCGCCGAGCTGTACCCCCGGCTTTCGGCGCGTTTCAAGAGCTGACTCCGGGCGCGTGCAACGGCGGCGCCGCGTTGGCCCGGTCGAGTGCCGAGGCCGTCGCGGCGGCCGGGCCGACCACGACCGCGGCGACCACGCAGACGACGGTCCAGGGGCGGCGTACCGCCCGGGTCCACACGGAGGCCGCCGGCCCGGACTGCCGGGCCTGCTCGTCCTGCTGACGCGCACCGCTCATCGTCTCCCCACCTCCGGTCGCCGCATCTCCCGCTGAGTGCGTGCCTCGACGGTAGGGCGGCGACCTCAGGGGGTGCGGTGAGTCGCCTGTGGCGTGCCTGTGGGCACGGGTACGGCGGGGACACGGCCCTGCAGGCGGGCGGCGGTCTGCCGGATCTCCGGGAGCCTGGCGGTCAGGGCGGCGCCCGGGCAGCTGGTCATGAAGCCGTCGTTGTGGCCGGCCACGGCGGGCAGGGTGGCGGTGCTGCCGGCCGTGTAGCGGCTGAGGCCGTTGCTGGAGACCAGGTGGGTGCGGGAGCGCGGGTCGACGTCGGCGAGGCCGAGCTTCCAGGCGGCGAGGGCGGCGATCGCGTCGGTCATGGCCTGCGGCACGGCGGCGCCGGCGGTGAAGGTGCCGAGGGCGGCGATGCCGGTGGTGCGGTGGTTGAAGCCCTGGGTGTGGGCGCCGGTGACAGGCCGGTCGACGCCGCCGGCGCGGCCCTCGTAGATGGTGCCGCAGCGGTCGACGAGGAAGTTGTAGCCGATGTCGTCCCAGCTGCGGGGGCCGGTCTGGCCGGCGTACAGGTCGCGGATGATGCGGGGCGCCTCGGCGCAGTCGTAGTGGTTGGGCGAGTCGGTGTGGTGGACGAAGACGGCGACCACCTTGTCGTCGTAGCGCGGGGGCGGCTGGCTGTGCGTGGCCGCGGTGCGGTCCAGCCAGGCGGCGCGGGGCACGATCAGCGGCCGGGGGGCGTGGTGGGCCGGCTGGGGCCGGTCCGCGGCCGGCTGGCCGATGCGGATCTCGCCAGGGCGCTCGACACCGCGGGAGAACAGGGCCAGTGCGAGGACGGCGGTCAGGCCGGGCAGACAGCCCAGTAGCACCAGTACGGCACTGGGCACGCGCACGGCCCGTCGCTTCCGCGTCCCTCGCGATCTTCGCAAGAAAGGCATGAGCCCACTGTCGGGCCGGTCCGCCGGGCTCGCGATGTGTGCTGTGCCACCCGGTGGAACCATCGTCCTGGTGGAGGACGTTTCTGGGGATATACGCACACGTGGCCGGTTCGGCGTCCGGTGGCCTCTCCCGCGCGCGCGTGACTGATCATCGGGCCCGCCCCGGCCGTATTAGGGGGTCCGAGAGAAAGGCGGCTCCGTGGACCTGCTCGACCTGGTGCTCGCACTGGTGATCCTCGTCTACGCGGCGTCCGGTTACCGGCGCGGGCTGGTGGCCGGATGTGTGTCCCTGGCCGGGTTCGTGGGCGGCGCGGTCGTCGGTGTGTGGGTGCTGCCGTGGGTGACCGGCATGGTGGCGCGCGGCTCGTCGGCCGCGACCGTGCTGGCGGTGCTGACGGTGCTGGTGCCGGGGGTGGTGGGGCACGAGCTGGCGGGCCGGCTGGCGCTGCGGCTGCGGCGCGAGCTGGACCGGGAGGGCCGGGGTCCGCTGCGGGTCGCGGACGGGATAGGGGGTGCGGCGGCCAACTCGGTCGCGGTGCTGATCGTGGCCTGGGTCGCGGCGAGCGTGCTGGGCGCGTCCTCGTCCCAGACCCTGACGACGGCCATACGGAACTCGGCGTTGCTGGGCGCGGTGCAGCAGACGATGCCGGAGACGACGCCCGTGTGGTTCTCGCGGGCGACGTCCGCACTGACCGAGGCGGGCTTCCCGCAGGTCTTCAACCCGTTCGAGAACGAGTCGACGGCCCAGGTGCCCCGGCCCACGGGCGACAGTGTGACGCCGGCCGCGACCGAGGCCGCCAAGCGGAGCACGGTGAAGATCGAGGGCGCCTCCGGCACCGAGGGCCGGGAGGGCAGCGGCTTCGTGTACACGCCGCGGCACGTGATGACGAACGCCCACGTGGTGGCGGGCATCGACCACCCGAGCGTGCGGGTGGGCGGGGTCGGGCGGTCGTACGAGGCCCGGGTGGTGCTCTTCGACCCCGACCGGGACGTGGCGGTGCTGTACGTGCCCGAACTGCGCGCCCCGGTGCTGCGGTTCGACCGGAACGCCACGCGCGGCGACTCGGCGGTGGTCGCGGGCTATCCGCAGGACGGGAACCTGAACCTGCAGGCGGCGACGGTGGCGAACCGGGTGCGGGCGACGGGCCAGAACATCTACAACAACCACACGGTCACCCGGGAGATCTACTCGATCCGCTCGACGGTCCGGCCGGGCAACTCCGGCGGCCCGCTGCTGACCACCGACGGGCGGGTGTTCGGCGTGGTCTTCGCCCGCTCGACCTCGGACGCCGAGACGGGGTACGTGCTGACGGCGGCCGAGGTGGCGGGCGACGCCGGACGCGCGGGCACGGCGACTGCACCGGTGGACACGGGGCAGCTGGTCACGTCGTAGGGCTCCCGGTCCGGGGACTCAGAGGGGGCGGCCCATCACCACGTCGTCGACGTACTTCCCCTCGATCAGGAATTCCTCCGGCAGCACTCCCTCGACCACGAAGCCCTCGGCCTCGTAGAGCCTGCGGGCCGGGGCGTTGTGCCCGAGCACGCGCAGGGTGATGCGGCGTGCGCCGCGCCTGCGCGCCTCCTCGATCGCGGCCCGGAGCAGCGCGCGGCCGATGCCCTTGCCGCGGGCGGCGTCGGAGACGACCAGGCCCTGGATCTGGCGGATGTGCGCCTGGGAGGGCAGTGCACTCGGGTGGACCAGTCTGAGGTAACCGACGACGCGCCCCTCGGCCTCGGCGACGAGGTAGTCCCGCGGCAGGTGGCGCCCGTCGAAGAAGGGCTGGTACGGCGGCTGCGGCGCGGGCAGCACGGCGTGCAGCGGGGACCAGGCGGCCCGGTCGAGGAGGGCCAGCTCCGCCTCGTCGGCGGGCAGGGCGACTCGTATGAACGGCTCCGGCATGACCGCCACCTTAGGCGGGACGGGGAAGGATGGGGCGCATGGAACCTTCGCGAATCGCGGTGGCCGGTGCGTCCGGTCTCATCGGCAGCGCCCTGGTGCGGTCCCTGACCGCGGACGGGCACGAGGTGGTGCGCCTGGTCCGCCGTGCGCCCCGGGACGGGAGCGAGGTCCGCTGGGACCCCGAGCGCCAGCAGGTGGACGCGGCCGGGCTGGTCGGCTGCGACGTGGTGGTCAACCTCGCGGGGGCGGGGATCGGCGACCGGCGCTGGACACCGGAGTACAAGCGGCTGGTCCGGGACAGCCGGGTGCTCGGCACGGCGGCGCTGGCGGAGGCGGTGGCCTCGCTGGACACACCGCCGCGGGTCTTCGTGAACGGCAGCGCGATCGGCTTCTACGGCGACACGGGCGACCGGGCCGTGGACGAGGACGCGCCGCCCGGGGACGGGTTCCTGCCGTCGCTGTGCGTGGAGTGGGAGGAGGCGGCGGCGCCCGTGCAGGAGGCGGGCGTGCGGACGGTGTTCGTGCGCACGGGGCTGGTGGTGGCGCGCGGCGGCGGGGCCTGGGGGCGGCTGTTCCCGCTGTTCAAGGCCGGACTCGGGGGGCGGATGGGCGACGGACGCCAGTACTGGTCGTATGTCGCGCTGCACGACGAGGTGGCCGCGATCCGGTATCTCATCGACCAGGACACGCTGTCCGGGCCGTTCAACCTGACCGCGCCCCAGCCGCTGACGAACCGTGAGATCACCGAGGCGATGGGGCGGGTGCTGCACCGGCCGACACTGTTCGCCGTGCCGGCGCCGGTGCTGCGGACGGCGCTGGGCGAGATGGCAGGGGAGGTGCTGGGCAGCCTGCGGGTGGTGCCGAAGCGGCTGCTGGAGTCGGGGTTCACCTTTGCGTTCCCCGGGATCGACGACGCGATCCGGGCGGCCTGAGCGGACGCCGTGCACGCGGCCTGACATGACGTCAAGAAGCTCCTGGGATCTCCCGTGACCGTATGCGACCGCCGTGCGACCGTGCCCTGTTGATGCGCGACTGTTCCTGACCGATCACGGCCCTAACCTCGACCCGAACTCGGGTATCCCTGGAGCCTGTTGGGGGCATGACGTCTCCACCGGCCGCGCAACCACAGGAGGGGCCTCGTGCTTGAGCCCGCGTACCAGGTGGACGTCGTCATCGTGGGAGCCGGAACCGCCGGTCTCTCGGCGGCTCATCGGCTCACCAGCGCAGGAGTAACGACCGTAGTCCTGGAGGCCGCCCCTTACGTGGGCGGCCGCATGTCGACCGAGAAGGTCGACGGCTTCCGGCTCGACCGCATCGGACAGCTGCTGTCCACGTCCTATCCCGAGCTCCGCCGCACCCCGGGGCTCGACTCACTCACCCTGCGCCGCTTCGCGCCGGGCGTGCTGCTGCACCGCGACGGACACACCCACCGCGCGGGCGCACCGGCGACCGGAGGGAGCGCAAGGGGCGCACTCCATGTGGTGCGCGCCCTGGCGAGCGCCCCCAGGGGCTCGGCGGCCGCACCGGGCCGGACCGGTGCGCCGGTGGGCGGCGCGGTCGACCAGGCTCGCCTCGGCACCGCCCTGGGCCGGATCGCCGCCACTCCCGTCGAACGCCTGCTGTCCCGGCCCGAACAGCCCGCCGCACAGGCCCTCGCGGCCCGCGGGGTGCCCGCCCGGACCGTCGACGGCTTCCTGCGTCCGCTGCTCGCCGCGCTGTTGTGCGACCCGGAGCTGACCACGTCCAGCCGGTGCGCCGACCTTGCGCTGCACTCCTTCGCGAGCGGCCGGCTGTGCGTGCCGGAGGGCGGTGCGGAGGTGCTGCCGGAGCTGCTGGCCGGCGCGCTGCCGCCCGGCACCGTGCGCACCGGGGTGCGGGTCACCTCCGTGTCCACGACCTCGGTGACCACGGCCGAGCACGGTGAGATCCGCTGCCGTGCGGTGCTGCTGGCGACCGACGCGCGGGCCGCGGCCGAGCTGCTGCCGGGGCTCAGGGTGCCGGACTTCCATCCGGTGACGGTCGTTCACCACACCACGGACGAGCCGGCCACGGTGCTCACGACGGGCACGTCGCTGCTGCTGGACGCCGACCGCGGCGGACCGGTCGCGCACACGGCGGTGGTCAGCAACGTCGACCCGAGCCGCGCGCCGGCCGGCCGCGTGCTGATCTCGTCGACCGTGCTGGGCACCCCGCCCGACGCCGTCGACACCGCCGTCCGCATCCACCTCTCGCGCCTCTACGGCACCTCGACCCGCCGCTGGGAGACGCTCGCCGTGCACCACACCCCGCAGGCGGTACCGGCGATGCGTCCCCCGCACGACCTGCGCCGCCCGGTACGCCTGCTGGCCGGCCTGTACGTCTGCGGCGACCACCGCGACACCAGCACCGTCCAGGGCGCCCTGCACTCGGCCCACCGGGCCGCGGCGGCGATCCTGGCGGACCTGGGAGCGGCGGGACCGATGCACAGGGCGGATCCGGCACCCACGCTGCCACGAGCGGCCTAGGAAGGCGCTCAGCCCAGTGCGGCGACCCTCTCCCGGTACCCCCTCACCGGTGCCGCGTCCTTGTACGGCTCCAAGCGGCGTTCGAAGTCCTTCACGTACTCGATCGCGCGAGCGCTCCGCATCTCCGCCGCCTGGCCGGCGGCCTCGGCGGCCAGTGTGCAGGCCTGGTCGAGTTCGCCGAGGCCGAGCCGGGCGGTGGCGAGGACGACCCGGCAGAACAGGCGGCTGCGGGCGTAGGAGGGCGCGCGCAGCTGGAGGGAGCGCTCCGCGTGCTGGGCGGCGGCCCGGAACTGCTGCAGGTCGCGGTGGCAGTGCCCCAACTCGTCGGCGAGCTGCGCCTCGTCGAAGAACCGGGCCCAGTACGGCACCTCGTCCCCGGGCCGGGCCGCCTCCAGGGCGCGCTCGGCCCGCACCAGCGCCCCGGTGCACGCCCGCACCTCCCCGAGCACCCCGTGTGCGCGGGCCTCGGAGGCGTGCAGCAGCGCCTGCACGACCGGCGGTGCGCCGGTGCCGACCCCCTGCTGGGCCACCCGCGCCAGCTGTACGGCCTCCCTGCCGTGCCCGAGGTAGACGGCCTGGCGGCTCATGGTGACCAGCACGTAGGAGCCGTAGGACCGGTCACCGGCCGCCTGGGCCAGGCGCAGGGCCTGCACGAAGTAGCGCTGGGCGAGTCCGTGCGCGGCGATGTCGTACGAGGTCCAGCCGGCGAGCCGGGTGAGGTCGGCGGCCGCGGCGAACAGGCGGCGGCCGGTCTGCTCGTCGTAGGCGCCGCGCAGCATCGGCTCGCACTCGTGCTCCAGGTAGCGCACGAGGGCCTGCCGGGCGTGGCCGCCGCCGTAGGCGTCGTCGAGGGTGCGGAACAGCTCCCCGACCGAGCGCAGCGCGGCGATGTCGCCGCCGGTGACCTTGTGGCCGGGGGCGCGCGCGGCGTGTCCGCGGGGCCGGGGCGGAGCCGGTACGGCCTCCGGCCGGTCCCTGGTGACGGCGCGGACCTGGGCGGGCACCCGGGGTGCCGGCTCCCGGGCCACCCTGTCGTCGGCCTTGCCGATCAGCCAGTCCCGGCTGGGCACGACCAGCCCCGCCGGGGTGAAGGCGATCTTGCGCAGCTCGGCGTGGCTGCCGGAGTCCTTGCGCCACAGCCCGCTGACGATGTCGACGGCCTCCTCGGGGGTGGCCGCGAACTCGAGCCCGGCGTACACCGGCGCACAGGCGTCCAGGCCGAGATCCTGGGCCGTGAGCCGGCGTCCGAGCCGGCGTGTGAACACCTCGGCGATCAGGGCGGGCGTGGTGCCCCGGGGCTGCTGCCCGCGCAGCCAGCGGGTGACCGAGGTCTTGTCATATCTGAGGTCCAGCCCGTGCTCCAGACCGAGCTGGTCGACGCGACGGGCCAGACCCGCGTTGGAGAACCCCGCTTCTGCGATGAGCGCGGCGAGCTGGCGGTTGGGGGTGCGCTGCGCGGGTCGGTCCGTCATCTGCGGTGCGGTCTCCTGCCTTCCGGCGCCTGAAGTGCCGGGATTGCCTGTGAGCAGCCCTTATGGCCTCGTGAACGGCGCGAATGTAGCGGAGAGTGAGTAGACGATCACATACTTCGCCGCGCATTCATCCGATCGTGTGAGGATTGCCCCCAGGGCTGACGTGCGCCGGGCGGACGTACAGTGGCGTGGGCGCGTTACGTGCCTGACACACCCATTGCTGAGGGAGGCGCTTGCCGTGAGTGAGTTGCGGTTCGTCCACATGGGGTTCGGCGCGGACGCCGTCGAGTACCAGGAGGCGTGGGACGAGCAGCGCCGGGTGCACGCGGCCCGGTTCGCCGACGAGATCCCCGACACCGTGCTGCTCCTGGAGCACCCCCCGGTGTACACGGCGGGCCGCCGGACCGAGGACAGCGAGCGTCCGCTGGACGGCACCCCGGTCATCGACGTGGACCGCGGCGGCAAGATCACCTGGCACGGCCCCGGCCAGCTGGTGGGCTACCCGATCCAGAAGCTGCCCCGCCCGGTGGACGTCGTCGCCCACGTGCGCCGCCTCGAGGAGGCGCTCATCCGCACCTGCACCGAGTTCGGCGTGGAGACCACCCGGGTCGAGGGCCGCAGCGGTGTGTGGGTGCTCGGCGACCCGGTCGAACAGCGCCCGGCCCTCGGCGGACTCTCCCTCGACTTCGACCCGCGGCTCCAGGACGAGGAGTTCGACCCCCGCCTGAACGGCCCGGAGTACGCCCCCTCCAACGCCGGCCAGCGCCGCGAGGACCGCAAGATCGCCGCGATCGGCATCCGCGTCGCCAAGGGCGTCACGATGCACGGCTTCTCCTTCAACGTGAACCCGGACAACCGCTGGTTCGACCGGATCATCCCGTGCGGCATCCGTGACGCGGGGGTGGCCTCGCTGGCCGGCGAACTGGGCCGCGAGATCACCATCGAGGAGGTCCTGCCGGTGGCGGAGCGCCACCTGCGGGACATCCTGGAGAACGCGGAGCCGAAGCCGAGGGAGATCGAGAAGGCATCCGCGTGATCGGGGAATGCGCCCCATGGCTGTGAGGTTGGCCTCACCCGTAGGGCTCAGTAAACACGGGCGTACCCTGGTGTGCGCCGAAGAATCGAAGACTACGTCTAAGCAATCAGCAGGGAGCCGGTCGTGTCCGCAGTCGCACCCGACGGACGCAAGATGCTGCGCCTGGAGGTCCGCAACAGCCAGACCCCCATCGAGCGCAAGCCCGAGTGGATCAAGACTCGGGCGAAAATGGGCCCCGAGTACACGGCGATGCAGAAGCTCGTGAAGAGCGAGGGTCTGCACACCGTCTGCCAGGAAGCCGGCTGCCCGAACATCTACGAATGCTGGGAGGACCGCGAGGCGACCTTCCTCATCGGTGGCGACCAGTGCACCCGGCGCTGTGACTTCTGCCAGATCGACACCGGCAAGCCCGAGGCCCTCGACCGTGACGAGCCTCGCCGGGTCGGCGAGTCCGTGGTCACCATGGACCTGAACTACGCCACCATCACCGGCGTCGCCCGCGACGACCTGGAGGACGGCGGCGCCTGGCTGTACGCCGAGACCGTGCGCCAGATCCACCAGCAGACCGCCGGGCGCGAGGCCGGCCGGACCAAGGTCGAGCTGCTGGCCCCCGACTTCAACGCGGTCCCCGAGCAGCTCGCCGAGGTCTTCTCCTCCCGGCCCGAGGTCTTCGCGCACAACGTCGAGACCGTGCCGCGGATCTTCAAGCGGATCCGCCCCGGCTTCCGCTACGAGCGCTCGCTGAAGGTCATCACCGAGGCCCGCGACTTCGGCCTGGTCACCAAGTCCAACCTGATCCTCGGCATGGGCGAGACCCGCGAAGAGGTCAGCGAGGCGCTCAGGCAGCTGCACGAGGCGGGCTGCGAGCTGGTCACCATCACGCAGTACCTGCGCCCCTCCGTGCGCCACCACCCGGTGGAGCGCTGGGTGAAGCCGCAGGAGTTCGTCGAGCTGCAGCAGGAGGCCGAGCAGATCGGCTTCTCCGGTGTGATGTCCGGTCCGCTGGTCCGGTCCTCGTACCGCGCCGGGCGCCTGTACCGGATGGCGATCGAACAGCGTCAGTCAGCTGCTCCGCAGCAGGGCGGCAGCAACATCGCCACCCAGGCTGTGTGAATTCACGCACAAGCTATTACTGGCCAGTAATGGCCGAGTCGACGCGGTCCTGACCGTCCTCGCTGATGAGGGCGACCGTCAGGGCCGCGTCATTGTTTCGGCGCTCTGTATCAAGGCTTCATTGGCGTTTGACCGGTCGGTCACGCCCTGGTAACACCAATCAGTGACTCTGATATCACGCGACGTACACCCGACCGAGGGGGGACCTCGATCATGCAGGCCGCGCCCGTCCGCGCCACCGCCATTCCGTCCTTCACCGACGCGCTCCGCGCCGTGGAGTCCCTGCTCATGAGCGGTGGCCAGCGCACCGCCCGCCGCAACGCCTGGACCTCCGTGCTGGAGGACCGCCGCCGCGCCAAGGACCGGGTCGAGGCGCAGCGCGTGCTCGATCAGGCCTCCACCCGCTCCTGAAACCTCTCCCGCCGGGCACTGCCGTCGTGGGCACTCCCGGGGGCACGTAGACTTCGTGGCATGGCGAGGAAGGAAACCGCGGCGGACGCCGCGAACGCAGGGCGACTGAAGCAGATCGCCCTTACGTACAAGATGACCCGTAAGGCCGACAAGAAAATCGGTCTTGTACTGGCGGCCGTCGGTATCGGCACCCTCGGTGTCTTCCTCGCGATCGGCTTCCTGATCGGACACCCGGTCTATCTCGGCATCCTGGGTCTGCTGCTGGCCTTCCTGGCGGCGGCGATCGTTTTCGGCCGCCGCGCCGAGCGTGCCGCGTTCGGGCAGATGGAGGGCCAGCCGGGCGCCGCCGCGGCCGTGCTGGACAACATCGGCCGGGGCTGGACGACGACTCCGGCGGTGGCGATGAACCGCAGCCAGGACGTGGTGCACCGCGCGGTCGGCAAGGCTGGCATCGTGCTGGTCGCCGAGGGCAACCCGAACCGGGTGAAGAGCCTGCTGGCCGCCGAGAAGAAGAAGATGAACCGCATCGTCGCGGACGTGCCGGTGCACGACGTGATCGTGGGCAACGGCGAGGGCCAGATCGAGCTGAAGAAGCTGCGCACGACCATGCTGAAGTACCCGCGCGTGCTGACCGGCCCCCAGGTGACCACGACCAACGACCGGCTGCGCGCCATGGGCGACCTGATGAGCAACATGCCGCTGCCGAAGGGTCCGATGCCGAAGGGCATGCGGATGCCGAAGGGCGGGCCGAAGGCCCGCTAGTCCTCCTCGTACGAGAAAGGGGGCGCCCGACCAGTGGTCGGGCGCCCCCTTCGTCGTACGAGGTTTCGTCGTACGAGGTTCAGCTCCGGACTTCCACGGTCTTCGCGATCCGGTCGTGCAGGCCGCGGCCGTCCCGGTCCCAGATCAGGGCGGGGATCGCCAGGCACAGCAGGACGGTGCGCAGCAGGGCGCGCAGCGGGTTGACCGTGCCGGTCTGCAGGGCCACGACCCGGATGCCGAAGAGGCGCTTGCCCGGGGTGAAGCCGATCGTGCCGACCGTCAGGGCGCTCATCACGAAGAAGATGAGCAGGGCCCAGTTGCTGGTGGCGGGGCTGTTGCCGTGCGTGATCAGGCCGTATGCGATCATCACGCACAGGCCCCAGTCCACCGCCAGGGCGCCGAGCCGCCTGCCGGGCCGTGCGATCGAGTTCGGTCCGTCCTCCGGGAGGCCGAGCTGCTCGCCCCGGTATCCGAAGTCGGCACCGGCTTCTTCCATGGCCGCGCGCGGCCCGGAGAGCCACGACCCCATTGCTTGCCTGTTGTCCACCCGTCCACGGTACGCGCCCGGAATCGGGCCGGGCGCACAGGGGTGTGTCGGCGCTACGGTGGAACAGTGGCCGGTTAACTTCTGCGAAACAAATGGGTCACGCCCGAGAAATCACCCGTCCCTAGGGTCGGAAGCAGCGTGTGCCACCGCACTGGCCGCACGAACGAT
Organism: Streptomyces sp. NPDC101165; assembly: GCF_044768135.1. Classification (NCBI taxonomy): domain Bacteria; kingdom Bacillati; phylum Actinomycetota; class Actinomycetes; order Kitasatosporales; family Streptomycetaceae; genus Streptomyces; species Streptomyces sp. NPDC101165. Next base: position 279,917 of record NZ_JBIWPG010000008.1, on the reverse strand, counting down.
CTACCACCCCGGCGGGACGGTCGGGAGTAGGAGGAGCTGGATGTTCCAGAACGCCGACGAGGCCAAGAAGTTCATCGCGGACGAGGACGTCAAGTTCGTCGACGTCAGGTTCTGCGACCTGCCGGGCGTCATGCAGCACTTCACCGTGCCCGTCGAGGCGTTCGACCCGGACGAGGAGCTGGCCTTCGACGGATCGTCGATCCGTGGTTTCCAGGCCATCCACGAGTCCGACATGGCCCTGCGCGCCGACCTCTCCACGGCCCGTGTGGACCCGTTCCGCCGCGACAAGACCCTCAACATCAACTTCTTCATCCACGACCCGATCACGGGTGAGCAGTACTCCCGTGACCCGCGCAACGTGGCCAAGAAGGCCGAGGCCTACCTCGCGTCGACCGGTATCGCGGACACCGCGTACTTCGGTCCCGAGGCCGAGTTCTACGTCTTCGACTCCGTGCGCTTCGCGACCGGCGCGAACGAGTCCTTCTACCACATCGACTCCGAGGCGGGTGCCTGGAACACCGGCGCCGTGGAGAACAACCGTGGCTACAAGGTCCGCTACAAGGGCGGCTACTTCCCGGTCCCGCCGGTCGACCACTTCGCCGACCTGCGCGCCGAGATCTCCCTGGAGCTGGACAAGCAGGGCCTGAAGGTCGAGCGCCAGCACCACGAGGTGGGCACCGCCGGCCAGGCCGAGATCAACTACAAGTTCAACACGCTGCTCGCCGCGGCCGACGACCTCCAGCTCTTCAAGTACATCGTGAAGAACGTGGCCTGGCGCAACGGCAAGACCGCGACCTTCATGCCGAAGCCGATCTTCGGTGACAACGGCTCGGGCATGCACGTGCACCAGTCGCTGTGGACCAACGGCGACCCGCTGTTCTACGACGAGGCCGGCTACGCGGGCCTGTCGGACACCGCCCGCTACTACATCGGCGGCATCCTCAGGCACGCCCCGTCGCTGCTGGCCTTCACCAACCCGACGGTGAACTCCTACCACCGTCTGGTCCCGGGCTTCGAGGCCCCGATCAACCTGGTGTACTCGCAGCGCAACCGCTCCGCCGCGATGCGTATCCCGATCACGGGCTCCAACCCGAAGGCGAAGCGCGTCGAGTTCCGCGCGCCCGACTCCTCCGGCAACCCGTACCTCGCCTTCTCCGCCCTGCTCCTCGCGGGCCTGGACGGCATCAAGAACAAGATCGAGCCCGCCGAGCCGATCGACAAGGACCTCTACGAGCTGGCTCCCGAGGAGCACGCGAACGTGGCCCAGGTCCCGACCTCGCTGCCGGCCGTCCTCGACTCGCTCGAGGCCGACCACGAGTTCCTCCTCCAGGGCGACGTGTTCACGCCGGACCTGATCGAGACGTGGATCGACCTCAAGCGCACCACCGAGATCGCGCCGCTGCAGCTGCGTCCGCACCCGCACGAGTTCGAGCTGTACTTCGACGTGTGATATCGCCCCAGGTCAGAGCGGGTAACCGCTCCCCTGGGCCGGCTGTGGGCCGTCGGCCGGCTCTCCCCGCACGGGAGAGCCGGCCGACGGCTTTTCGGCTCCAGGTCCGGTCGATGGCTTTGCGGGCTCGATCCATGCCGTGCTCGCGCGACTCTTCGAACCGCTCCCGGTCGGTCAGCGGGAGGGCTTGGCCGCCGGCGGGTCGAGGGCTTCCAGCGTGCCCGCGGGCGCGCCGCCCGGGATGACGCCGCCCAAGGTATAGACGCAGGTGCCCGTCTGTCCGGGCGGACACGTGGTGGTCGCCGCCGCCAGTTGCGACCGGGGGGTGGGCACCGTCGGGAGCGTCGTCCAGATGTTGGAGACGGGGTTGTACGACTCCACCGTGCCCACGGCTCCGGAGACGGTACCGCCCACGGCGTAGACACAGGTGCCGGTCTGCCCCGCCGGGCAGGGAGCGGCCGTCGCCGGCAGGGCCGCCCGGCGTGTGGGCAGTGAGGCCACCGGGCTCCAGGCGTTGGTGGTGGGGTTGTACGACTCGACCGTGCCCACGATGGTGTTGCCGGGATCGAAACCGCCCACGGCGTAGACACAGGTGCCGGTCTGCCCCGACGGGCACGGGGCGGCCGCCGCCGCCAGAAGCAGCCGAGGCGTGTGCGAGGCCACCGTGCTCCAGGCGTTGGTGGCCGGGTTGTACGACTCCACCGTGCCCACGGCCAGCCCGTTGTCGTTGCCGCCGACCGCGTAGACACAGGTGCCCGTCTGCCCCAGCGGACAGGGGGCTGCCGCCGCCGCCAGTTGCGCCCGGGGTGTGGTCAGGGAGGTCACCGTGCTCCAGGCGTTGGTGGCCGGGTTGTACGACTCCACCGTGCCCACGATGGTGTTGCCGGCGTCGAAACCGCCCACGGCGTAGACACAGGTGCCGGTCTGCCCCGCCGGGCACGGGGCTGCCGCCGCCGCCAGGTCGCGACGAGGTGTGGTCAGCGAACGCAGCGTCGACCAGGCATTGGTACGCCGGTTGTACGACTCGACGGTGCCCGGGCTGGTGCCGCCGTTGCCGTTGCCGCCCACGGCGTAGACGCAGGTGCCGGTCTGCCCCGTCGGGCACGGCGCGGATGCCGCCGCCAGCCCCCAGCGGGCCGTGGGCATCGACGGCAGTGTCGTCCACACCGTCCCATTGGTGGCCGCCGCCGGCAGCACTCCCACCAGGACCGCCACCAGGGCAAGGAGCAGTGCGAGCCGCAGACGGCTCCGCCGATCCCGCTTGCACGGGATCGATTGGGTCACTGGTGGCAACGTCGGTCTCCTCGCCGTCGGCTGAGCGCATGGATGCCGATGTAGTACAGGGACCGGTGGCCGCCTGGCCGTCACGACCGGCCGAGTCGTCCGGCTTCGACCGGTACAGCCGAATCACCTCACCTCAACGGCCGACAGCCCAGACACGGCCCAAGAGCACGAGAAGGCCCCCTCCGGACGACAACATCGCAGGTGGGGGACTCGATCGAACGACCCCTGACCGGCTGAATCGGTCGGGGGCCGTTCTCGTGTGCGCTGTCCGTCGACCGGCTCGGGCCGATCGTTGATCAGGCGGTGTCGGTGGCCGGGTCAGCAGCCGGTGTCGGTGGCCGGGTTGGTGCAGGTGTTGCGGCCGGGTCCGCCGTCGTTGGTGTTGGTACCGCTGCCGCCGTCCAGGGTGTCGTTGCCGTTGTTGCCCTGGAGGGTGTCGTTGTCGGCGCCGCCGTTGATCTGGTCGTTGCCGTCGTCGCCGACGAGGGTGTCGTCGTTGTCGTCACCGTTGATGGTGTCGTTGCCGGTGCCGCCTTCGATGCGGTCGTTGCCGGCATTGCCGCTGAGCGTGTCGTTGCCCGCGCCGCCGCAGATGAGGTCGTTGCCGCCGGCGCCGTCGACGACGTCGTTCCCGCCGAGCGCGAAGATCACGTCGTTGCCGGGGGTGCCGGTCAGGTGGTCGTTGCCGTTCGTGCCGGTGATGGTGGCCGTGGCGGTCGCGCAGTTGGCGGGAGCCACCTCGTAGGTGATGGTCACCTGCGCCGATGCCGAAGCGGGTCCGGAAGTACCGCCCGCCGGGACGAAGTTCGACCCGCCACCTCCGCCACCGGGCCCGAAGGTGCCGTCCGAGGCGATCAGGGCGCAGCTTCCTCCCCCGCCGCCGCCGAACCAGCCGCCGCCTCCTCCTCCGCCGCCGTAGACGCCGCCGCTCCGGCCGCCGGCACCGCCTTGACCCGCGGTGCCGGATGTACCGCCGACCGAGCAGCCGGCTCCGGCGCCGCCGCCGGCTGTCGGGGTTCCGCCACCGCCGCCCTTGCCGCCGTTCGGTCGCTCGCCGCCGGGCTCTCCGGTGTCTCCGGCGTCTCCGCCGGTGGCCTCGGGGACGGCGATCGCGACGCCGCGTCCACCACCTCCGCCGCCGCCCGCGACGATGACGCGGGGGTCGGTGCCGGGGACGCCGGTCAGTACACAGCCGGTGTCGGCCGAGCTACAGGTGCGGACGTCGCTGGAACCGCCGCCGGTACCACCCGGGAAAGCAGCGTCGCTGATGCCACCGCCGGTGTCGACGTTGACGTAGAGGGTGCTGCCGGGCGTCACGGTGACGGTGCCGCTCACGGTGGCGCCGTTCCCGCCCGCGCCACCAGTGAGCCCGTCCTGGCCTTTGGCGCCGGTGGCCGTGACGGACAGTTGGGTGACGCCTGCCGGGACGGTGAACGGCTGGTCGGCGCCCGCGCCGAAGGTGGTGGTCACGGGCGCCGCCGCGGCGGGCGCCGCCGTGGGCAGCACCAGTGCCGCCGCCGGGAGTACGGCAGTGGCGAGCATGAGAGCGGTGCGGTGAGCCACGCGTCGCGCCCGCCCGCCCCCGGTACCGCGTTGTTGGAATACCGCGTGCTGCGGGGTCAGTCTCAAGATCAGGGACTCCTCGACAGGGGCGCGGCACCACAGCGCGCCACGGACGTCGGTCGATGCTCCGGCCCCACGCGAGGGACCACCCGGTGATCTAGCCACGTCCGTTCCGTGAGGCACCCGGGACACACCGTCGTACCGCGTTGTGATCAACCGACCAGCGCACATCATGATCCGAACCGATGCCTCGCCCGAGTCACACGATCTGTGCGCTGCGTCGGCGCTCGTCCCGAGCTCGTGACACCGACCGTTCCGGTGATGCCGTGGACGCGGGCACGGGGGCGGTACGGCCCGGATCCCGGATGTGCGACTCGGCGCCGCAACGGGCGGTTGTGGTCTCGGTCGCCGTCTCGCCCGTGCTGCGATCCGTCCTGCAAGGCGGTGCGGAGCGGCATCCGTGGAGGGCAACGGGACCGTAGGTGTGCGCCAGCCGAACCACCTCGGCGCGGGTCTGGAAACAGCCCGCCCACGCAACGCCAAACCTGCAGGTCACAGAAGTGGACTTAGGCCGCTGTAAATCCGCCGGCTCCGCCTGCCGGCGTGAGGGCCGCCACCGGGAACGCTCCCGGTGGCGGCCCTCGGCCGTTGTTTCCGGCCGGCGTCCTTCCGGCCGCGGCCGTCAGCCCACGACGACCACCACGACGGGGGTGTTGAACCCGTTGTTGAAGCCGAAGCCGTTGTTGAAGCCGAAGCCGTTGTTGAAGCCGAAGAAGCCGTTGCCGAAGCAGTCGCCCCGCCAGTTGCAGCCACGGTTGGTGGACACCTGGGTCGGGGTGGCTGCCGACGCGGTACCTGCCGTGCTGATCGCGGCTCCGCCGATCATCAGAACGCCGACGGCGGACACTGCGGCGAGACGCCTCGCACGATGTGCATTCATGGATCCACCTTCCTTCCAACCCCTCGTGCGGCTTTCCGGGCACGAGACGGATGGCCGCGACCAGGGGGTGCAGAGTCCGGCGCGGGTAGGGGGGCGCCGCACGACGAGTGGGAGAAACAGGGCAGACGACGTCGGACACCCTGCGGTGCGGCTCTCACCGAAAATGCTAGCCGCCCGGCGACCACCCAGCATCCCGGGCAACCTTTGCCGCTTCCCATGCTTCCTACTCTCGGGGGATCATCCTCCTGGTTCTGTCCGACGAGAGAGGTTGAACGGGGATGACCGAACAGAACGACTGGGAGCGCGAGTTCGATCACAGATGGGCGAACTCTGCCGAGCACAAGGAGCCCTCCGCACGGGCCCGGATGCTCGCCGCCCGCTGGAAGGAGAGCCCGCCGGATCCGGCGCCGTTCCGCGCCGACCCGGACCCGGTGGGGCCGCGGCGGTCGTCGTGGGTGTCGACGGTCGTGGTGCTGGGCTGCGTGGCCGCGGTGATAGTGCTGCTCGGGTACGCGCAGATGCGTTCTCCGTACTAGAAGTATCGGGAGTTCAGGGGATGCGGGAGGGGACCCGGGTCGCGCAACGGCTGACCGAGGGCTCGGTGCTGCGGGACGTGATCGACACGAGCGACCCGAGCGCCTGGCTGTGGCTGGACGAGCAGGTGCGGGCGGACGAGTGGTACTTCCCTCCGTACGGCGTCCCCGAGTGGGAGGAGACCCCCGGCGGGCGGTCGCTGACGGCCGCCCTGCGGGCCCACGGCCCGCTCACCGAGGGGCAGCTCGTGCTCGCCCTGTGCCACCGGGACGGCCGGATCCGGCACCGGGCACTGGGCCGGGTCGCCGGGCGGCCGGCGCTGCTGCCGCTGGTGGCCGTGCGGTGCACGGACTGGGCTCAGCCGGTGCGGGAGCGGGCCAGGGAGCGGCTGGCCGAGGCGCTGGACGCGGAGACGGCCGCACGGCTCGCTCCGCTGGTCCGGCGCCTCGCCGACCGTCACCGGGGCGACTTCGCCCTCGGCCTGCTGGGCGAGGTGCTGCGGCGGGCGCCCGCTGAGCAGCTGGCGCCCCTCCTCGTCTCCCCCGACCGCCCGGTACGCCGCTTCGCGTACGGCCTCGCCGTCGAGGAGGGACGCCTGTCCCCCGCCGAGCTGGCCCGCGCGGCCGCTCGGGACGACGACGCCGTTGTCCAGAACCTGTGCGCCGAGGCCGCCCTGGCCGCCGTGGAGGAGAAGGACGCGGAGGTGGTGCTGGGGGCTCTGCTCGGTGCCCGCAGCCCGCGGGCCCGGTCCGCGGGGGTGACCGCGCTGCGGCGCCTGGAGCGGCCCGGGCAGGCCGTCGGGTTCCTGGCGGACCGGTCCGCGCTGGTGCGGGCCTGTGCCCGGTATGTCGTACGGCAGCACGGGACCGATCCGCTGCCCTGGTACCGGGACCGGTGCGCCGACCCCGGTGACCCCGCGCTGCCGCCGGGTGCCGCGATCGGGCTCGCGGAGTGCGGGACCCGCGCGGACGCCGCCCTGCTGTGGCCGCTGCTGGACCACCCGGTGCCCGCCGTGCGGGCCAGGGCGGTGGCCGGGCTGCGCACGCTGGACGTGACGGACCTGCCGCGGATGCGGCGGCTGCTGGACGATCCGGCGCCCGGGGTCGTCGGCGAGGCCACCCTCGCCCTGCTCCCGTCGGCCGGACTGCTGCCCGAGGCGTGGCTGGCGGAGCGGCTGGCGGCGGGGCGCCCGCACCGGGTACGGGTGTCGGCGTACCGGTTGCTGGACGCGCACGGAGGTGTCGTACGGCTGCGGGCGGCCGTGGCGCTGCTCGGTGACGCGGACGAGCGGCTGCGCACACGGGCCGAGCTGACCGTGCGGCGGGTCCGGTGGTGGGGAGCGGACGCCGAGGTCGCGGAGTTGCTCGACCGGGCCCGCGCCCACCTGGGCTGAGGCGCCCGGACTCACAGGAAGCCTTTGCTGCCCCTAGGTCTGCTCGCGACCTCCTTATGGGATTCCGCAGGTGCACACTGGACATCGGGACGAGTGCCTGACTGCGGGGTGATGCAAGATGCAGAGCCGCTTCCGGAGCGATCGGCGTCTGACCGTGCGGATGACGGTCACGATGTTCCTGCTAGGGCTGCTGTACGTGGCCTTCGTCGCCGCGTTGATCGTGTTGCTGAAGTCCTGGCTGCTGGTCGTGGTCCTGGTCGGGGCGATGTTCGTGGCGCAGTTCTGGTTCTCCGACCGCATCGCGATGTTCGCCATGCACGGGCAGGTCGTGGAGCGCGACGAGTATCCCGAGCTGCACGCGGTGGTCGACCGGCTGTGCGCGATCGCTGACATGCCGAAGCCGGTGGTCGCCGTCTCCAACATGGACATGCCGAACGCGTTCGCGACCGGGCGCAATCCCGACCACGCCGTGGTCTGTGTGACCACCGGGCTGCTGCGGCGGCTGGAGCCCACCGAGCTGGAGGGCGTCCTCGCGCACGAGCTGTCGCACGTGGCGCACAAGGACGTCGCCGTGATCACGATCGCGTCCTTCCTCGGGGTGATCGCGGGACTGATCGTCCGGTTCGCCTTCTACTCGCAGCTCTTCGGCGGCCGCAGGGACCAGAACACCGCCGTCGTGTTCGCGGCCGTGATGGGGGTCTCGGCGGCCGTGTACGCGATCAGCTTCCTGCTGATCCGGGCCCTGTCCCGGTACCGGGAACTGGCGGCGGACCGGGCGGCCGCGCTGCTGACCGGCCGGCCCTCGGCGCTGGCGTCGGCGCTCACCAAGGTCTCCGGGGACATCGCCCGGATCCCGACCAAGGACCTGCGCACGGCCCAGGCCTTCAACGCCTTCTACTTCACCCCGGCGACGGGCAAGGAGCCCGGCATCGAGCGCTTCTTCTCCACCCACCCGACCCTGGAGCAGCGGCTGGAGCAGCTCGGGCGGATCTCCGCGGAGCTGGGTGAGGCGGCCGCTCCCGGAAAGGCGGGCTGAACACGTGAGACGGCCGCGGAAGGCGGGCTGAGAACTTGAGACAGCTGCGGAAGGCGGGCTGAACCTTGGGGCTGCTGGACATCCTGCTCGGGCGCACGAAGCCCGTCGCGCCCGACCTCGACCAGCTGTTCGCGCTGCCGTCGGCGGCCGTGACGCTCCAGGCCGCGGCCGGGTTCACGCCGACCGGCGACGGCGCGGTGTGCTTCGCCACGGTCGAGGGCGCGGCCTTCGAACAGACCCACCGGGAGGTCCAGGCGCTGCTCGAGGCGGACGCGGAGCGGTGGGGGTCCCCCCGCTCGAGCGAAGCCGAGAGTGGGGGAGGCCTTCCGGTGGAGTTCACCCAGGACGGCTACGGCTACTCCTGGCTGGTCTCCCGACGGACCCCCGACCAGCTGCCCGAGCTGGTCAACGACCTGCACGCGGTGAACAGCTCCATGGAGGTCAACGGCTTCGGGCCGCAGCTGCTGTGCTCCCTCGCCGCGTTCCGGGACGAGCGGGAACGGCGCCTGGCCCTCGTCTACCTCTACAAGCGCGGCACCTTCTACCCCTTCGCACCCCTGCCCGGCGCCGCGGAACGCCGGGACAGCGCGCTGGAGTTGCAGGTGAAGGCCGTGCTCGGGAACGACCTCAGGATCGAGCAGGACCTGAGCCGCTGGTTCCCGGTGTGGGGAGCCCCCGGCCTGTGACCGGGGGCTCGGCTGCTCACCTGCTCTTCTCGCGCTCCTGACGCCGGGCCTCGAAGGGCCGCTCGCGCCGGTAGCGACGCTCCCACCTGGCCTGCCGGTCCCGGCGCTCGCGGTAGGCCTGGTAGGTGGCGGGCGCGCCCGGCTGTCCTCCTCCGGCGGACGGGGTTTCGCCCCGCCCGTACCGCACGTACAGGAAGAGCACGGCCACGGCGGCGAGCCACCAGGTGTGGTTTCCGAATCCGAGGATCACCAGGACGGCGGTCCCGGACAGGACGACGGTGCCCATGACGGTCCTCCGTTCGCGTGGATGTGTGATCGGCGTGAATCCAGCGTAGGGACGCGGTCACTCGGAGTGCATCCCGATTTCCGTGAGTGAATGGGTGTCATGAGCGAGCCGATCTCCTTCACTCACGAGTACGACGGCGAACGCCTCGACGGTCTGTACGGCGGCCGCCCCGGACGGGCCACCGTCGCCCTCCTGCACGGCGCGGGCAACGGCAGCAAGGAGCGGCTGCTGCCGCTGCTCACCGAGGCCGCCGCGCACGGCTGCCGCGCCCTGGCCTTCGACTTCTCCGGGCACGGCGAAAGCAGCGGTGCCCTCGCCGAGTTGAGCCTGCGCCGACGGTTCGAGCAGGCGGTGGCGGTGCTGGACGCGCACGCTCCGGCGGACGACCCGCTGATTCTGGTCGGGTTCAGCATGAGCGGGCAGACGGTCGCGGATCTCGTACGGCACTACGGCCCTCGGGTGGCCGCCGTGGGCCTGTGCGCGCCCGCCGTGTACGCGCCGGAGGCCCATGACGTGCCCTTCGGGAACGATGGGGGTCCCTCCCGCTCGAGCGAAGCCGAGAGTGGGGGAGGAACGTTCAGCGAGATCATCCGTACGCCCGGCAGCTGGCGGAACTCCCCCGCTCTCACGGCCCTGCGGGCGTACGAGGGCCGGGCGGTGCTCGCGGTACCGGGCACGGACGAGGTGATCCCGCCGGAGGTGACGGAGGCCGTCCAGGACGCGCTGGCCACGAGCGCCCAGTACACGCGCTTCGAACTCCCTTACGCCGAGCACCGGTTGGGGCTGTGGTTCCGCGACCATGCCGAGGACCGGCGGGAGTTCGTCGCGGCTCTGCTCGGCGGGCTGGAGGAGCGGGGCTGGGCGGCGACAAGGCGGTGGGTGGCCGAGCGGCTTCCGCAGGGCCGCACGGTCGCCGACTCCAGCCCGCTGTCCGGGGGTTGGTCCTCGCAGATGCGCGGACTCACCCTCGACGACGGGGAGGAGCTGGTGCTGCGCACGTTCGTGAAGCCCTTCTTCCGGCGGCACGCCCCGGGCCTGCTGTCCCGGGAGGCGGGTGTTCTCAGCCTGCTGGCGGGGCAGGAGGGCATCCCGGCCCCGGCGCTGGTCGCCGTGGACGCCACCGGTGAACACTGCGACCATCCCTCGCTGTTGATGACCCGGCTACCGGGTCTGATACGGGTGGACGAGGAGGACCCGGAGTCCCTGGACCGGCGCCTTGACCTGCTCGCCGCCCAGCTGGTGCGGATCCACACGGTCGTACCGCGGGAGCGGCCGCGCCCCTACCAGGCGTGGACCTCGCCCATGGGGGTCCCCCGGCTCGAGCGAAGCCGAGAGTGGGGAAGGGTGCGCACCCCGGGAGGTGGGATGTGGGAGCGGGCGGTGGACGTGATCCGCCGCGACCCGCCGCCGTACGAGGGCCGCTTCCTGCACCGGGACTACCATCCCGGGAACGTGCTCTTCACGGGCGCCGGGGACGGACTGCGCATCAGCGGGGTCGTCGACTGGGTGGAGACCTCGTGGGGTCCCGCCGACCTGGACGTCGCCCACTGCTCGACCGCCCTGGCCCTGCTGCACGGCCCGGCGTACGGTCTCGCCTTCCGGGACCGGTACGAGGAGCGGGGCGGCGCGGGGCTCGCGGACGGGCCGGACCACCTGTACTGGCGGCTGCTGGACGCCCTGGCCTACTCCCCCGACGCGCAGAAGCTGGCCGGACCGTGGCGTGAGCTGGGGCGCACGGATCTGACGCCGGAGGTGCTGGCCGGGCGGCTGGAGGCGTATGTGCGCGGGCTGCTGGAGCGGTACGGCTGAGCGGCCGGTCACACCCCCGGCTCGGCCGGCACCACCCCCGCGGCGATGGCCGCGCCGAGGGTGGCGTGGTCGGCGGCGGTCCGGTCGGCGTAGGACACGGCGAAGTCGGCGACGGCGTGGTCGAAGGTGTCGGCGGTGCCGAGGTAGGCGGCGATGGCGATGCGGTCGCCGGAGCGGGCGTGGGCGCGGGCCAGGGTGGTGCCGCAGAGGCGGGCGTAGGCGAGCAGGCCGGCCGGGTCCAGGCCGGCGACCTCGGCGGAGCCCTTCATGTCGCGCAGCTGGCGCCAGTAGAAGGAGCGGCCCTGCGGCCCGCTCATCCAGCCGAGGAAGATGTCGGTGGCGGACTGCAGCAGCCGCTGCCCGGCGACCACCCGGTGCCCGGGATGGACGTACGGCCCGCTCGGCAGATGCTCCTCGAGCACCGAGGAGCGCGCCTCCTTGATCTGCAGGAACAGCGGGTCGTCGGCGTCGCGCCCGGACAGCAGCACGATGAAGCAACGCGTGCCGACGCTGCCGACGCCGACGACCTTGCGGGCGGCGTCGACGAAGCGGTAGCGGTCGAGGAGGTGGCGGCGCTCCTCGGCGAGGGTGGAGCGGTAGTCGCAGAAGATCTTGCGCAGGGAGGCCATGTCCGGCGGGCCGGCGGGTTCCAGGAGCGGCGGGTCGTGGATGATCCGGCGCCGGCCGTCGACCACCTCGGTCAGGCTGCCCAGCGCCTGGAGGCTGGTGCGGCGGCGGGCCCGGGTGAGGGTGGACTCCAGGCGGCGCCGGCGGCGGGCGGAGCGGATGAGCGGCAGCAGGCTCTCGGCGTCGACCTGCTCGTACCAGACGGCCAGTTCTCCGAGTCCGGCCATGCGGCGCATGGCGGTGCGGTACCCGGCGGCGGCCGCCCGGGCCGCGGCCCGTTCCCCGGCCTTGGTGTGCCCGTTCTCCCGGGCGGCCACGGTCACACTGGCCGCGAGCCGTTTGACGTCCCACTCGAAGGGCCCGGGGTGGGTCTCGTCGAAGTCGTTGAGGTCGAAGAGCAGGCTGCGTTCCGGGGAGGCGTAGAGCCCGAAGTTGAGCAGGTGGGCGTCGCCGCACAGCTGCACGGTGAGCCCGGTGTGCGGCTGGGTGGCGAGGTCGGCGGTCATCACCGCGGCGGCGCCGCGCAGGAAGGCCAGCGGTGAGCCGGCCATCCGCCCGTACCGGATCGGCAGCAGCTCCGGCAGCCGGTCCCGGCCCTGCCGGTCCAGTACGGCGACGGGGTCGCGCCGATCGGCGGACGGGAGCCAGAGGGCGTGCGCGGAGCGGGGGGCGTGCTTTCGGGCCTCTTTGCCGCGCCGGGCCCGGTCCTCGGGGGTACCGCGCCGGAAACGGTCCTCGGGGATGTTCATACGGCAGCCTCTCTCTGCGGGGGCCTCGCCCTTCCCGTCACCTCCTGTTCGCAGTGAAGGGCGTGGGGGTGGGCGTGCGCATGCCGGGTACGGCGATCGGGTGACGGGACCGACTGTCAGTGGCGTCGGCGACGATGCGGGCAAGGCATGGTGAGCGACCGGGAGGTCGGCATGGGTGACGGACGGCGGCACATCGACGTGGCGGAGCGGCGGGCCCGGCTCGCCCTGCGGCACCGTCTGGCGGGCCCGGCGCGGGCGGCGCGGCCCGAGGAGGTCGCCGAATCGCTGGTGGCCCTGCACGGCACGGACCCGGCGACGGTGTACCTGGCGGTGGCGGCGCGGCTCGCCGACCCGGCGAAGGCGGTTCCGGAGACGGAGCGGGCGCTGTACGAGGACCGTACGCTGGTCCGGATGCACGGCATGCGGCACACGGTGTTCGTGTTCCCGACCGGACTGACGGCCGTCGTCCACGCGTCGACGGGTCTGACGGTGGCCGCCCGCGAACGGGCCTCGCTGCTCAAGGGCATGGCCAAGGCGGGTGCCCCGGACGCGGACTGGCTGGCGGAGGTCGAGGCGTCCACGCTGGCCGCGCTGGCCCGGCGCGGCCAGGCGACGGCGGCGGAGCTGGCGGCGGACGAGCCGCGCCTGCGCGAGCAGTTCGTGTACGCGGCCGGGAAGAGCTACGAGGGCGTCCACACGGTCTCCTCCCGCCTGCTGCGTGTGCTCGGCGTCGAGGGCAAGGTGGTCCGCGGCCGCCCGCTCGGTTCCTGGACGTCCGGTCAGTTCCGCTGGGCGCCGGCGCCCGAGCATCCCGAACTGGACGCGGCGCGGGCCCAGGCGGACCTGCTGGCCCGCTGGCTGCGGGCCTGCGGCCCGGCGACGGAGGCGGACCTGAAGTGGTGGACCGGTTGGCGGGTCACCGAGGTCCGGCGCGCCCTGTCCGCGATCGGCGCGCAGGAGGTGTCCCTGGACGAGGGCACGGGTTACGTCGCCGACGGCGACGCGGAGCCGGCCCCGGTCCCCGGGGAATCCTGGGCGGCCCTGCTCCCCGGGCTGGACCCGACGGCCATGGCCTGGCAGCAGCGCGACTGGTACCTCGCCCCGGACCTGCGCCCCCATCTCTTCGACCGCAGCGGCAACGTGGGCCCGACGGTGTGGTGGGACGGCAGGGTGGTGGGCGGCTGGGCCCAGCGGGCGGACGGGGAGATCGTCTGGCGCATCCCCGAGCCGGGCGTACGCCGGGAGGCCGAGGCGGCGGTCGCGGCGGAGGCTGAGCGGTTGCGGGCGTGGCTGGGGACGACGAAGGTGACTCCGCGCTTCCGGACGCCCCTGGAGCGGGAGTTGTCGGCGTGAGGTGCCGGGTGGCCCCCCCCGGCGCGCGCGGGGGCCCCCGCCCCCCCCCGCACCGCGCGGTCGGCCGGACAGCCCGATTCGGACACCCCATC